>JAJYTE010000006.1 GCA_021793215.1 Bacillota bacterium
CTCTGGCTGCGCTCGCACGCGTTCGCGCGCAGCACCCACAGGCGACGCATCACTGCAGCGCGTGGCGGCTTGGGCCCGGCCAGGAACGCCAAAGCGACGACGGGGAACCGCAGGGCACGGCGGGCGTCCCGCTCCTCGAGACGCTGCGCCGCCGGGGCGTCGACTACGGTATCCTGATCGTCGTGCGCTACTATGGTGGCAGGAAGCTCGGGCGCCCGGGACTTTTGCGCGCCTACCTCGGAGCTGGAGTCGCCGCGCTGGACGCCGCAGGCCTCGAGCGCAGGGTGCCGGGCACCCGCTACGCAGCCGACGTGGCGCACCAGGAGCGGGTGCCACTTCTGCGCGCGATCGAGGCAGTGGGCGGGGAAGTGCTCTCCGTCGCGTTCGCCTCCCGCGTGCGGGTCGAGTTCTGGCTGCCGGAGGAGGCACCGCTCTCCGAAGTCGCGGGTCGCTGCGACGCGGTGGGATGCGCAGAGCCCCTTGGCTCCCAGGTGCGGGGGGCGCCTATCTAGGTTGAGGAGGTGTGCCGGCAGAAGCCGGCGGTCATGCGTCTTGGCTTCATCGGACTCGGCGTGATGGGACGCTTCATGGCGGAGAATCTTCTGCGGGCAGGACACGAACTGACGGTCTACAACCGTACCGCGGAGCGGGCAGAGCCCTTCCGGGCGCTGGGCGGCCGCATCGCATCTACCGCGGGCGACGCGGCGCGCGGGCAGGACGCTGTGATCACGATCGTCACGGCCGACGCGGCCGTCGAGGAGGTCTGCCTCGGAGCGCAGGGTGTGATCGCCGCCGCGTCGCCGGGGACGCTGCTGATCGACATGTCGACGATCGCGCCGGGCACCTCGCGCAAGATAGCCGCCGCTGCGCAGGCGCGCGGTCTTCGGTTCCTCGACGCGCCGGTGACGGGTGGCGACGTGGGTGCGCGAGAGGGCAGCCTGACGATCATGGTCGGCGGGGACGAGGCGGACTTCCAGGTGGCGATGCCGCTCTTCCAAGCCATGGGACGGCGCATCGTGCACGTCGGACGGACGGGCCTCGGGGAGACCCTGAAGCTCGCAGGCAACCTCATCTCCGGCCTGACGCTGATGGTGGCGGCGGAGGGCATTCGCCTCGCGCTGCGCGAAGGCGTGCCACAGGAGAAGATCGAGGAGGTTCTGCCGCACAGTTCCGCGGCCTCGACGGAACTCGCGAATCTGCTCAACCGCTTGCGCCAGGACGCGTGGGAGCCCGGCTTCTCCGTGGCGAACCGCCTGAAGGACCTTCGCCTCGCCGTGGAGATGGCCAAGGCCGACGGCATCGGCTTGCCCATCGCTCCCGAGGCGCTGCGGCTTCTGACAGAGCACGATGCGCAGGGCGGCGCGACGCTCGACGAGTCGAGCTACCTGCGCGCCTTGCTCGCGTAGCGATGGTCGGCGGGGCGGAACGAAAGGTGATCGTCGTCGGCGCGGCGCTGCTGCAGCTGCACCTCAGGGTGCCGCGGCTGCCGTCGTCCGGCGGCGACGTCCTGGCGGAGGCGCTGCAGGTCGGTCTGGGCGGCAGCGGGATCAACGTCGCGCGGGCGCTCTCGGAGCTCGGCGCGCCGCTCGAGTTCGTCCTGCGGCGCGGCGACGGCCCACTGGACCGGCTCGCCCAGGACGAACTGCACCGCCTCGGCATCTCCGTCTGCGGCGGACATAGCCAACGTCCAAGCGGCGTCACGATGGCGCTCGTCGAACCGAGCGGGGAGCGCAGCCTTGTAAGCGCCGCCGGGGCCGAGGGCGAGGTCGGCGCGGTGGACCTCAGGCAGGCGGACCTCGCGCACGCAGGGTTCTTGTACGTCTCCGGATACGAGGCGATCTCGTCGCCCGACCTGGAGCCGACGGTCGCGCATCTGCCCAGCCGCATCGAGGTGCTGCTCGACCCGGGCCCGCGCGGCGTGCAAGGCACACTTCAGGCGGTCTGGGCCAGGGCGGACATCGTGCGTATGAACGCGGACGAGGCGCTGCTGCGAAGCGGCGCCAAGGATGCGCGCGACGCCGCGGCGCGCCTGAGCGGGGAGGGTCGCACGGTTGTCGTCAGCGTGCCGGACGGGGCCTACCTTGGACAGGGGGGAGACGTGCTGAAGATCGCGGGGCAGGGACCGGTGCAGGGCGACACGACTGGCGCCGGCGACGCGCAGGCCGCGGGCATCCTCGCTGGGAGAAGGCTGGGCATGCCCATGGCGGATGCCATCGCGGCGGGCAACCGCGCCGCGCACGCCCGCGTCGCGGGCCAGCGTCTCACGCCCGCAGTGCTCTCCGGAATGGGGCAAGGGTAGGGACGCGTCGAGCTTCGCCGACCGACGAGGACTCCGGCTGCGGCCAGCACCTTGCCCTGTGCCACGAGCCACCCCTTTTGTGCCAGGATACGCGCGAGCGTCCGAAGGGGCACCGACGCGCGGGGCCCCGCGGCCCGTCCCCACACGCGTGGGTCGGTTCCGCGGGGCCCCGGCACCGAAAGGATTAGCCGGCGTAGGACTGCAGGCGCTGCGGATGGATGATGAGCTTGCCGTCAACCGTCTGCTCGACGCAGCGGTCCTCGCGGAACTCCCGCAGCACGCGGGTAACCGTTTCGCGCGAGCAGCCGACCAGTTGGGCCAGTTCGCGGTGGGTGAAGTGCAGGCCTCCGCGGCCTTCCTCTTCGCGCTCCGCGAGCCGCAGGAGCGTTGCCGCGATCTTCGAAGAGGCGTCGCGGCTCGTCAAATCGAGCATCTGGCGGGACTGCTCGCGCACCCGCTCTCCGAAGACTTGCACGAGCGCCCAGGCGACGTCCGGGCTGCGCTGGGCCAGCGCCCGCAGGGCTTCGTTGCGCAGGAATCCGATCCAGCTGTCCTCGACCGTCTGAGCTGTCGCCGGGTAGGCGTCGCGCGGGCGCAGGACCCCCGTCAGCGCGAAGAGGTCTCCCGGACGCACGAGCTGCAGCGTCTGCTCGGCGCCCACGAGGCTCGTGCGGAACGTACGGACGGCGCCGTCGTAGAGCAGGCAGAGGAACTCGGCCTCGTCGCCTTCGATGAACACGTACGCGTCCTTGCGGTACCGTCGAAGGGAACTGATGCCGGCGAGCGCCTCGCGGGATGCGAGCGGCAAGTCGCCGAACGCGGAGGTGGACGAGATCGCGGACAGCGCCTGCGGAACGGTGTGAACGGCCATAGGGTCTCCGCCTCCTTCTTCCGGCCGCGCGCGCAGCCATCGCTCTACAATCCACAGTAGAGGGGTCAGGAAAGCGGTGCAATGGTCCATCTGGACGCGAACCGGCGTCCAGATGGACCATTCTTGGGCCGAATGGCCATACTCCAGGCGCGCCAACCGGACGATCAGGCCATCTTGACGACTTGGCCCAGTACGTCGTCGGCGCAGAAGCCGCCGGACAGCACGGCGATGGGTCGGCGCCCGAAGCGCGCTGCACCGTAGCGCATGAGCGCGGCCAGCGTGGCTGCACCGGAGGGCTCCACGACGAGGTGCTCCTCGTAGAGCAGGAGGCGGAGGGCTGCGAAGAGGTCCTGGTCGTCGATCACGACCACGTCGTCAACGTAGCGCTGGGCGAGCCGGAGCGTCGCGGTCGAGGGACTGCGCGGCGCAAGCCCGTCGGCGATCGTGTGGACGGCCTCAAGCGCGACGACCTCGCCCGCCGCGAGCGAGCGGGCCATCGAGTCGGCGCCGGACATCGCGATCCCGAACACCTTCGTGCGCGGCATGCGCTCCTTGATCGCGAGCGCGGCACCGCCCAGAAGCCCACCGCCGCCGATCGGTATGAGGACGGCGTCGAAGTCGCCGCCCTGCTGCGTCAGCTCCAGACCGAGCGTACCCTGGCCGGCGATCACGTCCGGGTCGTCGTAGGCGTGGATGAAGGTGAGGCCCTCGGCCTGCTGGATTCGGCGAGCGTTCTCGACGGCCGCCTGGAAGTCTTCGCCCTCCTCGATGATCCGGGCGCCGAGGCGACCGATCGCGCGCACTTTCGCCTGGTTGCCGCCGCGCGGCACGCAGATCGTCGCCTGAAGGTCGAAGCGGTTCGCCGAGTAGGCGACGGCGAGGCCGTGGTTGCCCGCGGACGCCGTGATCACCCCAGGCGCGAGGCCCGCAGCGCGCATGCGCAGGACGCGGTTGAGGGCGCCGCGGATCTTGAAGACGCGGATCGGTTGGAACATCTCGAGCTTCAGCAGCACGCCGCCACCGACGGCTTCGGACGCGGCCGTCGACTCCTGCAGCGGCGTCGGGGCGAGGAAGCGGGAAAGTCTCTCCTGGGCGGCCATCACGTCCGCCAGGGAAACATCGGTGGTCTCTTCCTGCAAAGGAACTCCCCCTCGAACCGGTTCATGACGGGCTTGGCGCGGCCCCGCACCTCGGCGGTGCGGGGCCGCGCGCGAAATCTCCTTGCATCCTATTTCCGTCGAAGTGCGCTGTCTCCTGCCGACGGAGGGGATCGGGCGCGCGCGCAGAACTGCAAGATGGCAGGCGAGGGGAGGTGGCCATATGGAGATCGAGATGCGCGACGTCGTTCGCGCCAGGGCGCGCATCCGCGGCCATATCTTTGCGACGCCGCTCGTCGAGGACTTCGTTCTTTCCGCGCAGCGCGGAGCGCTGGTCCAGCTGAAGATGGAGTGTTGGCAGCGAACCGGTTCGTTCAAGGTGCGGGGCGCCTTCCACCGCATGCTGAACCTGACCCTGGACGAACGGCAGCGCGGCGTCGTCGCAGTCTCAGCGGGAAACCACGCGCTGGGCGTCGCGCTTGCGGCGCGCGAACTCGGGGTGGAGGCGCTGATCGTCATGCCAGAGACCGCCTCACGCGTCAAAATAGAGGGGGTCCGCCAGTTCGGAGCCGAGGTGCTGCTGCGCGGCGAGGACTACGACGCTGCCGAACGAGCGCTGCCGCAGATCGTCGAGGAGAGCGGGCGCACGCTCGTTCACCCCTTCGAGGATCCGCTCGTCATCGCTGGTCAGGGAACGGTCGGCCTCGAGATCGCCCTCTCCGGCGCCGACATCGACATCGTGCTCGTACCGGCAGGCGGTGGCGGCCTCGCCGTCGGATCGGCGATCGCACTGAAGACGCTTCGGCCCGGCGTGCGCGTGTACGGAGTGCAGTCCGAGGCGTCTGCGCCGCTCGTCGCCGCGTTCGGTGCTGGACACCGCGTACCCGTAACCTTCGGCCCATCGCTCGCGGACGGTCTGCACGGCGACACGACGGATCCGATGATCGAACTCGCGCTCGCGCACCTCGACGGCGTCCTGGAGGTCTCGGAGGCTGGCATCGCCCGCGCGATGCGCTACCTGTACGAGCAGCAGCGCGTCGTCGTGGAGGGCTCCGCTGCGGCGTCTGTCGCGGCAATCCTCGAGGGGGTCGCCCCGAAGGGTGCAGCGGTCGCGGTGCTGACGGGTCGCAACGTGGCGCCGGAGCTGTTCTCCCGCATCGTGGCGGGTGACGAGGCCGCGCAGTGAGGCCGGCGGGTTTTCGCGAGCGCGCCCTCGCCTACGTGCTCGACGCGGCCGTCGTGGGCGCGATCGGCTGGGCCCTCGGCCTGCCGGTGGGCCTTTGGGCCGTGCTGCTCTTCGCCTACACCGCGCTTTCGCTCTGGGCGTTCTCGGGCCGCACGCCCGCCAAGATCCTGCTGCGTCTCAAGGTCGTCGGCAAACGCAGCGACAGCCTCTCCTTCTGGCAGTACGGCCTGCGCCCGCTCGTCTCGCTGCTCGAGGTCGTGCTGCTTTGCGGCGGCTTCGTCTTCGCGCTGTTCTCGCCGGAGCGGCTCGCGGTCCATGACCTGGTGCTCGGTACGCGCGTCGTGAAGGCGGGCGACGGGCGACGGCCGAGGGCACCCGCACGCAGGCGGCGTCCCGCCAAGGGGCGTTCCCGGCGCAAGTAATTTGGGCTGCCGGGCTCGGGTCACCTATCATGGAGACGAGCCGGCGGCCCGAAGGAGGCGCCTTTCTTGGAAAGACCGACCCTGATCATCACGTTCTGCACCGAATGAACGTACGCATCTGATGCCGCCCGTGTGGCGGAGGAGGTGGGACTCAGGTACGGGGAGGCGCTCGCGGCGATCACGCTGGTGCCGTCGCACGGCGGCGTCTTCCGCGTCACGCTTGCAGGCGAGGCGGTCTTCGACAAGGCGAAGGCCGGCCGCTTCCCCGAGGCAGGGGAGATCGTCCACCTGCTCGAACCGCGCGTCGCGGGCTAGATGCCCAGAACGTCGCGCAGCGTTCGATCGTCGAAGCCCTCGACGGCGACCCCGTTCACGACGATCGTGGGGAGGCGCGTGGCGCCCATGAACTCGAGATGGCGCCAGAGGTCAGGGTCGGCGCGCACGTCCTGAACGCGGCAACCGACGCCGTGGTCGCGGAGGAAGCGAACCGCCGCTTGGCTCGCGGCGTCCTCGGGATCGAGGTAGATGACGACTTCCTGCAGGTACTCCAGGGCGATGTCCCCCTTCAGTCATCGTCGGACAAGATACGCGGCAGCCAATGCGCGAAGGGGACGCGCCGAGCGCCGATACGAGGAGGGTATGCAACATGCCGGAACTGCGCAAGGGTGTCCACACCCTGAAGGGCAACCCCCTGACCCTGGTCGGACCAAAGGTTCGTCCCGGACAGGCGGCGCCGGATTTCACGCTGATCGACCGAGACTTCCATACGGTGACGCTGAAGGACACGCCGGCCAAGGTCCGCGTGTTCTCCGTTGTGCCGTCGCTCGACACGGGCGTCTGCGACACGCAGAGCCGCCGCTTCGAGCAGGAGGCAAAGACGTTCGGCGACAAGGCTACGTTTTACACCGTCAGCCGCGACCTGCCGTACGCCCAGCGGCGCTGGTGCGGCGCTGCCGACGCGGAGGCGATGCAGGTTCTCTCGGACAGCCGCGACCACTCCTTCGGTCCCGCGTGGGGCGTTGAGATCGAAGAGATGGGCCTTCTCAGCCGCTCGATCTTCGTCGTCGACGGGCAGGGGATCGTGCGCTACGCGCAGTACGTGCCGGAGTTCGCCGACCTGCCGGACTTCGACGAGGCGATTGCGGCGGTGCGCGCGCTCGTCTGATCGCTCAAGTCGCGAACGGAGGCGCCCGGGGTGACCCGGGCGCCTCCGTTCGTTTGGGGCTTGCTCAGGAGCCGGCGCCGGTCGCCTTCGGCTGCACCTTCTCGGGGCGAGGCCCCGAGTGCGCGACGAGGGCCAAGACGGCGCCGCACACCGCGAGCGCGACGTGCTGGGCGTTGTGCGTCAGGGCGCTTCGCTCTGCCCATGCGGCGACGCCGGGGTCCAGTAGGGCGAGCGCGAGAAGGCCGAGTACGGCGAGCCAAAGCGTCCTCATCGCGACTCCACCTGCGGCGCCTTGGCGCGCGGCACGCCGCGACCGAGTCGCCAGAGTCCATCACCGATCACGATACCTCCCGCGAGCCATAGCACGTGCAGTGCGTAGTGCCACGTGGGGTGGGGGTCTGCGACCGTCGCGAGCCGGTTCCAATCGGCCGCGGCAAGCATCAGCGCCCCGAGGGCGATGCGCAGGATCGCCGCCATGGATGCATCCCTCCTGTGGCGCAAGGATTGCCAGAGATCACCCGCGACATGCAGACGTTGCCAATGTGCGGGCAGGCGTGCCCCGCACGCGAGGCGGCCGCGCGATGTTGGCAAGAAGGTCCATGCGGGCAGGCGAGAGTTCCCGCGCCGTCCAGGAGATGCTCAAGGCGTAGGGCGCCGCGGCGCCTGGCGCGCGGCGCATAGAAGGTGCCCGGTGCTCGCAAGTCTACATCTGGGGGTGCGGGCCACGAGCAAGCTGGAGGCGATCGGCGACATCGAGCAGCGCGGCAGCCGACTCGCGGGTCTGCTCGACGCCATGGTGGACCCTGTGGGCGACGAGATCTCTTCGGACATCCAGAAGGTGCAGGAGCGCCTCGCAGCCCTGTACCTCGACTCGTTCCCGACGGTCACGCGCCAACTGAAGGCGTTCGGCCGGAGCGCGTTGATGCTGTTCGAGGGCGGCGTCGTCCAGCGCGGCCAAGTGGACCGCGACATCATCAGGCCGCTGCAGCGCGGAGGCGGGACGCCACCGCAGGGTATGCAGGAGATCGCGCAGAGGGTGCTTCCGACGCTCGTCGCGAAGCCGATCACGAAGTGGAGTGAGGTGGAGTCGCACTACGAGGACGGCCACCTGATCCTCTTCGTCGACGGCATCGCGGGCGCGATCGCAATCGACCAGAAGAAGATCCCGGTGCGCACGCCGAGCGCGCCGAAGTCCGAGAACGCAGTGCGCGGACCGCAGATCGGGTTCATCGAGGACCTCAAGAGCAACCTCGCGCTGCTGCGCGACCGCGTGCGCACGCACCGGATGAAGGTGCAGAATTTCCAGGTCGGGGCGCTCACCCGCACGCACGTGGCGGTCATGTACATCGACGGCATGGCGAAACCAAAGGACGTCGCGACCGTGATGGACACGGTCCAGTCCGCCCAGCCGCAGGACCTGCAGCTGATCTCCTCGATCACGGGGCTGCTGGAGCAGCGCCCGTTCTCGATCTTCCCGCAGGTCCGCATGACGGAGCGGGTCGACGAGGCTGCGCGTGCCGTGCTGCAGGGACGCCTTCTGATCATGATGCACGGCGACCCGACCTGCGCCATCTACCCTTCGACGCTCGGCGACTTCTACCGCACCATGCAGGACTACATGATGACCTTCTGGGAGTCGAGCTACATCCGGCTCATCCGGTCGATCGCCGTGCTCGTCTCCCTCTTCCTGCCGGCACTCTACGTCGCCCTCACCACCATCAACCCCGACCTTCTGCCGACGCGGCTCATGATCGTCGTCGCCGGCTCACGCGAGGGCGTGCCGTTCTCGCCGCTCGTCGAGGTCATCATCATGTTCCTGATCATCGAGTTCCTGCGCGAGGCGGCGCTGCGCATGCCTGCGCAGATGACCTCGACGCTCGGCACCGTCGGCGCCATCGTCGTCGGCACGGCGCTCGTGAAGGCGGGGATCGTCTCGGATCTGATGATCGTCATCGCGACCGTGACTGCCGTCGCCGCCTTCACCGCGCCGTCCTTCGAGATCACGTCGGTCTGGCGCATCCTGATGTGGCCGATGGCCATGATCGGCGCGGTCTACGGAGTCGTCGGCATCGTCGTGCTCGCCTTCATCGTGCTTGCGTCGCTCGCGTCCCTGGAGGTGGGCGGAAGGCCGTACCTCGATCCGCTGGTGCCGGCGAGCGGAAGTTCCGTGCGCGATACCATCCTTCGGCTGCCGATGCGCGCGCTGAGCCCCGCGGATCAAGGTCATGGCCCGCTCCCGCTGATCACGCGCTTCTTCCGGCGCGCGATGACGCGTCACCCGCGCGGTGGACTTCGGTGAGGCGCGTCCTCGCCGCCGCGCTCGCCATCCTGCCGCTTCTCACGGGATGCGGCAACGCCACGTCGATCGACACGCGCGCCCTCGTCGTGGGCATCGCAGTAGACAAGGGGCAAAAGGCGGGGGAACTGCGCTACACATTCCAGGTCCCGAGCCCGCAGGCCCTCGGCGGGGGCGGGGGCGGCAGCGGCAGCGGCGGCAACAAGTTCTACTACCCGACCGCCGAGGCGCCGAGCCTCGCGTCGGCGATCTCCCTCGTCGAGGACCGCACGAGCCGCGACATCTACCTCGGCCAGCTGAAGATCGTTCTGCTCGCGCTGGACCTGCCCCCGGCGCAACGCGACGAGTTCCTGCGCGAGGAGCAGCGCCTCGGCGAGGTCGACCACACCGAGTGGTTCGCCTTCACGAAACCCAGCGCGGCGACGGTGCTCTCGCCGCCGCCCAACCAGGAGCAACTGCCCTCGCTCTACTACTCCGTCCACTTCAACTGCAGAGCATGCCAGTCGACGTCGATGGGCGTCGAGGCGTGGAAGCTCGATCGCGACCAGATGGAACCCGGACACTCGGCATCCCTTCCGATCATCGACATCACGGACGGGCAGTACAGCATCGCCACGCTCGGCACCTACAATCCGGGTCAGGCCACCGTCGTCTTCAACGTGTCCGAGTCGGCGTACATCATGCTGGCGCTGGGCGAGATGCACAAGGGCGTCATCGAGCCCACGACGCCCCTCGGCCTCGCGGTCGTGCGCAGCCTGGGCGCCAGGACGAACCGCCGGGGGCGGGTGGACAGCCAGGGCAGGGTGCACCTCACGCTCAAGGTGAAGATGGGCGGCACGATCGCCGAGGCCCCGCACCAGGCGGACCGCATCACGCCGGAGATCAGCCAGATGGTTTCCCAGGCGACGTCGGATGTGATCCGCACCGGGCTGGAGGAGGTCGTGCGCAAGGCGCAGGTGCACGGCGTCGATCCCTTCCGCTTCGGCCAGGCGATGTACCGGCAGAATCCGGCGGCGGTCTCGCGCCTCGGCAGTTGGCCCCAGGCGTTCTCGAAGGCCGTCGTGGAGGTCAGCGTACAGGTCGGCACCCTGCGCCAGGGCATCACCGTATGATCCGCGACCGTGGTCGGCGCGTCTCCCCCCTGGAGTCGGTCGTCTTCACGACGGCGGCCACCTTCGCGGCGGGCATCTTCATCGCACCGCGCATCCTGGTGGCCGATGCCGGCCGGTCGGCGGGCATCGCACTCGTCACGCTGTACGTTCTGGCGGTAGTCTGGGCGACGGTGTTGGCACGCTCGGCAGCGCACCTTCCGAACCGTGCGCCCGGGGTCACGCTGGTGCAGCGCCTGCCGATCCTCGGGTACCCCTGGCTCGCCGCGGTCGCGATCGCGGAGCTCGTGATAGCGAGTGGCGGTCTCGCGGCCTACCAGGACATGATCACCGCGGTGGAGCTGCCCAACTTCTCGATTCTCTCTGTGACCGTGCTGTTCGCCGTGGGGGCATGGACGGCCGCGCGCCACCGCATGCAAGGGCTCTCGCGCGTCGTTCTGGTGTTCTTCACGTTCTTCACGGCGCTGGTGCTGCTCAGCCTCCTCCTCCTCCTGACGCGAGCCGAGGAGATGCACACACTCCTTCCGACCACCCATCTTTCCCTCTCCGGCATCGCGACGGCGGACGTGGATACCCTCTTCCTCTTCAGCGGCTTGGGCACGCTGGCGCTCACCCTTCCGTACCATGTGCGCAGCGAGTCCGGCCTGCCGCACATCGCGACCGGCGTCGCCGTGACGGGCGCTCTCACGCTGCTCGCCTTCGTCGCGACGGTCGCCACGATCGGTCCGGACTTCGTGCTCGCCAACACCTGGCCGCTCGTCACCGCGCTCCGCACGCTGGTGCTGCGCAACTTCTTCCTCGACCGCTTCGGCCTCGTCGTGGTCTTCTCTTGGAGCGCGATCACGCTTTGCTTCCTCGCGATCCATGTCTGGGCGGCCGGCGAGGCGATCTGCCAGATGGTCGCCGACGAGCGCGGGCGCGGCTGGTGGACGCTCGGCGGCATGATCATCGTCGTGGGCGTCGTCGTGGTGGGGATGGGTCCGGTGCACGAGGAGACGATAGCGCGCTCCGTCGAGGGACCGGCCGCGCTGGGGCTCGCACTCGGCTGGCTTCTGGTGACGATGGGCCTCGCGTGGGGCCGCAAGCTCCACGCGGCGCCGCAGTGAGGTGCGCGTCCGCCCCCGCCGCGCTGCGCGGCGAGGTCTCGTGTCCGGTGGCGCGATGATCGTCTGGCGACCGCTGCGCGGCCTTGCGTGGCGCCTCCTGCCGCAGGCGAAAGCGGCCGTCGCGGCGGGTCTCTCCTGGTGGCTGTCGCAGCTGCTGTTCGGCAGCCGCCAGCCATACTTCGCGCCACTGGCCGCGATCCTGACGATGCAGGTGACCGTCTCGGACTCCGTCACGTTCGGCGGCCAGCGCATCCTCGGCGTGATCGGCGGTGTCGCGGTCAGCCTCGCCGCGGCGCACTGGCTTCATCCCAGCGCGCTCGGCGTCGCCCTCCTTGTGTTCGTAGGCATGGGGATCGCGTCGGTCGTCGGACTCGCAAACCTCGCGGTGGCGCAGGTCGGCATCTCCGGGCTCCTCGTGCTCGCGCTGGGCAACCGGCCGGAGTACGCCGCGGCGCGGCTCGTCGAGACGGTGCTCGGCGCGCTGATCGCCGTGCTCGTGCAGGCGTTCCTGGTGCCGCAGGACCCGATCCCGGCCGCCCGAAACGCTGTCGCCGGACTCGCTGCGGAGATCGCGGCAACGCTGCGCCACCTCTCGGACCACCAGAAGGCGGTCGACCCAGCGCAGCTCGGCCGCCGCGCCGAGGCGGCGCAAGCGGCCGTGGGACTCGCGCGGCGCAGCCTTCGCTACAGCCCGCTCCTGCGCAGGCGGCGCCGCGACGCATCCGATCTGCGCGCGGCGATCGATGCGCTCGAGGTGGCTGCGGACGCCGCGCGGGGCATCGCCGCGAGCCTCGGCGCTCTGCGCGAGCAGGGCGGCGCGAGCGCGGCGGTGCCTTTGCTGACGTCGGCCGCCGATGCGGTCGGGGCACTCGGCGAGTACGTGGAGCGCCCGAGCGCGCAGGGGGCCGCGCGCTTCGCCGCTGCGGGGCACAAGCTGCTTCGCGCCGGCCAGCTCGGGCTGCGCCTGCTCTCCGCGCCGCGGCGGGCCGAAGTGCGCAGGCAGATCGGCGCCGTACTGTGGGAGATCGAGCGGCTGCGGCGCGGCCTCGGACGCGCCAGGCGGCGGCTGGGACGCGCGTAGGCTGGTCGCTGCGGCGAAGATGCCCATTGCCTCCCGCTGCGCTGCGCGCTATCGTAGAGTCAACCGACTGGTCGGTCGAAGGGGTGGCAGCCGATGGAACGGCCGCAGGAGATCCTCAACGCCGCAGCGGACCTCTTCCATCACCGCGGCTACCACGCGACGACGGTCGAGGACATCGCGGCTGCCGTGGGACTCAAGAAAGGCAGTCTGTACCACTACATCACGGGGAAGGAGCTCCTGCTGAAGACGCTGGCCGAGCAGACGATCCAAGGCTACCTCGAGGATGCCGAGCGGATCGCGAAGGGCGAAGGCACGGCGTCGGAACGCCTCGCGCGCGTCATCGAAGCGCATGTGCGCAGGCTTTGCGCCGAACCGGAGCGCGTCACCGTGCTCGTTCGCGAATCGCACTACGTGCCCGAGTCGCTGGCGAGCGACGTGCGGGGGCGCACGCGCCGCTACTCGCACCTGCTTTCCGACCTGATCGCGCAGGGCATACGCGCTGGCGAGTTCGAGGACGCCGATCCCGGCGTCGCGGGCCTGATGCTGCTCGGCGCGCTCAACTGGGCCCATCGCTGGTACCAGCCCGACGGAAGGTTCAGCCCGGAGGAGATCGGCAAACAGTTCTCGCAGCTATTCCTGCGCGGACTGCGAAGGAGGGTCCGGGACGATGTATCGCTTTGACTGGGATGACGACAGTCGCGCGGTCGCGGAACTGGCGCGCGACTTCGGCCGCAGCGCGGCCGCGGCGGAGCGCGAGGCGGCCGACGCCGGTGCGGTGCCTGAAACGCTTTCGCGCCAGGCGGAGGAATTGGGACTTTTGGATTTGATTCGCAGCGCGGACGACGGCGGACTCGGGCTCGGCGCACTCGCGGCGGGCCATGCGGTCTCGGCGCTCGTCGCCGAGGCGCCGACGATCGGCACGAGCCTGCTGCTCCCGGGCGTCGGGTCCGTCTTCGGCGCGCCGCGCGGCGCTCTCTTCGCCGACGGCGGCGCTGGCGCGGGGGGCTATCGCCGTCCCGAGGGCGTGCGCTTTTCGAACGGCACCGCGACGGGCCGCATCGGCTTCGCCGCATCGCCGACGAGCCCGCAGGAGGGCTTCCTGGTCGCGGCCTCAGACGCCGGCGACCGCCTCGTAAGGGTGGCGGGCGCCGCGCTTGAACTCCAGGACGCGCCATCGATGGGACTCACGGCGATGCGCCGGGTGGGCGGACCTGTCGACGGCGCGGCGGAGGACCTTCAGGCCTTCGACGCTCGTGCGCGCCAGGCGCTATTCCTTGCGTTCGCGCCCTTCTTCCACGGCTACGGCCGAGCGGCGCTGAACTACGCCCGCACGTACGCGGCCGGCCGCAAGGCGTTCGGCAAGGTGATCGGCGGATTCCAGGCAATCGGATTCCTGCTCGCCGACGTCGTGATGGAGGTCGAGGCGGCCGAACTGCTCTGGCAGGAGGCCGCATGGCGCGCGGAGCAGGGCGAGGAAGCGTTCCGCTTCGCGGCGGAGGCGCTGCGCGCCGCGAAGGACGCCGCGTACTTCGCCGCCAACAGCTGCGTCGGGGTACTCGGTGGCCACGGCTTCGTGGACGACCACCCGGCGGAGCGCTGGCTGCGCGACGTCGAGACGCTCTCTGCGCTGACGGGCAATCGCGCCGCGCTCGGCCAGAGCACTCTAGACCCTTCGCACTCCGAGGAGGCGCACGGCGTTGCCTGACTTTCACGAGACGGACCAGGAGAAGACGGTCCGGGCGTACCTCAACTACTTCGCCCGCAGCGAGATCCGGCCCCGGTCGCTCGAGGCCGACCGGATCGAGGACATCCAGCCGGAGTTCTACCAGGCGGTGCAGCGCAGCGGCATCTCGATGGAGATGATGCCGCGGAGTCCTGGCGGTTCGCGCGATGGCGCCGGGGCGCACGAGCGCACGACGCTGCGCCTCTCGGTGCTCGCGTCGGAGGAGCTCTCGTGGGGTGACGCGTCGTTCCTGCTCTCGCTGCCCGGACCGGGGCTCGGCGGACCCCCGGTGAGCTTCATCGGCACGAAGGAGCAGCGCGATCGCTTCTTCGCCGTGTTCAAGGACACCGAGCGGCCGCACTTCGGTGCATACGCGCTCACCGAGCCCGAGGCGGGATCCGACGTCGCGGCGATCCGCACGAGCTGTGAGGAGGTGCCTGGAGGGTACCGCCTGAACGGCACGAAGACATTCATCACGAACGGCGGGCGCGCCGACTGGGTCGTCGTGTTCGCGACGATCGACCCGTCGCTCGGGCGTGCGGGCCACCGCACCTTCGTCGTCGAGCGCGGCACGCCCGGATTCAGCGTCGGGCGGCACCACAAGAAGCTCGGACTGCGGGCGAACGACACCTCGGAGCTCGTCTTCGCCGATTGTTTCGTTCCGGAGGAGAACCTGCTCGGGGGGCGCGCCCACTACGAGCAGAGCAAGGAAGGCTTCAAGGTCGCGATGCAGACCTTCGATGCGACGCGGCCGCTCGTCGCGGCGATGGCGGTGGGAATCGCGCGCGCCGCTGCGGAGCGGGCCCGCGAGCTGGTCGAGGAGCGTTACGTGCTGGCGCGGCCCCTGCCGCGCTACCGCGCGCTGCGGGAGGC
Source organism: Bacillota bacterium (assembly GCA_021793215.1). Taxonomy (GTDB): domain Bacteria; phylum Bacillota; class Sulfobacillia; order JAJZYS01; family JAJYTV01; genus JAJYTV01. The sequence continues at coordinate 15,229 of JAJYTE010000006.1, forward strand.
CCTCGACGACATGGACCGACGCGTTCGGGCGGCGCGCCTTCTGACCTGGAAGTCCGCCTTCCTCGCGGACGTTCGCGAGCCGCAGAGCCGCGCTGCGTCGATGGCCAAGGCGTACACCGGCAAAGAAGCCGTGCTGATCTGCCGCGAGGCCCTGGAACTGACGGCGGAGTCCGGCGAGGCGCCGGACCCGTTCCTGGAGAAATGGTTCCGTGACATCCGCGTCTTCGACATCTTCGAGGGGACGGCGCAGGTGCAAAGGCTCGTGATCGCGCGCCGGCTCTTCGAGGAAATCGGTGCCAAGGTGGGACTCTGATGCGCGTGATCGCGTTCGTGAAGTCGATCCTCGACCCGGAGGCGCCGCCTGGCGCCATCCGGTTCGATTCCGGTCGGGCGCAGGGAGACGTCGGCCAGGTGCTCGGCCCCTACGAGGGCAACGCGCTCGAACTCGCGGCGCAGATCGCCGAGGGGTCCGGCGGCGCGTTCGTGGCCATCGCGCTGGGCGGCAAGGAGCAGGAGACGGCGCTGCGGAAGGCGCTCGCCCTGGGCGCGACGTCGGCGGTTCGCGTGGAGCGCGAGGAGGGCTTCCACGACCCCCTCGCGACGGCCCGCGAGATGCAGGCGGCCGCCGAGGCTGCAGGAGGCGCAGACGTCTACGTCTTCGGCCGGCAGGCGGGCGACTGGGACCAGGCCGTGACAGCGGGGCTGTTCGCGGGTCTTGCGGGCCTGCCGCTCGTTCCGATCGTACAGGGCGCCGAGGTGCGCGGCGCGGCGCTTTCGGTGCGCCGCGAGATCCAGGGCGGCTACGAGGAGGGCGAGATCTCGCCTCCTTGCGTTCTTTCCGCCTCGAACGGCCCCGGAACGCTCCTGCGCCTGCCGAAGGTGAAGGACGTGATGATGGCCAACCGCAAGCCGATCGAGGTGCGCCCCGCGATCTCGCCAAGCGGCGGGTTCAAGGTTTCAGACCTGCGCGCCAACGCGGCGAGCCGGGCCGGCAGGCGCATCGAGGGAGATCTCAAGTCCCAGGCCGAGGCGTTGGCGCAGGACCTGCGCCGCGTCATCCCGGGCATCGGAGGTGGTGCGTGATGCGGGTCGGAGCGATCGTGCGTGCGGATGACCAGCACGCGCGCGAAGTGATCTCGCTCGCGAAGACGCTGGGCGGCGCGGATGCCGCGACGTTCGCGCTGCTCGCGGAACCGGCCCAGACCCGCGCAGGCGTCGGCGCGGTGCGCGGCGCCGTCGTGTCACCGGACGCGGACCTCGCGGAGCTGGCGGCGGCGGTGGGAGCGCTCCTGGGAGACTCCGCGCCGGACGTCATCCTGATCCCGGACGGACCGCTCTTCGAGGCGGTCGGCGCGCGGCTCGCAGGATCCCTCGGGCGCACGGCGGCACGCGACGTCGCGTCGGTCGAGATCGAAGGCGAGACGCTGCGCGTTGTGAAGGGCGCCTTCGGCGGCAAGGCTGCGGTTGCGCTCGAGGCGACGGGCTGCGCCGTGCTTGGGGTGCGGCAGGGGGCTTCAGAGGCTCAGGAGCTTTCGGAGCTGCCCGTCGCGATGGTCGACGTGCCGCACACAGAACCGCTGCTGGTGCAGCGACGCGCGGTGCGCGACAGCGCCGGCGACGACCTCGGGGCGGCCAAGGTGATCGTCTCGGGTGGGCGGGGGCTCGGCAGCAAAGACGCGTACGAGTCGCTGCGCGAGGTCGCGACGCTCCTCGGTGCGTCGCTCGGAGCATCGCGCGCCGCCGTCGACGAGGGCTGGGCGACGCCCAGCCAGCAGGTGGGCATCACGGGGCAGAAGGTTGCGCCGGACGTCTACTTCGCGATCGGCATCTCGGGCGCGAGCCAGCACCTCGGAGGCATGTCGGGCGCGCGCTACGTCGTCGCCGTGAACCGGGACGAGAAGGCGCCGATCTTCGTGGCAGCCGACGTCGGCGTCGTCGCCGACTGGCACGCCCTGTGGCCGGAGCTGCGCCGTGCACTCACGGGGGCGTAGGCAGTGACGCCGCATCGCGTCGTCTACTGGAACATCCCGGACCACGCCTGGATGTACCTGCCGTTCGCCGTGCTCGTCGTGGTGTTCTGCTACGGCTTCTACCGCCGCTGGCGCATTTGGTCGAAGGGCCAGCGCCGCCCCATCGGCCCTTGGGGGCCGCGGCTGCGCCGACTCGGAAGACACGCCGGACTGCAGTCCGGCGTGGTGAAGCGCCGCCTCCAAGGCTACGCCCATGTGGCGCTGGCCGTGGCCTTCATCCTGCTGTTCATCGGCACGCTCGTCGTCATGCTGAAGTCCGACTTCGGACTGCCGGTGATGCAGGGCGCCTTCTACCTCTGGTTCGAATCGTTCACGCTGGACGCGGCGGGCCTCGCGGGCATCGTCGCGCTGGCGATCTTCCTCTGGCGGCGCTACGGTCTGCGCCCCCAGGCGCTCTCGCGGGAGGCCGCGGACTTCTTCGTCCCATTCTCGCTGCTGATCATCCTGATCACGGGCTTCGTGCTGCAGTCCCTGCGCATCTACGCCACCCACGACCCCTGGGGAGGCTACTCCTTCGTCGGCTACGCGCTGGCGAGCCTTTGGGGCGCGCTGCATCTCGGCATCCCGGCGGCGCTTCTCATCCACCGTTCGCTCTGGTGGTTCCACCTGCTGCTCGCCTTCAGCTTCCTCGCCGCGATCCCCTACAGCAAGATGATGCATCTGTTCACAGGACCGCTCGCGATCTTCCTCTCCGAGCCGACGCGCGGCAGCGGCCTCGACTCCCCGAACCTCGAGACGGCCGAGCGGCTCGGCGTCAACTTCCTCAGCGACCTGACCGTGAAGGACCTCGTCGACCTCGACGCCTGCACGGAGTGCGGGCGCTGCCAGGACGCCTGCCCGGCATTCGCCTCGGGCAAGCCGCTCTCCCCGAAGCAGGTGATCCTCGACCTGCGTGAGCACGCGCGAAGCCGCCCGAACGAGCCGCTCACCCTCGCGATCAAGGACGAGACACTCTTCGCTTGCACGACCTGCCGCGCATGCCAGGAGGCCTGCCCGGTCGACATCGAGCACGTGCCCAAGATCGTCGGCATGCGCCGTTTCCGCGCGATGGAGGAGGGCGAGATCCCGGCCGGGCTCTCCGACGCCGTGCAGGGGATCGAGGAGCGGGGCCACCCGTTCCGCGGCAGCCAGGCCAGCCGCACCACCTGGATGGAGGGGCTCGACCTGCGCGTCTGGCAGGAGGGTACGCCCTGCGAGACGCTGCTCTGGGTCGGCTGCGCCGGCGCCTTCGACCCGAGGGCTCAGAAGGTGGCGCGCGCCTTGGCGCAGCTGCTGCTCGCCATGGGTGAGGACGTGAAGGTACTCGGCGGTCGCGAGAGCTGCACGGGCGATCCCGCGCGCCGCGCCGGCCAGGAGTACCTCTACCAGATCCAGGCCCAGCAGAACGTCGAACTTCTGCAGCAGGTCGCGCCGAAGCGCATCGTCACGATGTGCCCGCACTGCATGCAGCAGCTTCGAAACGAGTACCGGGACTTCGGCGCGAACTTCGAGGTTGTGCACCACAGCGAGTACCTCTCGATGGCCCTCGTCACGGGACGCATCTCGCACGCCGCCGGCGGCAAGCGCGTCACCTACCACGACCCCTGCTACCTCAGCCGCTACAACGGCATCGTCGACGCGCCGCGCGAGGTGCTGTCGGGCGCCGGGATGGAGCTCACCGAGATGCCGCGGCACGGAACGGACTCCTTCTGCTGCGGCGCCGGCGGCGGCTGGGCCTTCCGCGAGGAGGGCGCGCCGCGCGTGAACCGGCTACGGGCCAAGGAGGCGGTGGAGACCGGGGCGGAGGTCGTCGCGACGTCGTGCCCCTTCTGTCTCAACATGATGAGCGATGGCGTGCGCGCCGAGGGAGGTGGAGAGGTCCAGGACATCGCCGAGATCCTGTGGGAGCAGGTGGCCACGTCCCCAGTCGCGGACTGAAGGGAGGAACACGCCATGGCGGCCGAAACCGAGGTCGTACCAGGCGGCGCCGAGCGGCATCTCGACTACCCGGACTGGACGATTCCCGAGATCCTGCGGCAGTCGGAGGCGAAGTACCCCGAGCGCAAGGCATTGCGCTTCATGGGCCGCACCGTCACCTACCGGCGTCTTCTGGAGGACGTCGAGGCATTCGCGCGCGGCCTGGTCGCCCTCGGAGTAAGGCCGGGCGACCGCGTGGCGCTCGTGCTGCCGAACGCGCCGCAGTTCTTGATCGCGTACTACGGGACCCTCGCCGCGGGAGCCATCGTCGTACCGACGAACCCCCTCTACACCCCGCGCGAGTTCGACGTTCAGTTCCAGGATGCGCAGCCGCGCGCCGTCGTCGCGCTGGACCTCGTGGCGGGCCGCCTGCAGGGTGCCCTCGGAGACGCGAAGCTCATCGTGACGCGCGTGGGCGACTACCTGCCGCCCGCACTCGCCATGGCGCAGCGCCTGACGCAGCACTCCCCGGAGGTGTCGGCCGGAGCGATCACCCTGCGCGCCCTGCTGCGCGAAGGGGCCTCGGGCCGCGCGTTGCCGGATGAGGACCTCCCCGACGCGGTAGCAGTCCTCCAGTACACGGGCGGAACGACGGGCACGCCGAAGGGCGCGATGCTCTCGCACCGCAACCTCGTCGCGAACGCCCTGCAGTGCCGCGCGTGGGTGCCGGAGTACTCCGGGCAACAGGAGCGCGTGCTGGCGGTGATCCCGTTCTTCCACGTGTTCGGCATGACGGTCGCGATGAACTTCGGCATCCTCGTCGGCGCCGAGATCGACCTCGTGCCGCGCTTCATCCCCTCCCGGATGGCGAGGGAGGTGCGGAGATTCCGGCCGACCTTCCTCCCTGGCGCCCCAGCGATCTACGAGTCGGTCGCGGCAGACCCCAGGGCGGCGAGCTGGGACATGCGCTCGATCCGGTACTGCATCTCAGGGTCGGCGCCACTCTCTCTCGCCCTGCAGGAGCGGTTCGAGAAGCTGACGGGCGGCGTCCTGGTCGAGGGGTACGGGCTGACGGAGGCATCGCCGGTGACGCACTGCAACCCGCTGACGGGCCAGCGCAAGATCGGCACGGTCGGCACGCCGTTCCCGGACACGGAGCAACGCATCCTCGACCCGGAGGACCCGACGCGCGAACTCGCGCCCGGCGAACCGGGAGAGCTCGCGGTGCGGGGCCCGCAGGTGATGCTCGGATACTACGGCCGGCCGGACGAGACGGCGCGCGTTCTGCGCGACGGCTGGCTCCTGACCGGGGACGTCGCTGTGATCGACGAGGACGGCTTCTGCCGCATCGTCGACCGCAAGAAGGACCTGATCATCGTCAGCGGGTTCAACGTCTACCCGCGTGAGGTGGAGGAAGTGCTCCTGCAGTACCCAGGCGTGCGCGAGGCCGCCGTGGTCGGCGTACCGGACCCGCACAGTGGTCAGGCGGTGCGGGCGGTGCTCGTCCCGGACCACGGCGAGGAGCTCGATACGGAGAAGCTGCGGGCGTTCTGCCGCGAGCGCCTCGCGGGCTACAAGACGCCCCGCCAGTGGGAGACGCGCGCGGAGTTGCCGCGCACCGTGATCGGGAAGGTGCTGCGGCGCGATCTCGTGGAGCAGGCGAACAAGGAGGAATCTTGATGGGTGTCGTCATCCTCGGCGCGAAGCGGACGCCGGTGGGCAGCTTCGGCGGCGGATTGCGCGACGTGAAGGCGACGGAGCTCGGGCGGACCGCGGCTGCGGCCGCGCTGGAGGCCGCAGAGATCGAGAAATCCGACGTGGACCAGGTGGTGTTCGGCTCCGGCGGCATGCCGATCGCGGAGGCGAACCTGGCGCGGCAGGTGGGCCTGCACCTCGGACTGCCGTATGAGGTGCCGGCGTACACGGTGCAGCGCAACTGCGCATCGGGCATCCAAGCCATCGTCTCGGGCGCGCAGGAGATCCTGCTCGGGCAGGCGCAGGTCGTGTTGACGGGCGGCGCCGAGTCGATGTCGGGCGCACCGTACCTGACGTACGGCGCGCGCTGGGGCATCCGTCTGCGCCACGCGGAGCTGCGCGACAGCATCTGGGAGGGACTGACGGACCTCTACTCCGGCACGGTGATGGGGGAGACGGCCGAGATCCTCGCGGACGACTACGACATCTCCCGGCGCGAGATGGACGAACTGGCCGTGGAGAGCCACCAGAAGGCGTTCCGCGCGAGCCGTTCCGGGCGCTTCAAGGAGGAGATCGCCCCCGTGGAGATCCCGTCCCGGCGCGGAGAGCCCGAGGTGATCGCGCAGGACGAGGGCATCCTCGCCGGCCTCTCGCCGGAACGCCTCGCCACGGCCCCCGCGACGTTCCGAAAGGGCGGCCGCGTCACGCCGGGCAACTCCTCGCCCCTGAACGACGCCGGGGCGGCTGTCGTGCTCGCGGACGAGGAGTGGGCCAAGGCGCACGGCAAGAAGCCGCTCGCGCGCATCGTCAGCTACGCGTTCTCCGGCTGCGATCCGCGGCGCATGGGGCTGGGGCCCGTGCGGGCGACCGACATGGCGCTCACCCGCGCCGGGCTCTCGCTCGCCGACATCGGCCTCGTGGAGATCAACGAGGCGTTCGCGGCGCAGTACCTCGCGGTGGAGCGCGAGATGAAGTGGAACCGCGAGATCGTCAACGTGAACGGCGGTGCGCTGGCCCTTGGCCACCCGATCGGGGCCACGGGGGCGCGGCTCGTTACGACGCTCGTGCACGAGATGCCGCGTCGCGGCGTGCGCTACGGCCTCGCGACGCTCTGCGTCGGCGGAGGGCAGGGCGCCAGCCTGATCCTGGAGGTGCAGGGCTGATGTACGTGTTCAAGGCGGCGGTACTGGGGGCAGGGACGATGGGGGCGGAGATCGCCCAGGTGATCTCGCTCTCGGGCCTGCCGGTGGTGCTGAAGGATGTGGACGAAGGTCAGCTCGGGCGCGGCATGGCCCACATCCGCGAGATCTACGGTCGGCGCGTCCAGCGCGGGCGCCTGACCGAGCACGACGCGGAGGACCGCCTCGCACTCGTCCAGCCACAGCTCGACTACAAGGGGTTCTCCGACGTCGACCTCGTGATCGAGGCGGTGCCGGAGAAGCTCGCCCTGAAGCAGGCGGTGCTCGGAGAGGTGGAGGCCCAGGTCTCGATGACGGCGCTCCTCGCGACCAACACGTCGGCCCTGCCGGTCACGGAGATCGGGCAGAGCCTCGCGCGGCCGCAGCGCCTCGTGGGCATGCACTTCTTCTTCCCGGCCTCGGTGATGAAGCTCGTCGAGGTGATCGCCGGGGAGCGCACGGACGAGGAGTACATCGACTCCGCGATCGAGTTCGTCGAGAGCATCCGGCGCGTCGGCGTGCGCGTGCGCGAGTGCCCGGGCTTCCTCGTGAACCGCATCCTGATGGCCGGCCTCGCCGAGGTGCTGCGCGCCGAGCGGGACCTCTCCCTCGAGCCGAGGGAGATCGACGCCGTGGTCGCGGCGTCGAAGCTGGCGCCGATGGGTCCGTACGCCCTCGCCGACGCTCTGGGTCTCGACATCGCCCAGGACGTGGCGCAGACGCTTCAGGCGGCCTACGGCGAGCGCTTCGACCTCGGCGACCGCATCGCGAACCTGATCGCCCAGGGCAAGCGCGGCGCGAAGACCGGCGAGGGCTTCTACACCTACACAGGCTGAGGGGGCTGCGCGATGACGAAGGATCAGGAAACCGAACTGCTCGACCGCTTCAACCTCGCGGTCTTCCTCGAGGCGGTGCGCTGCCTCGACGAGAACGTTTCGACCGCACGGGAGATCGACATCGCGATGCGTGCCGGTGCTGGGCTCTCCGAGGGCCCGCTCGGGCGCGCGGACAAGGTCGGTCTCGACAAGGTGCTCGCGCGCCTCGAGGAGCTCGAGGCGCGCTGGGGAGATCGCTTCCACCCGCCCGAGCGGCTGCGCGCGCTCGTCGCTTCAGGACGCACTGGCGTCGCGGCGGGGAGGGGCTTCCTTGAGTACTAGCGGGGAGCTCCTGCGCGAGCAGCGCGAGGGCTTCGTCACGACGCTCACCATCACCCATCCGCCGGTGAACGCGATGTCCGTAGAGCTCCTGGACGCGCTCGACGAGGCGTTTTCGCGCCTTGCGGGCGACGAAGGAGTGCGCGTCGTCGTTCTGACGGGGGAAGGTATGTTCTTCAGCGCCGGTGCGGATCTCAAGTCGGTGATGTCGACGGGTCCGCAGGCGCTCGTGGCGCGCGGCCGGGAGGTCTACCCCCGGATCGCGGCCTTCCCGAAGCCGCTGATCGCGGCGGTGAATGGGCTCTGCCTCGGTGGAGGACTGGAACTCGCGCTCTGCGCCGACATCCGGCTCTGCGCCGAGTCTGCGAAGTTCGGCCAGCCGGAGATCAATCTGGGGATCATCCCGGGCTGGGGCGGAACCCAGCGACTGCCGGCCGCGATCGGGGCGCAGCGTGCCGCGGAACTCATCTACAGCGGGCGCCAGATGCGCGCCAAGGAGGCCGCGGAGGCGGGGCTCGTCCTGCGCGCATACCCCGACGATGAGTTGCGCGACCAGGTGCGCAACCTGGCGCGGGGACTCGCGGAGAAACCGCCCTTGGCGCTCGCCGCAGCGAAGCAGGCGATCGCGGAGGGGCTCGCGAGCGGGCCCGGAGAGGGCTACCGCGCCGAGGGCGAGGCGATGGAACGTCTTTCGCAGACCCGCGACGCGCAGGAGGGCATCATGGCCATGTTCGAGAAGCGCCGGCCGCGCTTCGAGGGGCGGTGAGAGGACACTTTTCTTCCTGAGTACCGCAGGTCGTCTTACCAGGAGTTTCCGTATCGGGCGCAGAATCGTCCGTGCAGGAGTTCCCGAAGGAGGCGTACCTGTGAGAAGACCCATCCGGTTGGTGCAGTCATCCCTCGCAGCCCTGGGGATCGCGGCGCTCGGCGCGTTTGCCGGCACAGGTGGCATCGTCCAGGCTGCCGGCGGCAACAGCGGCTCGATCACCTACGTCGCGAATCCGCCGGAGCACTTCGCGTTCGCGGATGTACCGGCTTCCGGATTCCCGTCCCCCTCGGCCTGCGTCGCCGCGTTCGGCTTCGCGTGCTACACGCCGCAGGAGATCCGCACGGCGTACGATGTGCCGGCGACCCTCACGGGCGCCGGCCAGACGATCGTGATCGTCGACGCCTACGGCAGCCCGACGATCAGCCAGGACCTTCAGACCTTCGATGCGACCTTCGGCCTGCCGGACCCGCAGTTGAACATCATCTACCCGGACGGCAAGCCGCAGGTCTTCCAGTCGCACGGCAAGGCTGGCGCCACCGCCATCGGTTGGGCGCAGGAGACCTCCCTGGATGTTGAGTGGTCGCACGCGATCGCGCCGGGCGCGACGATCGATCTGGTGGTCGCTCCGACCTCCAACGGCAACGCGCTGAACGTCGCAGAGGAGTACGCGGTCCAAAACCACCTCGGGAACGTCATGTCGATGAGCTTCGGCGCGCCGGAGGCGGCGATCGCGGGAGGCGGCAACAACCTGCAGCTGCAGCAGGCCGACGGCATCTACCGCGACGCGGCGGCGGCCGGCATCAGCGTCTTCGCCTCGTCGGGCGACAACGGCGCCGGGAACGGCTACAGCGCGCCGAACGCGCTCTTCCCGGCATCCGACCCCTACGTCACGTCTGTGGGCGGCACGAACCTCTACATGAGCGACAGCGGCCAGTACCAGAGCGAGACGGTCTGGAACGACTCCGACCCGTCCCTTTGCGCCTTCGGCTGCACTGCGGGACCGTTCGGCGCCACGGGCGGCGCACCGAGCGCCGTCTTCCAGGCGCCAGCGTTCCAGGCCGGGGTCACGGGGCAGTCGATGCGCACGACGTCCGACGTCTCCTACAACGCGTCGGTGTACACCTCGGTGCTGGTCTACCTCGGCTTCCTCGGGCAGAACAGCGGATTCTACTTCTTCGGCGGAACGAGCGAGGGAGCCCCGCAGTGGGCTGCGATCACCGCCCTCGCCGACGAGTCCGCCGGCCACGCGCTCGGCGACCTCAACCCGCTGCTCTACCAGATCGGTCAGAACCCGACGGAGTACGCGGCCGACTTCCACGACGTGACCGTGGGCCAGAACGGCTTCGGCAGCCCAGGGTTCAACGCCGGTACGGGCTACGACCTGCCGACGGGCCTCGGATCGCCGGACGTTGCGAACCTCATCGGAACGCTCTCCGGGCACTAGAGAGACCCAAACCGGAGGAACCAAGCGAAGGACGGGCACCGCACGCGCGGTGCCCGTCCTTCGGCGCCTCGATGGCGGGAACCATCGCAGGGCCGACCGGGAGGAGTGCGACGGGGGCGCGAGGATCAGAAGTGGAGCATGGCCCCCAGGACGCCCACGATCCCGAGCGCCCAGCAGTAGTAGGCGAAGGGACGCAGCGCGTCGCCCTCGCGGTGGCGGAAGTAGCGGGTGAGGAACGCGACGGAGAGGTAGGCGACCACGGCGGCCACGAGGCCGCCCACGATCGCGAGCGGCAGCGTCCCGGGAGTCACGGCCGCACCCGTCAGCTTCGGCACCTCGAGGACGCCGGCTCCTAGGATCACGGGGAAGCCCAGGAGGAAGGCGTAGTGCGCAGCCTCCGACGTCTTCAACCCGTAGCCCATGCCGGCGACCATCGTGGCCCCGGAGCGCGAGATGCCGGGGATGAGGGCCGTGGACTCGGCGAGCCCGACGACGAGCGCCTCCTTCCAGCCGATGTCGGCGAGCGTCTTGCCCTCGGTGCGGCGCAGCCGCTCGCCGATCACGAGGCCCACCCCGTTCACGATCAGCATCACGGAAGCGACCGCAAGCGACGCGAACAGCGACTTCAGGTAGTTTTGCAGGAAGAAGCCGAGGAAGACGGCCGGCAGCGTGCCCACAAGCAAGATGTCAAAGAGGTGGCGATTGCGCTCGACGTCTTCGCCGCGGCCCAGGATGCCGCGCACGACATCGACCCAGTCCTTCCAGAAGAAGATCAGGAGGGCGAGGGCGGTGCCGAGGTGAAGGACGACGACGAAGGGAAGGAACGCCGGACCCGCTTGGTTGAGGTGCCACTGGAGCAGCCTGGGCACGATCACGTTGTGGCCGACGGAACTGATCGGGAAGAGTTCTGTTACGCCCTGAATCAGCGCGAGGATGATCACCTGTAGCGTATGCAGCGACTGCAGCCTCCCTAAGCGCGCGTGTTTGACGAATATCTGCCAGCGATGGCGGTTGGCATACTGCGAATTCGCCCGGTCCCGTCCGCATCCTGCCCCCTCAAAAAATCTTAACCGCTTCCCGATTGAATTCACGACAACTCGTCCGCCGCGGTGCGGGGACATCTATACTAGAGTCATGAGCACGATCGACGAACTGAACGAAGCGCAGCGCGAGGCCGTACTGCATGGCGAGGGCCCGCTCCTCATCCTGGCCGGGGCGGGATCGGGCAAGACGCGGGCGCTCACGGAGCGCCTCGCGCACCTACTAGAGTCCGGCGCGGCGCGACCCGAGGAGATTCTGGCCATCACCTTCACGAACAAGGCGGCGCAGGAGATGCGCACTCGCGTCGGTCGCCGCCTGCCGCAGGCCGCGCAGCGCCTGTGGATCATGACGTTCCACCAGGCCTCCGCCCGCATCCTGCGCCGGGACGCCGACCGGCTCGGCTACCCGCGCGACTTCACGATCTACGACACTCAGGACCAGATGCAGGTGATGCGCCAGGTGCTTGGGCGGATGAACCTCGATGAGAAGCGCTACCCGCCAGCCGGCGTGCTGCACCGCATCTCGAAGTCGAAGAACGAACTGCAGACCCCGAACGATCTTCGGGCGGAGGGCGGCTTCTTCGAGGAACAGGTCGCGCGCGCCTTCGAAGCGTACCAGGCGCGCCTGAAGGAGCTCGGCGCGCTCGACTTCGACGACCTGATCGGCTTCGTCGTGCACCTGCTCGAGGAGGATCCCGAGGTGCGCGAGCACTGGCAGCGGCGCTTCCGCCACCTGCTCGTGGACGAGTACCAGGACACGAACCTTGCGCAGTACCGCTGGGTACGAGCCCTCTGCGGCGAGGAGCAGAACGTCGCCGTCGTCGGCGACCCGGACCAATCGATCTACGGCTGGCGCGGCGCGGACATCCGCAACATCCTGGAGTTCGAGAAGGACTTCCCCCACGCGCGCGTCGTGCTCCTCACGGAGAACTACCGCTCCACGACGAACATCCTGCAGGCGGCGAACGCGCTGATCCGCCCGAACCGGCTGCGCCGCGAGAAGGAACTTTGGTCCGCGCTCGGCGAAGGCGATCCGGTGCGGCTCGGTGTCGCGCAGGACGAGTGGCAGGAGAGCGAATGGGTGGCGCGGCGCATCGAGGAGAATCGACACGCGGGCACCCCCCTCAGCGAGATCGCGGTGCTCTACCGCACGAACGCGCAGTCGCGCAGCCACGAGGAGGCGCTGATCCGCCACGCGATCCCGTACCGCCTCGTCGGTGGCCAGCGCTTCTACGAGCGACTCGAGATCAAGGACCTCCTCGCGTACCTCAGGCTGATCCAGAGCCCGCGCGACGACCTCGCCTTCCGGCGCGCGCTGAACGTGCCGCGCCGCGGCCTGGGCGCGGCGACGCTCCAGCGCATCGAGGAGGTGGCGGCGCTCGCGCACGTGCCGGATCTCACGGCCGCACGCACCGTCGCCGAGGAGATGGCAGGCAAGAAGGCGCGCGACCTCGCCGCGTTCCTCGACCTGATCGAGGAGCTGCAGGTGGCGCGCGACGTGATGCCGGTGCCGCGGCTCGTCGAGGAGGTCGCGGAGAAGTCGGGGTACCTCGCGGCACTGCGCCACGAGGGCACGATCGAGGCGCAGAGCCGCATCGAGAACGTCGAATCGCTGATCAACAAGGCGCGCGAAGCGGAGGCCGACGGCCCGACCCTCGAGGACTTTCTGGCCAAGGTGGCGCTGCTGAGCGACGTGGACGAGGCCGACGCCGCCGACGGCCGCGTCAGCGTCATGACGCTGCACGCGGCGAAAGGTCTCGAGTTCGACTGCGTCTTTCTTACCGGCATGGAGGAGGGACTCCTGCCGCATGCACGCGCGGCGTTCGAGGAGCGCGAGCTCGAGGAGGAGCGGCGCCTCTTCTACGTCGGCGTCACGCGTGCGCGCAAGGATCTCTGGCTCCTGCGCGCGCTGCGCCGCCAGCGCCGCGGCGAGACGGTGCCCAGCGTGCCGTCACGCTTCCTGCAGGACCTCCCGAAGGCCGCCGTGGAGGAAGCGGTCCTGAACGGCGGCGCGGAGCACGCGCTGCCGCCGGGTCGGCGCATGTCGGTGTCGAGCTACCTGGGGCGGCCGAGCATTCAGGTCGCGGTGGGCGACCATGTGCGTCACCGCGAATTCGGGGAAGGTACGGTCGTGCAAGTGCGTCAGAGCGGCGACGAGGAGGAGGTTACCGTCGCGTTCCCGGGCGCCGGGATGCGGCGCCTGCTCGCACGCTACGCGGGGTTGGAGAGGGTGGGGTCCTGATGGACGAGGAGGAGCGGATCCGCGCCCTTCGCGCGCTTCTCCTGCGGCTTTCCGAGGAGTACCACGCGCAGGATGCGCCGAGCGTGGCAGACTCCGACTACGATGCACTGCTGCGCGAACTCGAGTCGCTCGAGGCGGCTCATCCGGAGATGGACGACGCTTCGTCTCCGACGCGCCGGGTCGGCGGACGCCCGAGCAGCCAGTTCAGCGCTGTGCGGCACGAGCCGCCGCTGCTCTCGCTGCAGAACGCGATGGACGCGGACGAGCTGCGCGAGTTCGACCGGCGCGTGCGTCGCGAGGCGGACGACCGGCCCGTGTCCTACGTCGTGGAGCCGAAGATCGACGGGCTGACGATCGTGTTGCGCTACCTGGACGGCGTCCTCGCGCAGGGCGCGACGCGAGGGGATGGCAGCGTCGGGGAGGACGTGACCGAGAACCTGCGCCAGGTCGCCGCGTTGCCGAAACGCCTTCGGGACGCGCCGCCCGGCGTCTTCTCCGCGCGCGGGGAGGTATTCATGCCGCGCGCGGCGTTCGACGCCCTGAACGAGCAGCGCAGTGCCATGGGGGAGCCAGTCTTCGCGAACCCGCGCAATGCCGCCGCCGGGTCCCTGCGCCAACTCGACCCGGCGGTGACGGCATCGCGCGGGCTCGAGGTGTTCTGCTACGAGCTGCGGGCCGGTGCCGCACCAGCCACCCAGGGCGAAGCGCTCTCGCTGCTCGCGCGCGTCGGTTTGCCCGTGAACTCCCTGCGCTGGCACTGCGCAACGATCGACGACGTGATCGAGGTGACGCAGCGCTTCTCCTCGCAGCGCGAGTCGCTCGCCTACGCGACGGACGGGCTCGTCGTGAAGCTCGACGACCTTCGCCTCGCGGAGGAACTTGGCGCGACGCAGAAGGCGCCGCGCAGTGCGATCGCGTTCAAGTTCCCCGCGGAGGAGGCCGCGACCGAGCTCCTCGGCATCGAGGTGCAGGTCGGCCGGACGGGCGCACTGACGCCCACCGCGATCCTGCGCCCGGTGCGGCTCGCCGGCACGACCGTACAGCGCGCCTCGCTGCACAACGAGGACTTGATCGCGCAGCGGGACATCCGGATCGGAGACACGGTGCGCGTCCGCAAGGCGGGTGAGATCATCCCAGAGGTGATCGGCGTGATCACCGACGACGCGCACCGTGGGCGACCTCCGTACGCCTTCCCGACCGTTTGCCCAGTCTGCGGCGGAGAGGCCGTGCGGCGCGAGGGCGAGGCGGCGAGGCGGTGCGTCAACTCCGCGTGCCCAGCGCAGCTGCGCGAGTGGCTGATCCACATCGGCGGCCGCGCCGCGCTTGATATCGATGGCCTGGGGCCGCGCACGGTCGACCTTCTGCTGGAGGCCGGCCTCGTGCAGGCGCCCGAAGACCTCTTCCGACTGCGGTTGGAGGACCTCGCGAAGCTCCCGCGCTTCGGCGAGAAGTCCGCGGCGAATCTCGCCGCCGGGCTTGCGGCGGCGCGGCGCCGCCCCGCCGCACGCATCCTCTTCGCGCTTGGAGTTCCGCACGTCGGGGAGCGCGCGGCGGAGCTTCTGGTCGAGCGCTTCGGCAGCGTGCCGGCGATCGCGGCCGCGAACGAACAGGAGATCTCCGAGGTAGCGGGGATCGGTCCGGTGATCGCGGACTCGGTACGCCGATTCTTCGCCGGCGGCACCGGCGAGCGGCTGCTGCGCTCGCTCGCGGAACTGGGCTTCTCGCTGGGCGAGGAGACGCATGCACAGGCGGCGGACGGGCCGCTGGCCGGCGAGGTCGTCGTGTTCACGGGTACGCTCTCCGTCCCACGCGCGCAGGCCCAGGAACGGGCGAGGGCGCTCGGTGCGCGCGTCGAATCCGACGTGACGCGGCGTACGACGGTGGTCGTCGCCGGCGAGGCTGCAGGCTCCAAGTTGGCGAAGGCAGCCTCACTCGGGATTCGCGTCCTAACCGAAGGGGAATTTGGTGAGCTCGCGGGCGCGTGAAGTGAGAGGAATTAAGAGCGGAGAATCGAATACCAGCGTGTTGAGGAGTTCGCAGCGGCCGATTTGAAGGGGGAACAGGTTTGGCGGACCTCCTGCGGGTCACAGATCTCCACACCGAATTCCCGACGGACGAGGGGCTTGTCAAGGCGGTAGACGGCGTCTCGTTCCACGTCGAAGAAGGCGAGACGCTCGGCATCGTCGGAGAGTCGGGCTGCGGGAAGAGTGTAACGGCACTCTCCGTGATGCGTCTCATCAGTTCACCTGGCCGGATCGCCAAGGGGCAGATCGCCTTCCGCGGCAAGGACCTCGCCACGGCCAGCGACGCGGAGATGCGGCAGATCCGCGGCGATGACATTTCGATGATCTTTCAGGAACCGATGACCTCACTGAACCCCGTGTACACCGTCGGAGCGCAGATCTCGGAATCGCTGATCCTCCACCAGCATCTCTCTCGCAAGGACGCCATGGACAAGTCGATCGAAATGCTGCGGCTCGTCGGCATTCCTCTGCCGGACCGGAGGGCGCACGACTACCCGCACCAGATGTCCGGCGGCATGCGGCAGCGCGTGATGATCGCGATGGCACTGGCTTGCAACCCGAAGCTCCTGATCGCGGACGAGCCGACGACAGCGCTCGACGTGACGATCCAGGCCCAGATTCTCGAACTTATGAAGGATCTCAAGGACCGCTACGGCATGTCGATCATCATCATCACCCACGACCTGGGCGTCGTCGCGGAGATGGCGCAGCGGGTCGTTGTCATGTACGCCGGTCAGGTCGTGGAGCAGGCGGACGTCAAGACGCTGTTCAGCCGGCCGTACCACCCGTACACCGAGGGACTTTTGGAATCGATCCCGCGGCTCGACCAGCCGTCGGGACGGTTGCACGTGATCCCTGGCATCGTGCCGAACCTGCTGAACCTACCGGGAGGCTGCCGCTTCGCGCCGCGCTGCCCATACGCCGAGCCGCGGTGCCAGCAGGTGGAGCCGCCGCTGGTCGACGTTGGCGAGGGCGCACTCGCGCGCTGCATCATCCCGCCATCCGAGCGCAAGGAGGCGGAGGCATCGTGAGTGCGACCCAACCGCTCGTAGAGGTCCGCAACCTCAAGAAGTACTTCCCGCTCCGCGGCGGCATGTTCTCCCGTCAGCACTCTTTCGTGCACGCGATCGACGACGTCAGTTTCGAAGTGCTGCCCGGCGAGACGTTCGGCCTCGTCGGCGAGTCCGGATGCGGCAAGACGACGACGGGCCGAGTGATGCTCCGCCTCGAGGAGCGCACGAGCGGAGACGTCCTGTTCGAAGGCAAGTCGATCTTCGAGCTCAAGGGCGAGGCGATGCGGCGCCAGCGTCGCGACATGCAGATCATCTTCCAGGACCCGTACTCCTCGTTGAACCCGCGCATGACGGTCGGCGAGATCGTCGGGGAGCCGCTCAGCGTCCACCACATCGCGAGCGGCAAGGAGCGCGACGGCCAGGTGCGCGAGCTCCTGGAGACCGTCGGGCTCTCGGGGTACCACCTCAAGCGTTACCCACACGAGTTCTCCGGCGGACAGCGCCAGCGCATCGGCATCGCCCGCGCCCTCGCGCTGCACCCGAAGCTGATCGTCTGCGACGAGCCCGTGTCGGCCCTCGACGTGTCGATCCAGTCGCAGGTTCTGAACCTCTTGAACGATCTGCAACAGAAGTTCGGGCTCACGTACGTGTTCATCGCGCACGGCCTGAACGTCGTGAAGCACATGTCGAACCGCGTCGGCGTCATGTACGTGGGCAAGCTAGTCGAACTGGCGGACTCGAAGGACCTCTTTGCGAGCCCGCAGCATCCGTACACCGAGGCGCTGATGTCCGCGATCCCGGTGCCGAACCCGGACCTCCACCGCCAGCGCATCGTGCTGCAAGGAGACGTGCCGAGCCCGGTCACCCCGCCTTCCGGATGCCGCTTCCATACCCGGTGTCCCTACGCCCAGGAGATCTGCCACCAGGAGGAGCCGCCCCTCATCGACCTCGGCGGGGGCCACATGGTGGCTTGCCACTTCCGCAAGGTGATGGACGCACCGCTGCAGAAGACGCTCTAGCAGAGCGCCCGACGGCAAGGGAAGGGCACCGCCCGTGCGGTGCCCTTGCTACGTAAAAAGGAGGGGACGTTGGGTGGCCGAGGACAGGATCGTACCCAAGCTCGCCGCGCTGGCGCGGCTCCGGCTGGAGCCCGGAGAGGCCGACCGCCTGGAGCGGGACCTCTCATCCATCCTGCACCACGTTGAACGACTGCAGTCGCTCGACATGCAGGGGGTCGACGCAGCGCTCTGGACCGCAGGCGGCGAGGAGCGGCTGCGTCCCGACGAACCGGGCGAGAGCCTCGCGGTGGAGGACGGCCTCGGGTGCGCGGCCGCCCGCGATGGCAGGTACCTGATCGTCCCCGGCATGCGGGAGGAGGCCTGATGGAGACCCTGCGCGACGCCGCGTCGCGCCTTCGCCGCGCGGAGGCGACGAGCGGGTCGCTCGTCGAGGCGGCGTTCTCGGCGATCGAGGCGCGCGAGGCCGATCTCCACAGTTTCCTGACCCTGCTGCCGGATGCCCGGGAGGCGGCGGAGGAACTTGACCGCGCGCGCCCAGAGGGTGCCGGGCCGCTCTACGGCATCCCCTACGCGGCGAAGGACAACCTGATGACCGAAGGGGTTCGCACGACGGCCGCATCGCGCATCCTCGCGGAGTACGTGCCGCCGTACTCCGCGACGGCGATCGAGCGGCTCACGGCGCAGGGCGCCCTACTGCTGGGCAAGACGAACCTCGACGAGTTCGCGATGGGATCTTCGACGGAGCACTCCGCGTTCGGCCCGTCGCGCAACCCGATCGACCCGACGCGCGTTCCGGGCGGAAGCTCCGGGGGGTCGGCCGTTGCGGTCGCGGCGGGGTTCACGCACTACGCGCTCGGATCGGAGACGGGCGGGTCGGTGCGCCAGCCGGCCGCCTTCTGCGGCTGCGTCGGACTGAAGCCGAGCTACGGGCGCGTCAGCCGCTACGGCCTGATCGCGTTCGCCTCCTCGCTCGACCAGATTGGCACGCTGACGCGCGACGTGCGCGACGCGGCGGTCGTGCTCGCGGCGATCGCCGGACGCGATGCGCACGACCAGACCTCGGTCCAGGACGCGGTTCCCGATTACCTCGGTGCGATCTCCCTCGGCGCGAAGGGCCTGCGCTTCGGCGTGCCGCAGGAGTACATCGGGGAGGGCGTCGCCCCGGCGATACGCGACGAGGTGCTGCGCGCGGCGGATCTCCTCGAGGCGCAGGGTCTCACGCGTCGCGACGTTCGGCTGCCGCACACGCCGTACGCGCTCGACGCCTACTACATCATCGCGCCGGCCGAGGCATCGTCGAACCTCGCGCGCTTCGATGGAATGCGCTACGGCCCGCGGGCTGAAGGCGACGACCTGCTGGAGAGTTACAAGAGCTCACGCGGCGAGGGCTTCGGCGCGGAGGTGAAGCGCAGGATCCTTCTCGGGACCTACGTGCTTTCCGCCGGGTACTACGACACCTACTACCTGCGCGCGCAGCGCCTGCGGGCGCTGCTGCGCCAGGAGTTCTCCGCGGCCTTCGCCGACGTCGACGTGCTCCTGACGCCGACGACACCGACGACGGCGTTCGAGATCGGGGCACGGGTGGACGACCCGCTCGCGATGTACATGGCCGACGCGCTCACAATCCCCGCGAACCTGGCGGGCCTGTGCGCGATCTCCGTACCGGGCAGGCCCTCGGAAGGTCTGCCGGTTGGCCTGCAGCTGATGGCGGCGCCGATGCGAGAGGACGTGCTGCTGCGCGCCGCCGCGGCGCTCGAGGAGGTGGTGCGCTGATGGAGTTCGAAACGGTGATCGGGCTCGAGGTGCACATCGAGCTCAAGACCCGCACGAAGATGTTCTGCTCGTGCCGCAACGAGTTCGGCGCGCCGCCGAACTCGCACATCTGCCCAGTGTGCCTCGGCCTGCCGGGCGCCCTGCCAGCCCCGAACGGCGCCGCGATCGAGGCGGCGATCCGCATGGCACTCGGGCTCGGCTGCGAGATCTCCGAGCGTACGCGCTTCGATCGCAAGAACTACTTCTACCCGGATCTGCCGAAGGGCTACCAGATCTCGCAGCTCGACGAACCGATCGGACTGGACGGGCGAGTCCTGCTGCCGGGCGGCGGGGAGGTGCGCATCTCGCGCGTGCAGCTCGAGGAGGACGCGGGCAAGCTGCAGCACGAGGCGGGACGCGCCGTCGTCGACTTCAACCGGGCGGGCGTGCCGCTGCTGGAGATCGTGTCGCAGCCGGACCTCTCGTCACCGCAGGAGGCTCGCGCCTACTGGGAGGAGATCCGGCGCATCGCCCTCTACCTCGGCGTCACGGACGCGCGCATGGAGGAAGGTTCGGTGCGCGCCGACGCCAACATCTCCCTGCGCCCGCGGGGCACCAACGCACTGAACCCCCGCGTGGAGATCAAGAACATGAACTCGTTCCGTTTCCTGGAGCGGGCGCTCACCTACGAGGCGGATCGCCAGGCCGAGATCTACCGGACGAGCGGCCGTGTGGCGCAGGAGACGCGAGGCTGGGATGACCCGCGGGGCGTCACGGTCCCGCAGCGATCGAAGGAGGAGTCGCAGGACTACCGCTACTTCCCGGAGCCGGACCTCCTGCCGCTCGCGCTCTCCCGTGCGAGGGTCGACGCGCTGCGTGACGCCCTGCCCAAACTGCCCGCCGACCGCCGCACCGCCTTGGCCGCGGCCGGCATCGCCGAGGAGCAGGTGCGCCTGATCGCGGAGAGCCGCCCGCGCGCGGAGTACTTCGACGCCGCCGTGGCCGCCGGCGCGGCGCCCCTCGAGGCGGCGAAGTGGATCACTGGGGAACTCGCGCGCCTCGAGAACGAGGGGGCGTTCGACGTATCCGCGCCGAAGGCCGAGCCCGCAGAGCTGGCCGAGCTTCTGCGGCAGGTGGATGGCGGCGCACTGACCCAGGCGTCGGCGAAGCAGGTGCTCGCCGAGCTCGTCGCCGAAGGCGGCACGGTGGCGGCGACGGCGGAGCGTCTCGGCCTCGTCCGACTGGACGACCGCGACGCGGTGCGCGCCGAGGTGCGTGCGGCGATCCAGGAGAACGAGAAGGCGGCGCAGGACCTGCGCGACGGCAAGGAGAAGGCGATGAGCTTCCTCGTCGGCCAGGTGATGCGGCGCACGAGGGGCCGCGTCGCACCAGACCTCGCGAAGAGCCTGATCGAGGAGGAGATTGGTCGCTAGTGCGGGCGGAGATCGAGATCACGGGGCTCGGCCGCGGCGGTGAAGGCGTAGGGCGACACCAGGGCCTCGTCGTGTTCGTGCCGGGCGCCGTGGTCGGGGACCGCTGCCTCGTCTCCTACGAGCAGGACCGTCAGCGCATGGCGCAGGGCCGGCTCCTTGAGGTGGTGCGCCCTTCGGAGGATCGCGTCACGCCCGTATGCCCGGCGTTCGGCATGTGCGGCGGTTGCCAGTTGCAGGCGATCAGCTACGCCGCGGAACTGCGGGAGAAGCGCCGCATCGTCGCCGACGCGCTCGGTCGCATCGGGGGCCTCGACGTTCCCGTCGAGCCGTGCCTCGGCAACGAGCCCTACGGGTACCGGGCCAAGGTCAGCTGGCCAGTCCGCCAGGAGGATGGCGAGACGCGCGTCGGTCTCTACGCCCCGAAGAGCCACCGCATCGTCGAGGAGGACACCTGCGCCGTCGCAGAGCCCGCGCTGCGCGCGCTACCGTCCAGGTTGCGCCGGGCGATGGCGGAACTCGGGATCTCCGCCTACGACGGCCACGGCGGCACGCTGCGGCACGCGGTCGCGCGGCGGACACGCGGCGGTGAGATCGTTCTCACGCTCGTCGCGACGCGCGAGGAGGCGCTCCTGCGGCTGCTTGGGGAGCGCCTGATGGTCGAGGTCGAGGGACTCGTCGGCGTTGCGCTCAGCTTGAACGCTTCGCCCGGCAACAGGATCTTCGGCGAGGGCCCGGCGCGCATGCTGGCGGGACAGGTCGACCTGGAGGAGGAGATCCTCGGGCTGCGGCTACTGGTCGGACCAACGAGCTTCTTCCAGGTAAACCCCGGGGCGGCGGAGCTCCTCTTCGCGACGGTAGAGGCGTTCGCGGGCGAAGGTTCCGGACGGGCCGTCGACCTCTACACCGGCGTCGGCGTGATGGCTCTCGTGCTCGCGCGCCTCGGCTACGACGTCTTCGGCGTCGAGTACGCCGAAGAGGCTGTGGCGCTCGCGCGGCGCAACGCTGCGCGCAACGGCCTTCAAGCGAACTTCTCCGTTGGTGATGCGCAGGCGGCCATCCTCTCTCGGGGTGATGCGCTCTGGACGCTCGACCCGCCGCGCGGGGGTGCACCTGAACTCGCGCGCCGCCTGGCGGAGGAAGGACCGCCGCGGATCATCTACGTCTCGTGCGATCCCGCGACGCTCGCCCGGGATGCAAAGACGCTCGCGCAAGGCGGCTACCGGCCCCTGCGCGTGCAGCCCGTCGACCTCTTTCCACGAACGATCCATGTGGAAACGGTCGTCGAGTTCACGCGCTGACACGAGTGGCCGGCGCGGTGTTCTTGGATTTGCGACGTTTGGCTGCGAGTGAAGGATCTCTCGATGGAGGTGTCTGCCGTGCGCGCAAGATGGCTTCTCGCTCTCGCGCTGACACCGGTGCTCGCCGCATGCGGTGCCCAGCCGGCGCAGCCGACGAACCAACCGTCCGCGACCAGGTCGGGCCCTGGGACGCCGCCGATGCACGAGGAGCAGATCGGCGCGGATTACCTGCTGGTTTCGCCGTCGATGGACAAGGGCAAGAGCCCAAAGCTCCAGGTGGCCGGCACGCAGTACGGTGTCGTCGTCGCGCTGCCGCCGGGTTACGAACACGCTCCGGGCGGCGGGGCGCCCGCGCCTATCGGCAGTTGGACAGTCTACCTCGCGCATCCGACGGCCGGGAAGCAGAACCTCCTCGCGACCGCGCAGCGGATCGCCGCGCTGCCGACGGCTGAGGTAGACCTGACGATCATGGGCGTGACTGGCCGCTACGCCGTCTTCACCGCGAAGGCCGGATCGGACCGTCTGCTAGATCTTCTGACGATCGCCGGCAAGGGAGTCGGCACGGTGCGGAGCCTCGGGCAGGTGACTGCGTCCTACGGCGGCGCCCTCGCCGTGCGCGACATGGTCATCTACCTCGATCCAGGCGGCACGGTGCATGCCCTGAACTTGTCCACGGGCGAAGCGATCACGGGCCGAGCGGCGTCGCCGCCGCTCGCCTACATGGACGGCATCCTTTCCGGCGATGGAAAGACCATCGCGCTTCGGGGACTCCCGCCCCCGGCGCAGCCGTCTCTGCCGCAAGGGTTCCAGTGGCTCTCGATCGCTCAGGGCGGTGCTCCGGTGGCCGCGGTGCCGCAGGGGTACGCCGTGAAAGAGATCCCGGGCGGAAGCTCGCGCGGGGTGAGCGCTACGGATCCGGCCGACTCCTCCGTGCAGGTGACCGTGTTCGAGAACGCCTGCGCCGGCTGCTACAACCCCGGCTTCATGGCGCAGGGGACCAATACGCTCTCCACGCCGATCTACGTGGGTTCGCAGCAGGGTGTGACGCCGCTCGGCGACCACGGGTTCATCTCCGTGACGAAGGGCAAGCACGGCGTCCTTGAGTACCAGTTGGTCGCGGACTACCTGAACGGCGGTGACCTCGGAGCGGACGTCAGCGTGCCAGCGTCCGACGGCGCCCTGGCCCAGGAGATCCTGCGTACGGTGCGCCTCCCCTGGTGAGGTCCCGGGCGTAGGTCCTGAGGACCCTCGGAAGCGGCCCCGAGGTCGCGTCGACGCGCGGGACGAGGAAACGGCCCGGTAGCGCGAGCGCAGGGCGGGAGTCGAACAGGATGGGGTAGGCATCGTGCAGCAGCGCGAGGCTCGTCGCGTCGTGCCTGCCGTAGGGGAAGGCGAAGGCCAGCGGCGTCGGCAGGCCGGCTCGCCGGAAGGCGGCGGCCTCCAGGGCGATGTCGCGGCGGATCGCCGCTTCGTGCGACCGTAGGCCGTCCTGGGGGTTCACGAGCTGCGGCAGGTAGCCGTGGCTGCCGCGGACGTAGCGATGCAGGTCGTAGGTATGGGCCCCGACCTCCCACAGCCCGGTTCGGCGCATCTCGCGCAGCTGCGCCGCGCTGAGGTGGCCGGGGGCGCCGATACGGCTGCCGACGATGAAGGCGACGGCCGGAATGCGGTAGCGGCGCGTGAGCGGCAGTGCGTAGCGGTAGACGGACTCCACGCCGTCATCGAAGGTCACGAGCACGGGCATCGTCGGAAGGTGGGCTCCGCGCAGGGCGTAGTCCGAAAGCGCAGAGAGGCGCACGGGGTGGTAGCCATGGCGCCGGAGGTAGAGGAAGTCTGCCTCCAGCTGCTCAGGTGTGATCCAGTATGGCTTGTGCGGCCCGATGCCGTGGTAGACGAGCACCAGCGCGCGTTCGGGGGCCGCGGTCGCCTGCGCGGTCGCGGCGATCGGGGATAGGGTGAGACAGAATGCCGCAAGCAAGGAATACATCAGGCAGCGCATGGCCTAAGGATGGCCATCGCGCGCGTGCTACACGTTGGAGAAACCTGGCGGCGCTGCCGTCGCGCAGCTAGTCGACCGGGTCTTCGGGCGCTTCGGCGAAGCCCGCGCGCAGCTGGTCCCAGACCGCCTCGACGGGACCGACGAACGGCGTGTCCACGCGTCGCAGGATCGATGTCACGCGGTCCGGCAGGCTGAGTCCGCTGATCTCGAGTTGCTGCAGGCGGCCCTTCGCGAGGTCGTCCTGCACCGTCGAGGCGGGCAGCACGGCAAGGCCGAGGCCCGCCAGCGCCATCGCGTGCACCGCCTCCAGCGCGTCGAGCTCCATCGCGAGGTGGAGATCCGCCCCGGCCTGGCGCAGCGCGCCGTAGATCTGCGCCCAGTAGTCCGTTTGGCGCAGGTAGATCAGGAACGGCGCACCGCGCAGGTCGGCCGGTGAGAGGGGACCCTGGCGGCGCGAGAAGCGATGGGCCGCGGGTGCGACCAGGAGCACCGGTTCACGCAGCACGACCTGCGAGACGACACCCGGCTGGTGCACCTCCAGGCGGACTAGCGCGAGGTCTACCTGGCGCGCCAGCAGAAGATCCAGCACGTCGTGGGAGATCCCGGTGCGCACCCTCACGTCGACCTCGGGATGGTCGGCGACATAGCGGCGGAGGATCTGCGGCAGGATGTGGTTGGCCGTCGAGGTCGCGCAACCCAGCACAATGCTGCCGGAGCGTCCGAGCAGGTACTGCGAGACGGCGCGCCCGCCCTGCTCGAGGCTCTCGAGGCCCGCCTGCGCGTACTGCAGGTAGAGTGCGCCCGCAGGCGTCAGTTGCACCCCGCGCCCGGAGCGTACGAAGAGCTGGGCGCCCATGGCGTTCTCGAGCGCGGCCATGCGGTGGCTAACGGTTGGCTGGGCCAGGAAGAGACGCTCGGCGGCGCGGCTGAAGCTTCCGGTCTCGGCCACTTCGCGGAAGATGCGCAGGTCTGTGAGGTCCATGCCTCACGCCTCCTTTCGGCGGCGCGGTGTCGCCTTGATTCTAGCGGGGCGGGCGATGGAGTCAACGCCGGAAGGTGGCGCGACCTCCGGCTGCGAATCCGCCACTGAGAACTCTTGAGGGGGTCCTTGGTTGCATCTCGTCCTCGTCCATCCGGAGATCCACTCGAACACCGGCAACATCGCGCGCACCTCGGTGGCGCTCGGGGCCGACCTGCACCTTGTGAAGCCGCTCGGCTTCTCGCTGGAGGACCGCTACTTGAAGCGCGCGGGCCTCGATTACTGGCCGATGGTGCGACTGCATATCCACGACGACATCGCTGAGCTGCTGCCGACCAGCGAGGAGTACTGGCTCTTCTCCTCGCAGGGACGCTTCTACGGAGATGTGGAGTTCGGCGCGGACCCCTGGCTGTTCTTCGGCCGCGAGAGCCAGGGCCTCGAGCCGGAGATCCTTGCGGCACACCCGGACCGCCTCCTGCGCATCCCGATGCTCCCCGGCGTGAGGTCGCTGAACCTCGGCAACGCGGTCTCGATCGTCGCCTACGAGGCGATGCGCCAGCAGGGCTACCCTGGCATGCAGCGCGACGGGAGATGACGCGCGTCCTGGTGACCGCCGACACCCACGCGCCGCGGCGCGTTCTGCCGGACTGGCTCCTAGACCGCGCCGCGCAGGCGGATCTCATCGTGCACGCGGGCGACCTCTGCGATGGATCCGCGCTCTGGGCGCTCGCCGCGCTCGCGCCGACCTACGCGGTGCGCGGCAACAACGACGTGGTCCCGCTTCCGGAGCGCCTCACTCTTGACATCGACGGCGTGCGCATCGGCATCGTGCATGGCGACGCGGGGCCGGGCCGCACGACGCCCGAGCGGGCACGCCGGGCGTTCGACGACCCCCTCGACGTCGTCGTGTTCGGCCACTCCCACGAGCGGCTCTGGGAGCAGGTCGAAGGAGTTTGGCTGCTGAACCCGGGCTCTCCAACCAAGCCGCGCGGCGGCCCCGCCTCGGCCGCTTGGCTGACGTGCGTCGGCGGGGCGGTCGGCATCGCGTTCCTGGACGGAGACTAGCCAGGCAGGCGCAGGCGGGCGGCCTGCAGCAGCTCCTCCGCGGGCAAGGGCACGAGCGCCTGCGCCTGTGCTGCGGAGCCGCCGCCCCTGCCCCCGAGCGCGCTGCAGATCGCCTTCACGATCTCCCCGAGATGCGGGCCTTCTCCGGACGTGCGGCCGAGCACCAGAACGCCCTGGTCGTCGGCGGTTCCCGTCAGGGCGCAGAGGGTGACACCCCGGGCGGCCAGACGCGCCGCGAGATCGCGCAACTCCTGCGCCTCTCGGCCCGGGAAGGCCCGAAGCACGGGCATTCCCTGCGCCTGCTGTGCGATGTCGTCCGCCTCGCGGTCGAGCAACGCGCGCCGGTAGCGCTCGGCGCTGCGACGCACCTGCGAAAGCTCTCCGAGGCGCTGCACCGTCGAGGCCGCGACCTCTTCCGGCGCAACCCCGAGAGCCCCCGCCGCCCGCGACAGTTCGTCTGCGCGGGCTCGGTGGTCCCAGCCCGCGCGCAGGCCTGCGTAGAAGCGAATGCGGAAGCCGCCGTGCTCGGGCGCGCCGAGGTAGAGGTG
The DNA here is from genome assembly GCA_021793215.1 of Bacillota bacterium. Classification (GTDB taxonomy): domain Bacteria; phylum Bacillota; class Sulfobacillia; order JAJZYS01; family JAJYTV01; genus JAJYTV01. Next base: position 41,807 of record JAJYTE010000006.1, read on the forward strand.
GATCGGGCCGACCTCGCCGGTGCGCGCCGGGTGGGTGCCGCCGCACGGGTTTTGGTCGAAGTCCTCGATCTCGACGAGGCGGTAGGGCGGGCGAACATTGTCCTTCGCGCGGAGGCCGAGGCGGGAGAGTTCGCCCTCATCGACCCAGCGGGCGACGACCGGCCGGTCTTCGAGCACGACCCGAAGCGCGAGTTCCTCCGCGCGGGCGAGGCCACCTGGGTCCGGCGCCTCGCGGCCCGCGATGTCGAACGTCGAGACGGTGTGGCCGGTGTGGAAGGAGATCGTCTCGCGGCCGAGCACCCTGCGGACCGCCTCGGAGGCGATGTGCTGCGCACAGTGCTGTCGCATGTGGTCAAGGCGGCGCTGTACATCCACCGCGCCCTCGAGCATGCCCTCGGCGGGAGAGGCCAGCAGGTGCCAGACGTCGCCCGCGTCGTCCGACTGCACGTCGAGCACCGGCTGACCCCCGAGCGTACCTCCGTCCGCAGGCTGGCCTCCAGACTCCGGGTAGAAGGCGGTGTCCTCCAGGCGTACCCAGGTCCCCCGGTCGTCCGTCCGCATTCCGTCGACCCGGCTGCGGAAGACGTAGAGGTACGAATTGTCGTAATATAGGCGCAAGTCCCGACGTCTCCCCTTCGGCTGCATTTCCCTATCAGTTTGGCGCAGCCGAGTGGGACACCTGCACCAACGGGGGGTTGAATCGGCGTGCGCTGCCCAGCGTGCGGCTACGCGGACAGCCGCGTTCTCGACTCGCGTCCGGCCCAGGACGGCGCCGCCATCCGGCGGCGCCGTGAGTGCCCGCGCTGCCAGCGCCGCTTCACGACCTACGAGCGGCTTGAGGAAGTCCCGCTCCTGGTGGTCAAGCAGGACGGTCGCCGCGAGAGCTTCGACCGCCAGAAGATCCTGCGCGGCCTGATGACGGCCTGCGAGAAGCGGCCCGTCTCCATCGCTCGCCTGAATGAACTGGTCGACGATGTCGCCCGGCAGGCCCACGACGAGGCGGACGGCGAAGTGGCCAGCCGCTGGATCGGCGAGCGCGTGATGGACGGACTGCGCGACGTGGACGAGGTGGCGTACGTGCGCTTCGCCTCGGTGTACCGGGACTTCGCAGACGTCGAACGATTCCGCGAGGAGGTGGAGCGGCTGGGCCGCAAGCGTACTTGACGGCGGTGATCTTCGACCTTGATGGGACACTCACGGACACTTTGCCGCTCGTGGTGGTAGCGCTGAATGCAGCGCTCGCGCCGGCGTGGGGTGGACCGAAGGACTTGGATGCGATGCGCAGCGTCTTCGGTCCCAGCGAGGAGCGCCTCATCGCGCAAGAGGCCCCGGGTGACCCGCACGCGGTCGATCGGTTCTACGAGGCTTACGGCCGCGAGCATGCGCGTCTCGCGCACCCCTTCGAGGGAGTGCCCGAGATGCTCGGGGAGCTCTTTCGGCGCGGCGTCCGCCTCGGGCTTGTGACGAACAAGGGCCGCAAGTCCTCGGTGATGACGATCGAGGAGTTCGGCATCGCGAAGTACTTCTCGGCCATCGTCACGGGCGACGACCTGCCGGCACCGAAGCCGGATCCTTCGGGCATCCTCAAGGTGTTGGCGGCGCTGTCGGTACCGGTGACCGCCACGGCCTACGTCGGCGACACCCGGAACGACATGCGGGCTGCACACGCCGCAGGCGTTCGGGCGATCGGCGCGGGATGGCAGGCGGGCGACGTCCCGCTGGCGGACGAGGTCCTACGAACGCCAGAAGACGTCCTGAGGCTACCGGAGGCCAGGGGCACCAGCAGCTGACGAAGGGGGAACGGACCGTGGCGAACCTGACGCTCTACACGCTGCACGGCTGACCGTACTGCGCCGTCGTGCGCGACCGGCTCGGAGAGCTGGGACTGGAGTACCGCTACATCGAGGTTCCGCCGCGCCGTGCGGACCGCCACGCGGTGCGCGAGGTGTCGCAGCAGGAGACGGTCCCGGTGCTCGTGATCGAGGAAGACGGAGAACGCACCGTCCTGTCGGACGAGAACGACATCCTCGCGTTCCTCGACGAGCGCTTCGCCGCGCGTTCGACCGACGACACGGCCGCACCGTGGGACGAAGCGGCCACTCGCCAGCTCGAGGAAGTCGTGGCGGGTGGCGATGCGCGGGCGCAGGCGCTCTTGGCGCTGGCGGAACGCGCGCGGGCCTCCGGCGAGATCGATCGCGCGAACTGCCTGCATGCCGCCGCGTGGTACCTGCGGGACGGGCAGCACTGGGCGGCGAGGCAACTCGAGAGCCTTCGAGGGTAACGCGAAGGCTCCCCGTGCTGGCGACGCACGGGGAGCCTTCGCGCTTCCTGGGAAACGTCGCTCCTCGGACGATCTTTAGCGTGGATGCTGCAGCAGGAGATCGCGGATCCGCAGGGACACGGAGACTGCTTCGTCGAACGGGCGCTGCCAGATGTTCCGCCCGAAGATCAGGCCGGTCGCTCCAGCCTCCAGCACGGCGCTCGCCTTCGCGACGACCTCGTCCGCCGTGCCCCGCTCTCCCCCTGCGAAGATGACGAGCGTTCGTCCAGCCGACTGCACGACGTGACGCAGCATCTCTCCCTCGTTGAGTGCGAGGTCGGAGTAGGGCTTCGGGGAGAGCTTGGCCCTCTCTGGATCGGGCCGTGGGACGTTCAGCTTGACCACGTCCGCGCCGAGCTCCTGGGCGACGCGCGCCGCGTAGTCGATGGCGTAGAAGCTGTCCTTGCCGCCGCGCGCCTCGACCGCCGTGCCGCGCGGGTAGGACCAGACGATCACCGGCATGCCGTAGCGCTCCGCCTCGCGGCGTACCTCGGAGAATTGCAGGAAGTCCTCGTCCTGACGCGCGGACCCGACGTAGAGTGTGTAACCGACCGCATCGGCGCCGAGCCGCACGGCGTCCTCGACGCTCGCGTTCAGCGGCGAGAGCGGCGCCTCGTCGCTTGGGATCTCGGTCTTGCCGTTGAGCTTCAGCACGAGCGGCACGCGTCCGGCGTAGTCGGGGAAGTACTTCTCGGCGAGGCCGACCTGCATCGCGATCCCCGAGTAGCCGCCGGCCGCGGCGACGCGCAGCTGGAAGTCCGCATCGGCGGACGGAGGGTTCGGGAAGAAGTCGCGCGGGCCGTGTTCAAGCCCCTGGTCGATCGGCAGCAGGAGGAGCGTGCCGTTCGCCGGGCCGCCTTGGTAGAGCAGCCGGTGCAGCCGCGCCTTCTTGCCGGCGGGAAGCGTGAGGTCCGTGAGGCGGATGGGCAACCTGATCGCTCCTTCGAGATCATCTGGTTTCACTATAGTTGAACGGAAGGATTCGGGAAAGGCGAGCGGCGTGTGGTAGAATCGGCTGAAGAAGCGCCGACGGAGGGGGGATACGCGTTGCCGAGGCTCAACAGGGATCTCAAGGCGGAACTGAAGACGACGCTGCCGCTGGCCTTCGCACGTCCCGAGGATCCCCTGCTCGGAGCTACGCTACTGGGCATCGTGGTGCGAGATGGGGAAGCGAAGGTGGACGATGCGGTCCTGCATGGCCGCAGCGACCTGGAGCGCGGTATCCGGTTCACGGCCCAGCGGCCCGAGGAGGTCACGCCGACCGAGCGCTGGGGCGTGGTGTTCATCGCGATGAAGAGCAGTCCGGCGGGCCTCTACTACCAGGGCGCCACGGCGGTGGAACTGTTGATCGACCGCCCCGGGCGGCGCGGCTTCCGCGACATCGTGCGATCTGTGAACCGGATGTCCGATGCGGTCTCCGGGGAAGTGGCGCTCGACGCGCTATCCGCAGCGGATCGTCAGGCGGTCGTGCGCCTTCTGGAGGAGCGGGGGCGCGACGTCTGGGAGCGGACGCCGCTCGAGCGGCGCCAAGCGATGGTGGGCGCGTGACGCACGAGGTCACCGTCTACACGAGCGGCCCCGGCTGACACGAGTGCCAGACGGCGAAGGAGTTCCTTCGCGCGAACCGCATCGCCTTCACGGAGAAGCTGATCACCGAACCTGTCAACCGGGCGGAACTCGAGGCGCTCGGCTCGCGGGCTGTGCCGACGCTCGTGATCGACGGCAGGACCTACATCGGATTCGGCATCCATGAGGCGATGGTCAGAAAAGCGCTCGGCGTGGCGAACGACTGATCGTAGGGCCAGCCGCATGGTAGGATGGCGGGGAGACGACTCCCCGCCCCTTCGTTCGCCTGTGAGGAGCTTGCGCATTGCGTGCCACAGAGCTTCACCCGCGCCAGGCCGTCGTCGCGCCATCGACCTCGCGCGACCCGGCTCCGCGCAACGTGGGAATCCTGTCCGCCACCACGGCGATGATCGTCGTGGCGCTGTACACATGGTACCCAGTACTGCCGGTGGTGCTGCAGCGTCGCGGCGCCGACCGGTTCGAGGTCAGTGCGATCTACACGCTGATGGGCTTCGCCTCCTCCGCGCTGCAGATCTACGGCGGTCGTTTGGCAGACCGCCACGGCCGAAAACCGGTACTGGCTGTACCTACGTTCGTCGCGGCGGCGCTCTACGGCGTCGCCTTCCTCAGCACGTCGTGGCCGGTGCTCGCGGCCGCCCTCGTCATCCTGAACCTCACAAGCGCCATTCAGAGCCCGTCGTTCGTCGCGATCACCGCCGAGTCCGTGCGGGCCGAACGGCGCGCGCAGGCATTCTCGACATTTCAGTTCGCCTCCAGCTTCGCGACGCTCCTCGGTCCAGCCCTTGGGGCCGCCCTCCTGCCGTCGGTGGACGTCAAGTGGCTGATCGCCCTCACGGCGATCGCGAGCCTTGGGGCCGCCTGCCTGCGCCTTCTGGCGCTGCGGGAGGTGCACGTCGGCGAGGTACCGCGCCAGCGCATGCCCATCAAGGAGGCGTTCTCCGGGCGGATGCGCCACCTGACGCTTGCCTCTACCGCCTTCCTGCTCGTCGCCTCGCTGACGGTGAACGGCCCATTCATCGCGCTCTACGCCCACAACAGCGGTGGCCTTCCGACGGCGCAGGTCAACCTGCTGTACGCTGTCGCATGGCTGCCCGCCGTGATGCTCTCGTTCTGGCTCGGGCGGCGCATCTCCGCCCTGGGCTCGTCTCGCGCCCTCGCGGTCGGCGTGGCTGGCCACCTCGCAGTCCTCGGCGTATGGCTTGCGCTGCGCGGCTTCGTGCCGATGGCGCTCCCGCTGATGGCCTCGTTCCTCTTCTACCAGCTGGCGGTGATCGCGTTCGGCACGCTGCGCATCGAGACGGTCGCTCCGGAGAAGGCGGGCGCGGCGCTCGGCGTGATCGGGACGGTCTCGGGGCTGGCGGCGGCGCTGGGTCCTGTGGTCGCGGGGGCGGTGGCCGGCGTGCTCGGCCCGCTGGCGGCCTTCGGCCTCGCGGGCGTGGCTGGCGTCTGGACGATTCTCTCTCTGCGCAACCTCAGACGCGCATGACGGCGCGGGATCTCCTCGCGCGCCTCGCGCCCCTCTACCCGTCCGAGGGCTGGTGGCCAAGCGCCTCGCCCTTTGAGACGGCCATTGGCGCGATCCTCGTGCAGGGAGTCGCGTGGCGAGGCGCCGCGAACGCGGTGGCGGGCCTGCGTGACGCGGGACTCCTGAGCGCGGCAGCCCTCGCGGCAGCCGATCCCTCGCAGATCTCTGAGGCCATCCGTCCCGCGCTCTACCACCACCAGAAGAGCGGTTACCTGCGGTCCTTCGCGACGTTCGCCTTGTCCATCGGCGCGGTCGAACGCCTCGCGGGCATGCCGCCGAAGCAGCAGATGGAAGCGCTCCTCGGCGTGCGAGGGATCGGGCCGGAGACGGCCCAGGCGATCATCGTCTACGCCCTCGGCGGCGCCGAACCGGTCGTAGACGCCTACGCCCGGCGCCTCTTCGTACGGACGGGCGCGTCGCCAAACAGCACACCCGCGGCAGTCGAGGAGGCCATGCGCACCGCGATCGGCGTCGATCCGGCGCGCGCAAGGGCGCTTCACGCCGCGGTGGTGGAGCACGCCCGCACCGTCTGCCGCAGGGCACCGCGCTGCTCGGCCTGCCCCCTCGCGATGGGATGTCCCAAGACTCTTGGAGAAACTGGTGTAGGTAGGGGGTGGCGCGTTGTCTCTCGCGCAGGGAGTGCGGCCGAAGAAGGCGAAGCAGGAGACGGATGAGGAGCGTCGCCTGCGCCTTCTGAAGGAGCAGGTGGTGCGCGAACTCGGCCTCTGGGATAGACTGCTCGCGGAGGGTTGGGGCGGCCTCAGCGCCAAGGAGTCCGGCAGAGTCGGGGGGATCGTCGCCCGGCGGCTGCGCGAGGGGGGAGACGTCGCGGATCCAGGGGTGAAGGGCGTGCACGCGATCCTGCGCACCAAGCCCGATTGCAGCCTCTGCGAGAAGGCGCAGGCAGCGCTCGAGCGCATCGCGCGGGACGTCGCCCTGAAGGTGCAGCGCGTAGAGGTGGACGCGAGCGATCCCGATGCGATGCGCGTTCCGATCGTCGAGATCGAGGGCGTGGAGGTGCAGACGGGCAAGGTATCCGAGTTTCGGCTGCGCAACTGGCTCAAGGAAAGGGGCTTCTTGGATGCGACTCGCTGATCGTGTTGGGCTCCTCAGACCCTCCCCGACCATGGCGCTCGACGCGAAGGCGAAGGAACTTGCGCGCACCGGTCGATCGGTGATCTCCTTCGGAGTCGGAGAGCCGGACTTCGACACGCCCGACGTGATCAAGCAGGCCGCGATCGCGGCGCTCGAGGCGGGCAGGACGAAGTACACGCCGGTCGCCGGCGTGCCGGAACTGCGCGAGGCCATCGCGCAGCGCTTTCTGCGGGAGCAGGGGACGGAGTACCCGGCGCAGGGCGTCGTGGTGACCGTGGGCGCCAAGCAGGCACTCTACCAGATCTTCCAAGTGCTGATCGACCCGGGCGACGAGGTGATCGTCCCGGCGCCCTACTGGGTTACCTACCCGGACCAGATCACGCTCGCCGGCGGCAAGCCGGTGATCCTTCCCGCCGGGATCGAGCGCGGCTTCGCCCTGACGCTCGAGGACCTCGTGGGCGCCGCGACCGAGAGGACGCGGGCGATCGTGCTCAACTCGCCCCAGAACCCCGCCGGCTCGGTGCTCGACCCGAAGGAGGTCGTGCGGATCGCCGAGTGGGCGGCGCAGCGGGGCATCGCCATCATCTCCGATGAAGTCTATGGCAAGCTGCTCTACGATGGCGCGCAGCACCGCTCTCCCGCCAGCGCCAGCGCTGCCGCCCGCGAGGCGACGATCGTCGTCGACGCCGTCTCGAAGACCTACGCGATGACCGGTTGGCGGATCGGCTGGCTGCTCACCTCGGACGTGAAGCTCGCCTCCGCCGTCGCGAACCTCCAGAGCCAGTCGACCTCGAACGCGAACTCGATCGCGCAGTACGCGGCGATCGCCGCGCTCACGGGCCACGACGCGGCCCTGCCGGCGATGGTCAAGGCGTTCTCCGCGCGGCGCGACATGATGGTTGAGGCGCTTCGTCGGATCCCGGGGTTCGAGGTGGACGTGCCGCGGGGCGCATTCTACTGCTTCCCGCGCGTTCGCGAACTGCTGGCGTCGCCGCCGCGCGGCTTGCGCTTCGCCGACGCGGACGCGCTCGCCGCCTACCTTCTGGAGGAGACCGGCGTGGCGCTGGTGCCGGGCAGCGGCTTCGGCATGCCCGAGTACGTGCGCCTCTCCTACGCGACCAGTGAAGACAACATCCGCGAGGGCCTCTCCCGCGTCGCGAAGGCGCTCGGCGCCTGATGCTGCCCTCAAGCCTCTCGGGCGCCGTTTCGGCGCTCGTAGGCTACGGGCGCGCCCACCGTTCGCTCGCCGCACGCCTGCGCCTCGAAGGCGCGGAGGTGTACGCGTTCGACCGCAGCGAGGATGCCAGGGCCCTTGCGGAACAGGATGGCGTGCCCGGCGAGTTCGGCGAGGGTTACCTCGAGGCGCTGGGTGCGCTGCGCCCGGCGTACGCCTTCATCACGCCGGGAATGCGCAAGGACCTGTCGGCCTTCGCCGACCTGGCCGCCCGCGGCACCCAGCTGACCTCCGAGACGGCCTTCTTCTTCGCGCGCCGCCGTCGGCCTGTGCTGGCCATCACGGGATCTGCGGGCAAGACGACGACGACGACGCTCTGCGGCCGCATCCTGGCGCGGCAGGGCATCGCCGCCGCCGTATGCGGGAACATCGGACGTCCGCTCTCGCAGGCGCTCTGGGACGAAGAGGAGATCGCGCTCTACGTCGCGGAGCTCTCCTCCTTCCAGCTGCAGAACCTCACCGCGAGCCCGGAGATCGCGGGCCTTCTCAACATCCGACCGAACCACCTCGACATCCACCCGACGTTCGAGGACTACGCAGACAGCAAGTGGCGCATCGCGCGCTACCAGGACGCCTCTGGCGTCGTCGTCCTCCCGGTGGACCTGCTCCATTCCGCGCGTGATCTCCCTGGCGAGGTCCGCTCTTTCAGCGCGCGCGAGGACGCGGACGCGACCCTGCGCGGCGACCTTCTCACCCTGCACGGACGGCCACTCGCAGAGCGCGCGAGCCTCCTCCTGCCTGGCCGCCACAACGTGGAGAACGCCCTTGCCGCCGCGCTCCTGTCGGAGGCCGCCGGCGCGGAGGATGCGGCCATCGCGCGAGAGATCCAGGTGTTCGGCGGCGTGCCGCACCGGCTCGAACTGGTGGCCCTGCGCGCGGGGGTGCGCTTCGTCAACGACTCGATCGCGACGGCTCCCGACCGAACGATGGCCGCCTTCGACGCCCTCGAAGGTCCGTTCGTCTGGCTGGCTGGCGGATACGACAAGCACCTCGACTACCGGGGCCTTGTGCAGCAGCTTCATGGAGTGAAGCTCGCGTGCCTCTTTGGGCCCGTCGGCATGACGCTGCTCGGTCTCCTCCGGGGGGTGGGCGTCGCGGCCGAGCACTACCCGGCGTTCGACGACGCGGTACGCCACGCGCTGTCGGCGGCGGTCCCCGGCGACACGGTCCTGCTCTCACCGGCCGCCGCCTCGTACGATTCCTTCCGCAGCTATGAGGAGCGCGGCGAGCGCTTCCGTCAGCTCGTCGCAGAGAACGCCCCGCAGTAGCCGGGGCGCGTGCACTGCCGCATGCGTCAGAACCAGGACATGGTACACTTAGATTCTGGGTCCGCCTCCCGCCCCTTGCGGGGGCCGCCCAGAATCGCCGCGGAACCGAACGGCCTACGACTGGAGGACGAACCCTGAGCCAGACATCCGCGCAGGGCCTGCCGCAAGGCGGAGCCCGCAGGGACGACATCCGCAACATCGCAATCATCGCGCATGTGGACCACGGAAAGACGACGCTCGTCGACGCGATGCTGCGTCAGAGCGGGGTCTTCCGCGAGAACCAGCAGGTTTCCGAGCGCATCCTCGACCGCAATGAGCTCGAGCGCGAGCGCGGGATCACCATCCTCGCGAAGAACACCGCGGTCGTCTTCCGTCAGCACACGATCAACATCGTAGACACACCGGGCCACGCCGACTTCAGCGGCGAGGTGGAGCGCATCCTCAGCATGGTCGACGGCGCCCTGCTCGTGGTGGACGCCGTCGAGGGGCCCATGCCACAGACGCGGTACGTACTGCGCAAGGCGCTTGAGGTGGGCCTAAGGCCGATCGTCTTCGTGAACAAGATCGACCGCGCCGAGGCCGACCCCGAGCATGCCCTTGACGGCGTGATCGACCTCTTCATCGCGCTCGGCGCGGGCGAGGACCAGTTGGACTTCCCGGTCCTTTACGGCTCCGGGCGCGCCGGTACGGCGACCCGGGACTGGCGGGAACCGGGTCAGGACCTCCTGCCGCTCTTCGAGACGATCCTCGGCACCGTTCCGCCGCCCGAGGCGTTGCAAGGCGATCTGCAGATGATGGTCTCGTCGCTCGACTACGACGACTACCTCGGCCGCATCGCGCTTGGGCGCATCCGGAGGGGTGAGGTGACGATCGGGCAGTCGGTCACCTGCATCCACCGCGACGGCTCGCGCACGCAAGGCCGCATCGCGAAGCTGTTCGTCTACCAGGGCCTCGAGCGCGCGGCAGTCGAGTCGGTGGGCGCCGGCCAGATCGCGGCCGTCTCCGGCCTCGCGAACATCTTCGTCGGGGAGACGATCGCCGGAGGCGAAGAGCCCGAGGCGCTGCCGGTGATGACAGTCGACGAGCCCACGCTGACGATGACCTTCCGCGTCAACGACTCACCTTTCTCCGGGCGCGAGGGCAAGTTCGTCACCTCCCGCCACCTGCGGGAGCGGCTCGCGCGCGAACTGGAGCGCAACGTCGCGCTCCGCGTCGAGGACACGGACAGCCCCGACGCCTTCGTCGTCGCGGGGCGCGGCGAGCTGCACCTCTCGATCCTGATCGAGACGATGCGGCGCGAGGGGTTCGAGTTGGCCGTTTCCCGACCGGAGGTGATCCTCCGCGGCGCGGGCGCCGCCATGGAGGAACCCTTTGAGGAACTGCTCGTCGACGTACCAGAGGCGCACATCGGCGCCGTGATGGAAGGCGTCGGCCGGCGCCGCGGCGAGCTTCTGGACATGGAGAACGTGGGTGGGGAGGGGCGCAGGCTGCGCTTCCGCATCCCGTCGCGCGGCCTGATCGGCTACCGAGGCGAGTTCCTCACCGCCACCAAGGGCTACGGCACGATGCACCACGTGTTCGCCGGCTACGGCCCGGCCGAGCCGCCGCCACCCGGACGCAACCGCGGCAGCCTGGTGGCGTCCGAGACAGGAGAGGCGACCGCCTACGCCCTCGACCAGCTCGCGGACCGCGGTACGTTCTTCATCGGTCCGAGCGCACCCGTCTACCACGGCATGGTGGTCGGGGAACACACGCGCGAGCGCGACCTCGACCTGAACGTGTGCAAGCGCAAGCACGTCACGAACGTGCGCAACGCGACGGCGGAGGAGGCCATCCGGCTGCAGTCGCCGCGGGTTTTGAGCCTCGAGGACGCCCTCGAGTACCTGGGGGACGACGAACTGCTCGAAGTGACGCCGCACTCGCTGCGCATCCGCAAGGCAGTGCTGGACTACGAGGAGCGTAAGAAGATCCAGAAGGTGAAGTCCAAGGCGGAGGAAGCAGGCCGCTAGCCCTTCCACAATATGCCAATATCTGCTATCCTTCGACGACAGGGGAGGGTAGCAGATTTGCTATACCAAGATGCCGTCGAGTTGGCGCTTGCCGACCTCGGAGCGCGCAGCCGAAGAACGCAGACACTCGCTGCGTACCGCGCCGATCTTCGCCTGTACGGCACGTTCTGCAGCGAGTGTTGCGGCGCGCCACGGGATGGCCTGACCCTGAGGGAGTGCGCCGACATCGGAGTCTCGCGGTACCTCAGGTACCTGCGCGCCGAGCGGCGAAACGCGCCGGCTACGATTGCGCGCCGCCTCGCCGCCGTCCGGGCGCTCTACCGCGCCGTCTGGCATGCGGCGGGGCTCTCACGCGACCCCTCGCGCGAAGTGGAGTACCCGGGCGGTCCACGCCGCTGCATCACCGGCCTGCGCCTGCAGGAGGCGCAGCGCCTGGTGCGCGCAGCGACCGCCGCCAGCCGAACTCCGCGGAGGGACGCCCTGATGCTTCTGCTCCTCGTCTCGAACGGCCTGACGCTCGCAGAGCTCACCGCCCTCGACTGCGGCGACGTCGATGGCCAACGCCGCCTGCTGCACGTCCGCGGGCGGCCCCAGGCTGAGCGCACTGTGCCGCTCTCGCGTGACGCGGCGCGGCTTCTGCGCCCCCAGATCACCGGCAGAGCAGCGGGGGCGCCACTATGGTGCAACCGCAGGGGCGGCCGCCTCTCACCCCGGGGCGTGCAGTACGTCTGCGCGCGGGCCGCTCGGCGCGCCCGGCTGGACCGGGCCGTCTCCGTGCAGGCGCTGCGCGTGACGGCCCTGCAGTTGATGCGATCGGCCGGCGCGTCGGACGAGACAATCCGTGAACTCCTCGGTCTACGCCGCTCCGGCTGAACGCCATTGTGGGCATGCTCTGCCGTGGAGGTGTCGCATGCTCGCGGTCGCCCTACTCATCGCGCAGGCGGCGGCCCCCGCGCCGCCGCCCGCATGTTCCGGTCTCGCAGTGCTGCTCGGGCTGGACGCGGACCGGGCGGACGTGCCGCTCGGCGACGTGAAGATATCGGACGTGCGGCGAGCAGCCGACACGATCATCCTGGTGCGCAGTTGCAAGGGCGGGGTGCACGCGCTATGGATCCCGCGCGAGACTGTGCTCCACCTGCCCGGGGGGCGTCCTGTGGAAGCGGGCCGCGCGCTCCAGCAAGACGGGGTCGAGGGCCTGGACGCGGCGCTCGCCGCGACGCTCGGCGCGCGCCCAGACTTCCACGCGCTCCTGGACCTTCGCGGGTTCGCAACGCTCGTCGACGCGGTCGGTGGCGTGGCATGGCCAGGGGGTGGCGCGCAGGGGCTGCCGCGGTGCGCGCGGCGCATCGATGGGCGGGAGATCACGCGCTACGTGCGCGCCCGCCCAGGGGACACCGCGTCAGACCTGCGGCGCATCCGCCGCCAGATGCTCCTCGTGCAGGCGTTCGCCGACAGCTTGCCGCGCACGGGCGTCACCCGCATGGCGCGCGCTACCGTCGCGCTGCCAAAGGTGGGGAAGACCGACCTCGGGGTGGTCTCCAGCGCCCGCATGACCCTGCGCATCGCGCGCGAACCCCTGCAGTGCGCGACGCTGCCCGGGCGGGCGGGCGGCCGCGACTACCGTCCGGCGCCCGGGGCTCTCTCGTTCGCCCGGCACTTCCTCGGCATCTCAGCGTGGAAGCCGGATCGCGGCCGTCGTGCCGCGGCCGGGCTCCGAGGAGAGTTCAAGGCCACCGCCTAGCGCCTCGGCAAGCGTCTTCGCGATGGCCAAGCCGAGGCCCGAACCGGACTTGCCTCGCCCGGCGCGACCGCGGAAGAAGCGGCTCGTGACGTACGGGAGTTCGTCCGCTGCGATGCCCGGCCCGCTGTCGCTGACGTAGAGCTGCAAGGAGGCGGCGTCGGCGACGCATCCCAAGGCGACGCGTCCGCCACTCGGGGTGTAGTGCAAGGCGTTCTCCAGTACAGCCCAGAAGGCCCTCTCCAGGAGCTGCGGGTCGGTCGAGACAGTCTTCGCCTGGATCTCCTCGACGTCGATCTCCAGACCTGGGGCGAGGGCTCGCGCGTCCTCGACCATCTGCTCGAGCCAAGGGCCGAGCGCAAGCGGTCGGCCGGCAGGGCGCTCGCTCCTCGCCGACTCGAGGGCGAGCAGATCGTTCGTCAGGCGCGTCATGCCGCCGATCGCCTGCTGGATCGCGCGCACGGACTCTCCGGCCTCCGCAGTGTCTAGCCGGCCCTGCTCCGCGAGCAGGTTCGCGTTGCCCTGCACGATCTGCAGGGGAGTGCGCAGCTGGTGCGCCGCTTCCGCCAGCATCGCGCGGTCGCGCTGACGCTGGGCCTCGAGGTCTCCGATCAGGCCGTTCAGCACGCGCCCGAGGCGGCTGATCTCGTCGTCCGCCGCCGAGAGTTCCGGCAGGCGCGCGCCTGCGGCGGCGCTCCGCAGTTCGGACGCGGCGCGCGTGAGCCGCTGGACCGGCGAGAGCATGCGGCGCGCCGAGCGATAGCCGAACAGGCCGCCGGCGGCGGCCGCCGCCAGACCGATCGTCAGGGCTCCGGCCAGTAGGTCGCGCAGAAGAACGAGGTACGGGGTCAGCGGGAGGTCGAGCACAACGGTGAGGTTCAGGTGCGTGCGCTCCACGCGCAGGCGCGGATTCGCGCCGAGGAAGAACGTGGCGCTGCGCGGGCCGGACGGCGCGCGCTGCTCCGTGTTCGGCGACTGCTGGATCAGCTCGCCGTTGCGGTAGATCCAGATCCTCGGATCGCTGGGCGAGCGGTCGGCGGCGAGCGTCAGGTCGGTCACATTGGTAGGCCCGACGGAACTGAGGGTGTCGAGGATCAGACCGGCGGTCGAGCGCGCCGTCGCGACCGTCGCCGTGAACTGGTGGACAGCCGTGTAGACGGTCAGCAGCAGTGCCGCGGCGATGACGAGTCCTGCGGTGGTGAGCCCCGCCTGCGTCGCGAGGCGCCGGCTCAGGCTGACGGGTGGGCGCGTCCGCCGGGGGCGGCGCATCACTCCCCGTGGACCGCCTCGCCGCTCGCGTCGCACTCCGCCGCGCGCAGGCGGTAGCCGACGCCGCGCACTGTCTCGATCATTCGCGGAGCGCCGGCGGCCGTGAGTTTCTGGCGAAGGTAGCCGATGTACACGTCGACGATGTTGCTCTGTCCGCCGTAGTGGAAGCCCCAGACGCGCTCGAGCAGCATGTCGCGCGTCAGCGCCGTGTCCTGGTTCAGCGCAAGGCAGCGCAGGAGCTCGAACTCGCGCCGGGTGAGGGTGAGCATTGTGCCACCGTACGAAGCCTCCCAGCGCAGCGCGTCGACGTGCAGGCCCGCGACGTCCACGACCGCCTGTTGGGGCACGTCCGTGGCATGGCTGCGACGCAGCAGCGCCCGAAGTCGAGCGACGAGTTCGGCGATGGCGAACGGTTTTACGAGGTAGTCGTCGGCGCCCGCGTCGAGCCCCTCCACGCGCTCCGGCAAGCTGCCGCGGGCGGTCAGGATGAGGATCGGCACGGGCGAGAGTGAACGCAGGGCCCGACAGACCTCAATGCCATCGATGTCCGGCAGCGAGAGGTCGAGGATGACGGCTTCAAAGCCGCCGTTGGCCGCGGCGCTCAGGCCGCCGTGTCCGGTGGGCTGGGTTTCAAGTGTGAATCCTGCGTGCCGCAGTTCGATGTCGACGAGGCGCGCTACGGCGGCGTCGTCCTCGACCAGGAGGATGCGGGAGGTCGGTGCTGACATAGAGGGACCTCGCTTCGCGGCGCCGCGGGGCGCGAAAGATTGTGCGGAGGTCTTCTCTTTCGGGCCCCTGCATCCCTGCCCGTCCCGTATGGGAGGCTTCGGAAAGGAGGAGTGCGAATAGACGCTGCATGGCAAGGAATGACCCTGGCGGCCGTAGCCGCCTGCGCCAGATGCTCTGGATCGTGCTGGCCGTCGGGCTGTTCTCGGTGCTCTTCCTCCATCACCAGGGGGGAAGAATGCAGCGCGCCTTCTCGGCCTTCGGGCAGCCCGGATACGTCGTGCCGCGCGCCCAGGTGGCATCACTGCGCCAGGGCGCACCGTACCTGCGCGTGCCGCGCAGCCTCGGCGGATTGCCGCTCAACGAGGCCCTGACGCATCCGGCAGGTATCGCGGGACACTCGAGCTTCATCGAGATCCTCTACGGCAGCGCCTCGGGAGCCTACCTCGACCTGGCGCAATCTGACATCGCGTTGGAGATCGGGCAACGCGGTCACGCGGCCACCGTGTCTTCACTGCGCGTCCGCGAGGGAGTGGCGCAGCTCGGCGGGAAGCGCCGCAGGTTCGCCGCCGGAAGAGTCGGTTCAACCTACTTCCTTCTGGTCGGACCAGTGGGCAGCCACCAATTCGCGCCGGCCCTCGGCGAACTCTCCCGCCTTCGCTAACGCGCGTGTGCGCGGGCGTAGTAGGCAGCGCCCACCAAGGGCGCAGGGCCGCCAAGCTTCGCCTGCACGATCGGCAGCGGAAGGTTCGCCTTCCACGCCCTGCGGTGCAGCGTGCGCTCGAGCGAGGGAAGCAGGAGATCCATCGACTGCGAGAGGGACCCGCCCGTGATCACCGCCTGCGGGTTCGCGACCTGCGCCCAGGCGGCGCAAGCCACACCGAGCGCGCTGCCCGCGCGGCTGAAGACGCGACGGGCCGCGCGCTCTCCGCTGCGGGCCCGCTGTGCGATCTCGGCGCCGTGGATCTCCTCGCCTGTTTCGGCGGCGTAGATGCGCGCGATCGCAGTGCCCGACGCGATCGCCTCGACGCAGCCGCGTCGGCCGCATCCGCACCTCGGGCCGCGCACGTCGACGGTCAGGTGGCCAATCTCGCCCGCGGCGCCGTCCGTGCCCGTCAATGGCTCCCCGTCGATGATCAAACCACCGCCGACGCCCGTCCCCAGCGTCAGGTAAGCGAAGGAGTCGAGTCCCTGCCCGGCGCCCGCGGCGAATTCCCCGAGGCCGCCCAACAGCGCGTCGCGCTGCGCGACGCCCGGTACCGCGAGCGCCAGGAGACCCAAAAGTTCGTCGATGCGGCGCCCGGCCCACGCGGGATGAAGGTTCGGCGCGTGCAGGAGTACGCCGTGCGCGATCGGGCCGGGCAACGACAGACCAACCGCGCGCACGTCGCGCATGCTCTCCCGTGCGACGGTGCGCAGCGCTTCGCCGACCTTCGGCAGACTCTCCTCCGGCGACTTCCCATCGGTTGCGATCGAGTCCTCTGCGATGATCCGCGTCCCGTCCACGATGGCGTAAGCGATCTTGGTGCCGCCCACGTCGATGGCGTACTCCAAGTGTAAAACCTCCTCGGCGATGGGTGCCTTCGCGCACTTGGCGCCGCATCCCTGCCCGCAACGCGTAGGCGCGGATTGGAGAGCCTAGCTCTCGAGGAGGGGATGGACCTGCAGCAGGTGACGGTCCGATGCACGGTCGACAACTGCTACTACTGGCGCGACGGCAACGTCTGCTCTGCGAACGAGATCCTGGTGACGAGTGACTCCGTCGGCAAGCGTTACCCGGAGGACGTGGACGTGCAGCATCTCTCGACAGTCCTGCGCGACGTCGGGGAGACCCCGGCGCAGACCTGCCAGGAGACGTGCTGCAAGACGTTCCGCGCCTGGAAGTAGTCTTCCCAGCCGATGACCGTCAGAGGGCGCGCGCCGCGCGAGGACGCGCGCCCTCGGCGCGCCCGAGCAGGGACGAGAGGAGGGTGCCCATGGCGTCCTGCTCCGCGAGGAAGGCGTCGTGCCCCATCCGCGTCTTGAGCGTAAGGTGCTCGCCGGGCACACTTTGCGCGCGCAAGGCGCCGTCGAGCAGGGCGACGTCGTCGGCCGGGAAGAGCCAGTCGTCGCTGATGCTGATGAGATCGACGCGCGCGCCGTCGCGGACGTGCCGATCCCAGTGGAACCGGGCCATCGCCCGCGACAGAACGAGGTAGCTCCAGGCCGAGAAGCGCTCGGCGAGGCGGTTCCCATGGTGGTCGAGCCACGTCTCGAGGGCGAAGGCGCGCGGCTTTGCTTCCTCTTGCGCCTTCTGTCGGCCAAACCGCTCCCCGAAGTGACGGTCGGAGCGGTACGTGCTCATGGCGACGGCGCGGGCGGCGCGCAGGCCACCAGCCGGATCGCCGTGCGAGATCCCGAGTTCAAGCGCGAGGTGCTGCGCGTGACAGAGCGCGATCTGCAGCGGGGGCAGGCGGTCGCTTGCACCGATCGCGACGACCTGGCGGGCGGGGATGTCGCGCTCCTTCGCCCAGCAGAGCGCCTGCAGGCCGCCAAGCGACCCGCCGACGACGAGACGCAGGCGCCGCACGCCGAGCGACTGCAGGAGCCGTTCCTGGGCCCTGACCATATCCTCCACGGTGACCTGCGGGAACGGAGTGCCGTCGGGGGCATTTCCCTCGTCGTCGGGACCCGTGCTGCCGTAGCAGCCCCCGAGTACGTTGCTCGCGATCACGAATTGCTGCGACGTGTCGATCGCCCGTCCGGGGCCGACGACGCCGTCCCACCAGCCCGCGCGGCCACCCGACGCGGCAGCGTGCGCGTCGCCCGTCAAGGCGTGGCAGACGAGGATCGCCTCCTCGCTGGGCGTCCCCCAGGTTTCGTAGGCGATCTCCGTCGCGCGCAGGGCGCCTCCCCCCGAGAGGGGGAGGTCCCCGATGCGCACGGTCGACATCAGCGGGCTGCGGCGAGAGCCTGCCCCAGGTCCTCCTGCAGGTCCTCGGCGTCCTCCAGGCCGATCGAGAGGCGGACGAGGTCGTCGGGCGCGCCGGACGCGACCCGGGCCTCGGGCGACAGCTGGGCGTGGGTGGTGGTGGCGGGGTGGATGACGAGCGAGCGCGCGTCGCCGACGTTCGCGACGTGGGTGAAGAGCTTCAGGGCGTCGATGAACCGAGGTGCGGCCGTCGCACCGCCGCGCAGCCCGAATGTGATGATCGCGCCGAAGCCGTGCTCGAGGTACTGCTTCGCCTGGGCGTGCTGGGGGTGGGAGGAGAGGCCGGGGTAGTTGACCCACGCGACGTCCGGGTGCTGCGACAGCCAGGTGGCGACCGCAAGCGCGGTCGACGATGCGCGCTCGATGCGCAGCGAGACGGTCTCAAGACCCGTGAGCAGGAGGTGCGCGTCGGCGGGACTGAGGCAGGCGCCGATGTCACGCAGGAGCTGCACCCGAACCTTAAGGATGTACGCGAGGGCGCCGAACGACTGGGTGTAGCTGACGCCGTGGTAGGTCGGATCCGGCTCGGTCAGCTCGGGGAAGCGGCCATTCGTCCAATCGAACTTGCCGCCGTCGACGATCACGCCCGCGATGACCTGGCCGATGCCGCCGAGCCACTTCGTCGCGGAGTGGATCACGATGTCCGCGCCGTGCTCGATCGGGCGGCAAAGGTACGGAGTCGCGAAGGTGTTGTCGATCACGAACGGCACGCCGCGGCGGTGGGCAGCATCGGCGATCGCGCGGATGTCCGGGACGTCGAGCCGGGGGTTGCCGATCGTCTCGGCGTAGTAGGCGCGCGTCGTCTCGTCGAACTGCGCGTCCATCGCCTCCGCCGTGGCGTCGGCGGCGAGACGCACCTCGATGCCGAACTTCTCGAAGGTCGCCTTCAGGAGGTTGTAGGTGCCGCCGTAGAGGTTCGGCGACGCGACGATCGACTGCCCTTGGCTGCAGATGTTGAGGAGCGCCAGCGTGATCGCGGCCTGGCCGGAGGACGTCGCCAAGGCGCCGACGCCACCCTCGAGCGCCGCGATGCGCTCCTCGAAGGCCGCGTTCGTCGGGTTCATGATCCGGGTGTAGATGTTGCCGAACTCCTGCAGCGCGAACAGGCGTGCCGCGTGGGCGTGGTCGCGGAAGGCGTAGGCGGTCGTGCGGTAGAGGGGAACACCGACGGCACCCGTGGTCGGGTCGGGGGTCTGCCCCGCGTGGACGGCGAGCGAGTTGAAGCGAAGAGCCATCTCAGGAATCTCCTTTCGTGCTGGGAACGAAAAAAACGCGCCCGAGGGCGCATTGTAGTTCGCTGACCCTCTTATCTCTCAGCCCAGGGGGGCTGCAGGAATTGGCACCTTTGGCGCCGCAGCGCCGGGTTGCCGGGTTTCATCGGGCCAGTCCCTCCACCTCTCGCGATAACGGGAATATGCGGTTTTGCGATCGTAGGGACGGTAACTTCAGCTCTCCCTCCCACGCGGCGTGTTGCGGTTAGTATGCAAGGCGGTGGGCGGTCCGTCAATAGTCTCCTGCCAAGGGGTCTCGGGCGCCAGGTGGACACCCTCGCGGCAGGGTTTCCTCCGCGCCACGCAGAAGGGCAGACTCAGAAGCCTTGCGCCGCAGGGAAGACTGCGGGCGCCAACATCCGATGAAATGAGGTGGACTCGTGTACACCGACAGGATGGGCCCCGTCTCGCCGTCCGACATCCTGCAGGAGCTCGAGGCGCTTCTGGCTGGCGATCCGGACGGCATCGCGTGCCTTGCGAACGCAGCTGCCCTCCTCTCCTTGCACGTGGAGGGGATCAACTGGCTCGGTTTCTACATCCAGCGCGGCGCGGACCTCGTTCTCGGCCCCTTCCAGGGGAAGCCCGCCTGCACGCGCATCGGCCCGGGGCGCGGGGTGTGCGGCAGAGCCTTCGCCGACGATGTGACCCTCGTCGTGGAGGACGTCCTCACGTTCCCGGACCATATCGCCTGCGATGCCGCGTCGCGCTCCGAGATCGTCGTTCCGCTGCGCGTGGGGGGACGCCCGATCGGCGTACTCGACTGCGACGCCCCGACGCCCGGCCGCTTCGGACCGGAGGAGAAGGCGCTCTTCGAGGCCGCGGCGAGGATCGTCGGGGGCTGGCTCGAGTCGAGCGGGGCCGCCTTGTGAGCGCATGAGTCGCACGATGGATGAGTTCGTCCACCTGCACCTGCACAGCGAGATGAGCCTCCTCGACGGGATGAGTCGCATCTCCGAGATCCCGGGCAGGATCCGCGAGCTCGGGATGGACGCCTGCGCGCTCACCGACCATGGAGTGCTCTACGGAGCCGTCGACTTCGACAAGGTCTGCCGGGACGAGGGAGTGCGCCCGATCCTCGGAGTCGAGGCCTACATGGCTCCGCGCGGACTTGGCGACAAGGAGGCGGGGCGCGACGACCGCAGCTACCACATGCTGCTGCTCGCCGAGACCGACGAGGGATGGAAGAACCTCGTCCGACTGATGAGCATCGCGTCCCTGGATGGGTTCTACCACCGTCCGCGCATCGACAAGGAGATCCTGGCGCGCCACAGCCGCGGACTCTACGGCTCGTCGGGCTGCCTGCAGGGGGAGATCCCGAGCCTCTTGCGCCAAGGACAGGTCGAGGCGGCGCGAGGCGCAATGGCGCAGTACGTGGAGATCTTCGGCCGAGACCACTTCCTCGTCGAGATCTGGGACCACGACCTGCCGGAGCAGGGACCGGTCGTGCGCCAGCTCCTCGCGCTCGCGAAGGAGTTCTCGGTGCGCGTCGTCGCGACGCAGGATGCCCATTACCTCCGGCGGGAGGACGCGGCCGCCCACGACGTGCTGCTCGCGATCCAGACGGGCAAGTCGATCGACGACCCGGCGCGCCTTCGCTACCCGAACGACGAGTTCTACGTGAAGTCCCCGGCCGAGATGGCCCAGCGCTTCCGGGAGGTGCCCGAGGCGCTCAAGAACACGCTCGCCGTGCGCGACGCCTGCGCGGTCACGCTGCAGCGGGGCAAGACGCTCCTTCCGCAGTTCGAGGTCCCGGGAGGCGAGGACGTCGACCGCTACCTCGGACGCCTGTGCCGGGAGCGCCTGGGCGGGCGTTACCCGGCTGCGGGTCCGGAGGTGCAGGCAAGGCTCGACTACGAGCTCTCTGTGATCGAGAAGATGGGCTACTCCAGCTACTTCCTGATCGTCTCGGACTTCGTCGACTTCGCGCGCGGCCAGGGCATCGCCGTGGGCCCGGGGCGTGGGTCGGCCGCCGGTTCGCTCGTGGCGTACACGCTCGGCATCACCGACGTGGATCCCTTGCGCTACAGCCTGCTGTTCGAGCGCTTCCTGAACCCCGAGCGCGTCACCATGCCCGACATGGACATCGACTTCGACTACCAGCGCCGCCATGAGGTGATCGAGTACGTGCGGCGCCGCTACGGCGACGACCACGTGGCGCAGATCATCACCTTCGGCACGATGGCGGCGCGCGCAGCGATCCGCGATGTCGGGCGCGCCTTGAGCTGGCCGTACGCGGACGTCGACCGCCTCGCGAAGCTCGTGCCGGCAGAGCTTGGGATCACGCTCGATCGCGCCCTCGCGTCCGACGAGCTCGGCGCCGTCTACCGCTCCGACCCGAAGGCGAAGGAGCTCCTCGACTTCGCCCGCCAGCTCGAGGGCGCGCCGCGGCATGCCTCGGTGCATGCTGCTGGCGTCGTGATCGCGCCCGAGCCCGTCGATCACCTCGTGCCCCTGCAGCGCATGGCCGACGGCTCGATCGTCACGCAGTTCCCGATGACGACCCTCGAGGAACTCGGCCTGCTGAAGATGGACTTCCTCGGCCTACGCACGCTCACCGTCGTCGGGGAGGCCCGCCGACTCGCGGCGGAGGAGGGGGCGACGGTACCGGCGCTCTCGGCCCTGCCGCCGGAGGATCCCAAGACCTTCGCGATGCTGCAGGCGGCGGACACGTGGGGCGTCTTCCAGCTCGAGTCGGCCGGCATGCAGGACATGCTGCGCGAGTTGCGCCCGAGCCACGTCGAGGACATCATCGCCGCGGTGAGCCTCTACCGCCCGGGTCCGATGGAGAACATCCCACTGTTCGTCGAGTCGAAGCAAAGCGGCGCCGTGCAGTACCTCCATCCCGACCTCGAACCGATCCTGCGAGACACCTACGGTGTGATGGTGTACCAGGAGCAGGTCATGCAGGTGGCCGCGCGCATGGCGGGCTACAGCCTTGGCGAGGCGGACCTCCTGCGCCGCGCGATGGCCAAGAAGAAGAGCGAACTCCTGGAGGCGGAGCGCGAGCGGTTCGTCGCCGGCGTCGAGCGCCAGGGCTACACGCGCGAACTCGGAAGCGAGCTCTTCGAGCTGATCATGCGGTTCGCGAACTACGGCTTCAACCGCGCCCATGGTGCGGCGTACGGGCTCCTGGCCTACGAGACGGCGTACCTCAAGGCGCACCACCCGACCGCGTACGTCGCCGCCCTCCTGAGCTCCGTGGCCGACAACACGGACAAGGTCGCGGAGTACCTCGAGGATGCGCGCCGGCGCGGCCTCCGGGTGCTCGGTCCCGACGTGCAGCGCGCGGGGGTGGGATTCGGCGTCGAGGGTGGAGCGATCCGCTTCGGCCTCCTGGCGATCAAGGGGCTCGGTGAGGCGACCGCGGAGGAGATCGTGCGGGCACGGGCTGAGGGCCCCTACAAGGATCTCGGAGACCTCGCCCGCCGGCTCGGACCGAAGGTGAACCGCCGCGTGCTGGAGGCGCTCGTGCAGTCGGGGGCCGCCGACGACCTCGGTCCGACGAGGCAGAGCCTGTTCGCCGGGGTCGACGAGGCGCTCGCCTTGTCGCACGAACCGCATGGGCCCCGGGACCAGCTCGACCTCTTCACCGCGCTCGAGCCGCAGCAGTTGCACCTTCCGGACCTGCCGGAGTGGACGCTTTCGGAGCTCCTGCGCCGCGAGCGGGAGACGCTCGGCTGCTACGTTTCGGGCCACCCCTTGGAGCAGTACCGCGATCTCGCGCGTCAGCGCGGCTGCGAGCCGCTGCGCGAGGCGCGCGGGAAGGGCGGGGAGAAGGTTCAGGTCGCCGCGGTCGTGGAAGCGATCCGCCGCGTCACGACGCGGCGCGGAGACCGCATGGGCTTCGCCCGCCTCGAGGACGGCACGGGCGGGTGCGAGGCTGTCGTCTTCCCCAAGTTGCTCGCGCAGGTGGAGGAGGCCGCGGCGCGCCTCGAACCGCTCGTGCTCCGCGGCAGGATGGAAGCGACCGAGGAGGGCGAGGGGCGGCTCGTAATCGACGAGGTCCAACCGCTGCGCCGCCCCCCGGCCCTCTTCCTGCGCATCGGCGATGAGGCGGATTGGGTGCGCGCCCGCACGCACCTTGAGGGGCGACCGGGACCGTGCCCCGTGCTGCGCGCGGCTCCGGGCGAGACGCGCGCCCGGCGGACTGGCCTGTCGGTCGACGACCCGCAGGCGCTCATGGAGGACCTCGCGTGGCTCGGACGTGAGAACCTCGCCGTCCGCCCCGGCGACTAGAAATTGCCGCCGGACAGGCGGCGCGGTAGCATAGTTGGCGTAACGAATGGAAGAAGGAGGCATCCTGCTGTTGGACGAGACACTCCAGATGATCGCCGAGCTTTGCGAGGCGCACGGGCCGTCGGGCTATGAGGGACCGGTGCGCGAGGTGGTGCGCCGCTACCTCGACGGCTACGCCGAGATCAGCACCGACCGCTTGGGTTCGCTGATCGCGCGCAAGGCTGGCGACTCGAAGGGGCCGAAGGTCATGCTTGCCGGGCACCTCGACGAGATCGGCATGCTGGTCACGCGGATCGACGACGAGGGCTTCATCTTCTTCCAGACGGTGGGAGGTTGGTGGGAGCAGGTCATGCTCGCCCAGCGTGTAGTGATCCGCACCCGGCGCGGCATGGTCACCGGCGTGATCGGATCGAAGCCGCCGCACGTCCTGACCGCGGACGAGCGCAAGAAGATCGTCGAGACGCACCGCATGTTCATCGACGTCGGCGTCGGGAGTCGCGCCGAGGTGGAGGATCTCGGCATCGAGCCGGGCGATCCTGTGACCCCGATCTGCCCGACGGAGCGACTCGGCAACCCGGACTACGTGATCGCCAAGGCCTGGGACAACCGCTACGGGTGCGCCGCGATGATCGATGTACTGCGCGGCCTTCGGGGCGCGTCGCACCCGAACGTCGTCTACGGCGTAGCCACTGTGCAGGAGGAGGTCGGCCTGCGCGGCGCGCGGACTGCAGCGCAGTCGATCAGGCCGGACGTCGCGTTCGTGCTCGACGTCGGGATCGCGGGCGACGTGCCGGGCGTGGAGAAGTACGAGTCTACGACGAAGCTCGGCTCCGGCCCCTGCGTCCTACTCTACGACGGGTCGATGATCCCGAACCAGGGACTGCGCCACTTCGTGCTCGACGTTGCGAAGCAGGAGGGCGTACCCGTCCAGCACGACGCCATGGCCCGCGGCGGCACGGACGGCGGGCAGATCCAACTCGTCGGCGAAGGCGTCCCGGCGGTCGTCATCTCGGTACCGACGCGATACATCCACAGCGCTGCCGCGGTCTTCCACCTCGGCGACTACCAGCGCGCGGTGCAGCTCGTTTCTGCGCTCGTGCGCAGGCTCGACGCCGCCACCGTCGAAGCGTTCACGAACTAGCGCGGATGATCGCGGCGCGTGCGCGCAGCGTATCCTGCGAAGGATGAGTACTTAGGGCGTCACGGGACGTCACACCCGGCACGCGAGGGGGCACGGATCGCCGTGTGGATCGCAGTGTATGTGACAGGACGCAGGTCGGAAGCAGAACGTATCCGCTCCGCCCTGACTGCGGAGGGCTTCCTCGCCGAGCTGCGCGGGGAGGGTCCATACGAGGTCGTCGTGCCGAAGGGCGAGGCGGTCGAGGCCCAGGAGGTCCTCCACCGCCTGTAGGCGAGCGTGACGGCGCTGCGCCGTTACCCGAGCGCGCTCTCAACCAGGGACTCGCCGGAAGATGCAGTGCGAACGCCCGCCGACGCCACTGCCGGTCCGTGGCTGAGAGACTGCCTGCGAGACGGCGAAAGTCCTCTTCGTCCTTGGCGCCTGGGTCCTTCGCCTTGTAGAGCAGTTGCCAGTGCGCGGCGACGTGGGGAGGGCCAAAGGGACCGTGGCGGGAGAAGTCGGTCAAAGGCAACCGAGCGCGCGGATCGCGACGGAAGAGAACCTCGCCGTCCTCACTCTCCTCGAGGAGCACCTCGATGCGCAGCGGACCGCGGGCGAACCGCAGCTCGTGACGCGGCGCCGTGACGTCGCGTCTCGCGGTGATCGGGGCCAGGCGCGCTTCTGAGGCGACGGCGACCCGCCCGTCCCAGTCCCCGAAGTACGCCAGCAGCGCGTCGACATCGAGGTCCCCATGCGGGCGCGAGCGGCGCCCTAAGGCGAGGTCTATGGCCCAGCCGCCGGCCACGAACCATGGACGGCGGAAGCCCACCATGGCGGCACAGGCGTCCGCAAGTGGCGCGAACTGCTGGCCCATCTCAGAACCAGGCGAACCCGAGGCCAACCCGGCCACGCTCCGCATCATGGAACGCGGCCGGCAGCGGCGGCGCGTTGCCGCCCTCGAAGACGACGGCGAGGTGCCCGTACGTCGGATCGTACGCCATGCCCGACGCGCCCTCGACCGCTGCGGCCTCCCAGATGGCGCGCAGCAGCGGCGCTGCGGCGAGGAGTGCGTCCAGCGAGCGCGCGGCGCGCACTGCGAGGCGGGGATCGTCCGGGCTCTGCCATACGGCATCTGGCTGCGCCTTTGTGGTCATGAGCCATGCGCCGAGCAGCGAGCCAGGCATCGCGGCAGGGTCCCAGCCGAGCCGCAGATCGGCGGCCCAGTCGGCGAGGTCGTCGCGCGACGGATCATACCCTCCAGCGCGCGCGGCGGCGACCGCGCCGAGCAGAAGAGCGGAGCGGGCGGCGAAGTAACGCCGTGGCGTCGGACAGTGCAGGGTCGCGCGCAACGAGGCGTTCCATCCGCGTCGACGCAGGTAGTAGGCGGCGCCCTCGGCCGCTTCGCGTGAACCCTGTGCCGACCACGCTCCAGGCGGCCCGGCGGAAGGCTGTACCCGCACGTGGATATCCGCCTGGGCGAAGACGGGAATTCCGATCGCTGCGGCAGTGGGCGGCGTGAGGAAGCCCCACGGCGCGAAGCCGTGGGCGTGGCCGACGGTGAACTGGGGCGTCAAGGGCGATCACGCACCTTCCGAAGACATGCTGATAGCATAGCGAACCCGGCAACGGCTGCCAAACGAGAAGTGGCCGCGCAGCATCTTGGTCCCCCACGAAGGCGCCCTTCGCCGCTGTGCGCAGTAGGAAGGTGCATGGTATAGTGAACTTAGAACGCGCCGAAGTGGCGGAATGGCAGACGCGCCGCACTCAAAATGCGGTGGGCATCGCCCGTGTGGGTTCGAGTCCCACCTTCGGTACCAGATCTTACTCGGCGGAGGGAAGAACTCCCTCCGCCGCTTGCGCGACGCGTGACAGCCCTCCGACGAAAGGAGCCGCGGCCGTGGCGAACCGCCTGCTCGCGATCGACGGCATGAGCCTTCTGAACCGAGCCTTCCACGCGCTCCCGCCGCTGACTGCGGCGGACGGCACGCCGACGGGCGCGGTGTACGGCTTTCTGCTGACGTTTTTCAAGTGGTACGACGCGTACAAACCGAGCCATGTTGCGATCGCATTCGACCGCCCCGGCGGCACGTTCCGCCACGCGCAGTTCGAGAGATACAAGGCGCACCGCAAGGAGCCAGACCCGGACCTCTTGCGCCAGTTCCCGCTGGCTGAGGAAGTCTTCTCCGAGATGGGGCTCACGGTGATCGGGATGCCTGGGTTCGAGGCCGACGACGTGCTCGGCACGCTCGCGAGCCGCTTCCAGAAGGACATCCCGGTCACGGTCATCTCCGGCGATCGGGATCTGCTGCAGCTCGTGGGCGGAGACTGCGAGATCGTGCTGATGCGCGCGCTCGACCGCACGAAGCGCTACGACCCGGGCGAAGTGCTCGGCGACTACGGCATCACGCCCGCGCAGGTGCCCGACTGGAAGGGCCTGATGGGCGACGCCTCGGACGGAATCCCCGGCGTGCCGGGCATCGGCGAGAAGACCGCGGTGCGGCTCTTGCAGATCGCACCGACGCTTGAAGAGCTGCTCGCGGACCCTGAGCGCGTCACGCCACCGCGCATCCGCGATCTGCTGATCACACACCGCGAGCAGGCGCTTTTCTCGAAGCAGCTCGCGACCATCCACTGCGACGTCGAGATCGGACGCGACCTCGAGAGCCTCGCCTGGTCTCCCTCGGGCGTGTCGCAAGCGGCCCGCGCGCGCATGATGGAACTCGGCTTCCGCGGCCTGCTGAGCCGGCTGCCGGAATCCGACGTCACGGAGAGCGTCGCGCCGACCGAGCCGTGGCCGATCGAGACGGCGTTCGACTTGGGCGAGCGGGTCGCGCTCGCGCTGGGGGACGACGGCGTCGCCCTGAGCGACGGTGCAGGGCGAGCGCTGACGATGGACTGGGACGACCCCCGCGTCGCCGATGCGCTGCGCGGCACCGTACTGGTGCATGGCCTCAAGCGCCTGCTGCACGCCCTCGACCGCCACGGCTTGCCCCATCCCCAGGAGAGCTTCGACACGCAGCTCGCCGGCTACCTCGTGAACCAGCAGTTCGGCATGCACGAGGCGACGGAACTGCTCGCGGCGCTCTTCGGGGAGTCCGCCCCCGAGGCGGAGGCCCCAGCGGCGCGCGCCGCCGCCACTTTCCGCCTCGCGGAACTCCTGCCGGAGGAGCTTGCGCGCCATGAGCTCTCCGCGCTCTACGAGGAGATCGAGTCGCCGCTCGAGCCGATCCTCTACCGCATGGAGCGGCACGGCGTGCGCGTCGACCGCGACGCGCTGACCCACTACGGCGACGAGCTGCGCGAAGCGCTCGAGCGCATCCAGGGAGAGGTCTGCGAGCTCGCCGGGTACGAGTTCAACCTGAACTCGACACCGCAGCTGCGCGACCTCCTGTTCGGCAAGCTGCAACTTCCGGTGCTGAAGAAGACGAAGACGGGCCCGTCTACCGACGCGGAGGTGCTCGAGCAGCTCGCGCTCCTGCATCCCGTGGCCCAGCTGATGCTCGACCACCGTCAGCTGCAGAAGCTCCTCGGGACGTACGTCGACGGTCTTTTGCCGATGATCGACGAGGAGTCCTCGCGCATCCACACGACCTACCAGCAGACCCTCACCGCGACGGGGCGTCTGTCGAGCGCCGACCCGAACCTGCAGAACATCCCGATCCGCTTCGAGCTCGGCCGAAGGGTAAGGCGTGCGTTCACGCCGTCCCGGCCGGAACTCGTCTTCCTCGCCGCCGACTACTCGCAGATCGAGCTGCGCATCCTCGCGCACCTCTCCTCGGACCCGACGCTGATCGACGCGTTCGTGCAGGGAGAGGACATCCACCGCCGCACTGCGGCGGAGGTGTTCGGCCTGCGGCTCGACGAGGTCACATCCGATCAACGCCGGCAGGCCAAGGCGGTCAACTTCGGCATCGTCTACGGAATCTCCGACTTCGGCCTCTCGCGCGACACCGGCGTGAGCCGCCAGGAGGCGGCGGAGTTCATCCGGCGCTACTTCGCGCGCTACGCGCAGGTCAAGGAGTACATGGACGCCACGGTGGAGCAGGCGAGGGAGCGCGGCTACGTCACGACGATGTTCGGGCGGCGCCGCTACCTGCCGGACATCCGCAGCCGCAACCACCAGCAGCGGAGCTTCGCCGAGCGCACGGCGATGAACACACCCATCCAGGGAACGGCGGCCGACCTGATCAAGCGCGCGATGGTGCGGATCGCCGCGGCGCCTGAGGAGCTTCCTGAGGGCTGCGAGCTCCTGCTCCAGGTCCATGACGAACTGATCTTCGAGGTGCCGCGGGATGGAGTCCCGGCGCTCGCCACGCGTGTTCGCGCCGGGATGGAGGGCGCGGCCGAGCTCGCGGTCCCGCTGATCGTCGAACTGAAGTCGGGCGCGAACTGGTACGACGTCGAGGAGATCGGCGATGCCTGAGCTGCCCGAGGTTGAGACTGTTCGGCGCACCCTGCTTGAGGGCGGGCTTGTCGGACGGCGCATTCGGCGCGTTTCGGTGCTGCACCCCGACGCGGTACGCCATCCCAGCCCCGCGTCGTTCGCGTCGGATCTGGAGGGCCAGGCGATCACCGACATCGGACGGCGCGGCAAGTACCTCCTCCTCGAGCTGGAGGACGGCCTGCTCGTCGCGCACCTGCGCATGACGGGGCGGCTATGGCTCAGTGAACCGGACGCCGAGGCGCTGTCGCACACCCACGTCGTACTCGACTTGGACGACGGGCGGCAGCTGCGCTTTCGCGACGTCCGGCGCTTCGGGGGCTTCCACCTCGTCTCTCGGCTCGACGATCCCGCGGCGCCGCGCGGTCTGCGCGAACTGGGCCCGGAGCCTCAGGACCTGACGCGGCGGGAGCTCGCCGAGGCGTGCCTTCGCCACCCGCGCCTCGCCGTGAAGGGCCTTCTCCTCGACCAGCGCGTCGTCGCGGGCCTCGGCAACATCTACGTCGACGAGGCGCTGCACCGCGCACGGGTGCACCCGCTGAGAAGTTGTGGTAGCCTGGGCCGCAAGGAGCTGAGCGCCATCGCGCGGGCCCTGCGGGAGGTTCTCGCGCAGGCGCTGGCGAACCGGGGGACGACGTTCCTCGACTTCCGCGACGGCGCAGGCGAACCCGGTGCCTTCCAGGAGTTCCTGCGCGTCTACCGCCGTGAGGGCCTGCCCTGCCGAAGCTGCGGCGCGCCGATCGCCAAGAGCCGTGTCGCCGGACGCGGTACGCATTTCTGCCCCGAGTGCCAGAAGGGAGACGGGTCGCCATCGAGTACTGCACCTTCACCTACGACGACGAGAAGCAGGCCCGCGAGGATTTCGAGCTCCTCGAAGGGCGCAAGGTAACCGGAGAGATCACACTGCGCCGCCACGAGGGCCGGTGGTTCCTCGAGATCGGCTCCGAGAAGGAACTGCCCGAAAGTTTCCTCAGCAAGTTGACCGGTGCGCGGCTCTAAGTCGAAGGAGGCTGCCCGTTGCTGCTGATCGGCTTGACCGGCGGCATCGCGACCGGCAAGAGCACGGCTGCGGCGATGCTGCGTGAACTCGGCGCGCACATCGTCGATGCCGACGAGGTTGCGCACGGGGTGACGGCGGCGGGCACTGACGCCGTGCGAGAGATCGCCGAGCGACTCGGGCCGGAGTTCGTCCTGCCTGACGGCACGCTCGACCGTGCGCGCCTCGCGAAAGTCGTTTTCCACGACGCTGGCCAGCGGGAAGTGCTGAACGGCATCGTGCACCCGCGCGTGCGCGCGGCGATGCTCGAGAAGTGCCTTCGCCTGCAGGCGGCCGGCGCCAAGGTGGCGATACTGGACGTACCGCTGCTGCTCGAGGCGCGTCAGGGCTACCCGGTGGATGAGGTATGGGTGGTCTACGCACCAGAGGCGCTGCAGGTCGCGCGACTGCGCCAGCGCAACGCGCTCTCCGAGGAGGAGGCGCGGGCCCGCATCGCGGCTCAGATGCCGATTGAGCAGAAGCGGCGGCGCGCCGATGTCGTGATCGACAACACCGGCGACATCGCGCATCTGCGCGACGAGGTCGAGCGAGCGTTCGAACGCCTGCAAGGGAGGTAGCACCGTGCGCCGTCGGCTCTGGCTCGCCGGCATGGTGATCTGCGCCCTTCTCGTCCCTTGGCTCGGCAACGTACTCTACCCGTGGCCGTACCAGACAGCCTTCCTCGCGGCGGGACGCACGACCGGCGTGTCGCCGTACCTGCTGGCCGCCGTCGCCCGGGCTGAAAGCCGCTTCGATCCGACTGCACGGTCGCGTCGCGGCGCGGTCGGAGTGATGCAGCTCTTGCCGGAGACGGCCGGCTACTTGACGAATCACTCGGCAGCGTCGGTTGCCGCCGATCTCATTCACGCGAAGTTCAGCATCGCGGTCGGCGCGGAGTACCTGGCGCGGCTCGAGGCCGAGTTCCACAGCACGACAGCCGCGGTCGCCGCGTACAACGGGGGCGATGCTACCGTGAAGGCCTGGATTGCGCAAGGAGTGTGGCGACCGGGCGATTCGCCGAGGCGCATCCCGTTCCCGGAGACCGCCGCGTTCGTCGAACGAGTGCGCCATTACACGCGTTGGTACACCTATTTGTACCCCGGTCGCGGCATCACGCCGACAGCGCGCTAGACGGAAGGACTGCCGCGAGTTCACGCTTGTCGCGCGCGGCTCGGGTATGCTAAGATATCGCTTGCCGCCGAAGTGGTGGAACTGGCAGACACGCGGTGTTCAGGGCGCCGTGAGCATATGCTCGTGCGGGTTCAAATCCCGCCTTCGGCACCAGAATTGTCGGGATGGCGGAACAGGCAGACGCGTACGTTTGAGGGGCGTATGGGGAAACCCGTGGGGGTTCAAGTCCCCCTCCCGACACCACCAGTTGAAGAAGGGCGAGGGCGAGAGCCTGAGGCCCTTCTTCTGTTTCTGCGCAGTCAGCGCCAGTGGACCGCTCTTTGTAATTCGCATTTTCTCGAACTTGTTGATCGGGACAAGTCGTACGGGGACCGCCATCTGCGAGCTCGAACATCGCCGCGCGGTCGCAGACCACGCTGCCTGCGCTGGCAGGACCGCCCGCGCCAGGCGCCGAAGCCGTCTCGTCAAGATGGGAGAGGGGGAACCGCGCATGGCTGAGGAAGGGGCGCGTCGCAACGAGGCGGCCATCGACTGGCTCGTGGACACATCGCCGAAGGGCCGGTACGAGTCGTACAACAAGTCGATGTCGAACGATCTGACCGCCGGCGCCCGCGTGCCGGATGAGCACGCACCGGTGCGGAGGCGGCCGTTTGAGGTCGACCTCGTGAAGCTTCGGCCCGGCAAGTGGAACTGCCCCCGCCATTACCACAGTGAGCAGTGGGAGTACTACGTGGTCCTCTCAGGTCACGGGGAGATGCTGCAGGAGAATGGCAAGCCGTCGATCCCCATGGAGCCGGGGGACCACATCGTCCAGCCGCCCGGCTGGATCCACACGGTCGCAAACACCGGGGACGAAGACCTCGTATACTACGTGGTCGCGGACAACCCCGTCGACGAGCACTGCTACTATCCGGACTCCGACAAGTGGGCCGCCGCGGACGCCGTCTTCCGCATGCAGAGGACGGACTACTTCGACGGCGAGGAGTGATCGAGAAGCAGTTTGGGCCTGTCGAGACAGTCGCTCTGGGCAAGGTGGGCTTTCCTGCCTTTTTGGCGGCGTGATGGCAGGTGGATGCAACGCCACGCGCGAAGCGCTGCCCCAGGCACGCAGGACGGCGGGGCGGCCGCGGCGCGAACGAGGGACGCCGGATGGGGGTGCAGCGCATGGCGGTTGAGTTTGGCACGAACCGGGGGCTTCAGGCGCAGGTCGGCATCTACACGACCGGGAACCGCGCGCCGGACGACGTAGGATCCGCATGGCCCGACGAACGCTGGCCGGTCTCTCCCGACGATTGGCGCGCCCGCGCGCGCGAGGCGCTCGACGAAGGTCCTTGGGGCTACCTCGAGGGCGGCGCCGGCGGCGAGGAGACGATGTGCGCGAACCGCGACGCCTTCTACCGCTGGCGCCTGCGCCCACGCGTGCTGCGCGACGTCTCGGCGCGCGACATCTCGATCGAGCTCCTGGACAAGCGCTTTCCGGCACCCTTCCTGTTGGCGCCAGTCGGCGTGCAGGAGATCGTGCACCCGCAGGCGGACCTCGCCGCAGCGCGGGCCGCCGCGGCGCGCGGCATCCCATTCGTCTCGAGCACGGTGTCCTCCGTGCCGCTGGAGGGTATCGCAGCGGCGATGGGCGAGGGGCCGCGCTGGTTCCAGCTCTACCCGGCGCGCAGCCGCGAAGTGATCGCGAGCATGCTGCGCCGCGCGCAGAGCGCGGGCTATGAGGCGCTCGTCGTGACTCTGGACACGACGATGCTCGGCTGGCGCGAGCGGGACCTCCGGCAAGGCTACCTCCCGTTCCTCGAGGGCAAGGGCCTCGCGAACTACTTCGCGGACCCGGCGTTTCGAGCACTCCTCGGACGGCCGCCGCAGGAGGACCCGCGGGCCGCTGTGGAGACCTTCCTCAGCGTCTACGTGAACCCGGGCTTCACATGGGAGGACCTCGCGTTCTGTCGCGAACTCTGGCACGGACCGCTCTGGCTCAAAGGCATCACGCATCCGGACGACGCCATCGCCGCGCTCGACCACGGAGCCGACGGGGTGATCGTCTCGAACCACGGCGGGCGCCAGCTAGACGGCGCCGTCGCGGCCCTCGACGCGCTGCCGGCCGTGGCGACAGCCGTTGCAGGGCGCGTCCCGCTGCTGCTGGACGGCGGAGTCCGGCGTGGGGCCGATGTGCTGAAGGCGCTCGCGCTCGGTGCGAGCGCTGTCCTGATCGGGCGGCTCTACCTCTACGGCCTGGCTGCGGCGGGTGAGGCCGGCGTCGGGCGCGTGATCGACAACCTGATGGCGGACATCGATCTGACGCTCGGGCTGTGCGGGCGGCGGAGCATCCAGGAGGTCGGCCGGGATCTCGTGACGGCGGACGGCGCAACCGGCTAAGGCCGTCGTCTGCGAAAGGCGGCGAACACTCCAGGGCGATCTTGGTGCCAAGATCGTTGCTGAGGGAGTCGCGGGCCCCCCCTCGGCGAGTTCCCGTGGGAGGAAGGCGGGGACTTTCCGCTGTCCCCGCACGGGCCCGTGGGTTGGAGCCGTGCCGAGCGCCGACGATCGCGATGAAGCGCGCCCTACTGGCGCGATCCGCGCCGGCACCGCGCAGATTGCTTGGATGCGTTCACCCCCGCCACGACCATCCTGAGTCGTGACAAGGGGGTGTCGCGGTTGACCGCTGTGGGTGAGAGCGTGCGCCGCAAAGAGGCGGAGAACAAGGTAAGCGGCGCAGCGAAGTACAACGACGACTTCACCGTGCCCGGGATGCTGTACGCGACGCTCCGCACGAGCACGAAGGCGCACGCCACGCTGCGCTTCGTCGACAAGCGCAAGGCGCTGCAGATGCCCGGCGTACGCGCGGTGCTCCTCGGCGAGGACGCGAAGGTGCTCTGCGGCGAGGTGCTGGCGGACCGGCCACCGCTCGCGAAAGGGCGGGTCCGCTACAGCGGCGAGCCGATCGCCCTCGTGGTCGCGGACAGCGAGGCGCAGGCGATGGCCGCCGCGGCTGCGATCGACATCGCCTACGATCCCTTGCCTGTCGTGAACTCCCCCTTGGAGGCGGCGAAACCCGGCGCGCCGGTGATCCACCCCGAGCTCGGCAGCTACACGAAGGAGCAGTCGCCGATCTACCCGCAGGCGGGGACGAACATCTGCGACAGCGCCCACATCCGCAAGGGCGACATGGCCAGGGGCTGGCAGGAGGCCGAGGTG
The DNA here is from genome assembly GCA_021793215.1 of Bacillota bacterium. Classification (GTDB taxonomy): domain Bacteria; phylum Bacillota; class Sulfobacillia; order JAJZYS01; family JAJYTV01; genus JAJYTV01. Next base: position 75,982 of record JAJYTE010000006.1, read on the forward strand.
GTGGTCGAGGGCGACTTCACATTGCCGCAGATCGACCACGCCGCGATGGAGACGCGCTCGGCGCGCGTCGAGATCCTGCCGGACGGCCGCGTCCAGGTGTTCTCGTCGACCCAGGCCCCCTTCGAGGTGCAGAAGCTCCTGAGCAAGTACTTCGCCGTGCCGCAGGGACAGGTCGTCGTGAGCACGCCGCTCGTCGGGGGCGCGTTCGGCGGCAAGACGTCCGTGAACCTCGAGGTGCTCGCGTACATGGCCTCGAAGGCGGTGGGTGGACGGCTCGTGCGTCTCGCGAACACGCGCGAGCAGGACATCGCGACGTCGCCCGTAGGGGTCGGCATGCAGGCGCGGATGAAGCTCGGCGCCACGCGGGACGGGCGGCTTGCGGCCGCCGAGATGGCCTACTGGCTCGACACCGGCGCCTACACCGATTCCACCCCGCGCGTCGCGCGCGCCATTGCCGCCAATTGCACGGGCCCGTACCGCGTGCCCAACGTGCACTGCGATGTGAACGTCGTCTACACGAACCACGTGTTCACGACCGCCTACCGGGGCTTCGGCCACATCAACCTGACGTTCACCGTCGAGCGGATCATGGAGAAGCTGGCGCACGCGCTGGGCGTGGACCCCTTGGAACTGCGCAAACGCAACGTGCTCGAGCCCGGCGACACGACCCCGACGACCGTGCGCCTGACCCGCAGCAACCTCGGAGACACGGCGAAGTGCCTGGAGCGCACCGCCGAGCTGATCGGCTGGACGCCCGGCAGCCACGCGGAGCGCATCGGACCGCATACGGTGCGCGCCCACGGCATCGCCGCCTTCTGGAAGACGTCGAGCAGCCCGCCCGACGCGATCTCCGGTGCGCTGATCACGATGAACAAGGACGGCACGATGAACCTCGCCACGGGGACGGTCGAGTTCGGGGCCGGCACGAAGACGACCGCCGCCCAGATCCTCGCGGAGCGCATGGGCATGGACGTGGACCAGATCCACATCCACAGCGACGTCAACACGAAGGTCGACCCCGAGCACTGGAAGACGGTTGCCAGCATGTCCACCTACATGTCGGGCCGCGCTGTTCTGGAGGCGGCCGAGGACGTGATCCGCCAGCTGAAGAGCGTCGCGGCGACGGTCCTGCGCTGCCCGCCGGCGGACCTCGAGGTCGGGGGAGGGCGCGTCTACCTGCGCGACGACCCGCAGCAGTACGTCGCGTTCAAGGACATCGCGCACGGCTACAAGTACCAGGAGGGCGACTCGATCGGCGGTCAGGTGATGGGCCGCGGCAGTTTCATCATGCGGCACCTGACGCTCCTCGACCAGAAGACGGGGCAGGGGCGTCCCGGGCCGGCCTGGACCGTCGGCGCGACCGCCGTCGAGGTGGACCTCGACACGCGCGACTTCACCTACCGCATCCGCCGGGCGGCCACCGTGATGGACGCGGGCAAGGTGATCAACCCGAGGACGGCGCGCGGTGTCGTGATGGGCGGGATGAACATGGGACTCGGCTACGGCAGTCGAGAGAGCATGCTCTACAGCGACCAGGGCGAGGTGCTGAACGGGCAGCTGCGCCTCTACAAGCTGATGCGCTACGGCGAGCAGCCGGAGTACCTCGTCGACTTCGTGGAGACGCCCCAAGTCGACTCGCCGTACGGTGCGCGCCCGATCGGTGAGCATGGCAACCTCGCAGCCCCGGCAGCCCTCGCGAACGCACTCTCCGTCGCGGCGGGAGTGCCGATCGACGAACTGCCGGCGACGCCCGAGCACATCTGGCGCGCCACGAAGGGAGTACACCGTTGATCCGCTTCGACTTCGAGTACCACCGTCCCGAAACGGTGAGGCAAGCGGCAGACGTCTTCCGCGAGTTGTCGGCAGCAGGCAAGTCGCCGCTCTACTACGGCGGCGGCACGGAGATCGTGACGTCGGCGCGGCTGGGGCAGTCCGAGCCGGGTGCGGTCGTGGACCTCAAGGACATCCCGGAGCTCGGCGTGCTGGAGATGGACGATGGCGAGCTGACGATCGGTGCCGCCCGCACGCTCGCCGACCTGAGCGAGGCGGACCCCTGGCCCTTCCTAAGCGCGGCGGCGGGCCGCGTCGCAGACCACACAGCACGCTGCCGGATCACGCTCGGCGGCAACATTGCGGGCCAGATCCAGTACCGCGAGGCGGCCCTGCCGCTCATGCTCGCGCACGCCCACGCAGTGCTGGCTGGACCCAAAGGGCAGAGGGAGGTGCCGTTCCAGGAGATCTTCGACGGGACGCTCCAGATCGGCGAGGACGAGTTCATCGCCCAGCTCAAGGTACCGCGTGACGAGCTCGATCTGCCGTTCTTCAGCCGCAAGCGGACCCGGCTCGACTGGGTAGACTACCCGCTCGTGACGGTCTGCGCCGTGCGCGGCGAGGACGGCCTCCAGGTCGCGATCAGCGGCTACTGCAACGCGCCCTTCCATTCGCGCGCCCTCGACCGGGCGCTCGCGGAGGACGGCCCCGCGGCGGATCGCGTACGGCGCGCCCTGCGCCACGTGCCGTCCCCGGTCGTCAGCGATGTGCACGGCTCCGCGGGCTACCGCGAGCTCGTGCTCACAACGACCCTCGTCGACATGCTGCAAGAACTCGGGAGGTAGGACCAAAGGTGCTTTCGATCACGAAGCGCCAGGACATGGACCTGACGGTGAACGGCGAGAAGCGCGCCGTCGCGGCGCGCCCCGCGGACACCCTTCTCTACACGCTGCGCGAGCAGTTCGGTCTCACCGGAGCGAAGCCGGGCTGCGAGAACGGGGACTGCGGAGCGTGCACCGTGAACGTCGACGGATTGCCCGTGAAGTCGTGCATGGTGCTGACCGCCGAGGCGATCGGCCATGACGTGGAGACCGTGGAGGGCCTGCGCGGGCAGCCGATCCAGGATGCCTTCGTCGAGCACTTCGCGTTCCAGTGCGGCTACTGCGCGTCCGGGTTCCTGATGGTCGCGAACGCGCTGCAAAGGCAGCACCCAAACGCCGCTGAGGGCACGATGACCGACTGGCTGCGCTCGAACATCTGCCGGTGCACCGGCTACGAAGAGATCGGCGAGGCCGTCCGCTCGGTGCTCGGCCGCGGGGAGCAGAGCGACGAGGCGCCGAAGCAGGCCAAGAAGACACAGCGTCCGCAGCCCGTGGGCAGCGCGACGATGCACCGCGCGGGACTCGCCGAGGCGAAGCGCTAGGCGCCCGCGGGGAGATCGGCCTGGATGCGCCGGCGGCCGATGAAATGGACCGTCTGGTCGTACCCGACCGACCTCAGCAGCCCGAGCGCAGCGTCAACGCCCGCTCCGACCGTCTCTGGCTCATGGGCGTCGGACCCGATGCTCACCGGAACGCCGGCCCTTCGCGCGATCGCGAGGTACTCCGGCACCGGGTATATCTCGCCGACCGGCTTTCGCAGGCCCGCCGTGTTGCACTCGATCGCCATGTCCTTCGCTCGCAGTACGTTGGCCGTGCGTTCGAACTCCTCGGTGAGCGGCCACGACGGCCGCTCACCGAAGATCTTCGGCAGGTCGGGGTGCGTCAGGACGTCGAAGAGTCCGGATTCGGCCGCGCGCCGGCTGAGTTCGAAATACCGCTGCCAGATAGCGCGCGGCCCGATCTCCGCCGCCCGGGCCCGGTCCTCCGCGAGATCGACGCCCACGTCGCCGACGAAGTGCACGGACCCCAGCACGAAGTCCCAGGGGTAGAGGGACAGGAATCGCCCGATCCCCTCCTCGGACTCGGGCACGTAGTCCATCTCTAGGCCGAAGGAGACTGGCAGTCCGCGCGAGCGCTGACGCTCGACGAACTTCGCGTAGGGTTCGAGCCGGTAGAGGCAGCGTGCGTCCGCCCAGGCGTTCGGCAGGAGGCCGTGCGCTTCGCGGAAGCGGTACGCGTGCTCCACCACCCCCAGGCGGTCCACGCCGGTTGCCCTGGCCGTCTCGAGGTAGCGGGCGAGCCACTCGTCCGGGTAGTTCTCCGGAGTGTAGGGCCCGCGTTCGAGATGCAGGTGCTGGTCGGCGATCATTCGGCCGCCTCCGCGCGTTCGCCGTTGGCCGCCACCGCGAAGATCTGCTCGAGCTCCCCGAGTCCTCGGAGCTCTCGAAGCAGCTCCGACGAAGGCGCCTCGTCGAGGCCGAGGGCCATCAGCGCCCGGCCACCGACGATCTCGCGGTCGAGCTCCAGGGTGGCGATGTTCACACCCGCACCGCCGAGGAGTGTGCCCACCCGGCCGACGACACCGGGCAGGTCCTTGTGCTGGGTGATCAGGAGATGGCGGGGAAGTCGAAGGTCGAATCGGCCACCCGCCATCCGCCGGATGCGCGGCGCGTCCTCGACGGTGATCTCCACCTGGCGCTCCTCCTGCCCACTGAACCAGGCCGAGAGCCTGGGCGGACCTCCGGCCTCGATCGCGATGCGCACGCCGAGTCCCGCTTCCTGGGCGCGCAACCCGGCGTTCACCGGGTTCACTGGACCGTCGACCACCCGTTCCAGCAGACCCGCGAGCACGGCCCGCAGCGCGATCGGCGCCGCCTCGTCCGGGATGCCGCCGCGGCATGCAACGTGGAGCTGGGGGCCCTCGCCGCCCGTCGCCGCGACGACGCGGCCGAGCGCCGCACCGACCTGCAGCAGATGGCTGGGCTCGACGCCGTCGAGGTTGGGGAAGGGGAGGTTCACAGCCTCCTCCGGAATCTCGCCCGCGAGCGCGCGTACGACCGCCTGGGCGATGCGCGTCCCGATGCTGGACATCGCCTCCTCCGTCGAGCCGCCGAGGTGACAGGTGAAGACCATGTCGTCGCGGGAGAGGAGCGCCTGGTCGGTTGGGGGTTCGGTGCTGAACACGTCCAGCGAGGCGCCGGCGAGGTGACCGGAGTCGCACAGTTCCTGCAGCGCGTCCTCGTCGATCAGGCCTCCCCGCGCTACGTTCAGGACGAAGGCTCCCTGCGGCAGCTTCGCGAGATCCTCGCGCCCAAGCCGCGGTCCCGTCTTCGGCGTGTGGATCGTCAGGATCTCCGCCCGCTCCAGGAGGTCCTCAAGTGTCTCGAGCTTCGTCGCGCCGCGGGCGCGCACCGCCTCCTCGGCGACGTAGGGGTCATAGGCGAAGGTGTGCATTCCGAAGCCGCGCGCGATGCGCGCCACTTCGCGTCCGACCCGCCCGATGCCGATGATCCCGAGCGTCTTGCCGCGCAGCTCCGTGCCGATGAACGCCTGGCGGTCCCACCCGCCGCCGCGCACGTGCCGATCGGCGATCCGGACGTGACGCACCAGGCTGAGAAGCAGCGCAAAGGTGTGCTCCGCGGCCGCCTCCGCATTCGCACCCGGAGTGTTCAGGACGAGAACGCCGCGTGCCGTCGCGGCGTCGAGGTCGATGTTGTCGACGCCCGCGCCGGCGCGGGCCACGACCCGCAGATCAGGACCCGCTTCGAGCAGCTCGCGCGTCATGCGGTGCGCGCTGCGGATGATCACCGCGTCGAACGATCCGAGCTTGCCCGCGAGCTCTTCGAGGGGCAGCAGGTCGTGGGCCTCCACGTCGACCGCTGCCCTCAGCGCTGCGAGACCGTCCTCGCCGAGGTGCTCCGTCACCAACACCCGTGGTCGCCTGGTCATGCCGTTACCCCTTCCGTCAGGTCCTGAGAACCTTCGCGCCACGCGGCGTACGCCGCGCGCACGCCTCTGCCATCGGCCATGGAGTGTCCAAGCCGCGAGAGCGCGACCTCGAGGGCGCCGATCCCGCCGATCAGGTCGATCGGGAGTACTGCGCCAAGGTGGCCGATGCGCAGCGCCTTGCCCTTCCATTCGCCCTGTCCGCCGGCGAGCACCGCACCTTCGGCGCGGGCCTGCGCACGCAGGTCCTTGACGGCGATGCCGTCCGGCGGCGCGAGCGCGGTGACTGTGGGTGAGGCGAACTCCCGCTGCGCGAGCAGCGGGGCGCCGAGGGCGTCCGCCGCGTCCCGCGTCATGCGCCCGAGCAGTGCGTGGCGCGCCGCCCGCCGCCCTTCGCCCTCGCGCTCCAGCAGTCGCAGCGATTCGGCAAGCGCGGCGATCAAGGTGACGGCCGGGGTGTAAGGAACCTCCCCGAACAGGAACGGCCGAAGGTCCAGAAAGGAGCTCTGCGGCTCGGCGCCCTCGAGCGCCTGGAGCCCGCGACGGGAGAAGAGCACGACCGCGAGGCCGGGGGGCGTCATGAAGCCCTTCTGCGAGCAGGCCACGGCGGCGTCGAACTGTCCTTCGACCTGGAGGGGGACGGAGGGGAAGCCGCTGATGGCGTCGAGCAGCAGCAGCGGACCGCCCGCCAGGGCGCGCGCGACCTCCTCCACCGGGTGGAGCACCCCCGTGGAGGTCTCGTTCTGGGTGAGGAGCACGGCCTCGAACCCTCCGGTGCGCGCCCGCTCAGCCACCGCCGCCGGGTCGATCGCAACGCCCCAGGGGAACGCCATGCGCTCGACCCTGGCACCGCGCAGCTCTGCAATGCGGGCGAACCTCTCCGCGAACGCTCCCGCGACCGGAGCCAACACGCGCTGGCCTGGGTGCAGCAGCGACTGCGCGACCGCCTCAAGCCCGCCGGTGCCGCTTGCCGGGAGTATCGCCGCATCGGCCGCTCCCGCGAGCCCCCAAAGACCCCGCCGCACGTCCGCGTAGAGCACCGTGAACTCCGCGCCGCGATGGTCCACGACCTGACGCGCGCCCGCGCTGAGGATCTCGGCCGGAACACTCGTGGGCCCTGGAATGAAGAGTCTCTCTGTCCACATGCCGATCCACCTCCCCAGCAAATGCACATGCCGCCCATCCCTTGTCAGGGACGACGGCATCGTCGCGGTACCACCCTGGTTGGCTCCGAGGAGCCCTCTCTGCGCTGTAACGCGGCGCGCGTCCGACTCCTCGCCGGCATCTCACGGGTGGAATGTGGGCTCGCGCGTCCGGCCGGCTTGCACTCTCCCGGCTCGCTGCAGCGGCGCGTCGCGGCCCTTGCCCGATCATCGACGGTTTTCGCCTTTGCGCCAGTCTACGGGGATCGCCTCCGGGCGTCAAGCGGAATTTCTCGCCGACGCGGGGGAGCGGCGGCGCCATAGTCGGTCTGACCACCTGCACTGCGCGCCACCTTACACATCCCCGAGGGCACGGTGGAGGAGTTCCCGCAGCGCGGCATCGGGACTGCTCGCGAGGCGCTCCAGGGCGTCATGGGGGTCGCCTCGTAGGCGCAGCAGCTGTGCAAACGGGGGTTCCGTCCTCGCGTCTGCCCGGCGCAGCTTCAGGATCCCTTCGCGCAAGGAGCCGCCACAAAGCGACAGCAGCCGATACTCCACCTCGAGGTGGCGATACCCGCGTTGGGACCTCAGCGGCCCGGACTGAGCGAAGATCTCCAGTGGCAGCCGGCCCGGGCGCACGCGGCAGACCGCGGTCCTCCGTCCACGTCGCACGGAGACGCGCAGCGAGTAGCCGGGAAGGCGGGAGATGGACTGCGCGGCGGCACGGAAGAGGGACGCCGGCTGCAGACGGCAGAGGACGTCGACGTCGGACTCGGGCAGGTTCAGGTCGAGCGGAAAGGTGCCTGCGATCACGGGCCCCAGCCGGCTGAGAGCACGCAGGATGCCGGCGCCGCGCAAGGCGCCCAGCGCCGTCGGGAGATCGCTGGCGTCCGGCACGTGGTAGGGCAGGAGAGGATCCAAGGCAAGCCTCCTCCGGTCCGACGAGGGAGTGGGACGAAGACGTCGTATACCCTTATCGTGCAGACGCATGTAGACACTCGAAAGGCGGGATCCGATGCGGCAGATCATCGCGCTCGGGGGCGGGTTCTCCACGGAACCGGGCAGCCCGGCGCTCGACCACTACGTGCTTGCCCAGACCGGCAAGAAAACCCCCAAGGTGTGCTTTCTTCCGACCGCGAGCGCTGACTCCCAGGACTACATCGACCGGTTCTACGCCGCCTTCTCGCCCCTTTCCTGCGAACCCTCGCACCAGCCGCTCTTCGACAGTCCGCCCCGCGACATCCCGCAATTCCTCCTCAGCCAGGACGTCATCTACGTCGGGGGCGGCAACACCAAGAACATGCTCGCCATCTGGCGCGCCTGGGGCCTCGACGAGGTGCTGCGCACCGCGTGGGAGCGCGGCATCGTGCTCTGCGGCATCAGCGCGGGCGCGCTCTGCTGGTTCGACGCAGGCAGCACCGACTCCGTGCCAGGCGCGCTGACGCCGCTGCGGGGGCTGGGTTTCCTGCAGGGCAGCTTCTCGCCGCACTACGACTCGGAGCCAGGACGGCGGTCGGCGTTCCACCGCATGATCTTCGACGGCGCCCTTCCGCCCGGCGTGGCGCTCGACGACGGGGTGGCTCTGCACTACGTCGAGCGCCAGCTGAACCGCGTTGTTCGCTCACACGATGGTCCGACCGCGTACCGCGTCGAGGTGTCCGGAGGAGAGATCCACGAGCGTCGCCTGCGCGCGGAGACCCTCTAGGATTCGGTCTGCAGTCGGCCGCCCGCGACGATCACCGACCGCTGCACCCACAGCGCGTTCAGCCCGAAGAGCGCCGCCGTGACGAAGAAGATCGCCGGGATGCTGAAGGATGCGCTGATGAAGCCGCCGAGCAGCGGACCGATCAGGCTGCCGGCCATGAAGAAGCTGCTGTTGTAGCCGAACGCGCGCCCCTGGAGCGCTGGCGGCGTGTTGCGCCGGATCATCGCCTGGACGGCCGGCAGCAGCCCGCCGACGGCGATGCCCAGTAGTACGCGCATGCCCATCAGCCAGTAGACGGAGGGGGCGAAGGCCTGCGGCAGGTAGAGAACGGCCGCAGCGACGAGTGACCAGAGCAGTACCTTCTGGGGGCCGATCCGGTCGGCGAGACGCCCGAGACGGGGCGCCGAGATGAGGTTCCCCACGCCCACGGCGGCGAAGGTCGCGCCCGCGAGCGTCGTGAGGTGGGGGGCGAGCGGGCTCAACTGGCGCACGTAGAGGGTCACGATCGGCTCGATCGCAAGGTAGCCGGTCTGCAGGAGAAGGCTGACGACGAAGAGCGGGATCACGACGCCGGATCGGCGGATGACGTCGAAGAAGGATTTCGTGTCGACTCCGGCTGCCCGAGCGTCGGGCTTGTACTCCTCGCGGACGAAGAGGACGACGAGGACAGTCGCCATCAGCATCAGGCCGCCCGTAACGAAGAACACGTGTCGCAGGCTCATCCACTCCGCGAGCACGCCACCGACGAACGGTCCGATGAGGCCACCCGTGACGGCCCCGGTCTGCAGCGTCCCGAGCGCCCGACCCGCGGATTCGGACGGCGTCTGGGTCGCCTGCAGCGCTGTGGCCGCCGAGATGAAGCCGGCGACCGAACCCATCAGCGCGCGCAAGAGGAAGAGCTGCCACACCGACGTCACGAGGCCCATCGACGCCATCAACACGCCCATGCCGATGCTCGACCGCAGCAGCATGACCCGGCGGCCGTAGCGGTCCGCGAGCCGGCCCCAAAGCGGCTGCACGAACGTGGACACCATGTAGCTCGCGCTGAACACGAGGCCTGTCCAGCGTTCGACGTCCGCGGTGCTCCGCACACCGAGTCCATGGATGTAGAGCGGCAGGAATGGGATCACGAGGTTCATCCCGGCCATCAGGAGGAACTCGGTGGCCCAGAGCACGTACAGTGTGCGCTGCCATGGCTGCACGAGACCGTCCTCCTCTGGTGTGGGGAGACAGGATGCGCTTCTCTCAGTCCGCGGCGTCGGCTGCGACGATCCGCGCCAGGAGCACGGGTTCCGGTGTGGCGCCGGAGAACGCCTGCTCGCCGAGGGCTGTGCGCACCGTGAAGTGGGGGGCGGCCTTCACCTGGAATACGTCCGCGAGTTCCGGAAAGGTGGAGAGTTCGACCGCGATCGCCCCCAGGAGCGGCTGCTCGAGCGCCCAGGCATGCAGCAGGCGCACCGCCTGCGCACAGGTCGTTCAGCCGGGCGATGTCAGGATGCGCACGGCCACCGGACGCCGCATGCGCCCGATCGTCTCGCGGGCGAGCGGCGAGGCGAGCGATTGGCCACGCGAAAGGGCCACGAGTTCATCGACGAAGGCGTCGAGCGAGAATCCCGTCGGGAAACCGGCGTGGCGGTTGCCGCGCGGGCCGTCCTCCTCCGCGAGCGACATGCCGTAGACCGGGTAGCGGGAGCTGGGGAGCAGGGGGTCTTCCGGCGCTGCGCCGCCGAACTCCCGCACCGAGAGCAGCGGCTGCAGCGAGAGGAGCTGCGCGAGATCGGCATCCGGGTCGACGTCGGCGGCCAACGTGCTCCATACCGACACGGGCCGCTCCATCTCGCCAAGGGCGGCGCCGAGCAGGCGCCTTCGCGCTTCGATCACTTCGATCCCTTCCCTTGCATGGTCGCATGATCCGCTTTCCACCGCGCGGCCATCCCTTCCTGCCGCGTGGGCGCGCGTTGTCAGCCCATTGGGACAGGCGTAGAATCTCAGCATGATCGGTCGCCTGCGGGGTATGGAACTCGAGCCTTGGCAACGAAACCTCTTCGTGCTCTGGGTGGGCGTATTCCTGACGTCCGCGAGCTACTCGATGGTAGTGCCCTTTCTACCCCTGTTCCTGCTGCAGATCGGCGTCCATCGCGGGATCGACATCTGGTCCGGCGTACTCTTCAGCTCCACGTTCCTCGCGAGTGCCCTCATCTCGCCCTGGTGGGGATCGATCGCCGACCGCTACGGCCGGCGGCCGATGCTGCTCCGCTCGGGGTTCGCGCTGTTCGTCGCCTACGCGCTGACGGCGCTCGTGCAGACGCCGGTGCAGCTCCTGGTCCTTCGGACGGTGCAGGGATTGCTCTCGGGCTACGTGCCGAACGCGATCACACTCGTCGGAACCAGCGCCCCGCAACGCCGCGTGGGCTGGGCGCTCTCTGTGATGGCGACGGCGTCCGCGACCGGCGCGATCATCGGGCCCCTGATCGGGGGCGTCGTCTCGCACCTATTCAGTACGCGCATCGCATTCTCGAGCGCGTCGGTGCTCGTGCTGTGCGCTGCGCTGCTGGCTCTACTCTTCGTGCGCGAGGAGAACTTCGCGCCGGCCGAGCGCAGCACAGTGCTCAAAGACCTCAAGGTGGCCGCCGGCAACCGCCCGTTCCTCGGAGTGATCGCCCTCGCGATGCTCGTGAACTTCTCCGTGATGACGATCGAGCCGATCCTACCGCTCTACATCGTGCAACTCGGAGGCTCGCTGCGTGACGCCTCGCTCGTCGCCGGCATCGTCTTCTCGCTCGTGGGCATCGCGAGCGTCTTCTTCGCGCCGCGTTGGGGGCGGCTCGCGGACCGGCGCGGCTTCCCCTTGATCCTCTCGGTCGGCCTGCTCGGTGGAGGGATCGGCAACCTCTTGCAGATCCCCTTCCACGGCATCGTGCCGTTCGGCGTCGTGCGCTTCGCCTACGGGGCGTTCTTCTGCGCCGTGTTCCCCGCCCTGAACGGGCTCGTGGTACAGACGACGCCCAAGGAGTTCCGCGGTCGCGCGTTTGGGCTCAATCAGAGCGCGGGCCAGCTGGGCACCATGCTCGGTCCGCTCGTCGGCGGGATCGCCTCGAGCGCGTTCGGCATCCACAGCGTCTTCTGGTTGACGGGCGGATGCCTCCTCGCCGCGGCGGCGTTCGCGCAGCGGGGCGCGCGGCAGTGGCGGCCGCGGCCGGCCGCTGTCGGTGCGGCCTCCGACTGATCCCTTCGGGGGGTCACCCTGCTTACAAGGCTACGCGCGTGCGTGCGGTGCCTGGGCTGCCTTCAGCGTCGCGATCCGGATCGCAAGGCCGAAGAGAAACCAGTTCTCGGGGTCCGACAGGCTGCGGCCCGTCAGCGACTCGATCTTGTTGATCCGGTAGACGAGCGATTGCCGGTGCAGGTTCAGAAGTCGCGCCGTCTCGCTGATCTGGCCGCGCGTACGCAGGAAGGTGCTCAGCGTCACCACGAGCTCGCCGCCCTTCTTGTGATCGTAGTCCGCCAGCCTGTCGAGCAGTTCGCGCACGAACTCCTGCACTTCGGGATCCTCCGCGATCCGCAGCAGGGTGCGGTAGAGACGCACCTCCCGCGCCGCGGTGCGGTGACCGACTCCGTTCTGGCGGTAGCCGATGTCGAGCGCCTCGAGCGCCGCCTTGTAGCCGGCGGCGAACGCAGCCGCTCCAGGCTGCTGGCTCGCGATGCCCCAGGAGATCACGAGGCGCGGCATCACCTCGAGCAGTTGGCGGTCGACGCGATCGAGGAGCCGGTGGGCGGGCTGGAGCGCCTCGTCTTCGGTCGCCTCGACGTAGACCAGGAAGGTCTCGCGCTGGTAGGAGAGCACGACGCGCAGGCCGAGCGCTTCGCTGGCGCGCGCGATCACCTCCTCCACGGCATGGTGCACGCGGTCGACCCGGTCGAGGACTCCGCCGCCGGCGACACCCTCCTCCTCCTGGTTGTCGGCGTGGCCGACGATGCAGATGTGGCGCCGCTCCAGGTGCAGGCCGAGCCGCGCCCCGGTCGAGAGCGCCTCGTCCGGCGCGATCTGGCCCTTTGCCAGGTTCCAGATGAAGGCGGCACGGCTGCGCATCTCCGCACCGCGCATCGCACTCTGGTTGAGGAACCAGAACGCGCACGCGGTGGCCGCGTGCTCCACCATCTGCCGCTCGCGCCAGCCGAAGGCGAAGACGCCGGCCTTCGAGGTGTCATGCAGAACGAGGTAGCCGTCGACGCCCTGGGTCGATCCGATCGGGTACTGCAAGAGACGGCAGCCGTGCAGCGGGATCTCGACCGGGACGGATGGCGTGGGGTGCGGCGCGTCGGGGGATGCGGTCCCCTGCGCCTCGCGGAAGAGCTCCTCGAGCCGATGCGACCCGGAGCCGCGGCCCACGACCTCGCCGCGCGCGTCGGCGATCAGCGTCGGCATCTGGAGGCGGCGGGAGATGGCGGTTGCGACGTCTGCAGGGCTCGCCCCGCGCAGGATCAGGTCGAGCACGTCGGCCTGGATCTCTTGCGCGGCCTCGAGCGTCCCGAGTTCCGCCTTCCGGAGCGCGTCGGAGACGGCGTGGCCGATCTCGGAGAAGCGGACTTCCCAAGGAATCTCCAGAATCGGCAACTCGCGTTCCTCGGCGAGTGCGATCACGCGCGCGGGAATCTCGGGGATGTAGTAGCCCGTGGCGATGCCGAGCGCCGCCGCCTTCGACGCGGCGACGTCGCAGACCAGCTGCTCGAGCAGCTTGGGAGCCTCGTTGCAGCCCATGGCCGACGTCAGGACGAACTCGTCCTCGCGCACGAAATCCTCCACGGGCATCTCGATCACGGAGACCCAGCGCACGCGCCTGTCTCCCCAGGACTTCACGGTGCGAAGGTGCGCGGAGCGCAGCACCGGGAACTCGAGGATCTCCTTCCAGGCGATGTCCATGCGCGCACCTCCCTCCAGCGATCCTGACTCGGTTCGTGCACCATTCGCACCGCACCGGGAAAGCTCCTGCGCTCAGTCTCGTGAGGGCTCGGGCGACGACCGCCGGCAAGGCCAGGGCGACCGAATTCTGCAGATCCGCGCCCCGGGCGCGAAGGGAAGCGCGTAAAGCCGTCGAAGGATGGCAGGAGGACCCGCCGAAGGGAGACGGACCATGGGCGTTCTGGCACAGTACGCGCAGCACCTCGCGCTCAGTGAGAAGACGCCGCGCATCACGCTCGGGGAAGGCGGGACGCCGCTCGTGTCCGCCCCGCGCATCGGCAGCGCGCTGGGCATCGAACTCTACCTCAAGTTCGAGGGACAGAACCCGACCGGCTCCTTCAAGGATCGCGGCATGGTGATGGCCGTCGCGAAGGCACTCGAGGACGGCGCCTCCGCCATCGTCTGCGCCTCGACGGGCAACACTTCGGCTTCGGCCGCGGCCTACGCCGCAGCGGCAGGGCTGCGCGCAGTCGTCGTCGTTCCGGCGGGGCGGGTGGCGCAGGGCAAGTTGGCGCAGGCGCTGATCTACGGTGCGCAGATCGTGGCGGTTGAGGGCAATTTCGACGACGCGCTGACGATCGTGCGCCGGCTCGCGGAGGGCGGGGAGTTCACGCTCGTCAACTCCGTCAACCCCTGGCGCATCGAGGGGCAGAAGACCGGGGCGTTCGAGGTGGTCGACGCGCTGGGAGACGCACCGGACATCCTTGCCATCCCGGTCGGCAACGCGGGCAACATCAGCGCGTACGCCAAAGGCTTTCGCGAGTACCGCGCGGCGGGCAAGCTGCGTACAGCGCCGAAGCTGCTCGGCTTCCAGGCAGCTGGCGCCGCCCCGTTCGTTGCGGGCGCTCCGGTCGTGAACCCGGAGACGGTCGCGACCGCGATCCGCATTGGGAACCCTGCGAGCTGGGACCTGGCGCTGGCCGCGGTCGAGGAGTTCGGCGGAGGGTTCTACGCGGTGGAGGACGACGAGATCCTCGCCGCGCAGCGCCGCGTGGCAAGCGAAGCGGGCGTCTTCCCCGAGCCCGCGTCGGCGGCGCCGCTTGCGGGACTCGAGCGCCTGCACCGAGAGGGAAGACTTCCGCGCGGAGCACGCGTGGTCGCAGTGCTCACGGGCAACGGCCTCAAGGACCCCGACGCCGCGTTGCGCGCGGCAGCGCCCGTCAACACGGTTCGCGCCGAATTCGAGGCGGTACGCGAGGCGATCGCCGGGTGAGGGTACTGATCAGCGCCCCCGCGACGACCGCAAACCTCGGCTCGGGGTTCGACGTCTTCGCTGCCGCGCTCTCCTGCCAGAACCGCTTCACGGTCGAAACGGGCGGTGACGGCTTCTCGCTGCGCGGCGAGGGGAGTCTCGCGCCCCTCGGCGAGAACCTCTTCCATGCGGGCCTCGACGCCGGAGCGGCGCTCCTGGGGGAGCCGGCGCCGACGGTGCGGGTGCAAGCCGAGGCGGAGGTTCCTCTGCGCTCCGGCCTGGGAAGCTCGGCGACCGCAATCTGCGCCGGTCTTCTCGCCGCACAGGCCCTGATCGGGCGCGACCTGCCGTTCGAGGAGAGCCTGCGCATCGCGGGACGGCTCGACGGCCATCCAGACAACGTGGCGGCATGCCTGCTCGGTGGTCTGACCATGTCGACCGGCGGCGGCGTCGTCCGTCGCATGCCAGCGCCCGCGCTGCGGGCGATCGTCTTCTACCCTGGCACGGAACAGGCCACGGAGGCCGCCCGGCGCTGTCTTTCGCAGCAAGTGGAGCGCTCCGACGCCGTCTTCAACATCGGACGCGCCGGACTCCTTGTGTACGCGATGGTGCATGGCGAGTACGACCTCCTGCGCGTCGCGTGCGAGGACCGCCTCCATGAGTCGCAACGGCTGGCTGCACTGCCCTTCGCCGAGGAGGCGCGCGCCGCCGCGGTGGCCGCAGGCGCATTCGCGATGCCGGTCTCCGGTTCGGGTCCAAGCCTCGTCGCCCTGACGCTCCCGGAACATGCGCCCGCCGTGACCACCGCCCTCGAGGAGGTGGCCCGACGCTACGCCCCGGCGCGCGT
Source organism: Bacillota bacterium (assembly GCA_021793215.1). Lineage (GTDB taxonomy): Bacteria > Bacillota > Sulfobacillia > JAJZYS01 > JAJYTV01 > JAJYTV01. Next base: position 91,425 of record JAJYTE010000006.1, read on the forward strand.
GATCGCCCTCGGCTTCAATGACCAGGGCGCACGAGCGGAGCGCCTGACCTAGGCCGCCCTGCCAAGCAGCGGCAGGCCGCCCGTGCTCCTTCGACGAGCTGAGGAAGCGACCTGCGGCTAGGGGTGCCGTGGCGTACGCCCGGCGGCAATAGTCCGTGAGTACGCGGCACGGAGCGCGTATCCCCAGGGGCGCCTGGCTGGCGGCGGCAGGTAGCACTCGTGCCCTCCAGCCCCATCGACGTTTGGGATCAAGAGAGACTCCTTCGAGACGGGGGAGGCGCGCGGCCGTCGCGCGACGACCGCGATCGCGCAGCGCCGCGGCAGGTGCCCGGCGTTCCACGGCTGCGGTCACAGGAACGGGACGGCCCGCAGGCCGATTGACTGAAGCGTCCCGGAACATTCGTCAGCGGCCTTCCAAGCGCGGGCTAGACCATCGCGTCGATCCTGCGCGCAAGCGCAAGGTCGCGGTCCGTGACGCCCCCCGCGTCATGGCTCGAGAGGCGCAGGTGCACCGTGCGGTACCGGATGTCGATGTCCGGGTGATGGCGCAGATCCTCCGCCACTTCGCCGACGCGGTCTACGAACGCAAGCGCCTCGGGGAAGCTCTCGAAGCGGAACGAGCGGCGCAGCTGCGCAGGATCTCCCTCCCAGAGGGGCAGATCGCGAAGGCCGTCCGCAACATCCGCCGCGGGGAGCGGAGCCTTGGTGGCGCCAGTGTTCGCTTGGGCCAAGAGGTCCTCCAGGTCGAGGCGCCGGATGGTCATGCCGACGCCCCCCGCCGCGCGCGGCCAGTCGGCGCGGTCGCGGTCGCAGTACAGCTCGACCCCGTTCCCGTCGGGGTCGCGCAGGTAGATGGCCTCGCTGACCCCGTGGTCGGACGCGCCGTCGATCGGGTGGTGCGCCGCGATCAGGCGCAGAACGGCCTCAGCGAGGTCGCGACGCGTCGGATAGCGGATCGCCAGGTGGTATAGGCCCGTCGTGCCCGGCGCCGGGGCGGGCGCTCCCTTGCCAGCCCAGGTGTTGAGTCCGATGTGGTGATGGTAGCCGCCCGCGGAGACGAAAAGCGCCTCGTCGCCCATGCGCTGCATGACGTTGAAACCGAGGATGCCGCAGTAGAACTGTTCAGAGCGCTTGAGATCGGCCACCGTCAGATGCACGTGGCCGATGTCCGTTCCTGCGGGAACGCTGTAGTCTGGCAACAACCAGCCCCCCTTCGCTTGATCCTAGGCGCTGCGGCTCTTCTGCCGCAAGGCGCGGCGCCCTGGCGTGTGCTATGATCGCTGCGCGGCGGCGATGCCGCATCTCGAACGGAGGAGTTGCACATGGTCATCCTTGCGACGATCACCGACCAAGGCAGGGTCGGCGGCGGCTTCGGCCGCGCCGATCGCGTTGCCGTCGCCCACCTGCAGGCCGAAGGCGGCTTCGCGGTGGAGGAGATCGACGTCGGCTGGGACGCCAAGCACGACCAGCATGCGGACGGGCTGCACCACGCGATGATCGCGAAGTTCCTCAAGGAGCAGGCGGTCGACAAGGTGGTCACCGGTCACATGGGTGGCGGCATGGCCCAGATGCTCGCGTCGATGAAGATCCAGGTCGTGGAGGCCGAAGGGCCGCTCGACGAGGTCCTGCACGCCGCGGCCGAGACGCACTCCGGCCGCTGACACCCTCCCAGGGCGCGGACAGGAGGAGTCCTGCGGCACTGCCGCGGGACTCCTCCTGTTGATGGACCTCGTCCGCTGCCTAGACCTTCGGGCCTGCCGCCGCGACGTCCGGCTCGAGCGCGAACCGCTGCGAGTTCGCCTGGAACTGCCGCGCAAGCGCAAGCGTCTGCTCATCGTAGCGCGCCTTGTCCGTCCAGGTGCCGCGCGGGTTCAGGACCTCGGAGGGCACCTCGGGGCAACGCACCGGCATCTCGAGACCGAAGACCGGGTGGCGCTCATACGGGACGTCCTGGAGTGCGCCCGCGATCGCGGCATCGACCATGGCGCGCGTGTAGCTGAGGTTCATCCGCTTCCCCTCGCCATACGGCCCACCGGTCCAGCCCGTGTTCACGAGGAACACCTGCACGTCGTGCCGGGCGATGCGCTCGCCGAGCATCCGAGCGTACACCTGCGGCGCCAGCGTCCAAAAGGGCTCGCCGAAACAGGTCGAGAAGGTGGGACTCGGCTCCGTGATGCCGCGCTCCGTCCCTGCGAGCTTCGACGTGTAGCCGGCGAGGAAGTGGTACATGGCCTGGGCCGGCGTCAGGCGGCTGATCGGGGGAAGCACGCCGCTCGCGTCCGCTGTCAGGAACAAGATGGTCTTCGGCTGGCCTCCGACGCCGGGGATCACAGCATTCTCGATGAACTCCACCGGGTAGGCAGCCCGCGTGTTCTCCGTGTACTGCTGGGAGGAGTAGTCCGGCGCGCGCGTCGCCTCGTCCAGCACTACGTTCTCAAGCACCGCACCGAAGCGGATCGCGTCCCAGATCTGGGGCTCCGCCGCGCGGGAGAGATTGATGCACTTCGCGTAGCAGCCGCCCTCGAAGTTGAACACCCCCTGGTCTGACCAGCCGTGCTCGTCGTCTCCGATCAGGCGACGCGCGGGGTCCGCCGAGAGCGTTGTCTTGCCGGTGCCCGAGAGGCCGAAGAACAGCGCGACGTCGCCCTTCGGGCCGACGTTCGCCGAGCAGTGCATGGGCAGGACGTTCTGGTAGGGGAGGCGAGTGTTCAGCACGGTGAAGATGCTCTTCTTCATCTCACCGGCGTACTCGGTACCGCCGATCAGGATCACGTTCTCCTCGAAGTCGATCACGACGAAGGCCTCGGAGTTCGTCCCGTCAGCCTGCGGATCTGCGTACACGCTGGGCGCCGAGAGGATTGTGAACTCGGGGCGGTGCGAGCGCAGTTCCTCCGGCGTCGGACGCAGGAAGAGCTGGTGCACAAAGAGGCTGTGCCACGCGTACTCCGAGACGACGCGCAGCGCCATGCGGTACTCCGGATCGGCACCCGCGAAGCCGTTGAACACGAAGTGGTCGTGCTCCGACAGGTGGGTGAGGACCTTGCGCTTGAGCCGCTGGTAATGGTCCGGCGAGATCGGCTGGTTCACCTTGCCCCAGTGGATCTCGTACGGGCTTAGAGGGTGCTCGACGACAAACTTATCCTTCGGTGAGCGCCCCGTGTACTGGCCCGTCGTCGCGCACACCGCACCGTCCGCAGTGAGCTGCGCCTCTCCGCGCCGCACGGCGTGCTCGACCAGTTCGGCGGGCGAAAGGTCGACGAAGGCGCGCTCCCCGCGTCCAATACCCAATGCTTCCAACTCGCGTGTGTCGAGCAATCCGCGCCCCTCTTCCATAGGTTATCGCGGGTTCCAACGCTACGCCCGACGCGACGTGCGCCGTCTCCCCACGTGGCCCATTTTACACGAATTGCCGATCAGGTGATACGCCATAGGCCCATTGCCGTCTGGACCAGAAACTGCCGCGCAACGGCTCTTCCGGTGGCGCATGGAGCCGGACCCGGAGCGCAAACCTGTGCCGGGGGAGGGAGTCGATGGCCGACCTCGTGGCGCGCGCCGTGGTACTGAGCCGCGGTGCAACATTTCTGATCACGAACGGACGCGGCGACATCAGCGACGGCGACCAGGGGTTCTACTCCGGTGACCATCGCCTGCTGTTCCGCTACGAGTGGCGCGTCGACGGACACCAGCCGGTTCCGCTGGGCGGCCGGGCCGTGGACGCGAACCGCGCACAGTACTTCGCCGCCGTGCCCGCCTACCGCCAGGCAGAGGAGGGCGGCATCGTCCTGGAGCGCGAGATCCAGCTGCAGGAGGGAGCGCTCCGCGACACGGTGCGCGTCCGCAACTACGGTGACAGGAGCGTCGTCGTTCCCCTGGAGCTCAGCACCGGAGCCGACTTCGCCCACATCTTCAGCGTGAAGCGCAGGGTGCTCGGCGAGAGTTCGGCACAGCTCCGGACGAGCGCCCTTCCGGCGCGCGAGGGAGAGGACGCGGTCGTCTTCCAGGCGCCTGGGGACCTCGCGCCGCTCGGCGTGCGCCTTCGCTTCTCGCAGCGACCGCAGGAGCTCCAAGGGAAATCCATCGGTCTCGGCTTCCACCTCGAGGTCGCGGCCGGTTCCCAGAGCACCCTGGTCGCCGACTGCGCCGCGCTGCCTGGTCCGGCCGTCGAGCCTCTGCGCACGCCCTGGCCGACGCGCCTGTCCGGCCCCACGATCGAGGCGGGTGGACCGATCGGTCCCATGCTCGAGCGCGCCTACAACCGCGCGCTGCGCGACCTGCACGCGCTGGCGATCCGCGGCCGTTCGATCGGCCTCGCGGACGGCGACGCAGCGGAGGCGTACGCCGCCGGGATACCCTGGTACATCGCCCTATTCGGCCGCGACGCGCTGCTCACGAGCCGAATGACCCTCTACGCCATGCCGCAGTACGGGGCCGGCTCCCTGCTCGCGCTCGGGCGTATGCAGGGGCAAAAGGTCAACCCGAAGACCGACGAGGCGCCCGGCAAGATCCTGCACGAGTTCCGCCCCCAGCTGGACCCACGCGAAGTAGACGCCATTCCGGACTTCCCGTACTACGGCTCCGTGGACTCGACGCCGCTCTTCCTGATCGCCCTCGAGGAGCAGGTGCGCTGCGCGGGCAACGAGGCGCTCGGCCGCGACATGATTGACCACGTTCGGGCGGCGGTCGGATGGCTGGACGGGCCGGGCGACCCGGACAAGGACGGCTACCTCGAGTACGAGAGGCAGGGGCGGCACGGCCTGACGAACCAAGGCTGGAAGGATTCTTGGGACGCCGTGCACTTTCGCGACGGCACGCTGGCCGACGGCCCGATCGCGCTCACGGAGGTCCAAGGCTACCTCTACGCAGCGCGCATCGCGGCTGCACGCCTCTTGACCCTCGGAGGCGACGAGGGTGCAGGGCGCACACAGTACCAGAAGGCCCGGCGCCTTCGCGCGCAGTTCCACCGCGACTTCTGGATGCCGGAGCGCGACTTCTACGCCATGGGTCTCGACAAGAGCAAGCATCGCATCGACGCGCTCTCATCGAACGGCGCGCAGGTGCTCTGGTCGGGCATCGTACCGGCGGACGCCGCAGCGAAGGTGGCGCAAACGGCGCTGGCGGCACCGATCTACAGCGGTTTCGGCGTACGAACGCTCGCGGCGGGCGAGGGCCGCTACAACCCGATCTCGTACCACAACGGCTCCGTCTGGCCGCATGACAATGCGCTGATCGCCGAAGGGCTGCTGCACTACGGCCACGCCGAGGAAGCGATGCGCATCGTCGAGGCGCTGATCAGCGCGACGAGCGTACGCATTGACCGCCGCCTGCCGGAGCTGTTCGCGGGGTTCTCACGCGAGGAGACGAGCGAACCCGTGGCGTACCCGTCGGCCTGCCCCGTCCAGGCATGGGCGGCTGCCGTGATGCCGCACGCGGTCGCGCTGATGCTCGGCGTCAGCGTCGAGCGCGGGCTGGTTCGCCTCTCGCCGGTCCTGCCGTCCGGGCTCAATCACCTGCGTATCTCCGGCCTGCGCGTGCTCGGTCACTCCCTCGACCTCAGCGTCGAGCGGGACCGCTCTGGACGCGTACGCCTCCGTGTCGACGAGGCCGACGGCCTTCGCGTCGTCGTACGGCGCAGACGCTGAGTAGATCCTGCTGCAATGTGTGGGCTACGCTCCGCGCCGTAGCAGCCACCATTTCCGAAACGCCACGAGTGCCCATACCGCTTCCACGACTCCAAACGGCCAGGTTCCCGCGAGCCACCCGTACATAGACGATCCAAGACACGCGACGCCGAAGGCGAACGTGAACCAGCGGGATCGTGATTCCAAGGCGTAAAAGATCATCATGAGCGTCACAACGAAAGCGCCATATACAGTTAGCACGCGGCATCCTCCGCATCTAGGTCCGGCAAATTGGGTCGCTGGTTGGCCCAAGAGCAAGTCTTCCTGCACGAAGGCGAAGTAGTTGGGTGCTTAGGCCACTACCTCGCGCGGAGGGAGACTTCAGAAGGGCGATGTTTCTCCACCTTGAGTGCCGTTCCTGCCCTGGGGACGCGGATGATCAATAGAGACGCTGTGAAACTGGACCTATGGATGGAGCGCGTTGCCCCCTGCGGCGGTATGGAATCTGCCCGGCGAAACTGGCGAAGATCGACCTGCCGGCGTCCCGTGAAGCGGTGGCATGGTGTAGAAGGCTGAGACGCAGGGGCCCAGGCCCCTGGGAACTGGCGGATCTGCATAGACAAGATCACCACCATCGGGTTCGGTGTGGCAGTCCAGTCACCACAGGAGGTACCCCGTGATGGCTGAAGATAGTTGATCGCCGACGTCATCCCTACGGTGACCTGCGTTGGCCGACAGCTCCGGGAGCCCGACCGCCGCGCCGCTCGCGGACGCAGCGGGCCCCCGCACGTCGTAGCCCATGTGCACGAACGCGGTCCTGCGCCCCACGTCGAACACCACGCGGATGTCACCGGAGATGCGTCCTCTGCCACGCAGCGGCAGGACAAGGCGCCGGCCAGGGGTGAGGGACGCGATCGAGACATACAGTTGTCCGTGATGCTCGAACACCCGATAGAGCGAGCTGTCGAGAGCCATGCTCCGGCGCAGATGCACCCGCGGCGGCTTGCCCAATGCGCGCCGCAGCAG
>JAJYTE010000001.1 GCA_021793215.1 Bacillota bacterium
GCTAACGCCAGAACGGCGGATGCCCCGACGGTCCAAGGCCCTGGAGGAAGTCGCGAGACTTCCGGTGGTGGGGCTGGTGCTGGTCCTATGCGAGTGCGCAAGCGGCTTGCCGCGAGAGGCATGGGGCGACTCCCAGTAGTTCGCTGGCCACGGCTCATGCGTGAGGATGGTCGGCACCCGCGCAAGCGGGTTCCGAGAACAACCGGCGCAAGCCGGCCTGGGGAGGCACGAACAACGGATGTCTGGGTTTGTCCAGCAAATCGGGCAACTGTTGACACCACAACAGCCGTACCGCCGATGCAATCGCCCGGCAGGTGGGCATCGCGTCCGAGGCAGTGCGGGCGGACGTGCTGCCGCATGAGAAGGCGCTGGAAGTGAAGCGTCTCCAGCAGGAAGGGCTTGTCACCGCCATGGTCGGCGACGGGATCAACGACGCGCCGGCGCTCGCGACGGCCGATATCGGCATGGCGATCGGTACGGGCACCGACGTCGCGATCGAGGCGGCGGACGTCACGCTGATGTCGGGCGATCTGCGCGGCGTCGTGGCCGCGATCGACCTCAGTCGGACGACGCTCCGCAAGATCCGCCAGAACCTCTTCTGGGCACTCGTCTACAACACGGTCGGCATCCCGATCGCCGCCTTCGGCCTTCTGAGCCCGGTGATCGCAGGTGCCGCGATGGCGCTCAGCTCCGTGTCCGTGACGACGAACTCGACACTTCTCAGACGCTACGATCCGATGCGACGCTTCCGGAACATCGCCAACTGAGGCGGCCGCGTTACGGCGCCTGCAGGGACTGCCCGCCCCGACCAGAACAAGGACAGTCATGACGAATTCGCGTACCCGGAAGATCCACGTGCCGTGCCTTGGCACCCGCGTGCTCAGGGCGTGACGCCGCCGACCGGCGCGCTCCGCTACCGGCCGTCGCAGCCCGTGCTCACGCTCGCCGCGGCCCGCCTCGTCGGCGCCGTCGCGAGCTACATGGTGCTGCCCTTCGTCGCTGTCCGCCTGGTCGAGGGGGGAGCGGGCCTTGCCGCAGCGGGTCTCGTTGCCGCGGCGGGTCCCGCTGCGGGAGCGATCGCCGGCGTCGTCGGCGGCATGGCCGCCGACGGAATCGGACGGCGCAACGCCCTGATCGTCGGAAACCTCGGATCCGCGCTGGCGATGGCGGGGTTCGCCTTCTCGCATGGCGTGCTGGCCTTCGCCCTGCTGAACGCGCTGAACGGCGTCTCGCGCGCCGTCGCGCGTCCCGCGTCGAACGCGATCGTGGCCGACGTAACCGCGCCGCACGAGCGGGCCGAAGCCTACGCGTACGGTCGCGTGGCAATGAACGCCGGTGCCGCCCTGGGACCGTTCCTCGGCGCGTTCTTCGTGCTGTCGCACCCCGAGGCGCTCTTCCTCGGGGCAGCAGGGGCGGAAGTGGCGATCTGCCTGATGCTCGCGCTTCTGATCGCGGAGACCGGTAGAAGTCTTGGAACCGTGTCGCACCGGGAGGCCGCCCGGCGCGTCGCGGGCGACGGCGTCCTCTGGCTCTACATGGTCGGCGGCATCATCCAGTTCGGCACGTACATGATCATTGAGACGATCTTTCCCGCCTTCCTGAAGGGAGCGGTGCCCTCCGGCCTCACGCTCTACGCCGCGATGTCCTTGGTGAACACCGCGCTCGTGGCCCTGGGGCAGATCCCACTCAACAGGCGACTTGGCGGCCTGCCGAAAGGATCCGTCTTCGCCTGGGGACTGTCTCTCTTCGCGGCCGCCTACGTGGGGTTCACGTTCCTTCGGCTGCCGATCGCCCTGCTTGGGACGATGATCGTGTTCACCGCGGCGGAGATGGTCGTCTTCACTGTGATGCCCGCCTTCGAGGCTGAACTGGGGGACGACGCAGTGCGGGGCAGGGTCTTCGGGCTGCTGGGGCTCAAGAGCTTGGGGGCGGCGCTCTGGCCGCTGGGCGCCGGTGCGCTCCTGCAGATCGGAGGTGCCCACCTCGCCTTTCCGGTTGTGGCGATCGTCGCGCTCGCGGGTGCGTTCATCCTGCGGCGGGCGGTGCGCCTGCACGAGGCCGCCGTGCCCACGCCTGCGTATCCTGTCCAGGAGACGTGAGGGACATTAGCCCCGCGGCGCGCTGAAGATCTTCCTGTATAGGTCCGCGCCGTAGCTGGTCGGAAGCGGTCTGCCTTCGGAGAGCCGGAACGTGCGCCGCCCGTCCTCGGTCCTCGTCGCCCGCAGAAAGAGGGCAGCTGGGGATTGCTCGCGGAAGAACCCGTCGGCGAGGTCGAAGAGGTGGGTCACGAAGAAGATCTTCACCCCGGCTTCCCGCAGCGCACGCACGATCTGTCGCGCGATCTCCGAGCCCTCCCGCTCGTTGGTGGACGCGAACGACTCGTTGAGCAGCAGGAGCGCGCCCGGCCGCAGGCGGTTCACGATCAAGGTCATCCGGCCGAGTTCCTCGTCGAACTTGCCGTGCTCCAGCCCGGCGTCCTCGCCGCGCTTGAAGTGCGTGAACACATCGGAGCACACGCTGCCAGTGAACGCCTGTGCGGCCACGGCCATGCCGCACAGCATCATGAGATGCGCCTGGCCGACGCTGCGCAGGAACGTCGACTTGCCGCCCTGGTTCGCGCCGGTGATGACGATGAGGCCCTTGCCGTCCGCGAAGAGGTCGTTGCCGACGATCTGCGTGTCCTCGTGCAGCGCAAGGCAGATGTCGTAGACCCCGTCGGCCGACAGCGCGCGGTCCTCCGCCGCTGCCGCCGTCGGGATGCAGAGCGCGCAGCCCTTCTCGGCGAGAACGGTTTGGAGGTTCAGGCAACCGACGTAGAATCCAAGCTCGAACTTCAGCGCGGCGAAGAACGCCAGGACATGGTCCGCCGACTGGGCGAGTGCGTTCGCCACCTGTTCGAGGGCTCTGCCGCGCAACTCGGAGAGCGCCTGATGTCCGGCCTCGTCCTGGACCGCGACGTCGATGCGGATTGCGGTTGGCGCCTGCCCGAGGATCCGTGAGAGCCAACCGTGCCGCTGGCGAGGCGACCGGCGCAGGGCATAGCCGGCACCCTTGCCGCCCTTGCCGAGATGCAGACTCATCTCGACGCCGCCTCGCAGCGCGAGGCGCGCCAGGTGTTCCTCCAGGACGGCGAAGTAGTCGTCGTCCAGCTCTCGCTCCAGCATGGAGAAGAACCTTCGAAAGCCCTCCGACCGAAAGACATCGCCGTGGGCGTCTGCGATGCCCCGGACCTTGCGGAGAACGCCGACCATCAGGCGCAGCACCTGCACGGAACGGCTGAGGATCAACTCGGGGGACTTGCTGAAGAAGTACCGCGCTAGGATCTTCCGCTCGCCGTCCGCGGCTTCGAGCGTCGCGTCGAAGAGGTCCCGCACGGCTTCGGGATGCGCTTGGCAGTCCCGAAGAATGTCCTGGCGGTAGGCGATGGACTCCGGGTCGTCGAGGCTTGCGAGCACCGTCCTCCGCGCCACGTCGAAGAGGAAGTCGTCCCCTGCGGCCATGGCGGAGAAGAGAGCGTGCAGCTCGAGGTCCTGCACCAGCTCCTCCGCGTGTTGCGGCAATTCCGCCTGCGGGTCGACGTCTCGGGCGCGGTACAACAGGAAGGCCTTCATCGCGCCACCCTGCGCCGCAGTGCCTGGTAGGTGAGGCCGTGCTTCTCCGCGATGGCGAGTGCGTAGGCGAGTCCGTTCGCAGGTCGCCTGGAAATCTTGTACGTGCGGGTCGTCGGGTCGCTCGTTTCGACCTCGCTGACCATGCTCACGGTGGCCTCACTGAGCGTGGAGAGTTCGTCGAGGAAGGTCACGTAGACGCAGAGGATGTCCCGCTCGAGGATCTGGCTCAGCACCTGTCGGCCGATGAACAGCGCGTCCTCCAGCGTCGTGGAGGCGAAGCTCTCGTTCATGACGATGATGCTGTCGGCCGTCGCGAGGTCGAGGATCTCATGGAACCGGACCAGTTCGTCCTGCAGTCTGCCCTGCAGATCCGCCAGCTGCTCCTCGCGCTCGAAGTGCGTGAACAGTTGGTCGCACAGGAACAGCCGGGCGGCTTCGCCCGGTACCGGCAACCCGAGGCGGGCCAGGTGGTGGAGCTGCCCGAACGCTCGTGCGAAGGTTGTCTTGCCGCCTTGGTTCGGTCCCGTGACGACGAGTGCCCGCTCGTTGCCCTCCATCCGGAAGTCGTTGCGCACGGGAGACTTGCCCAGGGGGTTCAGCTTGTGCGCGAGGGCGAGGTCGAACGTTTCGCGCGCGTGGACCGCTTTCGACGCCCGGCTGACGGCCGGGAAGCAGAACGGCAGCCCCGCAGCGCGCAGGGGATCGATCAGCGCGAGGTACCCGAGGTAGAACTGGACCTCCTGATCGAACCGTGAAATCACGGCGTCGACGAAGTCCCGGCGGCGTTCGACGTAGGACCGCAGTGCTGCGAAGACCTCGGGAAAGAGCTTCCGGACCGCGTCGAGGATGCTCGCTTCGAGGTGGTTCATCTCCGGATGGCTCGGGAAGGCGACCCTGTAATCCCTGGCGGCGCCCTGACGGAACTTCTCGAACGTCGCCGTGATCTCGTCGCTGTAATCCGTCACCTCTTCGTCTTCCTTGGTGACCGTGACGCGGCTCGTCTCGACGTGTAGGCGGTAGCGGACCTCCGAGAGGCCGTCTTGCACGCTCCGCGTCTCGCGCACCAACGACGCGAAGGCGTCCGACGCCACGTAGGACTCCAGGTACTCCGAGAGCCCGCGCAGCCCCTCAGAGCTTGGACGATGCGCACGCAGGCCGTCCCCGAGGTTCATGACGGCGCGGCAGTACAGCCCGGCGGCATCGAGGAACCAGATCGCCCTCGGGTACTCGTAGTAGAGCTTTCGGGACTGCGCGATCTGCGCGCGGACGTCGCGCATCTCCTTGGCGAAGGTTTCGATCAGCAGGCGCAGCGCCGGCTCCTCCAGGTCGTGCAGCACGCCGTGGCGGTAGGCGATCTCGTCGACTTCCCCGAGCGGCGCGTGGAAGAAGGGTCGCAGGTCGTACTCTTCGCGTCCCGCCAGGGCCGCGTCGACGATCTGGTCGAGCCGCAGGTCGACGAAGCTGTCCGGCTGCTGCTCGGCCCGTGTACCGGTGCCGTCAGGACTCGAAGTGAACAGGATGCTGCGAAAGTGCACTTGTGGCTCCCCTCTCGATGGGCTGCATCCTCTACTTTGGCTCACAAGCAAAAAAGCAGGCTGGCGACCTTTGACCCGACGCACCGCACGGATGCGGTGAAACCGGGACCAGGAGTCGTCAGCCGCGACGGCAGTTCCCCCGCACCGCGCTCTGTAGGCGCGAGGTGGTAGATCTCCATTACCGAGTCCTATGTAAAATGTTCGCAACCCAAACGTCAACAGCATCGCCGTCCGAACCGATGCCCGTACCGTGGCGCGGCCCCGACTCTCCCGTTTGAGGCCGCAGCCCTGGGCGGCCAGCGACTGCGCTTGCAATGCTTGGCGACTCGTGCTATGATACGTTCGTCGCACTAGGGGTTGATATGGATTCACGAGCTGAAAGGCGAATGCCTCCGTGCACTTCCAGGCGAACGTGGTTTCGAGGGGAGTGCATAGGATTGCAGAAGACCATCTACGTCGGTAACCTGCCGTGGTCGGTGACCAACGAGGACTTGGAGAAGGCTGTTTCACAGTACGCCGAAGTCCTCACGGCCCGCATCGCGACGGACCGCGAGACGGGACGTTCGCGCGGTTTCGGCTTCGTCGAGGTCCCGGCCGACAAGGCCGAGGCCGTGATTGAGGCGCTGAACGGCTCGACCTGGGAAGACCGCCAGTTGACCGTCAACGAAGCGCGTCCGCGCGAAGAGCGCCCGCGTCGCTACTAAGACAGGACAGGCAAAAGGACCGGGAGGGGCAATGCCCCTCCCGGTCCTTTTGCCTCTCGGGTCGCCATCCTGCGGAAGGAGTTCCCGCGTAGGCGGCGACGTCCCCGGCGCGGCAGAACGTCGCAGGACGGAGGGCGCGTTCGACCAATACCGGCAACAACCTAAGAAGTTTGCCGAAAGATGGCGCGCTTAGCAGGTTATTCGCGGGTTTGGCGAATTAACTCGAGAGGTCTTCCACGCAAACGAGCGGGAGGTGGCACCTAAGGATGCGGGTGCTGGGAATGGACATCGGCTTCGGCCGATGCAAGGGTGCACTGGACGGCAAGACTGCTGAGTTCCCCGCCTTCGTCGCTGCGCCATCTGCGCTCGACCTCGGCGAGGTGCATACGCGCAACCTGCTGACCGACCCGGATGGACATGTTTGGATTTATGGCGAGGATGCCGTTCTCGAGGGTGGCCTGCGGTTTACGCTCGCGCCGGACAAGATGCGGCGCGAAACCGAGCGGGCGCGCATGCTGGCTTTGCTGGGCGAACTCTTCTCCGACTCGCCGATGGGCTACGTGGACCGCGTCGTGACGGGGCTGCCGGTCGCCGAGCTCAGTCCGTTCAAGGACGATCTCATCGCTCTACTGAAGGGCCCGCACAAGTTCAGCGTCGGCAAGCGCAACTACAACATCACGATCGGCGACGTGCGGGTGATCCCGCAGGGAGCCGGAGCCTACTACTCGCTGGTGCTGCAGGACGGCAAGGAGGCCGCCTCCGCCAAGGCGTTCAGCGGTCGGTCCCTGATCGTCGACGTCGGCTACCGCACGGTGAACCTCGTCACGCTGGACGGCGGGCGCTACGTGCCGCAGTACAGCGCGACGTTGCCCAAGGACGGCATCCACAACCTGCACCTCGAGCTGCGCCGCGGGATCGCGCGCCAGTTCTCCGGCTACGACGTGGGCATCGCCGAGGTGGACAAGGTCTGCCGCGCGCGCTCCGTGCAGATCGACGGTGAGACGACCAGCATCGACGACTTGGTGGAGGCTGCGGCGCAGTCGCTCGGCGAGCGGGTCATCGAGCAGATCGAGACATACACCGATCCGCGATCCGTGGCCAAGGTGATCCTCACGGGCGGTGGATCCTCGCTGCTGGAGCCGGTCTTCTCCCCGACCTTCAAGAACCTCGTCGTACCGTCGCAGGCGGGACTCGCCAACGCCCTGGGCTACCTCGAGTACGGCAAGTGGGTTGAGCGCCGCGAAGCGGCGAGCCCCCACGACGACGAGACAGAGGCCGCTGCGACCTCCGAGGAGTAACGAGAGCGCGTCCCATGTGAAGCGGGGAACCGGGGAGACCCGGTTCCCCGCTTCGTCGTCACGCCCGGCGGCCGTCCTCGGTTTGCGTGCGGCACCGCAGCAGGCTGTCCATGAACCTCTGGACCCGTGAAACCCCGGAGTGCCTAGTGGTGTTAACCTTTCGAAGTGCGGGGGGTGCCGCAGGTGGGCGCGGTATACTCAGCCCAACACTGCCGCAGCGGGGAGGGGCAGGAATTTGCGCAGGAACGGTTGGCCGATCGCGGGCGTGGTGGCGGCCGTGGCGGTACTCGCGATCCCGGCTGTGGCGGGCTCGATCGCAGAGAAGGGGCCCGGCTACGCCGAGTGGGGTCCCTCGTACTCTGTCGCCACGAAGGCCCCAGACGTGAAGGCTGCCGCGACGGCGGCACCGCAGACGGCACTGCAGCGCGCGTGGCTGGGCACGATCTCCTCGAGCGCGCTCCTCAAAAGCGCCCAGATCTCCGCGTACGCCTACGACGTGACGGCGGGTGCGCCGCTGGCCGCGATCAACCCGCAGCAGCTGCAGATCCCCGCCTCTGTCACGAAGATGTTCACCACGGCCGCCGCGCTCTCTGAGCTCGGGCCGAACTTCACCTACGAGACAAGGGTGGAGTCGCAGTCCTCGACGGGCGCGCCCGGACCCCTCTACCTCGTCGGCGGCGGCGACCCCTGGCTTGAGGCGAACGGCACGCATGGGCTTGAAGAGCTCGCCGCGTCCGTCGCGAAGCGCGTCACGCGGGCGACCCGGGTGGTCGGCGTCGGCACCCTGTTCGCGCCACCGGCGATCGGCCCCGCGTGGTCCGCGAGCGAGCTGCAGAGTGCGGACGCGGTTGGTGGGCAGGCGCTCAGCGCCGAACGCTCGGAGGTAGAGGTGATCGTCAGCGGGGGTGCGGTGGCCGGTGCGCCGACGAACGTCCGCCTTTCGTTCAACGGAGCCGTGACAGACCCTGGCTTTTTCACGATCCGCGACGAGGGCACGACCGTCGCCGCCCACGCGGCGGGGGCGACGATCTCGCGCCTGCCTGGGACCAACACCATCGTCGTGCAGGGCAGCGTGCTTCCGCGCGCGGTGACCGGCGTCTACCTCTCGGTGCACGACCCCGCACTGTTCGCCGCCTCGCTCTTCCAGGCGGCACTTCAGAAGGATGGCGTGCGCTTCAGTGATCCGGCTGCGACCGGTGCGCTGCCACGCGGCGCCGCGGCTGTGGCGACGCAGGCGTCGAAGCCGCTCAGCTCCCTTCTCCAGCTGCAGAACCGCTTCTCGATCAACGCGATGGCGGACAACCTCTACCGCACGCTTGGCACGCTGCACGGAGGCGACGGGTCACCCGCCGCGAGCGAGGCGGCGATGCAGCTATTCTTCGATACCGCGGGTCTCGGGTCGCCGCCCGCGCAGCTCGACGGTTCAGGGCTTTCGCCCCTCGACCTGCGCAGCGCGCAGCAGGTCGTGGATCTGATGCGCTACGCGGCGTCCCAGCCGTGGTACTCCGTCTTCAAGGCCTCGATGATGGAGGCCGGCAGTCAGGACCCCAAGGTTTGCGGCGTGATCTGCGGCCACTTCGTCGGGACGGCCGCCCAGGACCGCGTGTGGCTGAAGACGGGGAACCTCGAGAACCAGTGGAACTACGCCGGCTACGCGACCGCGGCGAACGGGCACACGATCGCGTTCGCGATCCTCGTCGAGGGACCGCTCACGAAGGAACTGGACGCTGTCGGCGGTCCGATCGACCAGATGACTGTGGACGTCGCCCGCTGGCCCGACCTGCCAGGCGGCTCAATCCAGGCTGCGTCGCAACAGGCGGTGCCGGGCTTCGTCGCCTCGATCCTGCAGCGACTCCCCTCCACGCAGGGTGCGGTACTGGGCGGCGCCGTGATCAACCTGCGCACAGGACAGCTTGCGTGGCAGCAGAACGCGGGCGCGCTCGTCCGGACGTCTTGGGTGCCGCGCCTCGCGCTTCTAGACGCCGCGCTCGCGAGCCCGAGGCAGTCTTTCGACTCCGTGACCGTGCGCGCCCAGGGCGCGGTGCAGGGCGGCACGCTGTCGGGACCGATCGTCCTCGACGGCGCCGACAACCCCGCGATCAGCCAGGACGGGCTTGCCCAGCTGGCGAAGGCCGTCCGCAGCGCAGGCATCACCCGGATCGCCGGTCCGGTCGAGTACATGCAGGGTCCGGTCGCGGGCCGCGGGCTGAACCGCTGGCCCACGGGAGCCGTGTACGAAGCGCTCGGACAGTCCTACCTTCCGCCCGCCTCGCGCCTGATCGCCGAGGGCGGCGTCGTGACGCTGACCCTCACCGCATCGGCACCGGGAGCGGCCGCCGGGGTCAAGGTCTCGCCGGCGGACGCGCCGATCCAGGTGGTCGACAAGGCGGTGGGTGGGGCAGTGTTCCCGACGGCCACGGCGGAGCTCGAGCCCGGGACGGACACGTACCTCATCAGCGGCGAGGTTCCTGTGGGCAATCCGGTCACGCTGCAAGTCGCGCCGCCCAACCCGGGTCTCCTCGCGGCGACGGAGTTCGCCGACGCGCTTCAGGCAGCCGGGGTGCGCGTCGTCGGCGGTCCCGCGCAGGCTGTGCAGCCCCTCTCCGGCGGCACGCTGCTCGCCGAGCTTCCAGGCAGCTCCGCAGCCGGCCTCGCGTCCGCTCTCCTCTCCCAGCCTTCGACCGAGATCGCATCGCAGTTGGGACTCCTCCTGGGATCTCACGAGGTGCAGCTCGTGCAGGCGGCGGCTGGCGCACCGGACATCCTGCCGGATCCCACCGGCATCGCGATGAACGACTACATGACCCCGCTGAGCGTCGCGCACATGCTCTTGCGTGCCAAGGGGCAGGCGGCGGAGCACCCGCTCGTCGCGGCGCTCGGATCCGGTCTCTGGCAGGTGGGCGCGCCGGGCATCGACGCGGTGGTCGGTTACTACGAAGGATCCGACGGCACGCCGTACGCGGTGGCCCTCCTCGAGAGCGGGCTCGCCGCCTCGGGGCACTGGGCGCCGGCGATCAAGCCGCCTGCGAGCGCGCCGTGAGCTACTTGGCGCCGCCAGGCTCCACGAAGAACCGACTCGTCGCCGACCAACTTTCCCCGGGCGCGAGCGCCAGCATGCCGCTCACGTCCCAGGGCAGGTCGAGGTTCGGCGCGTTCACGAGGCAGGTCATCGGCTCCGGGCAGAGGAACCCGCTTTGCGCGTCATCGTTCCAGAGCATCCAGGTGCGGAACTTCTGGTCCGTCCGGTAGACGAGCTCAACGCCTAGGCGCCGGTCCCTCACGCGGCACTCGTTCGGGCCGCCGAGCGGCGCGGCGCTGAAGAGCGCGTCAATCGGGTGGGCGTAGGGGTTGCCCTCCCCCCGGGCGATCGCGTCGGCCATCGGGTCGCGCGCCAGCTTGCGCCCGCTCGGCAGCTTGCGTTCGCTGAGCTCCCACTGCTCGCCGAGGTTCACGTAGAGCGCGCAGTCCTCGGCGCTGCTCTCCGGGGAGAACGGGATGCGCAGCGCGGTGTGGAAGCCGAGCAGGAACGGCATCGGTCGGTCGGAGTCGTTGCGCGCCGAGACGGTGAGTTCGAGACCGCCCTCGCCGAGCGCGTACCCGAGCTCCAGCGTGAGGCGGTGAGGGAAGATGCGGTACACTTCGTCGCCGTCGCGCAGGCGCACCCGGAGCACGGTCTCGGCGCGTACGCCGTCCGTGCCGGCGGAGACCACCTCCCACGCCGAGGTGGCGAAGAAGCCGTGCAGGTGGTTCCCGAGCGACGGCTCGTTGATCGGGAACCTATAGGTCTCGCCGCCCATGGTGAACGTGCCGTCCGCGATGCGGTTCGGCGGGAAGAGCAGCGGAACGCCGTAGGGGATCGGGTGCTCCCTGTAGCGCGTGACGCCCATGCCAGAGGCGAGCGGCTCGCGCAGGAAGGCGAAGCCGCGGCGCACGTCGCGCAGCGCGACGAGGTGGCCGCCGATCCCCGGCAGGACGATCGCCTCGTAGTCGCCGGCGCGCAGTGTGAGGGTCGGCTCGCCGCCGTAGGACTCTGCGGTGATGGAAGTTCCCATGGATGCACCTCTCCTTTCGGGCGGACGGCGATGCCTCGGAACTGGTGATCGGCTAGCGCCCGCGCTGCGGCCGCCGGAGCAGGAGGTCCGCCGCGAGGCGCCTGGCGATCGCCGCGACGCTCGTGGCCGCGAGGCCGTGGAAGCGGTCCAGGGGGTCGTGTCCGTGGTGCGCGACCTTCGCCACATGCACCCGGTCGGAGCGCGCGGCGGCGACGGCTGCGATCGCCGCCCCGAGCGCCGGGCCGAGCAGGTAGATCCAGAAGGCCCCGAGCGTGTGGGAGACGACCGCGGGACCGAACGTGCGCGCGGGGTTCATCGAGGTTCCGCTCCAGGGCGCTTCGAAGCCGACGAGCAGCGCGACGAGCGGCGGGATGAGGGCGGGCGTGAAGGCGCGCAGCCGTGGGTGGCCGACGAACCAGATGATGCCGCCGACGAGCGCGAACGTCGCGATGGCCTCCCCGGCGATCGCGACCCAGCTGCCAAGCGTCGCGGACGGGACGGTCGCGCCGTAGAGCACGGCGCCGCCGAAGGCACCCCAGACCGGGGGCAGTGTGAGCGCCGCGAGCGTCGCACCGGCGAACTGCGCAACGGTGTAGGCGACAGCATCCACGAGCGTCAGGCTGCCGACCGCCCAGAACGCCCACGAGAGGACCGGGTCGAGGTGCGCCCCGGAGACGCGCCCCGCCGGACTCAAGGCGACGAGTGCACCGACGCTGCCGAAGAGGAACCCCGTCACGAGGCGGCGCACAAAGGGGTCCGGCAGCCAAAGGAGCATGGGCGACCCGGGACCGAAGTTGAAGATCACGGCCGCGAGCCCGAGGAACACCAGAAGCGCCGTCCCGATGAACTCCGCGGCGTACGCGCTCCAGTGGAAGATTGGGCGGGGCACGTCGATGTGTTCACCTCCACAAGGCTCGAGCAGGCGCTCTCCAGATACAGGATAGGGGTCGCGGAGGGTCCCAACAAGTTCGCCGCCTGGTTGCCCGCGTGTGTGGCTCACGCGTACTGAGTAAGGACGACGTGGTGACGTATGACCTTTCTCCCGTGATGGGATAAGTGTATCGTAAGTAAGTGTCGGGGGCACGAGCCAGTGGATAAGGGACTGGCACATGACCGTCGGAATAACGCAATGCCAAGCGAACGGTATACATAAGGCTAACTCTGACTGTAATAGCAGTTGACGCGTACGCTAACACTTGAGAAATATCTCACAAGAAGGGATGATTCTGAGGGATTTCTGGAGAAGAAGCAACAGATGGCTGTCCGTATTGACGATCGTTTCATTCGGGTTGGTGACGGAGGGCTGCGGCTCGCAGTACGCCGTACTCGATCCCAAGGGTCCTGTGGCGCGCGCAGAGCTTCACCTGATCGAGTCGACCAGCATCTACATGGGCGTCGTCATCCTCTTCGTGCTCGTCCTGTTCGGGATCACGGTCTGGAGGTTCCGCGACCGCCCGGGCCGCGGCGCGCCGTACCGACCCGAGTGGGAGCGCAGCCAGTGGCTCGAGTACGTGCTCTTCGCCGTGCCCGTCCTGATCGTCGCGCTGATCGCCGTGCCGACAGTGCAACAGACCTTCGCCATCGACCGCCTGCCGCCGGCGAAGCGACCGCTGGTCATCGACGTGACGTCGCTCGACTACAAGTGGCTCTTCCAGTTGCCCAAGCAAGGCATCGCGACGGTGAACTACATCGACGTGCCGGTCGGGGTGCCCCTGCTCTTCGAGCTGACAGCCAACTCGCCGATGAACACGTTCTGGGTGCCGCAGCTCGGGGGGATGGAGTTCGCTATGCCCGGACGCGTGCTACCCCTCTACCTGCAGGCGGATGCGGCCGGCGTCTACCGGGGCGACAGCGCGAACTTCTCCGGGGTGGGTTTCGCCCACATGGTCTTCCACGTCCACGCGGTGGCTCGGCAGGCGTTCCGCGGCTGGGTGACCCGGGTGCGCCGCGGCTCGCCGGCACTGACCTTGAAGGGGTACCGCCAGCTGCTCGCCTTCGGCACTTCACCGCCGAAGAGCTTCTCCTCGTACCCGTCGCAGACGTTCCCCACGGCCACGCACGGATTCACGCTGCAAGGCGGCATGTACAAGGAGCCCAACTGACGCGAGGTCGATCGGACCCGGATGATCTCGAAAGGGGGAGGCTTTCGTGGCGCATCTGCTGGCCCTGTTCTTCCCCCCCTCCGTGCTGCGGCCGGCGGAGCTCGCGACCGACGCAGGCATCCTCCTGGGCGGGGCGGCGATCGTCGCCTGGCTCACGTGGAGGCGCCGCTGGGCATGGCTCTGGCGCGAATGGATCACAACGGTCGATCACAAGAAGATCGGCATCATGTACCTTCTGTTCGCGATCGTCGGGCTGATGCGCGGCGGGGTGGACGCCCTGATGATTCGCACCCAGCTCGCCATGCCCAACAACACGTTCCTCGGCGCTGAACACTACAACGAGGTCTTCACGACCCATGGGACGACCATGGTCTTCTTCATGGCGATGCCCTTCATCTTCGCGCTCTTCAACATCGCCATCCCGCTGATGATCGGGGCGCGCGACGTGGCCTTCCCCAAGCTGAACGCGATCAGCTTCTGGCTGTTCGCCTTCGCCTTCCTGCTGTTCAACATGTCCTTCCTCGTCGGCGGCTCGCCGAACGCGGGATGGACGGCCTACGCGCCGCTCACGGAGCTGCACTTCAACCCGGGGGTGGGGGAGAACTACTACCTCATCGCCCTACAGATCACGGGCATCGGCACGATCGCGACCGGCGTCAACTTCCTCGTCACGATCCTGCGCCTGCGCGCGAAGGGCATGACCCTGATGAAGATGCCGCTCTTCGCCTGGTCCGCGTTGATCACGTCGTCCCTGGTGATCTTCGCCTTCCCGGCGCTGACGATCGCGCTCGCCCTCACGATGCTCGACCGGCTGTTCGGGTCGACCTTCTTCACGATCGCCCACGGCGGCATGCCGATGATGTACGTCAACCTCTTCTGGATCTGGGGACATCCCGAGGTCTACATCCTCGTCGTGCCGGCGTTCGGCATCTTCTCCGAGGTCGTCGCCACCTTCTCTCGCAAGCGCCTGTTCGGCTACACGGCGATGGTCGGTTCGCTGATCGCGATCAGCCTCCTGAGCTACGGCGTCTGGGTGCACCACTTCTTCACGATGGGAGCGGGTGCGGCCGTCAACGCGTTCTTCGGCATCTCCACCATGCTCATCGCCATTCCGACCGGCGTGAAGGTCTTCAACTGGATCCTCACGATGTGGGGCGGGCGCATCCGCATGACGGTCGCGATGCTCTGGCAGCTCGCCTTCATCCCGACCTTCGTGATCGGCGGGGCGACCGGCGTCATGCTGGCCGTCGTGCCGGGCGACTACCAGTTCCACAACAGCTACTTCCTGATCGCGCACTTCCACAACGTCCTGATCGGGGGCGTCGTGTTCGGCCTCTTCTCCGGGCTCTACTACTGGTGGCCGAAGATGTTCGGCTGGATGCTGAACGAGCGCCAAGGCAAATGGGCGTTCTGGTTCTTCCTGATCGGCTTCTGGGTGACGTTCTTCCCGCAGTACCTCTTGGGACTCAAGGGCATGACGCGCCGCATCTACGTCTACCCGCCGGGGCTCGGCTGGAGCACCCTGAACCTCGTCTCCACGATCGGCGCCTTCGCGATGGGTGCAGGCTTCATCATCCTCGTCTACAGCATCCTCTACAGCTGGCGCCATCGGCAGCCCGACCTGACGGGGGACCCGTGGGACGGGCGGACGCTCGAGTGGTCGCTGCCGTCGCCAGCGCCCGAGTACAACTTCGCCGTACTGCCCCGCGCGGACGCGCGCGACGCCTGGTGGGAGATGAAGCGAAGCGGCAGCTGCGGCAAGGTGTCCGCCGTAGCCGTCGGGCCGATCGAGATGCCACGGAGAAGCGCGGTGCCGTTCCTGCTCGGCCTCAGTTTCTTCGTCGCCGGGTTCGGCGCAGTCTTCTCCTTCTGGACGATCGCGCTCTTCGGGATGGCGGGAGTCATCGCGCTGCTGCTCTCCGGCTGGTTCGACGAGCATGACCACCACGAGATCCCCGCCGAGGAGATTCGTCGCTCCCAGGCGGCGCTGGGGAGGTTCGAGTCGTGAACGCGAGAGCGCCTGAGGCGTCGCGCCCGAACCTGCCGCTCGAGTTTCAGGACCCGCGGGAGAGCCTCGGCATCCTCGGCTTCTGGTTCTTCCTCGCTTCCGACGTGGTCCTCTTCTCCTGCCTCTTCGCCGTGTACGCCGTCTACCACGGCCGCGTCGCCGCCGGTCCGACCCCCTTCCAGGTCTTCGACCTCGGACCGGTGCTCACGGAGACGCTCCTGCTGCTCACCAGCAGCTTCACCTGCGGGCTCGCGATCTTCATGATGCGCCGCGGAAGCACGCGGGGGCTCAGCGTCTGGCTCCTCGTGACGCTGCTGCTCGGCATGGCGTTCGTCGGGATGGAGGTGCACGAGTTCGCCGGCGACATCCTGCGGTTCGGCACCTGGCACAAGAGCGCGTTCCTCTCCTCGTTCTTCACGCTCGTCGGAACGCACGGCGGCCACGTCTCGTTCGGCGTCCTCTGGGCGGCGGCGCTCGTCGTGCGGCTCTGGCGCCAGGGCCTCACCCCGGGGACCGCGCGCAGGGTCTACACCTTCAGCCTGTACTGGCACTTCCTCGACATCATCTGGATCTTCATCTTCACGGCGGTCTACCTGAGCGGCAAGATCACCTGACGCGAAAGGCGGGATGAAATTGGAGACCAGCACGCCAAAAGCGCACGAGATCGAGCAGGGAGAGGTGGTCGAGATCTCCGCCCTCGCCCCGAGGTTCGAGGAGCACGCCTTCCCCTGGCGCCAGATCGCTGGCTACGCGGCCTCTCTCCTCCTGACCCTCGGCGCACTGCTGTTGGTGGAGCGGCGCCTCTTGCCGGCAGCCTGGCTCGCCCCCGTGATCCTGGCGCTCGCGGCGGTGCAGGCCGGCCTGCAGCTCGGTCTCTTCATGCATCTGCGCGAGAGCCTGGGCGCGACCTGGCATGTCCTGACGCTGGCGCTCGCGATCGTCGTCGCGCTGGGGATCGTCATCCTCTCGATCTGGATCATGGCCTTCAAGTCGGGAGTCTCCTGAGGCATCGGTGCCACGGCCCGCCGCTGCAGTTCCCTATGTCCTGGTGGAGGGGACGCGCACCGTCAGTCGAACTGCCGATGCAAGGGATCTTGGGGGGCATATCGCGTGCGCGCGCTCAGTATGAGATTGATCCTCTCGACCGTTCTCCTTGCGCTGACGGTTTCGGGCTGCGGCGCGACGACAGCGCCGGGGCCCAAACCGAAGCCGGCTCCAAAGACGAAAGTCCGGACGGCGGTCGACTGGCCGCTCTTCGGCGGCAACGCCTGGGCCGACCGCACCGCCGCCCTTCTGAACCTGACCCCGCAGGCGGCGACACGGCTCACGCCGGCCTTCTCGGACGCGCTCGGGCCGGGCGGCGCGGACGACGAATCCTACCCCCTCGAGCGAAGCGGCGTTCTCTACGTCACCGGCCCCGGGGACCTCGTCGAGGCCGTCTCCGCGGCGACTGGCTCCGTGCGCTGGACCTACCGGCCGAAGGAACTGCACCAGCCCTCCTTCGCGCCCGTTGCCACGCGCGGCGTGGCCCTCGGGGACGGCATGGTCTTCCTGCTGACGGCCGACGACCGGCTGGTGGCGCTCGACGCCCAGAGCGGTGCAGTCCGCTACGCGGTGGATGTCGCAAGCCCGGCGCAGGGCTACTTCGAGACGATGGACCCGCTGTTCGCCGATGGGAAGGTGATCGTCGGCAGCTCGGGCGGCGACGAGGGCAACCGCGGCTTCGTCGCGGCGTACGACGCGAGGACCGGACAGCGCGACTGGCTCTTCTACACGGTGCCGCCGCCGGGGACGTCCTGGGTGCCCGCGAGCGGTCACCATGGCGGCGGCGCCGTCTGGACCACGCCGACCTACGACCCGGGGAGCGGTCTCCTCTTCGTGCCGGTGGGAAACCCCTCGCCGGACTACTTCGGGGCGATCCGGCCGGGTCCGGACCCCTACACCGACAGCGTCGTCGCGCTCAGGCTCTCGACCGGGACGCTCGCCTGGTACGGCCAGGAGGTGGCGCACGACCTCTGGGACTACGACGCGGCGTCCCCGCCGCTGCTGCTGCGGGTGGGCGCCAAGACGCGGGTCCTCGAGGCGGGCAAGGACGGGTACCTCTACGCCTGGAACGCCGCGACCGGCCAGAGCGCGTTCCCGCCGGTCGCCTTCGTGAAGGAGGATCACAGCCCCCCGACGCCGCAGGGCGTCGTGGAGTGGCCGGGGGCAGACGGCGGCGCGAACTACGGGACGTCGGCGTACGACCCGCGCCTTGGGCTCGCGTTCGTCGCAGGCATCAACGGCGGGATGCTCGTACGGTCTGCGCAGTCCGCGTCGCCGGCCGCGCCGCTCGACTACGGAACGAGCGCCGTGGACGCTCCAGGCGCTGGGTGGACGGGCACGATCACCGCGGTCGATGCGCGCAGCGGAAAGATCGCCTGGCAGGACAAGACGGCCTCGCCGCCGATCGGCGGGGTTAGCGCGACAAGCGGCGGCCTCGTGCTGTTCGGCCAGGAGAACGGACTTCTGGAGGCGCTCGACGCCAAGACGGGCCAGGTCGTCTGGCAGACGCAGACCGGCCACCCGATCAGCGCCGCGCCGATCGCTTACCGCTGGGGCGGCAGCACCTACATTGCGGTGGTGGCCGGCAACTCCGCCTCCCTCGGCACACGCTTCCCGTCGTCGTCGGCACCGGCGCTGCTCGTCTACCGCCTGGCCCCCTAAAGTTCCGCAGGGTGCGGTTTCAAGAGACGAGTGGAGCGAGCCCTCTTAGGGCCCGCTCCACTCGCTTCCGCCGTTGCCCGCGCGAGCGCCCACCGAAGCCGGAGCGCTCGCCAGCGGCGGGCCGGCCTACTGGGCCATGGCCCCCTCGTACGGGGTCATGTCGTCGGGCACGGCGCGCCAGAGCCCGACGCCGAAGGCGATGCCCCAGATTCCTGCAGCGAGCCATGGCACGTAGAGCGGGACGACGTTCAGGAGGACGCCGGCCGCGAAGGCACCGAAGGGATTCGCGAGAGAGAACAGCGTGACCATCAGGCCGAAGACTCGGCCGCGGGCAGCCTCCGGCACGAGCCGCTGCAGCATCGTAAGGAGGAGCGCGTTTCCGACGCCGTTCCCGAACCCCGCGACGAGCAGCAGTCCGCCGGAGAGCCAGCTGGAGGCCGACGCGGCGAAGATGAGCGTGGCGAGCCCCTGTAGGCCAAACGCGATTGCGCTCGTCTGCCGCAGAGAGAGTTTGCCGAGCGCACCAACGCTGAGGCCGCCGCCCACGAGCCCGACCGCCCAAGCTGCATCGATCAGCCCGTACGCAGCGGACCCCGCCTGAAGTGTGTGGTGGATCCAGTAGGGCAGCATTGTGAACGCGACCATGAACGCGAAGTTGCCGACCACGATGAGCGGCAGAAGCGTCATGACGATGGGCAGGCGCCGCAGGACGGCCATCCCCTCGCGCAGGCTGTCCGCGAAGCCCTGCGGCTGCGCGCCAGTGGACGCGGGCGCACCCGCGCGGCGGCGGGGGGCGAGCGTTCGCAGCATCAGCGCGATGGCGAGCGCCGAGAGCCAGAAGGAGCCCATGTCGACGCCGAAGACGAGCGCGACGCCGACGGCGGAGATGGCGGCGCCCCCGATCGCGGAGCCGACTGCACTCGAGATCTGCGACGTGAGGCTGTAGACCCCGTTCGCGGCGGAGAGGTCCTCGGTGCGGACGAGCAGTGGGATCAGCGTCGACTCCGCCGGAGCGAAGAGAGCCGACCCAAGGCTGTTCACCGCGAGCAGCGCGATCACGGCCGGGATGAGTCCGCCTGGCAGTGCGAGCGCCGCGAGGCCGGCGAGCACCGCAACTCCGCGCGCGATGTCGGTGTAGAGCATCAGTCGCCCTGGCCCGTGGCGGTCGACGAGGACGCCGCCCGCCAGCGCCAGCACCTGCGGGAGCATCATGGCGAGCCCCGCGCCGGCCAGCAGCTGCGGAGACCTCAGCTGGATCTCCCAAAGGCCCATGACCAGGAAGACGGCGTTCCCGAACTGCGAGAGGAGCTGACCGGTCCAAACCGCGCGAAAGCCCGGGTACCGGCGAAGCGTGCCCATGCGATCCCTCCTGCGGCCGCCTTGGGTACGTCCCCTGGCCTCGTCGAGCGTACGTCGCGCGGTGCGGGGGGACATGGTTCTCAGGGCCAGGAGGGCCATTGGACCAGCGGACGATTCGTCGGGTCTGCGGCCCCGGGGGACTTTCCCTGACGGGGAAGGACGCGGCGCATGCGTCGTGCATATCACTATTCACAGATGAGTTAGTCATAACTAACTCTCACGGAAGGAAGGACGAAGATGGTCGGCTGTTCGGCCGAGAGCCTGCGTTTCCAACGCGGGGCCCGCCTCGCAGACATCCACCGCAACCAAGCTGTCGGCCAGCGCGTCCTTGCGCGCCAAGCGTTCTCGGTGGTGATCCGCGATGCGTGACGCGGCGGCCCTTGCCCGTCCGCGCGGCCCGCAAGCCGCCGCGCGCGCCGCGCTCGACGGGCGGACGCGCGGACTGCGCGCGATCCTCCCGTTCATCGGACCGGCGTTCATCGCGTCAGTGGCATACGTGGACCCCGGCAACTACGCGACCAACATTCAAAGCGGTGCCGAGTTCGGCTACAACCTCCTCTGGGTCGTGGTGCTCGCGAACCTGATGGCGATGCTCTTCCAGAACCTCTCCGCGAAGCTCGGCATCGCGACCGGCCGCAATCTCCCTGAGATGTGCCGTACGGAGTTCTCGCGGCCCGTCGCGATCTCCATGTGGGCCGTCAGCGAGATGGCGGCGATGGCCACGGACCTCGCGGAGTTCCTCGGCGCGACGCTCGCGCTGAACCTCCTCCTGGGGATTCCACTCCTGCTCGCGACGCTCTTGACCGGAGCGATCACCTACGCCGTGCTGCTGCTCGACCGCTACGGCAGCCGTATGCTCGAACTGGTGATCGGTGGACTCGTCGCTGTGATCGCGCTCTCCTACTTCGTCGAGACGGGACTCTCCCACCCCAACTGGGGCCTCGTCGCCTACCACGCCGTCGTGCCTTGGCTGCATGGGCCGCGAAGTGTAATGCTTTCGGTCGGCATCATCGGCGCGACGATCATGCCGCATGCGGTGTACCTGCACTCGGGTCTCACCCAGGACCGCGTCGTGGGGAGGAACCCGTCGGAACGAAAGCGCATCTACCGCTTCCAGCTCGTCGATGTAGTGGTTGCGATGACGATCGCGGGCCTGATCAACATGGCGATGCTCTACATGTCGGCTTCCGTGTTCCACGTGGGACACTCCGGCATTGCGAGCATCCCCACCGCCTATCAAACCCTGATCCCGCTGCTGGGCGGGGCCTCCGCCTTCGTCTTCCTGGTCTCCCTGCTCGCCTCCGGCCTCTCGAGCTCGGCTGTTGGCACGATGGCGGGGCAGGTGATCATGCAGGGCTTCGTCGGCTTCAAGATCCCGGTCTGGGTCCGACGGGTCGTGACGATGGTGCCTACGGTGGTGATCGTCGCGCTGGGAGTCGATCCTACGCAGACACTGATCATGAGCCAGGTGATCCTCAGCCTCGCGCTGCCGCTGCCGATGGTCGCGCTCGTCAAGTTCACCGCCCGCAAGGACATCATGGGAAACCTCGCGAACTCGCGGCTCGTTTCCGCCGCGGCCGTCGCGTGCAGCGGGATCGTGCTGCTGCTGAACCTCGTGCTGATCTGTCAGACGTTCGGAGTGCCGCTTCCGCTGATCGGCTGATCCCCATGCCAGGCGCCGGGCGGCTCCTTCGGGAGTGTCCGGGGCCTGCCTGCGCAGAGCAGCGGGCGAGGCTTGTCACCGGAATCGTCCACCCGGAGAGTTGACGCGGCGAAAACGTTGCCCTTATCATTACTAGCAGATGAGTTAGACAAGACTAATTGCGCGAGGAGGGACGGCTTTGGTCGAGAGCCCGGAGAGGAACGCACCGCTCAGCGCGTCGCGCGAGGACTACCTCGCCGACATCTACCGCATTCAGGCGGTCGGACAGAGCGTGAACACGGGGGAAGTCGCCCAGCGCCTCGGCGTCTCGGCCGCATCCACCTCCGCGATGTTCAAGCGCCTCGCCCAGGAGGGCCTGGTGCACTACGAGTCCTACAACGGCGTCTGGCTGACGAAGAACGGGGAGCGCGCCGCGTCGCACATCGTCCGCCGCCACCGCGTGATCGAGCGCTTCCTCACGGACATGCTCGGCATCGGCTGGGAGCGCGTCGACGAGTTCGCGAACCGCATGGAGCACGCCTTCCCGGACGAGGTCGTGGAGGCGATCGAGCGCCTGCTGGGCGACCCCGACACCTGCCCGCACGGCTACCCGATCCCCGGTCTCGACGGCGAGACCGCGGCGCTCGCGGGCCTGCCGGCGGAGACGCTCGCGGCCGGCGACCACGCGGTGATCCGCCGCGTCGACGAGACGGATCCGGAGCTTCTCCTGCACCTGCGCGAGCGCGGCCTGATGCCGGGCAAGGCGATCGCGGTGGTTGCAGTCAACCAGGTCGACGGCACCAGGACGCTGCGCACCGGGGATGGCACGCTGGTCGTCGGCCAGCGCATCGCCCGCTCCCTGTTCGTCGACCGAGTGGTCGACGATGCGTGACGAGTCGAAAGCGCCAGGATCGTCCCAAGGGAACATGCGGTCAGCCGCGAGGGATGCGCTAGAAGGCCGCCGGCGCGGCCTGCGGGCGCTGCTGCCCTTCATCGGGCCCGCCTTCATCGCATCCGTCGCGTACATCGACCCGGGCAACTACGCCACGAACATCCAGAGCGGCGCGGAGTTCGGCTACAGACTGCTCTGGGTCGTCCTGCTCGCGAACCTGATGGCCATGCTGTTCCAGAGCCTCTCCGCGAAGCTCGGCATCGCGACGGGCCGCAACCTGCCCGAACTCTGCCGCACGGAGTTCTCAAGGCCCGCCGCGCTCTCCATGTGGGTCGTGAGCGAGATCGCGGCGATGGCCACGGACCTCGCGGAGTTCCTCGGCGCCACGCTGGCGCTGAACCTTCTGTTCGGCGTCCCGCTCCTGATCGGAGCGATCGTCACCGGCGTGATCACCTACGCCCTCCTGGCGCTCGACCGCTACGGCGGACGCATCCTCGAGGTCGTGATCGGGGCGCTGGTCGGCGTGATCGCCGTGAGCTACCTCGTCGAGACGACGCTGTCGCACCCGAACTGGGGCCTCGTCGCCTACCACACGGTCGTACCGTGGCTGCACGGTCCGGAAAGCGTCCTGCTGACGGTCGGCATCATCGGCGCGACGATCATGCCGCACGCCGTGTACCTGCACTCCGGCCTGACGCAGGATCGCATCGTCGGTCGCGACGCCGGGGAGCGCAAGCGCATCTTCCGGTTCGAACTGGTGGACGTCGTGATCGCGATGACGGTCGCAGGCCTCATTAACATGGCGATGCTCTACATGGCCGCGTCGGTCTTCCACATCGGCCACTCCGGCGTCGCGGACATCACCACCGCCTACCGCACGCTGATCCCGCTGCTGGGCGGCGCTGCCGCGTTCGTCTTCCTCGTCTCCCTGCTCGCGTCGGGGCTATCGAGTTCCGCCGTCGGCACGATGGCGGGGCAGGTCATCATGCAGGGGTTCGTCGGCTTCAGCATCCCGGTCTGGGTTCGCCGGGTCGCCACGATGCTGCCGACGATCATCGTGGTGGCGATCGGCGTGGACCCGACCCGCACGCTGGTGATCAGCCAGGTGGTGCTGAGCCTTGCGCTGCCGCTGCCGCTGATCGCCCTCGTACGGCTGACGGCGCGCCGGGACCTCATGGGGACCCTCGTGAACTCGAGGCTCGTCTCGACGCTCGCCGTCGTGTGCACGGCCATCGTGCTGCTGCTGAACGTCGTGCTGCTGGCGCAGACGGCCGGCCTGCGAATCCCGCTGGTCGGCTAAGCAGCCTCCGACATTTCGGGGCGGCGCGGCAGGATTCCGGCGGGGCCGGCGTCGAAGTGATTAAGTCATAGACCGACCGGTCGGTCGGACAGGACCAAGACAAGGGGGCCGTCGCATGGATTTCCGCCTGAGCCCGGAGCAGAAGATGATCCTCGAGACCGTGCGCTCGTTCGTGCAGTCGGAGTTGATGCCGCTCGAAGCCGAGATGCAGGAGGCCGAACTGGCCGGTCATGGCAACGAGTACCCGGACCTCGAGACCGTGGACCGTCTTCAGGCGAAGGCGCGGGAGTTCGGCCTTTGGGGCATCACGACGCCGGAGGAGTACGGCGGCACCGATCTCGGCACGCAGATGGCCGCGCTGATCAGCATGGAGCTCGCGCACTGCCTCGTGCCGTTCCAGCTCGGCGGCTACGCTGACAACATCCTGTTCCACGCGAACGAGGAGCAGAAGAAGGAGTACCTGCTCCCGACGATCGAGGGGCAGCGCCGCTCCTGCTTCGCGATCACGGAGCCCACCGCGGGTTCCGACGCCACGAACATCCGCATGTCCGCCGTGCAGGAGCCGGGCGGCGACTGGATCCTGAACGGCGAGAAGATCTTCATCACGCGCGGCAACGAGGCGGACTTCGCGATCGTCTTCGCGGTCACGGACAAGGAGAAGGGCGCGCGCGGCGGGATCACCGGGTTCCTCGTCGACCGGTCGATGGGCTGGACCTCCCGCTACATCCCGACGATGGGATCGTGGGGACCTGCGCGCCTCAGCTTCCAGAACGTGCGCGTGCCCGCGCGCAACGTGCTCGGCGAGGTGGGGCAGGGCTTCCCTCTCGCAATGCAGTGGATCGGCAACGGGCGCGTCCTCATCCCGGCGCGGGCCGTAGGCCAGGCGGAGCGACTCCTGCAGATCGGCCTCGACTACGCGGAGCAGCGCGTCGCCTTCGGCCACCCGATCGCCGACTACCAGGCGATCCAATGGATGCTCGCCGACTCCGCGATCGAGATCAACGCGACGCGCCTTCTGGTGATGCACGCGGCCTGGAAGCAGGACGAGGGGCTCGACAACCGGCACGAGGCCTCGATCGCGAAGTACGCCGGGGCGCAGACGGCGAACCGCGTCGCGGACCGCGTCGTGCAGATCCACGGCGGCATGGGCTACACGAAGGAGCTGCCGATCGAGCGGCTCTACCGCGACGTGCGCCTCTACCGCATCTACGAGGGTACCGACGAGATCCAGAAGCGCTCGATCGCGCGCAACCTCTTGCGCGGCAGCGTGCGGATCGGGGAGTGGGACTGAGATGCATGGGGACCCTTCCGTGATCGGGCGGGAGTCGCCGCCGACGGTCTTCGAGGTAGAGCGCGGCGCGATCGGCAAGTTCGCCGCCGCGATCGGCGACGAGACCCCGGAGTACCTTGCGGGCGAGATCGCGCCGCCCACCTTCCCCACGACCTTCCGCGCCCCGCTCCCGGAGCTCGCCCTCGACCTGAGCCGGGTGTTGCACGGCGAGGAGGAGTACACGTACGAGCGTCCGATCCGCCAGGGCGACGTGCTCTCCGTGACGCGCCGCATCGAGGACTGCTACACGCGGCAGGGGAGCCTCGGCGAGATGACGTTCTACGTCGTCTCCGCGGAGGGGCGGGATCCTCAGGGCGCGCTCGTCTACCGCAGCCGGACGACGATCATCTACCGCTAGGGGGCGAAGGGGTGGACGCGAGGGAATTCCGAGAGGGCGAGGAGCTCCGGGTGCTCGTCAAGGAACCGATCACGAAGGTGCAGCTCCTGCGCTACGCCGGCGCCTCGGGCGACGACAACCTGATCCATGTGGACTCCGACACGGCGCGCGCCGTGGGACTCGACGGGGTGATCGCCCATGGAATGCTGTCCATGGGCTTCCTCGGCCAGTACGTCGCCTCCCTTGCGGGGCCGGCGGCCGTACGGCGCCTTCGGGTACGCTTCTCGGGCATGGTGCGCCCGGGAGACGTGCTGACCTGCCGCGGCGTCGTCAAGGAGACGCGCGATGGGATCGCCCACCTCGAGGTGTGGGCGGAGAACCAGCGCGGCGAGCGCGTGACGCACGGGGACGCAGAGCTCCTCGCCAGGGCCTGAACGATGGGAAGGGGTGCGATCAAGATGCAGCTGCAAGATCGGGTTGCGCTGGTCACCGGCGGCGGGCGTGGCATCGGGGCGAGCACCGCGGCGATCCTCGCCGCGCACGGCGCGGCCGTCGCCGTGACGGACCTTGACCTCGAGCCGGCGGAGGAGACGGCCGAGGCGATCCGCTCCGCAGGGGGGCGCGCGATCGCGCTCGCCTGCGACGTCGCGAACAAGGACAGCGTGGACGCGGTGTTCGAGCGAACGGCGAAGGAGTTCTCCCGCATCGACATCCTCTACGCGAGCGCCGGGATCACGCGCGACAACCTCGTGCACAAGCTGTCGGAGGAGGACTGGGACGCCGTCATCGCGACCCACCTCAAGGGCTCGTTCCTCTCGGTGCAGGCGGCGCAGCGCCACATGGTGGCCCAGCGCTACGGCAAGATCGTACTCACGTCGTCGACCTCCGCGCTGGGCAACCGCGGCCAAGCGAACTACGCGACCGTGAAGGCCGGGATCCAGGGGCTGACGAAGACGCTCGCGATCGAGCTCGGACCGTTCGGCATCAACGTGAACGCCGTCGCTCCGGGGTTCATCGAGACGCGCATGACGCGCGCGACCGCCGAGCGCATGGGCGTCGACTTCGAGCAGATGAAGGCCGCCGCCGCGCAGGGGATCCCCCTGCGGCGCGTCGGGCAGCCCCAGGACGTCGGGCACGTCGTCGCGTTCCTCTGCAGCGACGAGGCGAGCTTCGTCTCGGGACAGGTGATCTACGTCGCCGGTGGACCGAAGGCTTGAAGGGAGGAGCGAAGTGCACGTCGTCGTCCTGCTGAAGCAAGTGCTGGACCCGGAGATCCCCCAGAAGGCGTTCGATGTCGATCCCGTGCGCAAGGTGCCCAAGGTGGAGCGGGCGCCGCAGGTCCTGAGCATCTTCGACGGCAATGCGCTCGAGCTGGCGCTGCGGCTTAGGGAGGCGCGCGGGGACGCCACGATCACGGCGCTGACGCTCGGCGTGGAGCGCGCCGATGAGGTGCTCCGCAAGGCGCTCGCGCTGACCTGCGATGCGGCCGTGCGCGTGGGCGCGGATCCCGAGGCGCTCGACTCGCGCCAGAAGGCGCGCCTCTTGGCCGCGGCGATCCGTACGCTCGAACCGCCGGATCTCGTTCTGGCAGGTCGTCAGGCCGCGGACTGGGAGGCGGGGCAGGTCGGTGCGATGGTCGCCGAGGAGCTCTCGCTCCCGTGCGTCCCGTTCGTCTCACGCGTCGAGGCCGCCGAGGATCCCCTGACCGTGCGCCAGCAGCTCGAGAGCGGCTACGCCGTGGTGCGCCTCGGGGGACCTTCGGTCTGCACGGTGACGAACGACGAGACGAACGTGCTGCGCGCCGCGAAGGTGAAGGACGTGATGGCGGCGGGCCGCAAGCCGCTGCGGGTGATCGCGCCGGAGGAGATCGGCGGCATCTCCGGGCTTGGCCCGGCCGTCGAGCTTCTGGCGCTGGAGCTGCCGGCGAAGCGCACGGGCGCGGAGATGGTCGATGCCGGGTCGGCCGAGGAAAGTGCGCGCGCCCTGGCGCGGCGGCTGCGCGAACTCGGCGCGATCTGAGAGGGGAGGCGATGGCGATGGCGAGGGTTCTCGCGGTACTCGGACTGCAGGGCCAAGGGGCGTCGGCGAGCGGACTCGAGCTCCTCGGACTCGGTGCCCGGCTCGCGCGGGCGACTTCGGGCACAATCACCGCCCTCGCCTTGGGCGAGGGCGCGGGGGCTCAGGGCGAGCGACTGCTCGCGCATGGCGCAGACGACGTCCTCTGGTGCGCGGATGAGGCGCTCGCGCGCTGGCCCGGCGAGGCGGGGCTCAGGGCGCTCGAGCGCGCGCAGCAGGAGGTACGGCCGGATCTTCTCCTTTTCTCCGCCGACAGCCTGGGGAGGGACCTTGCGCCGCGCATCGCGGCCAGACTGGACGCCGGGCTCATCACGGAGGCGACGGAGCTCGAGTTCTCGGAGGGGCGCTTCGTTGCGGCCCGGCCGGTCTTCGGCGGCAAGGCGATCGCCCGGATGGCCGCGACGACCGAGCTGACGGTCGTCACCGTGCGCGCGGGAGCAGGCAGCGCGCTGGAGCCGGATGCCAGCCGGGCGGCAGGCGGCTCGGTGCGCGAGCTCGACGCCGCGATCGCTCCGGGGGCCGCATGGCCTACGGTGCTGCGCCGCGAGATCGAGGCGTCGGACGGGCCTCGCCTTGAGGAGGCGAAGACCGTCGTCTCCGGAGGGCGCGGCGTCGGCGGTCCCGAGGGGTTCCAAACGCTCCAGGAGCTCGCCGACGCGCTCAAAGGCGCGGTCGGCGCGTCGCGGGCGGCTGTCGACGAGGGCTGGGTGCCGGCCGCCTGGCAGGTTGGACAGACGGGCAAGGCCGTCGCGCCGGATCTCTACATCGCCGTCGGCATCTCCGGCGCGAGCCAGCACATGGTCGGCTGCTCGCGGGCGAAGACGCTCGTGGCGATCAACACGGATCCCGATGCCCTGATCTTCGAGACGGCGCGGATCGGCGTCGTCGGTGACTACCGCGAGCTCGTCCCAGCGCTCGCGCGCGCCCTTCGGGAGCTCGCGTGATCTGCGAGTGGACCGTGACGGAGAATGCCTGGCGCATCGAGGATGGGCTCTACCGCATCCTCCTGCCGCTGGGCTGGGACGTCCCGTTCGTCAACGCGTACCTACTCGAGAGCGATGGCCAGTACATGCTGATCGACGCGGGGTGGTCGAGCCGCACGAGCCTGCGCGCACTGGGACGGGCGCTCAAGGCGATCGGGGTGCCGCCGCGCGGTCTCTCCCGACTGCTCCTGACGCACAGCCACCCGGACCATGCGGGCGCGGCGGCGGCCGTGCAGTCCCACTGGGGCGGGAGCGTGCTCTTGCACCCACGCGGGCGCCGCGAGCGCCCCTCGGTCGCCCAGATGGGCGAGTGGGCCCGCGCGGAGGGGATGGAGGGAGAGCCCCTCGAGCGGATGCTCGCGGGGCGCCACGAACCGGAATCCGCCCTGCCTGACGTGATCCAGCCGCTGGAGACGGGGCAGCTCCAGTTTGGGGACTTCTCCTTCGAGGTTCTGCACATGCCGGGCCACGCCCCGGGGCAGGTCGTCCTGCACGAGCAGCGGCGCAGCTGGGTGTTCACCGCGGACCAACTCCTGACACCCCTCTCGCCGAACGTTTGGTACCAGTCGCACGGCATCGGGGACCCGCTCGGCGAGTACATTGAAAGCCTTGAGGCGACGGGGCGCATTCCCGCGGACCTCGTGCTGCCGGGTCACGGCGCGCCGTTCCACGGGGGCCCGCGCCAGGCGGCGCAGGATGCGCTCGCGTTCCAGCGCGACTACATCGCCCAGGTGGCGACGTGCGTCGACGGGCAGCCGCGCTCTTCCTGGCGCATCGTCGAGCGGCTCGCCGCAGTGGAGGGACGCCGCGCCGCGGATCCTGCGGAGCTCGCGGAGGTGCTGGCCGCTCTGGTGCACCTCGAGGCGGATGGGGCGATTCGACGCGAGGAAGGGGGCTGGGCGGCGACCGGCACGTCACGTGGCGAGGGGGACTAGGAGGGGGAGGGAAGGCGATGACGGCTGAGAGGCCCTGGGATCATCTGCGACGCCCGGGTACCGAGGGTGAGTTCAAGGTGCCGGAGCTTCTGGTGCATGACATCCTGCGGCAGACGGCGGGGGCCCATCCGGAGCTGATGGCGCTCGCGTTCTACCGGCAGGAGATGAGCTACGGGCAACTCTGGGACGACGCCCTGCGCATGGCGAACACGCTTCTTGGGCTCGGGCTGCGCCCGGACGACCGGGTGCTGCTGATGATGCCGAACTGTCCGCAGTACGTGATCGCCTACTACGGGTGCCTCCTCGCCGGCGGCATCGTGACGCAGGTGAACCCGCTCTACGTGGAGCGCGAGCTCCTCTACCTCGCGAAAGACGCCGAGGCGCGCTTCCTCGTGGTGGCCGACGTGCTCTTGGAGAAAGTTCGCTCGCTCGAGGCCAAATCCAGCGTCGAGCACGTGATCGTCGCCGAGCTCGGGGGCCAGGGCCTGCCAGAGGGGGTTCTCGGGCTGCGAGACCTCCTCGCGCGGGCAAGCGCGGAGGATCCCAAGGTGGCGCGCAGCCCAGAGGATGTCGCCGTGCTGCAGTACACGGGCGGCACGACCGGCCTGCCGAAGGGCGCGATGCTGACGCACCGGAACCTCGTGGCGAACACCTTGCAGAGCGTGACGCAGACGCCGGAGCCCGGCGCCTCCCGCGTCCTGCAGATCCTGCCCCTCTTCCACGTCTTCGGCATGCTCGTCCTGAACGTATCGGTCCTCCACGCCGCGCGGGTCGTGCTGCTGCCGCGCTTCGAGATCGACCAGGTGATGGCCGCGATCAAGGGCCACCAGATCACCGACTTCCCCGGCGTGCCGACCATGTACATCGCCGTGCTGAACTACCCGGGCGCGGAGGACTACGGCATCGGGAACATCCAGCGGCTGAACGCCGGCGGGGCGGCGATGCCCGTCGAGGTGATGCAGACCTTCGTCGACAAGTTCCACGCGGAGATCAGCGAGGGGTACGGCCTCACGGAGGCGTCGCCTGCGACCCACGCGAACCCCTCGCACGACCCGTCCCTGCGCCGGCCCGGCTCGATCGGCATCCCGATGCCCGGCACCGATGCGCGCATCGTCGACCTCGAGACCGGCACGCGCACCCTTGGCCCCGGGGAGGTCGGGGAGCTCGCGATCCAGGGTCCGCAGGTGATGAAGGGGTACTGGCGGCGCCCCGAGGAGACGCGGCTCGCGCTGCGGGACGGCTGGCTCTTCACCGGCGACGTCGCCCGCATGGACGAGGACGGCTACTTCTACATCGTGGACCGCAAGAAGGAGATGATCATCGTCTCCGGCAATAATGTCTACCCGCGAGAGATCGAGGAGGTGCTCTACGAGCACCCGGACGTCTTGGAGGCCGCGGTGATCGGCGTACCCGATCCCTACAAGGGTGAGGTACCCAAGGCGTTCGTCGCGCTGCGCGAGGGCGCCCAGTCGACGGAGGCGGCGCTGCTCGCGCACCTTCGGGCGCAGCTCGCGCCCTTCAAGGTGCCGCGGACCGTGGAGCTGCGCCCGGAGCTGCCGAAGAGCGCAGTCGGCAAGCTCCTGCGCCGGGAACTCGCCGCGGAGGAGCGGGAGAGACGGGAGCGCGGCGCGCAGGCGTAGCCGCGGAAGGGAGAATCACGCATGGAACCGGAGTTGCCAACACTTTCGGATCTCTTCTCGCTGCAGGGCCAGGTGGCGATCGTCACCGGCGGTTCGCGCGGTCTGGGTCTCGAGATGGCGGAAGGGCTGGGCGAGGCGGGAGCGCGCCTCGTGATCACGGCCCGCCGCGCGCCGGACCTGCGCACGGCGCAAGAGCACCTCGAGGGACGCGGCTTCGAGGTGATGACCCACGAGGGGTCCGTCGCGGACCCGGAGGCTGTGCAGAGCCTCGTAGGCGCCACGCGTGCGCGGTACGGCAGGATCGACATCCTCGTGAACAACGCGGGCACGACCTGGGGCGCCCCGACCCTCGACATGCCGTACGAGCGCTGGCGCTACGTCATGGACACGAACGTGGACGGCACCTTCCTCCTCACCCAGGCGGTCTGCCGCGTGATGGTGGAGCAGGGCCACGGTGGACGGATCATCAACGTCGCCTCGGTCGCCGGGATGAAAGGGGCGACGCCCGAGCCCTTGATGGCGATCGGCTACTCGACGTCGAAAGCGGCCATCATCGGCTTCACCCGGACGCTTGCGGCGCAGATGGCCGAACACGGCATCCTGGTGAACGCGATCTGTCCGGGCTTCTTCCCCACCAAGATGACGCGGGGCATCCTCGCGATCGCGGGTGCGGAGGTGGGCCTTGCGACGCCGCTCGGCAGGATCGGCCGGCCAGGCGAGCTGAAGGGCGTCGCCGTCTTCCTGGCGTCCGGAGCCAGTTCCTACATCACAGGGCAGGCGCTGGCGGTCGACGGCGGCGTGACCGCGTAGGCGCGTAGGCGCACAGGTTGCAGAGGAGGGAATCGAGTTGGCGGATGCAGTGATCGTGAGCGCGGTACGCACCGCGATCGCGCGAGCGCCTGGCGCCTTGCAGCATGTGCCGCCCGAGATGTTCGGTGCGGCCGTGATGCGGGAGGCCGTGCGTCGCGCCGGGCTTGAGGGCGGCGAGGTTGAGGATGTCATCTGGGGCAACACGATGGCGGGCGGCGGCAACATGGGTCGGCTCACTGCCCTGCAGGCGGGTCTCGGGGTCGAGGTGCCGGCCCTGACCGTGGATCGGCAGTGCGGATCTGGACTGCAGGCGATCTGCCTCGCGGGTCAGGCGATCGCCGCGGGAGACGGCGAGATCCTGCTCGCGGGCGGCAGTGAATCGATGACGCGCGCGCCCTATCTGATGGAGAGGCCGCAGGCGGCCTTCCAGCGCATGCCGCCGCGTTTCATGCGGCCGAGGCTCTCGCCGGACGCCATCGGCGACCCGCCGATGGGCGTGACCGCGGAGAACGTCGCACGCAGGTACTCGGTGAGCCGCGCAGACCAGGACGCCTTCGCGCTGCGCTCGCAGCAGAACGCCGCGCGCGCGATCCGCGAGGGGAGGTTCATGGAGCAGATCCTGCCGCTCCCGATCCCCGCGGCGAAGGGGGAGGCCGTGCCCTTCGCCCAGGATGAGCACCCGCGCCCGGACACGACCCTC
This sequence comes from Bacillota bacterium, assembly GCA_021793215.1. Classification (GTDB taxonomy): domain Bacteria; phylum Bacillota; class Sulfobacillia; order JAJZYS01; family JAJYTV01; genus JAJYTV01. The sequence continues at coordinate 32,021 of JAJYTE010000001.1, forward strand.
GAGCGGCTCGCGGCACTGCGGCCCGCGTTCCTGGAAGATGGCAGCGTCACGGCGGGCAACACGTCTGGCATCAACGACGGAGCCGGGGCGACCGTCGTGATGTCGGCCGCCGCGGCCGAGCGCCGGGGTCTTCAGCCGCTCGGGCGGCTCGTGGCATGGGCCGTCGCGGGCGTCGATCCGAACCTGATGGGCATGGGGCCCGTGCCGGCGGTGCGCAAGGTGCTCGGCAAGGCGAAGATGACGCTCGAGCAGATCGACCTCATCGAGCTGAACGAGGCGTTCGCCAGCCAGTCCCTCGCCTGCATCCGCGAGCTCGGCATGGACATGGAGCGGGTGAACGTCAACGGCGGAGCGATCGCGCTCGGACACCCGATCGCTGCCACCGGCGCGATCCTGACGGCGAAGCTGCTGTACGAGCTGCGCCGAAGCGGCGGACGCTTCGGACTCGTGACCGCATGCATCGGCGGAGGACAGGGCATCGCGGCCATCTTCGAACGCGTATAGCGCCGGGAGCGAGGAGAGGAGGTCCTGGCGTAGCGGCGAAAACGCCCGAGCCCAGGCGCGATCGCCGGGTGCATTACGCGAACGCGCCGCGTCACTCGCGGCGGATGCCGCCCTCGAGCACGATGTGGAACAGGACCTGGGACATCTCGTCGGGGCGCATCGGCCGTCCGGGCCGGAACCAACGGAACGCCCAGTTGAACGTGCCGAGCAGAACGAAGCTGAAGATCTTCGGATCAAGGTCCGGCCGCAGCTGGCCGCTGCGGATCGCCTCCTCCACGAGGCCGCGCATCAGCGCCTCGTAGCGGTCCCGCTTCACCTGGACGAGCGAGAACTTCTCCTGCGTCAGGAAGCGGGACTCGTTGTGGAAGACGGCCATGTGGTCATGGAACGTCGACATGCTCTCGAGCAGGTGGTTCAGGATGCGCTGGAGCTTCTCCACGGGGTCGCCTGGCCAGCGCGCCGCGCCCTCCGCGAAGGCGAGCAGGTGGTCGATGAACGTGTCGTGGAAAAGCAGAAGAAGGTCTTCTTTGGACTCGAAGTAGTGGTAGAACGCGCCCTTTGAGCACCCCGCCGCCTTGATGACGTCCTGCAGCGACGTGGCGTGGTAGCCGCGCTCGCCGAACAGGCGCAGGGCGGCGTTCATGATGTTCGTGCGCGTGTCCTCGGTAGTCGGTGGGATCTGCGGCATGGCTTCCTTTGAAACCTCCGTGGTCTTGGCGTCCACTCGCAGTTCGTCAGGCGTCGCGCGGATTCCTTGGAAACCGATACTCCACTCGATACTCTGGATCGGCCTGGGAGGATGATGCCCTGACGCTCAGCATGCCCGGGACGTTTCGCCGCACACGCGGGAGGATTGGCGCTCAGCGTGCCACCGCGACGAGACAGCGGCAGAGGCACTCCCGCGCCAGCGCAGCGCACGCCGGCGGATGGTACGCTTTTTGGGAAGCGACCTAAAGGAGTGGTGCGTCACCTGCGGCATCGTCGCGGCCATCGGAGAGATCGACGAGGCGCAGCTCCTGCGTATGCTCCGGCGCCTTTCGCATCGCGGCCCCGACGACGAGGGCCGCGTCCGGCTCGCCTGCGCGTGGCTCGGCCAGCGGCGGCTTTCGATCGTCGACGTCGCGGGCGGCGCGCAGCCGATCGCGGACGAGGCGGAGAACCTTCACATCGTCGCCAACGGCGAGATCTACAACCACCAGGAGCTGCGATCCGCGCTACCGCGGCACAGCTTTCGGTCACGCTCCGACACCGAGGCGGCGCTGCACCTCGTCGAGCAGGAGGGCGCCGAGGCGATCGCGCAACTCGAGGGCATGTACGCCTTCGCGATCGCGGGGAAGGACGGACGCTTCCTTGTGGCGCGCGACCCTGTGGGCATCAAGCCGCTCTACTGGTCGGAGGATGGCAAAACGCACCTCTTCGCCTCGGAGCTGAGGGCCTACGACCGCGCCAGGCTCCCGAGGGTGCGTGAGTTCCCGCCGGGGCACTACTGGACGCTCGCGGACGGCGTCGTGCGGTTCGCAACGCTGCCGCTGAACTCCTCGGCAACGCCTTCCCGGACACTCGAGCGCGCCTCAAGGAGCGCAGGACGCTCCTTGAGGCGGCCGTATCCCGCCGGATGATGTCGGACGTGCCGCTCGGCGTATTCCTCTCCGGCGGCCTCGACAGCAGCATCGTCGCCGCGATCGCGGCGCGCATCGCCGAACGGGACGGTCGGCGGCTCATGTCGTTCGCCGTGGGCAGCGAGTGCAGCCCGGACCTTCTGGCGGCGCGCGAGGTCGCGGCCTTCATCGGAACCGAGCACCACGAGGCGATCTTCGATCCATCCCAGGCGCAGGCGCTCCTACCGACCGTGATCCGCAGCATGGAACTCTTCGATCCCCGCACGGTGCGAAGCGCCCTCGCGAACTACCTGGTCGCGGAGCTCGCGGGGCGCCACGTCAAGGTCGTGCTGACGGGTGAAGGTTCCGATGGGCTACCGTTACGTGCGCTCGCTCAGCGGGCAAGAACTCCCTGAGGAGCTCCAGCGCTCCGTCCTGACGCTGCCCAATCTGAACCTCCAGCGCTGCGACCGCACGACGATGGCGCACGGCCTCGAGGCGCGGGTGCCGTTCCTCGATCTCGAAGTGGTCGCGTACGCGATGGCGCTGCCGCCGGAGTGGAAGCTCCACGCGCCGGACGGGGGCGGCCCGCGCGTCGAGAAGTGGATTCTGCGGCGAGCGTTCGAGGGTTACCTGCCGCATGGCATCCTCTGGCGCACGGAGAGTCAGTTCGGCGACGGGAGCGGCATGCGCGACGCGCTGAAGGCGTCGGCCCCAACCTCGACCGCCGATGCGGCAGCCCGCCTTCGCACCGCCGAGGCAGCGCACTACTTCTCGCTCTTCGCCGAAGACTACGCGGGCGTCGACGTGGCGGCCGCCGTCGGCCGATGCGAGACGATGGTCTAGAGGCTACAGACCCAGCTGTCGGCAGCGCTCCGCGAGTGGGGAGCGCTCTGCCGACTCGAGCTCCACGCAGGCGAACAGGTCCTGCCCGCGCATCCTCTGCGCGATGAAGCTCAGGCCGTCGGCTCCGCGGCTGAGGTACGGGCTGTCGATCTGCTCTGGGTCGCCGATCAGCACGACCTTGGTGCCCTTGCCGGCGCGCTTCACGGTGATCGCCGCTTGGTGCGGCGTCACGTTCTGCGCCTCGTCGAGGATCAGGAAGCGCTGCGAGAAGCTGCGGCCCCTGAAGAACGAGATCGATTTGAACTCGATCTGCCCCAGGCGCTTCAGGTAGTCGACCCGGTCCTCAAGCGTCTCCCGCTCTGGCCGGGTGCTGCGGGCGCCGCGCCGTGGGCGTTCGAAGAGCGCCTCGAGCGCGTCGTAGGCCGGCATGACCCATTCGCGCATCTTCTCCTCCTCGGTACCGGGCAGCGCGCCGAGGTCGCGCCCCATCGGCACGATCTCCCGCGTGTAGATGACCTTCTCCATCTCCTGCCGCTCGGCGAGCTCCATGCCCACGGCGATCGCGAGGAGGGTCTTGCCGGAGCCCTGCGGACCGAGGAGCGTCACGAGGGACTTGCGTGGGTTCAAGAGGGCGTCGAGCGCGAAGATCTGCTCGTCGTTGCGCGCTTCGAGACTGCCGTAGACCTTGAGGCCGGGGCGGTAGGAGCTGAGCGGGCGCACAGCGCCCTCGACCACTTCCCAGTAGCCCTTGCGCAGCAGCGCGACGTGCCCTTGGCCGAAGCCGAGCTCGCTGCGGGGCCTCCCGCCGTAGAAGGCGTCGAGCTCCTCCGCGGGGAGGGACGTCTCCCGCTCGCCGAGACAGCGGCGGCAGAGCCACTCGGATGCGGGCGGATCGGAGTAGCGTACGATCTGGCGGGCGTCCTCGGCGCCGCACGCGCCGCAGGACTCCTGAACCCGCGCGAGGACGTAGTCGCTCTCCACGATGTCGTAGCCCCTGACATCCGCCGCGAGGCTCTGGAGCTTCACGCCGTCCGCCTCGACCTGCGCGTAGAGCGCCGGCGACACCCGGAGACGGACGATGCCGCCGTGCTCCACCGGTCCCGCCTGGTCGTTCCTGTAGGCCTCAGAGCGGATCGCCATGCTGCGGGCCTTCACCCGCAGGTTGAAGTCGTTGGAGACGAGCGCGACCTGACCCTCGGGATCCGCCTGCTGCAGTGCGGCAGCCACCGCGAGGATGCGGTGGTCCGCCTTCTCGATGTCGAGGCCGCGCGGCAGGAGGTCTCCCTCCTGGTGGTTGAGCTCGATGCGCAGCGTGCCGCCGTTCGGCAGTGGAGCCCCTCGGACGATGTCGCCCTCGGCGGAGATCTGGTCCATCAGGCGGATCGCGGCGCGCGCGTTCGCGCCGATGCCGTCCACGTGGGTCTTGAAGCGGTCCAGTTCCTCGATGGTGACGATCGGGATCACGACCGTGTTGCCCTCGCCGAACGTCAGTAGGGACTGCGGGTTGTGCAGGAGCACGTTGGTGTCGAGGACGAACTGCTTGCCCAAAAACCTACTCCTCTCACCGACCAGACCCTGCATGGGAATTTGCCGAAGGTGCTGCCGCGTCCTGCGCCGGAACGAAACCCGACAGAGATTGACAGGGCATCGGGACGGAGATCCGGGAAGCGGGCGAGAGGACGCGAGCAGCGCCGCCTCGCGCGAGGCGGCGCTGCACATGTCCGGCGAGGCGGCGCTGTTCGCCCACGCTAGCGCGAGCGGTCCTCCGCCTCGTCCTCGATCTCCGCACGGAATCCCTCGATCGCGTCCTCCCGCTGCTCCTGCTGGCGCGCGAGGTCACGGCGCTCTTCGGGGCCCAGGCCGTGCGCCCTCAGGTAGTCGTCGGTCTCGCGCATGTTCTCCATCGTGTTCGACAGCGATTCCTGCAGGCGCTCGACGTTGTTGGAGCGGTCATCCGGCTTCGGTCGCCGCGGCATCGGCCATCACTCCTCGGTCGTAGCCTCCCCGCGCGCGGGGCAGGCCATGACGGCGAAGCTACGCGACCCAGTGCGCGGTCGTGAAGAGCGCGACGAACAAGCCGCCGATCGCGATGCTGACCCACAGGAGCGGGCGGGTCCAGCCGGGCCGCCGCGAGAGCAGCACGCCGGCGGCGAGGAAGATCGGCCACGCGGACAGCAGGAAGCGCGGGGAGGACATCAGCGGCACGCCCGAAGACGGGTAGAGGATCGGCACGACGAGCACCACCAGCGCGTAGGACCAGAGCGCCGGCCGCAGTAGCTTCACGGCGTAGACCAGAAGGACGATGCCGACGATGGCGAAGACGAGGTTCCAAACGTTTGAGACGCCGATGATCGGCTTCCCGTTCGCGAAGAGCTCGTGCCATGTGAACTGGTGCAGGTGGCCGGCGAAGGCGGACACCGACTGCCACAGGGTGACCCACGGGAGCGCGAAGTGGCGCCCCCAGTGCACCTGGGCGCTCTGGAACGCCAGAGGGCTGCCGAGGTGCGCGTAGAGGTAGATCATGTACGCCAGCAGGCCGAGCGGCACGAGGAGGAGCGAGAGCCACTCGCGCCAAGGTCGGCGCTCCTGCCAGAGCGTGATCAGGATCGGCAGGCCGAGCAGCAGGCCGTCGACCGACGCCGCGGAGGCGATGCCCGCCACCAGCGCCGCCCACGCGTAGCGCCGCAGTGACAGCAGGTAGAGGGCGCCAACCGAAAGCGCAAGCACCAGCGCCTCGGGGTAGACGGCGTTGAAGTAGAAGCTGCTCGGGAAGAATACGAGCACCAGGGCGGCGTACCAAGCAGCCTCATGTCCAAGTTCGCGGCGGGCGAGCAGGAAGAAGAGCCAGGCACCGACGCCGAAGCAGAGCAGCGACAGAAGGACACCGGAGAGCGCTGTGCTTCCGAGAAGGTGCAATAGCGCGGGGTAGAGAGGGAAGAACGCCGTGGAGACGGAGCGCCCGGCGTAGCCGAGCGTGGCGATCGAGAGGTACCAGTATCCGTCCCAGTGCGCCCAGACGCCGAGCAGGCTCTGCGTCCAGTAGCCGGCCGCCGGCGGGAGGTAGCCCGGCACGCTCTGCACCCAGGCGTGCTGCAGGAAGCGGAACGCGAGCGCCCCGGCCTCGAAGATCAGCACGCGCGACAAGGCGACGATACCGACCAGCACGGCGATCGGGGACACGCGCGCGGTCGCGCCCTCGGCGCTCGGCGGCTCGTGGGATGAGACGGCGCGGTTCAACGCTTCACCTGTTTCTCTCGTAGGGATGCCGGCAGAGAGCGCAGGTCCATCGGGACGACGTGTTCATCGTTGATATACGTTACCACAACGAACATCTGGTACGGCCCGAGGTCGGAGTTCGTCGCCAGGAGCACCTTCGCCACCAGCAGCCTATTCGCGTTGCCGGTGATGTCCGGAAGGTACTGGATCAGGTCCTGCACGACGGCCACGGCGGCCTTCGGCCGTGCCATGGCGCCCGGCCAGCCGAGGTCCGCGAGCGCCTGGTCGGGCGTCAGCTCGGGAGGCCAGCCCGGTGCCTCCTGCGCAAGGGTCGTCACGATGTCGCTGACCATTCCCGCGTCCAGCACGAGGTAGCCCGTGAGCTTCACCCGCATCTCCGCCGAGACATCCTGGGCGATCGTCTGCGCGCTCGCGGTCGGCGCGACCTCGGCGAGCGTGCCCTCGGGCGTGTTGAGGGTACCCGGAACGGGGACCATGCCGATCGTCCGCTGCTGCGGATTGATCACGGCGATGAATGCCGCGAGGCCGGGCCCGACGGGATCCTGCGGCGTCCCGCGAACCGCGAAGAGCACCGCCTGCGGCTTCGCGATCGTAGGATCCGTGCGCTTCGGCGCACTTCCCGAGCGGACCACCACCGCTGCGCCGATGACGGCAAGGGCGGCAAGGGAAAGCACCAAGCGTCGGCTGACCGTCGCGGGGGTCAGTCGGCCGCGGGGGTTCGATCCGAGTTCCTTGCGCGCCACGCTGAGACACCACATCCTCATGTCAGAAGGCCGCGCCGCTCCGCTTGAGCAGAGTTGATACGGCGATGCCACGGCAAGTACTTCTCCGGCCCGCAGACACTTCCTGGGCCTGGTTGACGAGGGGAAGATGAGAGAACGCCGTCGCGGTCATAAACGCCCTTGTCGCGAGGGATCCTCTGACCATGAAGCGACGACTGGCTCTCATTCTATCGCTCCTGGCCTTCATCGTCCCTTCCTGGCCCGCGGCCCAGTCCGCTACCCCACTAACGGCGCCCGAGCAGGAGGTGAAGGACGCGCTGCACGGACTCTTGCAGCGTCAGGACGCCGCGGCGCTCGGAGCGGACGAGAGGAGTCTGCCACCGATCTACACGCGCCAGGGCAGCGGGGATGCCCACCGCCACATGCTGGCGCGAAAGGGGTTCCTGCGCGCGTGGCAGTCCGCGCGCCGCTTGAAGATCGAGGGAGCCCGCGTGGACCTGCGCACGCCCGGCGTGAAGTTCCATGGAGCGGACGAAGTTCGCATCTCCGCCGTTGTCTCGGAAGAATTCCAGTACAAGGAAGCCGGCGTCGACGGAGTCCCGGAGGCGTTCGGCGTCGGTACGCGGCGGTGGTATGTGCTGCGCCGGGAGGACGGGCACTGGCGGATCCGCGCGGAGGAGTACACCGACCCGCTCGACCAGGACACGCGGATCCCCGGGGAGGTGCTCCCGGAGACTGGCGCCAGGCCCGCGCTCAGCGCGCCGGTACAGCCCTCGCCGCGACCCACTGCCGCGCCGGCCGTCGAGTACGCGGACGCCTACTGCGGCGCCGCGACCGGCTGCGGCAACGGAGGTCACTACAACCCGCGCTACAACGACTTCAACGGCGAGGGCGGCGACTGCACGAACTTTATCTCCCAGAGCCTGCGCGCGGGAGGCTTTCGACCCTCGGGCGAATGGGCCTGGCACGCTGCGAAGAGCGACGGCACGCGAGCCTGGTCGAACGCCGAGGGGCTCTACTACTACCTCACCGGAAGCGGCCGCGGCCATCTCGTCGCCAGCGGAACATACTCCGCCTTGGCGCGGGCGGATGATGTCCACGCGTCGCCGATCTCACGGGTGAGACCTGGGGACGTGATCGCCTACCGCGAGCGAGGGAAAATCGTCCACCTCGCGATCGCCACCGCGCGGAGCGCGGGCGGCTACCTGCTCGTGAACTCGCACACCGCCGATCGGTACCACGTGCCGTGGGACATCGGCTGGGACCGGAGCACGCGCTTCCTGCTGGTTCACCTGAACTACCCCGGCGAGCGGCGCACCGCGGTCACTCCCGGCTGAACGAGACCGCTTCGCCGAGCAGGGTCGTGCGCGCCGCGGTCGTCTCGGCGACCACTCGCCCGCCCTTGACGACGAGCGTCGTCGCCGCGAGACGTCGGATCGCGTCCCACTTGTCCTCGGCGTCCACGATGATGAAGTCCGCAGGCTGCCCGACGGCGAGACCGTAGCGCTCCTCGATGCCCAACGTGCGCGCGGCGTTGGTCGTCACCATGTCGTAGCACGCCATCACCTCGGACCGCCCGGTCATCTGGCAGGCGTGCACGGCCATGTGCGCCGGTTGCAGCATGTTCCCGGTGCCGAGCGAGTACCAGGGGTCCATGACGTCGTCGTAGCCCAGGCTGACGTTCAGCCCGTTCTGCCACAGCTCCTTGACGCGCGTCAGTCCGCGCCGCTTCGGGTAGGTGTCCATGCGCCCCTGGAGCGTGATGTTCACCAGTGGGTTCGCGACGAAGTTGATCTGGGCGCGGCGCAGAAAGCCCATCAGCTTGAAGGCGTAGGCGTCGTCGTAGCTGCCGAAGGCGGTCGTGTGGCTGGCGGTGACGCGGCTTCCAAGGCCCTGACGGATCGCCTCGGCGGCCATCTCCTCGAGGAAGCGGGACTGGGGGTCGTCCGTCTCGTCGCAGTGGGCGTCGATCGGTCGGTCGTACTGCGCGGCAAGCCGGAACGCGACCTTCACCGACTCCGCGCCGAGGTCTCGGGTGAGCTCGTAGTGCGGGATGGCGCCGACGACGTCGACGCCCATGCGCAGCGCTTCCTCCAGAAGCTCCACGCCGTTCGGGTACGAGAGGAGTCCCTCCTGCGGGAACGCGACCAGCTGGACGTCCACGAGGTCCTTGAGCGTTTCCCGCACTTCAAGGAGGGCTTTCACGGCCGTGAGGTTCGGGTCCGTGGTGTCGACGTGCGAGCGAACGTGCAGGACGCCCTGCGCCGCGTGCCAACGGAGCAGGCGCGTCGCGCGCCGCATCACGTCCTCACGCGTGAGGCTGGCCTTGCGAAGCGCCCAGGTCTCGATTCCCTCGAACAGCGTCCCGCTCTCGTTCCACTTCGGCTCGCCGGCCGTCAGGGTCGTGTCGAGGTGGATATGGGATTCGATGAACGGTGCGGAGGCCATGCGGCCCTCCGCCGACACCTCCCTGGCGCCAGCCTCGGGGATTTCGGGTGCGATGGCCGCGATCCGGCCGCCCTGCACCCCGATGTCGCAACGCTCGTCCGCAATCCGCGCTCGCCGCACGATCAGGTCGTACATGCTCGGACGCCTCCGTTCGCTCTGCCGCCGAGAACTTCTCGCAGCGAGGGAGACAATCCTACCTGCATGGCGCCTACCGTCGGATCGCGTCGAAGCGCGCCGGGAGGACCGGCGTGCCGGTCCTCCCACGGTCCCTAAAACCGATTGGAACCCGTGTTCGGCGGGTCGGACACCCCGCCGTTCTGCGGGAAGGGAGTGCCGTTCGCCTGGCGCACGAGGCCCGGGATCAAGAGGGCGTCCAAAAGCCACCACAGGCCGACCGCGATCAGCATGGCGAAGCCGATGAGGACGCCGGTCGTGGCGTAGCCGACGACGGTCAGGATGAGCATCAGGGCACCGGAACCGAAGCGGCGCAGGTAGAAGCGGTGGATGCCGAACCCGCCGAGCAGAAGCCATAGTACGTACGCCAGCAGCGTGCTCTTCGGCGGCGACGCGTGCCGATGGGACATGAGACCACCTCTCGTTAGGCCGAGCCGCGTCGTCAGGTCAAATCGCGGTTTGCGGCCGGCAGTGCGGGAAGGGCACGCAGGATGCGCGCAGGGTCGATCGGCCGGGCCAACTGAAGCCACCTGCGCCACACCGCCGAGATCGGGAGTCCCTGCGGCGGCTGGGGTGGGATGCCCCAGTGCAGGAGCGTGCGCCCGCCGTGCCCGTGGATCCGCTCCACCTGTGCGACCGACGCGAAGACGGTAACCGTCTTCCAGCGCGAGCACCACTCGAGGACTGCCTTGCCAGACGGCAGGACGACACCGACTGCGACGATGCCGGTGCCGCTCACGCCGGACGCGTCGACGATGCGATAGAGGTAGAACGGCTGGATTCCGGATCGGGGTCTGCCCAATGCCCACATGTCGTTGCCTCCCGCCTGCGTGATCGCCTGCTTTAGACTACGCGGCGCGGATGGGCGGTGTCCCGATGCGGCTAAGTGGGCCCTTGCGCGAAGAGGCCGCGCCAGCGGCGCGGCCTCTCGCAGGGTGCGTCTTCAGTTGGCTGCGGGCGGGTTCGTCGCCGCGCCAGCGTGGCCGGTTCGGGTCACCAGCTGCTGCACGAGCTGCGGGAGTTTGGCCCCGCGGGTCTGCGCCTGTTGCTGCGTCAGGCGCCCGGCAGTCACTGCCTCGTGCAGGGAGCTCTCGAGGGCTGAGGTGATCGCCGCCTCGAGGCCCTGCACGGTCTTGCCGGACGTCGCCGCGGCGACGTCCGAGAGGGACTTGCCGCCGCGCAGGTCCGAGCGCAACTGCTGCGGTGTCACACCGAGGTACGTCGCCGCGGCCGAAACCGCTGCGCGACTGCCCGGACGCATGCGGAAGCCCAAGCCAAGCCGACCGAAGCCAGGGCCGAGCTTGCCGGAGTTGATCCGGGCCTCGATCTTCGTCGCCTGGGCGGACGTGAGCTTGCCGGACTTCACGGCCTGCTGCACTCGGTCGACTTCCGCCTGCTGCAAGGCGCCTTGCAGGGTGCTCGTCGAGATGCCGAGATGGCTCGCCACATCGGCGATGAACGCCGTACCGGGCGAGGTGCCGCTCGACGAACCAGATGCGGCGAAGGCCGCCGCGCCGCCTCCGAGCAGCAGCGGCAGCGCGATCAGCGCGCCCACCACGAGATGTCTCTTGCGCATTCTCGGGATGCCTCCTTCCGATCGGATTGCCTCCGATCGTCTGGAGTATCGCCGCGAAGGCTTGGAGCAGCCTTCAGCGACCCTTAAGTCCTTCTAAGCTTCCGGCGCGGCGAGTGGCCAGCGGGCGCGAACCTCGGTACCACCGCCGGGCGTGCTCTCGAGCTCGACGCGGCCCCCGCGTGACTCGACGAGCACCCTGACGAGCGAGAGTCCGAGTCCGAGTCCTTGGCTCTTCGGCCCGCGGTAGAAACGATCGAACACGTGTTCGCGGTGCTCGGAATCGATGCCGGCGCCGAAATCCTTGACGCTCGCCCAGCCGAAGCCATCCACCGCGCCCGCCGAGAGCACGACGCTCGTGCCCTCGGGGTTATGGCGCTCTGCGTTGTCGACGAGCAGCGAGAGCACCTGGAATACCTCCTGCGGCGGTGCGGCAACCTGCAGCGCTTCGGGCGTCGCGCCGAGTTCGTGCGAGCGCGCGGCGCGGCGCACTGCCTGGACGAGGTCGGCCTGCGTCGATCCGCCCTCGCTGTCCTGCGCGAGGCGCGCCGCCATGCGCTGCGCTTCGCGGCGCGCCAGCGTCGCCGCCTCCGCCCCCCCCGCCGCGTCGAGCTGCCCACCCTCGATCAGCTCGAGGGCACCGAGCACCGTCGAGAGCGGGGTGCGCAAGTCGTGCAGCGTTCCTTCGCGCAGGGCGCGCTCGCGCGCTTCGGCCGCCTCCATCGCGCGGAACGTGCTGCGCAGGGTGGATAGCATGTGCGCCAACGCCGTGCCGAGTTCATGGATCTCCTGAATCTGCGCCTCCTGCGGCAAGTCCTCCTCAAGGTCTCCCGTATCGGCGATGCGCCCGGCTGCGTGCGCGAGCAGCGTCAGCGGTCGCGCGATGCGCTGCGACAACCGCCACGCCACGAAGAGCGCCAGCGCGAGCGCGAGCAGCGTCAGCACGCTGAGGGCGTCCTCGAGCAGACGCACGGGAGCTCTGACCTGCGCGAGCGAGACGCTCGTGAAGAACGTCTGGCCGTTCGGCAGAAGCTGCGCGAAGCCAAGTGTCTTCGGGTGTGTGCTGAAGCCCAGCGGCGGTGCGCTCGCGGGTGCGCCTCCTGTCCGTGCCAGGAGCCGTCCCGACGGCGCGTAGACGGCAATCTGCTCGCTCACCGGGAGGCGCGCCGGAAGCATGCCGCGGCGCATGTAGAAGTTTGCGGTCTGCGTGGCCGATGCGTAGAGGTTCGCCGACAGGTTGCGCTCCAGCATGTAGCGCAGGAAGACGACGGCGCCGATGTCGGCGAGGAGGAGGGCCACACCGACGACCGTGGCGATCGCCCAGCCGAGGGTCCGGCTAAGCTTGGGCATCGCCGGACTCTTCGTTGCGCAGCGCGTAGCCGAACCCGCGCACGGTGTGGATGACGCGCGGCCCAAACGCCTCGAGCTTTCGGCGCAAGTAGCTGACGTAGACGTCCAGGACTCCGTTCGTCACCTCCGCGTCGTAGCCCCAGACCCTATCGAGGATCTGCTCGCGCGTTACGACGCGCCCCTGGTTGCGCAGAAAGTAGCAGAGCAGATCGTACTCGCGCCGCGTGAGGTCGAGGGGGTGGCCGCCGCGCAGCGCGAGCTGGCGCTCGAGGTGGACCTCGACATCGGCGAAGGAGAGCACGGGCAGGCGCTCCTCTCCGGTCCTGCGGGCGACGGCGCGCAGGCGCGCGACCAGCTCCTCGAAGGCGAACGGCTTCGGGATGTAGTCGTCGGCGCCCAGTTCGAAGCCGTGCACGCGATCGGACACGTCGCCGCGCGCGGTGAGCATCACCACGAGGAGCCCGCGGTCCTTCAGCCGCGGGCAGAGCGCGAAGCCGGAACCGTCGGGCAGGTTCACGTCGACGAGCGCGAGGCGGAAGGCACTGCGCTGGGAAGCCGCGATCGCATCTGCGACCGTCGTCGCGACGTCCACCTCGAACCCTTCCGCAGCTAGGCCGAGCCGCAGCGTGGCACCGAGCGACGGGTCGTCCTCCACGACGAGCACGCGCACCCCAGCACCGCCTCCCGTAAATCGCTACTGCGGCAGGTTCCGGGACGGGCCCGCGACTTCCTGCTGCTACCTGCAAAGGATTCCCGCGCTGCGCGGCGCTACGCCCCGCGCTGAAGTCGCGCGGATCGCATCAGGGGTAGGAGTCGGGCGAGCCCAGTACCCAGAGCCCTCGGCCGTACGTTGCGGCGAGGATGCTGCCGTCGGGCATCGGCGTCAGTCCGGCCACCTCGACGTTCGGCAGGCCCTTGCCGAGCTTGCGCCAGACGGCGTTCGCGGCGGGGCTGTAGTACACGGCGCGGCCGGTGGCGGCGTAGAGGCCGCCGCCGTTCGCCAAGAGGTCGTTCACCGCGAACTTCGGCAGGTTCCCGGAGATGTCGACCCACGATGGCCAGGATGCCCCGGCGGACGGCGTCTCCATGACGAACGGGCAGTCCGGCAGCGACTGCGGGTAGGCGTAGGCGAGGGACACGAAGACGCGGTACGGGTTCGTTGTGGCGACGCTGATCGCGGTGATGTAGTCGTCGGGCAGCGCGCCCGCTCCTGGCGGGCAGGCGGTCGGCCAAGTCGAGGGGCCGATGTCCTGCCACGTGTGTCCACCGTTTTGCGACATCTCGAGCAGTCCATCGCCCCAGCCCGCGTACATCACTTCGGGGTCCGACGGCGCAACCGCGATCGCGGAGAGCGGACCCGATCCGCGCGCGACGTGCGTCAACTGCTGCCAGCGGAGACCACGGTCCAGGGAACGCCAGACGTTTTGCTCGCCGAGCAGCACGTCGCCCGGCGCCAAGGGGTCCGCTGCGATCGGGCCGGCGAGGTGTCCTGGCACCTTCGAGGCGCGCCAATGCGCGCCGAAGTCGACCGAGCGCTGCACTTGTCCGTCCACCTCGCCGAGCAGCGCGACCTTCTTGCCGGGCAGGATCAGGTTGAAGTAGCCGTCGCCGTCGATCATCGACCGCCACGCGGCGGTGCGGGTGGTGAAGAGCGCCGTGCCGTTGTCCTGGAACCCCGCCAGGATGCTGCGGCCGTCCCGCGATACGGAGACCCCTTGGTAGACCTGGGTGATCGAGAGGTTGGTGTTGAGGTCCTGCACCCCGCCGCCCGGCGGGACCGCGTAGACTCCGCCGTCGTTGCCGATGTAGAGCGTGCCCTGGGAGAAGGTGAGGGCGTGCTGGTCGGTGTGCAGGTAGTAGTGGTCGGTGAGGTCTTGCCACGTCTTCCCGCCGTTCGCGGAGGCGACGAGATCGACGCCGCCGGCGAAGACGACGTTCGGGTCGGTCGGGGAGACGGCCAGCACGTTGTCGTAATCACCCTGCGCCGCGATCGGAGTGCCCGGCTCGCGGAAGTAGTCCTTCACCCGCAGCTTTCGCCAGGACGCGCCCCCGTCGCGGCTCGCGTAGAGCCCGAGCAGGCAGTCCTGGCAGCCCTGACGCAGTCCGGCGTAGGCCGTGTAGAGAACCTTGGGGTCGCTCGGTGCGACGGCGATCGCGACCCGACCGATCAGGGAACCTTGGCTGGGCAACCCGCCCCCGAGCCGATGCCAGGTTCGCCCACCGTCGAGCGAGCGCTCCACGCCCGTCCCCGTCACCCCTGCCAGCAGCGCCTCGGGCTTGCCCGGCACGAACTTGAGGTCGGTCGTCGGCTCGCGCAGCACTGTGCGCCAGTGCACTCCACCGTCGTCGGAGCGCACGACGCCGAGATCGCCCGCGGCGAAGATCCGGTTCGGATCCGCCGGGTCGACGACGATGCTCGCGAGGTAGTGGCCCTCGAAGGTGTGGCGGCCCAAGAGCCGCCAGGTGGCGCCGGCGTCCGAGGACTTCAGCACGCCCATGCTGTAGAAGCAGTCCCCGCAGTCGTCGTCCTCCCCGGTGGCGGCGTAGATCACGCTCGGATTGGCAGGGTCGAGCGCCAGGGCGCCGATCGCGAGATCGGGCGCACTGTCGGTGAGTGGACGCCAGGTGCGTCCCGACGTCGTGGACGACCAGACGCCGCCGCTCGCCGAACCGGCGTAGATCGTGCCGTTCGGTGCCACTGCGATGCTCGTCACCCTGCCGCTCTCACGGCCGGAGTAGGGGTCCCCGAACACCGGGGCCGGTCCGATCGAGCGCCACGCGCCGGACACTGCCAGCGCGCGGTGGGCCTGGGGAGCGGAAGGGAGCGACGCCGCGACCGCGATCGCCGCGCAGCCAAGCGCGGCAAGCCAGGAAACCGCACGTCGACGGTCCAGTACGACGCCCCCTCCTTTCGACAGCAACTGCTGCACGCGACTTCTCCTCGCGTGCGGACGCTTCCTGCGGCGCATGGTGCGTTCGCGCGCGGCAGGAATCGCTCCGCATCGCCATGAACCGCTCGCGGCGAAGGAGCGGTGCCGCATGGACCGACGAGCCTGGGAGGAACGCGCCCGCACGGAGGACGCGAAGGACCCGCTGTCCGCGTATCGCAGCGAGTTCTACCGGCCGCTCGAGACGATCTACCTCGACGGGAACTCCCTCGGACTTCTATCCCGGCCGGCGGAGGCGGCGCTGCTGCACGCGCTCGACGAGTGGCGCTGCCTCGGCGTCGGCGGGTGGGGCGGCGGGGATCCCGCCTGGTTTCACCTCGCCGAGCGCATCGGCGCGCTCGAGGCGCCGCTCGTCGGCGCCGAGCCGGAGGAGGTCGTCGCCGCCGCCTCGACGACGCTCAACCTGCACCAGTTGCTCTCCACGTTCTACCGTCCGGATGGCGCGCGGCGCGTGCTGCTCTGCGACCCCCTGAACTTCCCGAGTGACAGGTATGCGATCGAGAGCCACCTGCGACTGCGCGGCGAGGATCCTGCGGCATGCCTGCGCGAGGTGCCGAGCCGAGACGGCCGCACGCTCTCGGCGGCGGACATCCTCGCGAGCCTTGGCGAGGACGTCGCCCTCGCCGTGCTGCCCGCAGTGCTCTACCGCAGCGGGCAACTGCTGGACGTGCGCGGCGTGACCGAGGCGGCGCACGCGCGGGGCGCCTTGATCGGCTGGGACCTCTCGCACGCCGCCGGCGCCGTACCGCTCCAGCTGCACGACGACGGCGCCGACTTCGCCTTCTGGTGCAACTACAAGTACCTGGGCGGCGGCCCGGGCGCCGCGGCGTCTCTCTTCGTGCACCGTCGCCACTTCGATCGCACGCCGGGCCTGTGGGGCTGGTTCGGCTCGCGCAAGGATCGCCAGTTCGACATGCTGCAGACCTTCGAGGCCGCAAGCGGCGCAGGGGCGTACCAGACGGGCACGCCGCACATCCTCGCGATGGCTCCGCTCCTGGGCGCGCTCCCTCTGATCGGGCGTGCCGGCATCACCGCGATCCGCGAGAAGTCGCTGCGGCAGACGTCGCTGCTCATCGAGATGGGCGACGACCTCTTGCGCCCCCTCGGCTTCACCGTCGGCACGCCGCGGGCGGCCGGCCAGCGCGGCGCCCACGTCGCGTTTGAGCACCCCGAGGGCGCGCGCATCGCGCGCGCCCTGAAGGCATGCGGGGTCGTGCCGGACTTTCGACCGCCTGACGTCGTGCGGCTCGGACCGAATCCACTGTACACTTCGTTCTCCGAGATCGCGCGGGCCGTCTTGCGGATGCTGGAGGTCGTGGAGTCCGGAGTCTACCTGCGTCACGCCGCCGAGCGGGACGAGATCGCGTAGCAAGAGCGCAGGAGGTCGGCCAAGTGGCCGGCCTCCTGCGCTCTTCGGGACTTGCGCCAGGGGGTACTGGGGTGCGGGGTTACTTCGGGGCGTACTTGGCGAACGAAGCCAGGTGGCTCCAGTAGGCGCCATATCCCATGTAGCAGAAGATCACGGCGGCGACGATCAGCAGGAGGGCGGCGATCAGCGTGATGGCGCGCTGGTTCTTGTAGCCGATCGCCGGCAGGGTGACCATCCCGCCGAGTCCTGCGAGGATGTAGCCGGTACCCGAGAGCGTGGGCTCCGAGGTCATGCCCAGGTTCATCATGCGGATGCCGACGACGATCGGCACAAGTCCGGCGAAGAAGCCGACGATCGCTGGCCCGAGGATGTCCTGCTTCATCAGCAGCAGGATGCCGGCGAGGGCGAAGACCGCGCCGAAGATCAGGGCCGGCTCGCCGAAGGCGATGTTGTAGCTGCTCGGCAGGATCCAATGCTCGACGATGTTCAGCGCGAGAATGAACTGCACGACACCTACCGTCAGGAATCCACCGCCCCAGGTCTGGCGCTTCGTCTCATCCGGCTGGAAGTAAAGGTAGAACGCCAGTAGCGCGAGCCCGATGCCAACAGTCACAAGCATGAGAGCAAGGTAGTCGATCATCGCACTGAGCCTCCCTATCGGCAGGTCCGCGTTCCGCTTCGCGGTCGCGCGCTCCGGTCGTCCGAAGCCTCCTGCCGCAACCAATATCGCGCGTGGCGACATTCGCAAACACGGCAAGCGGTCCCCAGATGCGTGGCGCATTCGGCGCACGGGCCGGGGTCCAATCGACGTCCGCGGTCCATCAGGGAAGGCGTGTCGGCCCAAGAAGGGGTCCATCTGCCGCGGTCAAGCGACTGCGGTCGGGCGATTGCTTGGCCATACGGACGCGCTGCGCGGGAGGGTTCGCCGCAAGGCGCGCGTGGAGCGCGCGTTCGCGATCTCGGGGCGGGTGCGATGCGGTAGATGACGGATGGGAGGAAACATGCCGTCAAGGCGTCGCGAGCGCGCACGCGTCGGCGCCGTTCGACGCGTGGCCCGGGTCGGCAAGCCGCCTGTCCGCGTGCTCGCACCGTTCGTCGCACGCGTCGACATACGGCAGGAGTCACGCGGCAGGATCCGGAAAGAGCGCCGAGGAGGTGTCCGATGATGGCGCGCGCGCGCGTTTGGCGGCTTTCCATGGTCCTCCTGTCGTTGGCCCTGCTCGGAGGCTGTGGCGCGCCTTCGGTGGCGCCCAAGGCGACGAAGCCCGCGGTGGCGAGGCACGTGGCGCATAGCAGCAAGACGAGATCAAAGACGTCGTCGACGTTAGGGGCGTCCTCGACACCGGCGCCTGGCGGGGCGTCGCAGGGGACGTCGAACGGTGGAGGAGGCAGCGCCTCAAGCGGAGCGACCCTGACCTACAGCATGGCGCCACCCGGCCAGACCACGGGTGGCGCGATGGCGATGCTTTCGGTCAGCGGGCTGCCACAGGGCTGGCAGCTCCAGTACCTTCAGGCCTGGTCCTCCGCGGGAGAGATTACCGCCGAGAGTCCATCGGAGGCCATGACCAGCGGGTTCGGCCCTGCGCAGGGCGGCTTCTCGATGGGCTCGGACGGCGAGGTGATCAGTTACTTCTTCCCGTACCCGCCGGGCAAGTGGGCGGGCACGACGGTGCATTTCACGTTCGTCTACGCCACGCCGACGTCGTCGAGCCAGTCGGTGTCGAGCCAAGCGTTCCTCTTCCCGCAGGAGTAGGGAAGGGCCTACGCCACGGCGCGTACGGCGGTGAAGAGGCCGACGCCGATCACGGCCGCAACAGCCAGCCAGACGGCCAGTCGGTAGACGCCGCGCATGCGCGCCGACGGCGGCAGCGCCTTCGCCTCCAGAACGACGAGGAACCCAAGCACGATCGGCAGGAGGATGGCGTTCATCACCTCGACGTCGATCGTCAACCGCACCAGCGGCGCGCCGGACAGCACGGCGATCGCGCCGATCGCCAGCGCCGCTGCGTAGGAGAGGTAGAAGACCCTGGCGTCGCGCGGGTTGCGGTTCAGGCTGTGCGGCTGGCCGAGCGCCTCGCTGACGCCGAAGGCGGCCGCCAGCGAGACGACGAGGGCGGCGACGAGCGAGGCGCCGAGAATGCCGAGCCCGAAGACCGCCTTCGCGCCGAGGTAGCCGAGGAACGGCTCCAGTGCGTGGGAGATCTCCGGGATGCCCGTGAGGCTGTGGCTGCCGCGCGCGGAGCCGATCGTCGCGCCGACGGCCACGACAACGCTGATCATCACGACCTGGGTCGCGATGGCGCCGAGCAGAGTGTCCAGCTTCGCGCTGCGCAGGTCGCGCGCCGAGAGTCCCTTGTCGATGACTGCGCCCTGCTGGTAGAAGACCATCCAAGGCATGATCACGGCGCCGACGTTCGCCGCGAGCAGGTAGAGGTATCCGCCGTCCCGGAGCGGCATGCTGGAGATGCCGTGCACCAGCGCGGCGCCGTTCGGATGCGCGAGCAGCGCCGCGGGCAGGAAGAGCAGCTCAAAGAGACCGAGCGCGATGCCGACCCGCTCCACCTTGCGGTAGCTGCCGCCGAGCCCGAGTCCGATCAACAGGGCGGCCGCGGCGATGACGGCCAGGGAGGGCGAGACGCCGAAGAGCTGGGCGACGCCCGCGATGCCCGCGAACTCGGTGACGATCGCGCCGAGGCACGCGACGAACAGGGTCCCGACCGAGAGGTAGGCCCACCCGTCGCCGAACGCTTCGCGGATCAGTTCGCCATGCCCCTTGCCGGTCAGCACCCCGAGGCGCACGGTCAACTCCTGGACGAAGTAGAGCACGGGGATGAGGAGTAGCTGGGGCAGCACCATGCGGTAGCCCCACTGCGCGCCAGACTGGGCGGCAGTGACGACGCTGCCCGCGTCGGTATCCGCCAGCATGACCATCAGTCCTGGTCCGATGATCGCTGCGATCTGCGCTACGCGCCGCCACCTGGCGGGGCGTAGCGCAGTTGCGTCGACGTCCACCGCGTTTCCCCCAACTTGGCGAGGCTGCCCATTCGCGGCAAGCTTGCCCGATCGCCGGGCAGCCGAGTCCCCCACGGGCGCTCGGGCCGTTGAAAAAGCTCACTGCCATACTGGGAATTCGCGCGGACGGGGGTCAACGGCCGTTCGGGCCAACGGGAGGCGTCCAGACGCCGGGATCGGAGCTCTACTCCGGTCGGGATGTGAGCAGCACGTCGACCGGCAGGCGCAGGAAGGAGCGGCGCATCGCGATGCGCGGAGTGAGTCCCGCCGCGTGCGCCAGTCTGCGCAGGGCGAGCGGGCGGCCGAACCAGGCGAGCGGCAGGGCGTGGCGCAGGATCTCGTAGTACTGGAGCTGGCGATCGACCGCGGTGGCGTCCGCGAGCGACGCGACGACGATCCGCCCGCCGGGGCGCACGACGCGGGCGAGCTCTGAGAGTGCGGCTTCCGTCTGCCCGGGCTTCAGGAGCTCGAGCGTCAGCACGCTCACCGCGCCGTCGAAGGCGCCATCCTCGAACGGCAGGCGCCGGGCGTCTGCCTGCCGCACGGCTGCCGGAGACGGGTGCTCGGTCGCGGTTAGAAGTCGCTCCGCGACCCGGCACATGCCGGGCGAGATGTCGACGCCCTCGACGCGTCCCTTCGCGCCCACGAGGTGCGAGAGCGCGATCAGGAGGCGTCCTGTGCCGCTGCCGACGTCCAGCACCCGTTCTCCTTCCTGCGGCTGCAGGAGGGAGAGCGCCGCCTCCCAGATCTCCTCCGAGGTCTGGTAGAAGAGCGAGTCGTAGAGCGATGCAAGCATGCTGAAGGAGCGCCGCAGCCGTCCCGCCCGCGCGTCAAGGTCCTGGGCCATCGGGCGACCTCCTCGTACCTTCCACCAACCAGGATCATAGCAGTTCGCCCGAGAACGCAGGGGACAGGCCGGGTGCGGCGTAACGAACAAGGATACGGGAGGCGACGCCGCGTGGGATGGACGCTCGAGGATCTGCGCTCCGACATTCCTGTGCTGCGCCGCAAGGTCTACTTGAACACGGGAACGCTGGGCCCGTCGCCGCAGACAGTCACGGTCGCGTTCGTGCGCGCGTACGAGCAGTGGCAGGTCGAGGGGCCGGGGTGGCCGGCGGGGTACGAGGCGCGCCGGGCCGGCATGGACGCTGTGCGCGCCGAGGTCGGCCTCCTGCTGGGGGCCACTGGCGAAAGGATTGCGCTGGCGGAGAACGTCTCGCAGGCGATCAACTGGGTGGCTGGGGCTCTGCCCTTCTCGGAGGGCGACGAGGTGATCGTGGGGACGCACGAGCATCCGGCGAACCGCTACCCGTGGCGGGCGCTGGAGCGAATGGGGCGCATCCGGGTCGTGCCCTGGGAGATGGACGGCGACGACGACGAACTCCTGACGCAGCTCGAGCGCAGTCTTACGTCCCGTACGCGACTCGTCGCCGTCTCGCACGTGCTGCAGAGCACGGGACGCGTTTTGCCCGCCCAGAGGATCGTCAGCCTATGCCGGTCGGCGGGCGCGCTCTCGCTGATCGACGGAGCGCAGGCGATCGGGCAGATGCGGGTCGACCTCTCCGCCCTGGACCCGGACTTCTACGGTTTCAACGGGCACAAGTGGCTGCTCGCGCCCGTCGGCACGGCGGGGCTGTACGCGCGGCCGGACGCGTTCGCGCACCTCGGCCTGCTGCCGGCCGGCAGCGGGTCGGCGGAAGGGGACCTCCAGGGTCGCCGCACGGACGACGTCGCTTGGCGCGAGACGCCGCGGCGCTTCGAAGTCGGCACGCGCAACTGGCCGCTCTACACGGGACTCGGGCGCGCGATCGCCCTCTTCGCCGAGATCGGCTGGCAGCGGGCGTGGGATGCGTCCTCCGCCCGCGTGGCGGAGTTCCTCGCCGGCCTGCCGCCGGGCGTTGAGGCGGTAGCTGTGCCGCGCCGCGCGGCCATGGTCTCCGTCCGCGTGCGGGACCTCCCGGCGCGCCAGGTGGTGGACGGGCTCTACCGCCACGGCCAAGTCGTGGCGCGGGCCGTCGAGGAACTGCATCCGCGCGAGGCGGTTCGGTTCTCCTTCGCCCCCTTCAACACGCCCGCAGACGTCGAGGCGGCGCTCGCGGCCCTGGGGGAGGTGGCACGTGATGGCTGATGAGAGGGGGCCGCTCGACGGCGTGCGCGTCCTCGACCTCTCGCGCGTGCTGGCGGGGCCGTTCGCGACGATGTCGCTCGGTGAGCTCGGTGCGCGCGTGATCAAGGTGGAGCACGTGCTCGAGGGCGACGAGACCCGCAGCTGGGGCCCGCCGTTCGTCGAGGGGGAGTCGGCGTACTACCTCGGCGTGAACCGCAACAAGGAGAGCCTGGCGCTCGACCTGACGCGGGCCGAGGCGCAGGAGGTGGTCCGCCGCCTCGCCACCGGATGGGCGGACGTCGTGGTGGAGAACTTCCGCCCGGGCAACCTCGACCGGTTCAACCTCTCGCTCGAGTCGCTGCGCGATGCGCAGCCCAGCCTGATCACCGCGAGCGTTCGGGGCTACCCGCTCGGTGACGACCGCGCCGGCTACGACTTCGTCATCCAGGGCGCGGGCGGCCTGATGTCGATCACGGGGCCGTCCGACGGGGAACCGTACAAGGTCGGGGTGGCTGCCGCGGACCTCTTCACGAGCATGTTCCTGCTCAGCGGCGTGCTCGCCGCCCTCTACGAGCGAACCCGAACAGGCCGCGGGCAGCACGTCTCTGTCTCCCTGTTCGAAAGCCAGGTCGCGATGCTCGCGAACGTCGCCTCCTCCTACCTGCTCACGGGACAGCGCCCGCGCCGCTACGGCAACGCCCACCCTTCGATGGCGCCGTACGAGACCGTGCGCACGAAGGACAAGCCGATCGCGATCGGGGTCGGCAACGACCGCCAGTTTCTGAGCCTGGCGCGCGCGCTGGGGCGTGAAGCGTGGGTGGACGACGCGCGGTTTGGCACGAATCCAGACCGGGTCGCGCACCGCGAGGAACTCCTGGCGGAGATCGAGGCGGCGCTCGCGGAGCGCACCCGGGAGGAGGCGCTCGCACTGCTGACCAAGGGCGGCATCCCCTGCGGCCCGATCCGCAGCATCGATGAGGTGTTCGCGGGCGCGGAGGTGGCGCAGGCGGGCACCGTCGCCCACCTGCGCCATCCGCTGATCGAGGACCTGCCGCAGGTCCGGCTGCCTTGGCGCTACAGCCGCACCCCGGCCGAGCCGCGCACGCCGCCGCCGCTGCTGGGCGAGCACACGCGGCGGATCCTGCGCGAGGTGGGGCTGAGCGATGCGCAGATCGAGGCTGCGCTCGCGACCGGCTACGCCAGCGCACCTCCGGAGAGGGACACGTAATGGCAGTCGGTTTCGCCGTCGCGCAAACTTCACACCGCCAAGGTACAATTGTCTAAGGGCTAGGTGGGGAGGGGCAGCATGTCCACTGCGGAGGCCTCAGAGCGGACCGTCGGCATGGACCGTGCGGCCCGCATCGTCTCGGACCTCGGCAGCCCGCCTGTTGTCGGCACTGCCTACTTCCTGGTGCTCGCCATCGCGCTAGGTCCGCGGGATCTCGGCATGACGGCCGCGGCATGGGGCCTCATGCTGTGCTTGCCTTCGCTGATCCTGCTCGGTGCAGTCAAGCGCGGCCGCGTCAGCGACTCCGACATGACCTTGATCGCGGAGCGCAAAAGGTTCCTTCCGCTGGCCTTGCCGTTTGGCGTCGTGACGCTGGCCGGTGCCGTGCTCTTCAGGGCCCCGTCGGCGCTGGAGACCTCGATCGCCGGCATGGTGCTGTGGGTGGCGGCGGGTTCGGTGATCACCCAGTTCTGGAAGGTCAGCATGCACGTCAGCGGTGCGGCCGCGGGCTTCTGGCTCAGCCTCCTGTTCTTCGGCCCGCCCGCGCTCGCGGTCGTTTGGGTGCCGGTCGTCATCGGTTGGTCGAGGCTGCGCCTTCACCGCCACGACGCATGGCAAGTGGCGGGCGGCGCTCTGCTCGGGACCGTGAGCGTGCTCGCGGCGTTCGCCGCCCTCCACTAGGCAGGCGGGATGCGCGCGTTGGCGAAGTAGGCATTGCGGTTTCAGGTTCCGGAGAGGAGTTATCGCCGATGTCGCAAGACGCGGGCCAGCCCTTGACCAACCTGTACCTGGCAGCGGCCGTGATCGGCGTGCTGTCCGTGATCTCACACTTCGCGGTCCCCAGGACGAGCGACTTGGCGAGACTGATCGGCTACGCGCTCGATATCCTGATTGCGGTCGTCGTCGGCCTGATCGCCATCCGTGCGAAGCGGACCGTGGACCGCGCGGCCCTCAGGGCGTCCGCGGCCGGCGCCATCTTCGGACTCATCACTGGGGTCGGGGACCTCTTGTTCCCGCCGTCGGCCGGCGCGCTGCGCAGCGCCATGCTGGATGATCGCGCCAGCATCTCGCAGTCCGAGATGAACGCGGTGATCAACTTCACGCGTTCGCTCGGGGTGCGTATTTTCGAACTGATCGTCGCCGTGCTGGTCGGATGGCTCCTGGCGCTGCTGATCGGGTGGATCGTGACCCTGTTCGTGCAGGGCCCGGACCAGCGGGCGATCTAGAACCCCATCTCGGTCCCCGGCCGCAGAGCGGCCGGGGACCGATCACGTCTTTTCGGAGGAGGGACTCCATTGGCGATCGAGCTGCGCGCCGTCTCCCGCGTCTACCGCATGGGCAGCGAGGAGGTGCAGGCCCTGCGCGGGCTCTCGCTGCGCGTGGAGGATGGCGAGTTCCTAGCCATCCTGGGACCGAGCGGATCCGGCAAGACGACACTCCTGCACCTGATCGGCGGTCTCGATCGCCCGACCGCCGGCGAGCTCAGCGCGGCCGGGGTCTCGCTCGGCGAAGCCGACAGCGACGCGCTTGCGGCGTACCGCCGCACCCGCGTGGGCATCGTCTTCCAGTCCTTCCACCTCATCGGCTCCCTGACGGCGTGCGAGAACGTGGAGATCGCCATGGCGCTGAACGGGCAGAGCGCCTCGGCCCGGCGGGCGCGGGCCGAGGCGCTGCTCGCCGAGGTGGGTCTCTCGGACCGCATGCACCATCGGCCGTCGCAGCTCTCCGGCGGGCAGCAACAGCGCGTCGCGATCGCGCGCGCCCTTGCGAACGACCCCGAGATTCTGCTCTGCGATGAGCCGACCGGCAACCTCGATACCGCCTCGGGCGAGCAGATCATGGAGCTGCTGAGGGAGCTGCACCGCGGCGGCAGGACGCTCGTCCTGATCACCCACAACCCGAGCCTCGTGGCGGACGCCGACAGGGTCCTCAGGCTGCTCGACGGCGCGCTCCAGGAGCTCGTGGGAGACGCGCCCGCGCCGCGCGAGGTGCGGTCGCGTGTGGATGCCGGAAGGATGCCGCTCGGGGACCTCCTCGGCTACGCCTGGCGCAGCATCCGCAGGGTCAAGGCGCGGGCCGTCCTCACGGGCCTCGGCGTCGCGATCGGCGTCGGTGCGATCGTGCTGATGGTCTCCTTCGGCCAGGGCTTGCAGCAGAGCGTGATCGCGCAGCTGAACGGGCTGGGCTCGGTGACCCAGATCATGGTGAGCGGCGCGAAGAGTCAGAGCGCATCCCCGCTCGGCGTCTCGCTCGGCGCACCGTCGGCGCAGAAGCCCCTGAACGACCAGACGATCGCCCGCTTCTCGCGCCTGCCGCACGTCGCAGGCGCCTACTACGCGGCGACGCTCGTCGCGACGGTGCATGAGGGGTCGCGCGGCGCGACGGTCGTCGCGCAGAACCTCGCGCCGCACCGCTTCCAGCTGCCGAGCCTGCGCAAGCAGCTGCGCATGGGCCGCATCCCCGGCGACTCCGAGCAGGCGATCGTGCTCAGCGACGGCTCCGCCGCGTACCTCCTGCCCAAGGGCGAGAAGACGACGAGCAAGAACCTCAGGCGCCTTCTGGGGCAGGAGATCCCTTTGCGCTTCAGCGGGGACTTCGGATCGAACGGCCTCGACGGCAGCGCCTTCGCGCAGCCCGCCAGCGAAACGCTGAAGGTCGTCGGCATCATCCACGGCAGCGCGAGCTACGTGCCCTACCGCACCCTGCAGTCGATCCTGCGCCAGGGCAAGGGAAAGGAGGGGGAGGGGCCGGACGGCTTCCTCTACGACCAGATCACGGTGCAGGCGACGTCTCAGGCAGACGTTCAGCCGCTCGCGGACCGCCTAAGCCGCATGGGGTACGGCACGCGGACGTTCCAGAGCATCATCGACGCGCTGCACCAAGTCTTCCTGATCGTCCAGTCCATCCTCGGTGTGATCGGCGGTATCGCGCTGGTCGTCGCGGGCCTCGGGATCGCGAACGTGATGATCGTGGCGGTGCTCGAGCGCACCCGGGAGATCGGGGTGCTGAAGGCGATCGGGGCGCGGCGGCGCGACGTCCGCCGCATGTTCCTCGCGGAGTCGCTGATCATCGGCGCCCTCGGCGGGGCGGTGGGGCTCGTGTGCGGCTGGCTCGCGGGGAAGGGGATCAACGCGCTCGTGAACCATTCGATCCTGCAGGGCGGGGGGCAAAGCGTCGCGCTGTTCGCGGTCACGCCGTGGATCGCGTTCGGCGCCATGGCGTTCGCGTTGATCGTCGCGCTCGTGTCGGGCGTCTACCCGGCGAGCCGGGCGGCGGCGCTGAACCCCGTCGACGCCCTGGGGCACGAGTAGCGTCGCACGAAAACGCGCGGCCCGGCTCTTCAGAGAGCCGGGCCGAACCGCGTCCCGATCTAGCGGGTTCCGCGCACCGTGCGGTAGAGGCCCGCTGCGAGCACGGCGCCGACCACCGGACCGACGAGGTAGATCCAGAAGTCCGTCCAGGTTCCGGAGACTAGCGCGGGCCCGAAGGAGCGCGCGGGGTTGAACGAACCGCCCGAGATGCTGCCGGTGAAGAACGCGGCGGCTACGAGGGAGAGCCCTACGCTGAGGCCGCTCGCGGCCGCTGGGAACTTGGGGTGCGAGAGCGCGGAGACTCCCGTCATCAGGATGAACGTCCCGAGGATCTCCGCGCCGAGCGCCATGGTGACCGAGATGTGCGGCGCGGGCACCGTTGCCCCGAGGTGCGCGACGTTCCCGAAGAACAGCAGAAGCACGACTGCCGTGATGGTTGCACCGATCAGCTGGCTGATGATGTAGGGCACGACATCGCGCCAGGGGATCATGCCGAGCATCGCGAGTCCAATCGTGATCGCAGGATTCACCGCAGATCCCGAGATGGGTCCGAACGCGTACACCGAAACAAGGAGGCCGAGTCCGAAAGCCAGGACGATACCGATACCGCCGGGCTGCCCCGTCAGGCTTGTGGCGATGATGGCGCCAGTGCCGGGCAGCGTCAGAAGAATGGTTCCGAGCACCTCCGCGCCGTACTTTCGCATAGAGCTTCGCCTCCCTAAGACGCTAGATTACCCGAGGTGCGTCCCGGATAGGAAGCCTTGACACTCGCGGAAACCCGAGAGTTTGCGCAGCGGGCGCTCCGGGCGCCCAGCCACGCCGTGCCGTCAAGAAGGGCATCCTGTTGGGAGGGCCCGCGGGGCACGCCCACCATGCGTAAGACGTACGCGGAATCATGAAAACTGCGCATCGCGCATGAAAGGTGAGCCGCGCTATAATGATGGCGCTTCGATGGCAATGGTCTTGGGACCCATTTCTGCTGGAAATCTGGCCGTGCGAGGAAGATACGTATGGATCTCGGGGAGCTCTTTCACGGACCGAACCAAGGCGCGGCGCTCGAGCTCTACGAGCGCTACCGCCAGGACCCCTCGTCCGTCGACGCGAGGAGCGCGCAACTCTTCGCGGAGCTTGAGCGCGGCGGCGCGCTGGACTTCGGCGCCACGGCACAGCTGGCCGCGCCAAGCGCCCCAGTTGATACCCAGGCGATCGTGTTGGCGGCGCGCCTCGCCCGCAACATTCGCCAGTTCGGCCACCTGCGCGCGAAGCTCGACCCCTTCGGAGACGACCCGCAGACCGATCACGCGCTGGAGCCGCAGGCCTACGGCCTGACCGAACGGCAGATGCGCGAATTGCCCGGCAGCATCGTCTTCCCCGGCGAGGGCGCGGCGGCGGGGGCGCTGCAGGACGCGATCGAGCGCCTGCGGGCGATCTACATGGGCCACATCGGCTTCGACATCAGCCATGTCCACGTCGCGGAGGAGCGGGAGTGGCTGCAGCAGGCCGCCGAGGCCGGCGGCTACCTGAAGATCGCGCCGGCCCGCCAGAAGGAGACTCTGCTGCGCCTGATCGCGGTCGAGGAGTTCGAGCAGTTCCTGCACCGTACGTTCCAGGGCCAGAAGCGCTTCTCGATCGAGGGCACGGACATGCTGGTACCGATGCTCGACGAGATCCTGGACGACGCCGCGCGCAGCGGAACGCACGAGGTCACGATCGGTATGGCCCACCGCGGCCGCCTCAGCGTGCTGACGCACGTGCTGGGCAAGCCCTTCGGTCAAATCTTCACCGAGTTCCACGCCGGCCCCGCGGAGGAGGCCGACATCACCGGCGGCTGGTCCGGGGACGTGAAGTACCACCTCGGCAGCCGGCGGACGATTCAGGAGCCGGACGGGCCGGTGCAGCTGACGCTCGCGAACAACCCGAGCCACCTCGAGTTCGTCAACCCCGTCGTGCAGGGTATCACCCGCGCGGCGCAGGACGACCGCGAGCACGCCGGGCGCGCGCGCCAGGAGGTCTCCCGCGCGCTGAACGTGACGGTGCACGGCGATGCGGCGTTCCCCGGAGAGGGCGTCGTCGCGGAGACGCTGAACCTCTCGCGGCTGCGCGGCTACACGACCGGCGGAACGATCCACATCATCGCGAACAACCAGGTCGGGTTCACGACGAACCCTCCGGACGACCGCTCGACGCGCTACGCATCGGACCTTGCGAAGGGGTTCGAGATCCCCGTCCTGCACGTGAACGCCGATCAACCGGAGGCCTGCCTCGCGGCAGCGCGCATCGCGATCGCCTACCGCCAGCTCTTCCACAAGGACATCCTCATCGACTTGATCGGCTACCGGCGCTACGGGCACAACGAGGGAGACGAGCCGAGCTTCACGCAGCCGCTCCTGTACGCAAAGATCAAGGACCACCCGACGGTGGCCGCGCTCTACGCGCAGCGGCTGACGGCGGCGGGCGTCGTGAACGCCGAGGACGTGGACGCGCAGCGCAAGGCGGCTGAGCAGACGCTTCGCCAGGCGTACGACGACGTCGTCAACGGCAAGGAGAAGTTCCCGCACGGCATGCCGCCCGAGCGCGGCTCGGTCGAGCAGCCGGAGGAGCCGGGGGAGGACCGCCTGCGCGCGCTGAACGGCGCGCTCCTCGCGCGGCCCGAGGGATTCGAGGTCAACCCGAAGCTCGAGCGCCTGCTGCAGCGGCGCGGTGAACTGATCGAGAAGACCGATGGCATCGACTGGGCGCACGCGGAGGCGCTCGCCTTCGCGGCCATCCTCGAGGACGGCACACCGATCCGCCTGACCGGCCAGGACACCGAACGCGGCACCTTTAGCCAGCGCCACCTGGTGCTGCACGACGTGCAGACCGGCAAGACGTACGCGCCGCATCGCCACCTCCAGCAGGCGCGCGCCAGCTTCGATGTGCACAACAGCCCCTTGTCGGAGGCTGCGGCGCTCGGCTTCGAGTACGGCTACAGCCTGCGGGCTCCCGAGGCGTTCGTGCTCTGGGAGGCCCAGTTCGGGGACTTCGCCAACGCCGGCCAGGTGATCGTGGACCAGTTCATCTCCGCCGCCCGCGCCAAGTGGGCCGAGACATCGGGCCTGACGCTCCTGCTGCCGCACGGCTACGAGGGGATGGGGCCGGAGCACTCGAGCGGCCGAGTGGAACGCTACCTGCAGCTCGCCGCGGAGGACAATCTGCGCATCGCGAACTGCACGACCTCCGCGCAGTACTTCCACCTGCTCCGCCTGCAGGCGGAGGCACTGAAGGAGCGGCCGCGCCCGTTGATCGTGATGACGCCGAAGAGCCTCCTCCGCCACCCGCTGGCGGCGTCGAGCCTCGTGGACCTGGCGCACGGTCGGTTCATGCCGGTGCTGGACGACGCGCGGGCCGAGGGGCGCAAGTCCGAGGTGGAGCGGCTCGTATTCTGCAGCGGCAAGATCGCGGTGGAGTACCGCCAGAAGGCGCAGGAGAGCCGTGACGCCGAGCGCGGTGCGCTGCTGCGGGTCGAACTCCTCTACCCGTTCCCGGAGGCCGAGATCCGCGAGATCCTCTCGACATACCCTGCGGCCCGCGAGTTCATCTGGCTGCAGGAGGAACCGCGCAACATGGGCGCTTACGCGTACATCGCGCCGCGCCTGCAGGCGCTTCTGCCGGACGGCGCCGAACTGCACTACGTCGGGCGCCCGGACCGGGCGGCCACGGCCGAGGGCATGCCGGACGTCCACCAGGCGGAACACGAGCGCATCCTGGCGGCCGCCCTCGGTGGCAATCTGCCCGTGAAACTCGAGATGCGGGGTGGGAAGAGACGTGCCAAGTGAAATCACGGTTCCGCAGCTCGGCGAGTCGATCGTCGAGGCGACGGTCGGCCGCTGGCTGAAGCAACCGGGCGATCAGGTTGCCCAGGGCGAGGCCCTGGTCGAGCTCGAGACGGACAAGGTGAACCTTGAGGTGCAGGCGCAGGAGGCCGGCGTACTGACGGAGGTGCGCAAGGCGGAAGGGGATACGGTCGGCATCGGCGAGGTGCTCGGCCTTCTCGGAGAGTCTGGAGCGGGCGCTGCTCCGTCGGCTCAGCCCGCGGCGGCCGCCGCCGCCCCGGTCGGGCAGCCGAAGGCGGCCGAGCCCCCGGCCGCGCCGGCGACCCCCGCGCCGACCCCGGGCACCGCCGAGGAGACCGGCGGGCCGACGTCGCCGGAGGTTCGCCGCCTCGCGCAGGACCTGCAGGTGGACCTCGCCAGGGTTGCCGGCAGCGGACCGCGTGGCCGAGTGACCCGCGAGGACGTCCTAGCGGCGAACGCGGCATCGCACGGCGCGGCGAAGGCTCCGGTTGCCGCTGCCCCTGCGGCACCAGCCTCGTCCGCGGGTGCACTGCTCACGGAGGGACAGGGCCGGCGCGAGGAGCGCCAGCGCATGTCGCGCCGACGCCAGACGATCGCCCGGCGCCTCGTCGAGGCACAGCACCAGGCGGCCATGCTCACGACGTTCAACGAAGTCGACCTCTCCGCCGTGATGGCGCTGCGCCGGGAGCGCAAGGACGCGTTCAAGGAACGGCACGGCGTATCGCTCGGGCTGATGTCCTTCTTCACGAAGGCGACGCTCTCGGCCCTCCACGCCTTCCCCCGACTCAACGCGGAGATCCAGGGCGACGAGATCGTTCTCAAGCGCTACTATGACATCGGGATCGCCGTCTCGACCGACGAGGGGCTCGTCGTGCCGGTGGTGCGTGACGCCGATCGCCTGAACTTCGCAGGCATCGAGCAGGCGATCGCGGCCCTGGCGGAGAAGGCGCGCGGCGGCACGCTGACGCTCGAGGACCTGAGCGGCGGGTCGTTCACGATCACGAACGGCGGTGTCTTCGGCTCTCTGATGTCGACTCCGATCCTCAACGCACCGCAGGTCGGCATCCTCGGGATGCACGGCATCGTCGAGCGGCCCATCGCGGTGAACGGCGAGGTCGTGATCCGTCCGATGATGTACATCGCGCTCTCGTACGATCACCGTGTGGTGGATGGCAGCGAGTCGGTCCGCTTCCTGCGCCATATCAAGGAGTGCTTGGAGGACCCGACGAAGCTGCTGCTCGAGGGTTGAGGGTAGAGGGGACGCGGCGCGGCGGCCTTGGCCGGCGCGCCGCGTCCTCGCAGGAGGGGGACCTTTGCGGATCGGCGCTTCCCAGACCGCGGAGCGGGTGGCATGGCTCGCGAACTTCGGCATCGGCCTGTTGGCGACGTCCTACGGGGCGGCGCTGCCGGCGCTCGTGCACGACCTGGGACGCGGCTACGCAGCCCTCTCGCTGCTGTTCGTCGCCTTCGCAGCGGGCAATACCGTCACCTACTTCCTCGCGAACCCCCTGATCGACCGCGGCGGAGTGCAGCGTGTGCTCGTCGCCGGACTCGCCACGTTCTTCGCCGCGGGGCTGGCGCTGGGGCTCGCGCGCAGCTTCGGGGCGTGGGTCGCTGCGACCCTCGTGATGGGCATCGCCTTCTCCCTGGCGGACGTCTCGGCCGCGCGCCTCGTAGGTGCGCTCCACCATCAGGCCCCGGCGCACGCCATGAACCGCTTGAACATCTACTTCGGCATCGGCGCCATCGCGGCGCCGATGATCGTGGGGTTCTCGGTGCACCTGGGAGGCGGTCCGCAGCCTGTGTTCCTGCTGATCGCCCTCTGTGGTGGGGTCGGCGCAGCGGTGCTTTCGCGGCTGCCCCAGCCCCCGCGCCGCCAAGCGGAGACGAGCAGCCGGGGGGACTCCTTCGCGCGCTACTTCCGCCAGGCGCGCTGGCTGCAGCTCCTGACGCTCATGATCTTCTTCTACATCTCGGCCGAGGTGGGCTTCGGCGCCTGGATCGCCGCCTACGTGCACCTTAGGGCCGGCCTCAGCACGGCGGTGGCGGCGCTCTATCCGTCCGCGTACCAGTTCGGCTTGATCAGCGTGCGCCTGATCGTGGCGCGCTCCCTCGCCGTGCTGCGGCTTGAGCGCATGCTGGCGCTCGGAGGGCTGGTGGCGGCCATGGCGACGCTGGGCGCGGCGCTGGGCGGGGCGAACGCATGGCTTGCGCTCGCGGGCGCGTTCTTGGCCGGGGTGGGCTTCTCTCCGGCCTTCCCGGTCGCACTGACGCTCGCGAGCGTGCGCGGGCCCGGCCGCGAGGGGTGGACCTTCGGCGCCGTCTTCTCGGCGCTCGCGCTGGCGGCGTTGATCGCGCCCTGGGCGGAGGGGCAGGTGTTCGGCCGGCTGCCGCTCGTGGCGCTGCTGCTGACCCCGCTGAGCGCTCTGGTGATGGCCGGGTGCGCGATCCTCTTGATGCGCTCGCCCGCGGCGCCCTCGGATCGGGTGCCCGCGCAGAACGTCGGCTGATCCGCATCGCGGCGGAGGGAGTGTGACATGGGCAAGCGGTTCGGTGTCGCCACGCGAAGGAGATCTCAGGCGCAGGCCCTCGACTTCAGCTTCTGGGAGAGCAAGGGCAGCAGCGGAGCGGTGGCCGCGTCCCCGCCCTCCTCCGTGCCGATGGTCTCGGCGTTCGCCGACAACCGCGTGGCGCGCGCGCATCCCGACTGGGTGCAGGTCGGGCCGGACGGCGAACGGGGCGACCGATCGGCGCGCTACTTCGACTGGTCGACGCTCTGCCCGACGCGGGACGATGTGTTCAGGCTCGCACTCTTTTGGGCGACGCAGGCGGCGAACGGGAACGGACTTCGGCTCGACGACGTGAACTACGCCCGGCAGGGCTACTGCCAGTGCGAGGAGTGCCGGAAGGCGATCGCGCAGGGCGGGGTGGCGCCCGAAGAGTTTCGGCGAACGCGCATCGCGTCGTTCCTCCGCGCGGTGCGATCCGAGGTGAAGGTGCCGCTGTACTTGACGCTCTACCCCGATCCGTACCCGGGCCATCTTGAGAGGCGCTTCGGCGTCGACCCCGATGTACTGTCGGAGTTGGTGGACACGTTCATCGTGCCGATCTACGACCTCGCCTACAGCACGACCTACTGGCTCGAGGCGCTCGCGATGGGCTTCGCCGACCGGCTGCGCCGGCCGTTCCTCGTGGAGCTCTACGGGCTTGACGTACCCGAGGAGCGGCTCCGAAAGGCGGCCGAGGTCGCGATGGCGTACGCGGACGGCGTGCTGATCGCCTACGACAGGGACGACGCCAAGGTTCTGCGCATTCGCGACAGCGTACTGGGCTGAGGGACCCATCGCAGGCCCAGAGGCGTGATGGTGACCCACTTGCCGCTTGATGGGTGCAGGCGTGCCGCCCGGACTCGAGTTTCCGCATGCCGTCGGGGCAAGAGATCGTGGTGGAGCGCGTCATCGACGCGCCCCGCCGTGCCGTGTTCGAGGCCTGGGTCAGGCCGGAGCGCCTGGTGCACTGGTGGGGCCCGCGTGGTTTCGAGAATGTGGTCCAGGAGATGGACGTGCGCCCAGGCGGCGCGTGGCGCATCGTGCAGCGTAGTCCCGACGGCGCTGTGCACCCGTTCCGGGGTTCCTACCTCGAGGTCGCCGCACCTGAACGCCTCGTCTTCACCCAGCGGTACGACGTGGCACCGTGGGCTGAGGAGCAACTGCTCGTCACGCTGATCCTGGCGGATGCGGAGGACAAGACGCGGCTCTCCCTCACGGATCGGTTCGCTTCGCAGCGCGAGCGCGACGAGAACCTCGGGAGGGGCGTTCTCGAGAGCCTGGAGCGCCTTGCAAAAGAGCTCGCACCGCGCGCCTCGGAGGATGGAACGGCGCTCGAGATTCTGGCTGTGCGTATGCTGGATGCGCCGCCAGCTCGCGTGTGGGAGATGTGGACTGAGCCGAGTCATCTTGCCCGCTGGCGGGGACCGCAGGGCTTTACGACGACTACCCAGGAGATGGACGTGCGTACGGGCGGCGTCTGGCGGTTCGTGATGCGGGGACCGGACGGCGCCGTGTACCCGACGTGTACAGTGAGGTGCAGCATCCCTACCGCGTCGTCTACCAGCACACCGTCGTTCCGCGCTTTGAACACGAGGTGACGTTCGTCGAGATGGGCGGCAAGACGCGGGTCATGGTGCGTATGCGCTTCGCCTCGGCGGCCGAGCTGGAGACCGCCGCGCGGGAGTTCCATGCCGAGGAGGGATTGGCCGAAACGATGGCCCGTCTGGGGCGAGAACTCGCGACCCCCTAAAGGTGCGGCTCGCATGCCGCGCGACGGCGCGCGGACAGACGAGTATGCTATAGGAAGTTGCGCCCATCGGGAGGGGTAGAGATGGCGGACTTCGCCCAGAATGTCCCGCTCGCCCCGTTGACCACCCTTGGACTCGGCGGGCCGGCGCGCTTCTACGCCGAGGCGCATAGCGAGACCGAGCTACAGGATGCGCTTGCGGCCGCCCGCACGCAGGAGCTCGACGTACAGATTCTCGGTGGCGGGAGCAACACCGTTTTCCCGGACTCCGGCTACCGAGGGCTCGTGGTGCGCGTCGGGCTGCGCGGCGTGCGCTTCGCCGACGATGGTGAGGGCGTGCTCGCGACCGCCGCGGCGGGCGAGGACTGGGACGCCTTCGTCGCGCTGTGCGTCGCGAAGGGCCTGCAAGGCCTCGAGTGCCTGTCGGGGATCCCCGGCTCCGTGGGCGCGACGCCGATCCAGAACGTCGGCGCCTACGGCCAAGAGGTCTCGCAGACGCTGGTGGAGGTTCGTGCGCTCGATCGCGCAACCCTCGAAGAGGTGACGTTCAGCGGCCCCGAGTGCGCATTCTCCTACCGCAGCAGCCGGTTCAAGGCACAGGATGCCGGCCGTCACGCCATCCTCGCGGTGAGCTACCGGTTGCGCCGCGGCGCGCGGCCCAGCCTCGGCTACCCGGAGCTTGCGCGCGCGGCGCAGGCGCTCGGGGTTCCCGAAGCGGAGCCGGGAGATGCGCTCAAGCTGACGCGCCACGCGGTGCTGACCCTGCGCCGCGGCAAGTCGATGGTCTACGATCCGCAGGACCCGCACTCCCATTCGGTCGGCTCCTTCTTCCTGAATCCGGTACTGGACGACGCCGCGTACCGCACGCTCTGCGAACGCTTGCGCCTGCGCTTTCCGGAGGATCCACCCGAGCCGCCCGTCTTCCCTGCGGACGGCGGACGCAAGGTGCCGGCGGCCTGGCTGATCGAGCGGGTGGGGTTCACCCGTGGCCTGCGCCGCGGCGGAGTGGGCATCTCCCGCAACCACACCCTTGCGCTCGTGAACTACGACGGCACGACGAGCGAGCTTCTGGCACTGGCTCGAGAGATCCAGGCGGGAGTGGAACGCGCCTTCGGAGTGCGCCTGCAGCCGGAGCCTGTGATCGTCTCGTAGGTGGCGAGCGTCCAGCAAAAGTAACGTCCCCGGCACGCGCCGGGGACGTTTAGTTTGGAGCGGTCAGAACGGGTGCACCGGCCTGCCGCCGTAGGCGACGAGCAGGGCACCGGAGACGCCGATCGCTGAAAGCAGCAGGAGCACAACAGCCGTCCGCACTCTTTGGCGCCACGTGGCGCGGGGTTTCTCCATACGACCACCTCGAGGTTGGCGGAGCGTTGCCGCCGAGTCTACCCACAGCATGAACCCGCGAGATGAAGGGCGTCTTAGTTCCGAATGAGAAAATCCAAAGAAGGCCGCCGCGAAGCTAGTCGCCGCCGCCCTGCGTGGCGAGGCGGGTCCGCAGCGCATCCGCAGCTTCCTTGAGCGGTAGAGACTCCGTCGTGCCATCAGACCGGCGGCGAACTTCGACCGCACCATGCGCGAGCGATCGGGCGCCGATCGTGGCCCTCCAGGGCATCCCCAGGAGGTCCGCGTCCTGGAACTTCACTCCGGCCGAGACCGGGCGGTCGTCGTAGAGCGTGCAGTCCGCGCCGATGCGCGCGTAGAGGTCATCCGCCGCGGCGCGCACTTCTTCGCTCTCGCCGGCGGCCACGAGATGGAGCGGGTACGGTGCCGCAGCTTGCGGCCATGCGACCCCCTGCGCATCGTGGTGCGCCTCGACGATCGCGGCGAGCAGCCGAGTGATCCCGATCCCGTAGGACGCCATCTGGATTGGCGCCGACCTGCCGTCCGCAGCGGTCGCGTGGGCGCCAAGGGCCGCGCTGTACAACGTGCCCAGCTCGAAGATGTTGCCGACCTCGATGCCGCGCTCCTCGGCGAGATCTGCGCCGCACGACGGGCACGGATCGCCCTGCGCTGCGAGCGCGATGTCCGCGACGACGTCCGCCGTGACATCGCGCTCCACCGAGACGCCGACGAGGTGCGCTCCTTCGCGGTTCGCGCCCGCAACGAGGCCCTCGCCGCCCCGAAGGCCGGCGTCCAGAACGATCCGAAACCGCCCTGGCAGACGGAGGCCGACTGGCCCCGCGTAGCCGACGACCAGCCCGCGGACCCGGCTCTCCTCCACGGACAAGGGGCGTACCGCAGTCCCGAGTGCGGCGTCGAGCTTTGGCAGACACACTTCGCGGTCTCCGCGCACGAGCCCGAGGATGGTCTCGTCGCCCGCGGCGCAGAACACTGATTTCATCGCCTGATGCGGCGCGATGCCGAGCTGCGTGCACAGATCCGCGATCGTCTTCGCGCCCGGCGTTTCGACCTCGCCGAGCGGTGCGCGCTCCGTGGCCCGGTGCGGCTGCGCAGCCACAGGTGCCACCTCGGCGTTCGCCGCGTAGCCGCACGCACAGGTGAGCAGCCGGTCCTCGCCGTGGGCGGACGGCATGGTGAACTCGTGGCTGCGATGACCTCCCATGATGCCGCTGCCGGACGCCACCTCGCGCACCGGGACTTCCAGGCGCTCGAAGATGCGGCGGTAGGCCCCGGCGACCTCGGCGTAGCAGCGGAACAGGTCCTGCTCGGTCGCATGGAAGCTATAGGCGTCCTGCATCACGAACTCGCGCAGCCGCACGAGCCCGCCGCGCGGACGTGGCTCGTCGCGGAACTTCAGCTGGATCTGGTAGAGCAGCACGGGCAGCTGGCGGTAGGAGTCCACCGCCTCCGCGACGAGCGAGGTTGCGGCCTCCTCGTGCGTCATCGCCAGGACATGAGGGTGGCCCGTCCGGTCGCGAAAGCGCAGCAGCGACTCGTCGATCGCATCGTACCGGCCGGTGCGCTGCCAGTTGTCAGCCGGCTGCACGAGCGGCAGCAGCACCTCCTGCGCGCCGATGCGCTCGAACTCGCTGCGCACGACGTGCTCGACGCGGCGCAGCGCGCGCAGGCCGAGCGGCGTCAGGGAGTAGATGCCGGAGCCGACGCGCTGGACGTAGCCCGCGCGCACCAGCAGCCGGTGGCTGGGCAGTTCGGCGTCGGCCGGAGCATCCTTGCGCGTGCGGAGCAGCAATCGGGACATGCGCATGTGAGCACCTCCTCTGGACGTAGAGACGCCCCGCCCTGCGAAGGGCGGGGCGGGGTCCCGCGGTACCACCTTCATTCGGCCGAACGGCCATCTCGACTCGCCGACCATGGAGTCGGCGATCGCCCGATCACGGGGGCTGCCGGGCGGCTCATCGCCGCCAGCTCAGGGATGGGGTTCGCGCGCTGTGCGTCCCGGCTTCTCACCAACCGCCGGGTCTCTTGCACGCCGTAGGCGCGACTGGTCCCTTCGTCGCTCGTTGCGGCAGAGTATAGGCCGCCTGCGGGCGAACGTCAACCGCAGAAGGTCACCGCCGCCAGCGGAACATGGCGTCCCAGGATCTCTCCGCGGCCGCCACTTCTGCCGCCTGGCGCACGTCGCTCCACGCCAGCAGCTCGGCCATCTCGGCGCCGAGCGGCGCGATGCCCGCCCGAGCTCCCCGTCCGCCGAAGCGGAGGAACTGCGTGCGCCGCCAGAGCACGTCGGTGAGGTGCAGCGCCATCTCCGCGCGGACAGCGTAGCGAAGTCGCATGCGCGTAAGACGCATGTCGGCTGTGGTGCCGGCACGGCCCGGCGGCAGTCCCTCCGTCAGCGAGGGCGCGCGGCAGCCGTACGGCGCGAGTTCCCTCGCCAGGAGGGTGGCCGGGATCGATTGGCTGCGCGAAAGTCTATGCAGCTCCTCCGCGGTGGGCAGGGGCACCTCCCCGCCCGGAAGAGGGCTGCGGCTCCGCGCCCTCGCCTCCGCGCTGCGCGTCGCGGGGAAGATCGTGTCGACGATGCGCTCGGCCATCGCCCGGAACGCGGTGAGCTTCCCGCCCGCGACGTAGCTGATCCCGTTCCCCTGGGAGACCAGGCGGTAGTCGCGCGAGGTTCGCGATGGCGGGGCGCCGGGGCGTGACCGCACAAGTGGACGCACGCCCGCCCAGGCGCCGATCACCGCCGCGGCGTCGACGCCCGCGCCGGGGAAGGCCCGCCCCGCGGCATCAAGAATGTATCGCGCGTCCTCCGGCGTAATCTCATCGGCCTCGGCGGAATCGACGTCGGTGTCGGTGGTGCCGATGTAGGCGACGAGGCCGTCGGGGATCGCGAACATCAACCGTCCATCGGGGCCGCGCAGCACGCAGGCCGACGCGATCGGCAGGCTCTGTCGGGTGAACGCGAGGTGGACGCCCTTCGTGCGCCGCAGAAGCGGCGGGGATCCGGGGCGCTCAGCGTCCGTCCACGGACCCACGGCAACGACCACGCGCGCTGCGAGCACCAGGAAGACGTCGCCGGACTCCTCGTCGCGCACCTCCGCGCCGCGCGCGGTGCCGTCCTCGGATGTGAGGTAGCGCAGCGCGCGGCAGTAGTTCGCGACGGCGGCGCCCGCCGCGTCAGCTCCCTGGGCGACCGCGAGTGTCAGGCGGGCGTCGTCCGTGAGGGCGTCCTCGTAGCGGGCTCCACCCTGCAGTCCGTCGCTGCGCAGGAGCGGCATCGCCTCGAGCACATCCTGGCGGTTCAGGAGGAGGTCGCGCGAGCGCAGCGGCAGTCCTCCCAGCTTCTCGTAGAGCCCGATGCCGAGGCGCACCGCGAGGAGGGCATCGGGATCTTTGCGGTAGACGGGAAAGAGGAACGGGAGCGGGTGCACGAGGTGCGGCGCCATCTGGCGCAGAAGCGCGCGCTCGCGCACCGCCTCGCGCACGAGTCGCACCTCGCCCTGGCGCAGGTAGCGCAGTCCGCCGTGGATCAGCCGCGTCGAGCGGCTGGAGGTCCCGCCCGCGAAGTCGCGCGCCTCGACGAGCGCCACGCGCAGGCCGCGCAGCGCAGCCTCCCGCGCGATGCCGCTGCCTGTAATCCCGCCACCGACGACCAGGAGGTCGAACTGCTCGGATGCGAGGCGCGAGAGGGCCGCCTCGCGGGAGAAGGCGCTCAGTGGTGCATGCCCCGCACGGCCTGTATGGCCTTCGACCACCTGATGCGCTGCGCGCCGCGTGCCGCCTCGTCCAAGCTTGGCAGGAACTCTTGCTCTTCGACCGGCAGGTCCGCGATCTCGTCCGTCCCCGAGAAGATGCCCGCTCCGAGACCCGCCACCAGTGCGGCGCCGCGGGCCGTGGTCTCCACGTCCCGCGGCCGCAGCACGCGGAGACCGCTGAGGTCTGCCTGCATCTGGGCCAGGAGGTCCGAGCGCGCGACGCCGCCGTCGATCCTGAGATCTCCCAGGCCGCCGAGCTCCTTCGCCATCGCCTGCAGCACTTCGTCGGTGCGGTAGGCGATGGCATCGAACGCGGCCCGGGCGAGATGGGCCCGCGTCGTGCCACGCGAGAGGCCGAAAAGCGCCCCGCGGGCGAGGGGGTCCCAGTGCGGCGCACCAAGGCCGGTGAGCGCCGGCACCAGCAGCACGCCGCCGGCGTCCGGTACCTCGCGCGCGAGCGCCTCGGCCTCGGCCGGAGAGCCCACGAGCCCGAGTTCTGCCCTCAGCCACTCCAGGAGGCCGCCGGCCTGAAAGACGCTGCCCTCGAGCGCGTAGCGCAGGCCGTCGCCGATGTCCCAGGCTACGGTCGCGAGCAGGCCGCCTTCTTGCGGCGGCGCACTTTCACCGACCTGCGCGAGCAGAAAAGCGCCCGTGCCGTACGTCTGCTTCACGTCGCCCGGTCGAAAGCACCGCTGCCCGAAGAGCGCCGCCTGCTGGTCTCCGAGAACCCCGGTGATCGGGATCGGCGCACCCAGTAGGGACGGATCGCACGCACCGAAGCTGCCTGCCGAGGGCCGGATCTCGGGCAGCATGGAGCGCGCGACGCCGAAGAGGTCGCATAGGTCCTGGGAGAACGCGCCGGCCCCAAGGTCCATCAGCAGCGTGCGCGACGCGTTCGAGGGGTCGGTCGCATGCACGCGGCCACCGGTGAGACGGTGGATCAGCCAGCTGTCGACCGTGCCGAAGCGCAGGTGTCCGGCCGCCGCGTCGCTCCCGAGCTGCCGATCGCTCCCTAGCAGCCAGGAAAGCTTCGTCGCGGAGAAGTAGGGATCCAGCACGAGCCCGGTGCGTGCGTGCAGCGCGGGCTCCTCGCCGCGGGCGCGCAGATCCTCGCAGAGCGCGGCGCTGCGCCTGCACTGCCAGACGATCGCCGGGGCGCGCGGTGCGCCGGTTCGCTCATCCCAGACGATGGTCGTCTCCCGCTGGTTGGCGATGCCGATCGCCGCGATGACCTTGGGCGATACGCCGGATGCGGAGATCGCTGCGCGCGCCGCTTCGAGTTGCGTGCGCCAGATCTCCTCCGGGTCCTGCTCGACGAAGCCCGGCTGTGGGAACCGGCTCGTGAGGGGGCGCGAGGCCTGGGCGACCGGCTTCGCCTGCGCGTCGTAGAGGATGGCGCGCGACGCGTGCGTCCCCTGGTCCAGGGCGAGCAGGTACGGCAAGTCGTCAAGCTCCTTCGGTTGGGCCGGATGCGCTGCAGCAGCAGGGAGCAGCCTGTTCGCCTTAACGACTGCGCGGGGCGCCCCAAGGGGCGCCCCGCGCGTCACTGCGTCTCGGTTTAGTAACGGCGCGGCGCGCGCTCTTCGCGCGGCCGGGCCTCGTTCACCGTGAGCTGGCGACCCTGCCAGTCCGAGCCGTTCAACGCGTCGATGACGGCCTGGGCCTGCTCCTCGTTGACCTCCACGAAACCGAAGCCGCGCGAACGGCCGGTCTCGCGGTCCGTGGCGATGCGTGCGGCGACGACCTCGGCGTACTGGCCTACGGCCTGCTCCAGGTCTTCGCTCGTCACTGCCCACGGCAGGTTACCGAAGTAGATGGTCTTCTGCATCCCGATGCACTCCCTTCGAATCCGTATTCGCCAGGAAGTGCACGGAGACGAGGCACGAGGCCTGGATCCCATACGGACTCCGAGCGACAAGGCTACTCTAAGGCTTTTATACCTCACATGGCAAGCAGTTTTACAACTTGGCAGCGATGCCCGTTTCCTGCGCGAGGAGTGAGATTCATTGGCGCGGATGGTGCGGTAGAACTCTCCTGGACGGTTGGCGGCGCCCGTGCTACATTGGCGCAAGTAAGTGATTGCTTGCTTGTCCACCGGAGGTGGGCCGCTTTGCCGAGCGCGAGCGTCGCGCGGGAGAAGATTCTCCGGGCCGCCTTCGACCTCTTCGCGGAGAAGGGCTACGCGGGTGCGACGACCCGGGAGATTGCGCAGCGGGCCGGTGTCAACGAAGTGACGATCTTCCGGCAGTTCGGAAGCAAGGAGATCCTCTTCCAGGAGGGCATCGAGCTCCACTCTCCGGTATCGATGCTGACGGCGGAGCTGCAGGAGCGACTCACGGGCGACGACGTGCGCGCGAACCTCGAGCACCTCGCGGAGCAGTACCTCGCCATCGCGGTGCCTAGCGCGAAGGTCATTCACATCGGTATGGCCGAGGCGTCGCGCGATCCGGAGCTGCACCGCATGACTGCGCAGATCCCGCAGCGGCTGGAGTCCCACCTCGCAGACTACCTCGAGGCATTGCGGGCGAAGGGCGAGGTCCGCCAGCGCGACTACGCGATGCTGGCCCATCTCTTCTACAGCATGCTGCTGCGCCACGCCCTCACCTCGAGCGGGGCTCCTGCAAGCATGCAGCGACCCGACATCCCCGACGCGGGCGTCGCAAAGACGCTCGCGGATCTCTTCGCATGCTACCTCCAGACCGTAGATGACATCGGATCGACCGAAGGAGGAACCCCTTGAGCCAACCCGAGTTTCTGCCGATCACGCCGGAGCAGCGACTCAGCCTGATCGGCGTCTTCCTAGCGATTTTCCTTGCGGCGCTTGACCAGACGATCGTGGCGACAGCCCTGCCGAACATCGTCGTCGAACTGCACGGCACCAACCTCTACGCCTGGGTGGCGACGTCGTACCTCCTGGCCTCCACCGTCGCGCTGCCGATCTTCGGCCGCCTCGCGGAGATCGTGGCGCGCAAGTGGGTGCTCCTCAGTGCCGTCGCCATCTTCCTGGTCGGGTCGGCGCTCTCCGGCGCGTCGACCTCGATGGTGGCGTTGATCGTCTTCCGAGCCCTTCAGGGGATCGGGTCCGGCGGCATCTTCGCCGTCGGGGTGACGGTGCTGGGGCTCCTGTTCCCGCCGCGGCAGCGCGGCCGCATCCAGGGCTACTTCGGCGCGGTGTTCGGCATCGCGAACGTGCTCGGGCCGTGGCTCGGCGGCCTCCTGACGGACCACCTCTCCTGGCACTGGATCTTCTACGTCAACATGCCGTTCGGCGCGATCGCGGCGTACTTCATCATCGTGCACATGCCGCGCCTTCAGCCGCAGACGCGCCACCGCTTCGACTACGCCGGCGCATCGGCGATCGCGGTGATGACGGTTCCCCTGCTGCTCGCGCTCTCCTGGGGCGGGAGTTCCTACGCCTGGACGTCCTCCACGATCCTTGGCCTCTTCGCGCTGAGCGCCGTCGGCATCGCGCTGTTCATCCTCGCCGAACTGCGCAACCCCGAGCCGCTCTTCGTACTCGACATGTTCCGGGGGATCACGTTCCGCTGGGCGATGATCGGATCGTTCTTCTACGGTGCGGCCTTCCTCGGCGCGCTGCTCTTCCTGCCGCTTTACCTCGTGCAGGTGCAAGGCATCTCGCTAACGGACTCCGGTCTGTCGCTGACGCCACTGACGCTTGGGATCGTCGTTGGGAGCTTCGTCACCGGCCAGCTCGCGTCGAAGCTGGGCCGCTACAAGGGCCTGCTGGTCGTCGGGCTCCTATGGCTGACGGCGACGCTCTACGGCTTTCACCTGCTGCTCGGGCTGCACACGCCGCTCTGGCAGATCTGGATCGTGATGGTGCTCGTGGGCATCGGGATGGGCCCCGGCATGCCGACCTACACCCTGGCCGTGCAGAATTCTGTGCCGCTGAGCCGGATGGGTCAGGCGTCGAGCGGTGCCCAATTCTTCCGCCAGATCGGCTCGTCGCTCGGTGCCGCCCTGATGGGCGCCGTGCTCGTCTCGAGCATCCAGGCCTACATCCCGAAGTACCTGCCAGCAGGCATGCACGGCGCCCAGAGCCAGTTCTCCGCGTCGCAGGCGAGCGGCGCCGGCACTGCGTCGATCAACTCGACGGTCCACAAGACCTTCCAGGCGGCAGAACGGCAGGTCACCCTGGCGCTTGCCGGCAACGCGCAAGCCTACGCGGCCGTGCTGCGCAGCCGGGACATCCCGGCTGCGTACAAGGCGAAGATCCCTGCAGGCGGAGTGCCTGCCGAGGTGCGGGCCGGCTTCTCCAAGGCGAGGACGCTGATCGCGCGGGCCATGGAGGGAGACGCGGCGGCGCAGCGCGCCGTGCAGGCGAATCCCGAGATCCCGACGCAGGTCAAGGCGCTCGTGCAGAATCCACCGAAGAGCGCGACCGTGCGGCAGGGCGAACTGGCGCAGATCGACGCGCAGATGCAGGCGGCGGAGCCCCAGGCGATCGCCCAGGCGGTTCGAGAGGCCCAGTCCTCCGTGCGCAGTGCGCTCGGCAAGCTCGAGCGCCAAGTGACCCACGATCTCGTGCGCGGGCTCGACGAGGGCGTGACGCAAGCGGAGCGCAGCATCTTCCTCTACGCCGCCGTGCTGGCGTTTCTGGCGCTCCTGTTCGCGCTGCTGTTGCCGAACGCGGAACTCAGCCACAAGCACCAGGCGGCCGATCACGGCCCAAAGCCCGATCCGTCGCCCTGACGGCGTAGCGCAGCGTATGGTAGGGTCAATGTAGCGAAACGGGCTTCCCGGGAGGCGACATGCTCCTCGAACTCAGTGGCGTCGCGGCCGAAGTCTCCGGCCGGACGCTCTTCTCCGACATCTCCGGCCGCCTGCAGGCGGGGGAGCGCGTCGGACTCACAGGACCGAACGGTGTCGGCAAGACGACGCTGCTGCGCATCGTCTCCGGGCTTCAAGCGCCCGCGCAGGGCGACGTGCGCCTCCAGGCCGGGATGCGCCTCGGCTACCTGCCGCAGGACCTCGACCTTGGCAGCAGCGGCACGCTCTGGGAGTATGCCCTCGCAGCCGGAGGCGACGAGGTGCGAAATCTCGAGCGTCGGCTGCGCCGGCTGGAACTGGAGATGGCGGAGGACCCCGCGAAGATGGACGCCTACGGCGGCGCCTTGAACGCGTATG
Organism: Bacillota bacterium; assembly: GCA_021793215.1. Classification (GTDB taxonomy): domain Bacteria; phylum Bacillota; class Sulfobacillia; order JAJZYS01; family JAJYTV01; genus JAJYTV01. Next base: position 76,839 of record JAJYTE010000001.1, read on the forward strand.
AGCAGAAGGGCGGCTACGCGTGGGAGGCGAGGGTGCGCCAGCACCTGCGTGGCGTCGGATTCGACGCCCAGGAGGAGGCTCTGCCGCTCGCCGGGCTCTCCGGGGGACAGAAGGTCCGCCTCGCGCTCGCGCGCCTGCTCCTCGAGTCTCCCGACGTGCTGCTTTTGGACGAGCCGACCAACCACCTCGACCTGCCGTCCCTTGCCTGGCTCGAGGAGGCCCTGCTCGGCCAGAAGGCCGGCATCCTCTTCGTGTCGCACGACCGCGCGTTCCTACGTCGGATCGCGACCCAGATCTGGGACTTCAGCCCCTTGGGCTTCCAGGTCTTCAGCGGGGGCTACGAGGCGTACCGCAGCCACCTCAAGGCGTCGATGGAGCAGCACGAGGCGCAGGCGCAGCGCCTCGTGCAGGAGCGCGAGAAGCTGGAGGCCTACGTGCGCAAGTACAAGGCGGGCAACCGTGCGACCCAAGCGCATGACCGCGAGCGAAAGCTCGCGCGGCTCGGCGCGGTGCAGGGGCTGCAGCGGGAGCATCGCATGCGCCTCGACCTGCACGGCAAACCGGCTGGCGAGCGGCGCATGTTCCTGCAGGTCCGCTCCCTCGGCCTTGCCTACGGCGAGCGGACCCTTTGGCGCGGGGTCGACTTCGTCCTGCCCGAGAGCGGGCGGCTCGGGATCGTCGGCAGGAACGGCAGCGGCAAGACGACCTTGCTGCGCGCCCTGGCCGGGGAGATCCGCGTCGACGAGGGGGAGGTGATCTGGGCGCTCGGCGCCCAGATCGGCATGCTGCGCCAGGAAGTGGCGATCGATGGCGAGACGCCGCTCGACGCGCTGTTGCGCCTGCGCGGGCAGACGGTCTTCACCGCGCGCAGCCTGCTCGCGCGCCACCTCTTCACTCGCGAGCAGATCGATACGCCGGTCGACGCGCTGTCGGGCGGCGAGCGCAGCCGCCTTGCGCTCGCCGTGCTCGTCGCGCAGGGCGCGAACGTGCTGCTCCTGGACGAGCCGACGAACCACCTCGACGTACCGGCGCAGGAGGAACTCGAATCGGCGCTCGCCGCGTTCCAGGGAACGGTGATCCTGGTGAGCCACGATCGCGCGCTGCTCGCGTCCGCGGTGGACACCTGGGTCGTCCTGTCGGGAGATGGCCGCTGGGCGCAGATCACGAGCTGGCAGGCGGTTGCGGAGGAGATCGCGCTGCAGCAGGTGCAGGCCGCGCCGAAGGAGGAGGTGCGCACGCGCACCGGCGATGCGACGCAGCGTGCGCGGCGCGCACTGCGAGCGGAGCGCGCGCAGCGGCGCACCGAGCTCTCCCGCCTCGAGCAGGAGATCGCGGCGCTGGAGGCGGAGCGCTCGGACCTCGAGCGGGCACTGCGCGAAGGGAGCGGCAACGCCCTCGCGCAGGAGGCGACGCGCTACTCCGAGGCGATTGAGGAGCTCGAGCAGAGGTACCTCCGTTGGTCGGAGCTCTCGGAGGAGGCGGAGGACGACGCGGGCGAGCCGGACTAGCGGCGAAGCCTAGAGCGGGGAGAGTTCCCGAACGCCTCCCGGGGAGACGTCGAGCACGAAGTTGTCGATCAGGCGGACGCCGCCGACGTACGCGGCGACAGCGAGCAGGACGCGCCCAGTGACGCGCTCGAGGGGGGAGAGGTCCTTGGGATCCACTACGGCAGCGTAGTCGGGCCGTACGGCAGGATCCTCGGAGAGGACGCCGTGCATCGTGCGGGCGACGACCCCGGCGTTCCGCTCTCCCGCCTCGAGAAGTGCTCGTCCGGCCGAAAGGGCCCCGAAGAGCCGCAGCGCGCGCTGGCGCGCGGACGCGTCGAGGTGGACGTTGCGCGAGCTGAGCGCGAGTCCGTCGGACTCCCGCACGGTCGGGACGACCATAACGGCCACCGGCACGCTCAGGTCGTGCACCATGCGTCGGACGACCGCGGTTTGCTGCCAGTCCTTCTGGCCGAAGAAGATGGAGTCCGGCTGCGCGATCTGCAGCAGCTTCAGCACAACCGTCGCCACCCCTTGGAAGTGCGTCGGGCGCGTCTCGCCCTCGAGTACGCGCGATAGTTCCGGCAGGGAGACGAAGGACTGCATCGGCTCCGGGTACATCTCCTCGATGGAGGGGGTGAAGGCGGCATCGACACCGGCTGCGCGCAGCATGCCGAGGTCCCGGACGAGATCCCGCGGGTAGCTGTCAAAGTCCTCGGTCGGGGCGAACTGCAGTGGGTTCACGAAGATGCTCGCAACGACGAAGCCGCATTCGCGCCGCGCTGCGGCGCACAGGGAAATGTGCCCTTCGTGGAGGTAGCCGAGCGTGGGAACGAGGCCGACGCGCGAACCACCTGCGCGCGCGGCGCGCGCCGCGGCGCGCACCTCTTCGATCCTGGTGAACTCTAGCACCTATCTCGGTCCTCCGTAGGGATTGCCGACTTCGCCGCTGCCTTCCCGGACGCCCTCGGGATGGCGCCGTTCGACCCGCCGCACCGCCGCGAGGACGTCCGCCTCCGCGTCGCCGAGGGTCGTAGCGTGTTCCGGCCCTGGGAAGGCGCCCTCGCGCACATCGTGCGCGTATGAGACGGCCGCATCCTTGATCGCCTGTCCGATCTCCGCGTAGCGGCGGTTGTGCCGCAGGACACCGCCGCCGATCCCAAGCATGTCGTGCAGGACGAGCACCTGCCCGTCGCAGCCGCCGCCCGATCCGATGCCGATCGTGGGGACCTTGAGCCGTCGTGAGATCTCGGCCGAGACCTCAGCCGGCAAGAGTTCCATGACGATCGCGCAGGCGCCGGCGTCCTCGAGCGCGAAGGCGGACTCCATCAGGCGGGCGGCGGCCTCGGCCGTGCGCCCCTGCACGCGGAAACCCAGCGCGTGCACCGACTGCGGCGTGAGGCCGATGTGTCCGATGACAGGGATGCCCACCTCGACGAGTCGGCGGACGGTGGGCGCAACCTCCGTACCGCCTTCCAGCTTGACCGACTGGGCGCCGCCGTCCTGCATCAGTCGCCCGGCGTTCCTCAGCGCCTCCTCCGGGCTGACCTGGTAGGTGAGGAACGGCATGTCGGCTACCACGAGCGCCTGATCGACCGCGCGCGCGACCATCCTCGTGTGGTAGAGGATGTCCTCGAGCGTCACCGACAGCGTCGTCGCCTGTCCCTGCACCACGTTGCCCAGGCTGTCACCCACGAGGATCGCATCGACGCCCGCAGCGTCGATGATGCGCGCCGTCGGGTAGTCGTAGGCCGTCAGCATCGTAATCTTCTCGCCGCGCTCCTTGCGCTCCATGAGCCCTCTGGCGGTCATGCGCTTCGTCACCGCGTACTCACCTCCGCGAGCAGTTGTAGCATTTCCTCGGCGCGCAGCGCCCCTGGACTCCCCTTCTCGGCCGCGAGGCGCAAGAGGACCGGCAGGAACGCGGCGTAGACCTCCGCAGGCAGGCCGGAAAGCGCCTCGAGATGGATCTGCACCGTGCCGACGTCGCCGCGCTCCACGGCGCCCGTCAGGGCCTGCGGGATGCCGACCGCGGCGACGTTGCGCAGGGTGCCCTCGGCGAGCGGAAGGAGGTCGCGCAGGGCGGCATTTCGCTCGTCCGCCGTTGCCATGGGCCCCGCGGCCGCCTCGGCGGCGACGGCCAGAAGGCCGACGAGGGCGTTGCTCGCGAGCGCCGCCGCGGCATGCAGCAGCGGCTTGCGCTGCGCCGAGATGCGCAGCGGAGTCATCCCCAGCGCGCGCGCCAGCTGCTCTGCGCGCGCGGCGACGGCGTCCTCCCCCTGGATGGTGCAGACCGCTCCCGCGAAGGCGCCGCGGCCCTCCGCCGGCCTGGCGATCGACTGCACCGGGTGGAGGGAGACGACCTCGGCACCCAGGGCTGCTGCCGGCGCCAGAACCGACGTGTCGAGCACGCCGGAGGTGTGGCAGACGACTTGCTGCGCGCGCAGCCCGCCCTGGGCCGCGAGCGATGCGCAAACCTCGGCGATCCGGGCGTCGGGAACGGTCAGGTAGACCCAGTCGGCCGCGCGGCAGAGGGCTGCGGCGTCCGAAAGGACAAGGCCCGTCGCCTGCGCGAAGCGCCTTTGGCTCTCGGGGCCGCCGCCGGCGGCGCCCAGGACCTCCTGCAGACCGCCGAGCGCCAGCGCCAGCGCAGTGCCGACGCGGCCGGGTCCGACGATCGCGGCACGCTCCAACGCCTTCGCCTCCCGCCCAATTCTAGCATGTGGACGGAGCGCTGCAGAGGCGGCGAAAGGCCGCCTTGCCTCTGTGCGCTATGATATGTGAAGCATGCGATGAGCCGGAGGGGATCGATTGCCGCCGACCTTCCCGTCGAACCCGTTCCGAGACGCGCTGGGCATCGAGATCGAGATCCCGAAGCGCGGCGCTTGCGTCGCGCTGTTGCCTGGCCTGCCCGCATCGCGCGATCCCTCGGGGGGGATCGCCCAGGGCTCCTTGGCGACGCTCTGCGACATCGCGATGGGCCACGCCATCGGGGGGCAACTGCGGGCGGACGAGCCGTTCGCGACAGTGCACCTGCAGATCGCCTTCCACCGCGCGGCGGGAGACGGCCCGCTGCAGGGTGAGGGGGATGCACCGCCGCTGGAATCCGGCTGGAAGGAGGCCATGGCGACCTGCCGGGTCCGGCGGGAGGACGGCGGCCTGGTGGCGACCGCCCAGGGCTACTTCGCGCGCCGCCCGCCCGGCGCTGCGCGGCAGCCGCTGCCGGCCGCGGACCGAAGTGCGCAGCCGGACCTGCCTGCGCTGCTCGGGCTGCAAGGCGACGACGCGGCCCTGCGGCTGGCCGTCGGCGGCGCCCTCCTGAACCCCGACGGCGTCTGCCATGGAGGCGCTCTGGCCGCTGCGCTGGACCTCGCGATGCGCCGCGCGCTCTCCGCGCGCTCCGCGGGGAGGGATATCGCGCTGCGCACCCTCGATGTGCGCTACATCCTACCGGCCCTGCCCGGCGATGTCACGCTCGCGCCCGGCATCGACCGCAAGGGACGCGCCATCCACTTCGCGCACGCGCGCGCGCTTGGTGCCGACGAGCGGACGCTCGCGGCCGCCGTCGGCATCTACGGGGCGGGCTTCCCGGCGTAAGGGACTGCAGCGTGCAGCTGCGTGCGGCGCGCACGTGCGCATGCCGCGATAGCTTGTACAATGGGTGTGCGCGCTGATCTCGTGGGGAGCGTGGACTGCATCAGCTTCGACCTCGTCTTCCTGCAGGGCCTCTTGGGAGCCGTTTCACCGTGCGCCTGGCCCTTGCCGGTCACGGCGATCGTGCTGGCGCTGGCCGGCGGCAAGGGACAGGCTGTCGTTCGAAACCGCCTGCTCGCCTACGCCGCCGGATTCGTCGTCGCGTTCACGCTGCTGCACCTCTACGGGACACCCCTCGCGGCCTGGCTGGAGCGGCGCAGGTTGGTGGGAGAGCTGGCGCTCGCGTTCCTGCTGGCCTACGAGGGTCTCTTCCTGTTCGGCGTGAAGAACATCTGGGCGCGACTGCGGGCCGGCCGACCCGGCGCGGATCCCGCGAGCGATGCGACGACAGCTGCCATCTTGGGGCTTTTGATGCCGTTCGCCGTCACCCTTTGCACCACCGCCTCGGCGCTTTCCGGCGCCGCGTCGCTCGGCGACGCGGGAGCGGTACTGCCCGGAGCGGCGGTCGTCCTCGTGGCGGCGCTGGGCGCGGCGCTCGCGCTCCTCGCGCTCGGGCACGTCGCCTACCTCTTGTCGCGCGACGCTTCAAGACCCGCGCTGCTCGTGCGTATCGCGGGTGCCGCCCTCGTCGTGATGGCGGTCCTGATCGCGCTCGGCGGCGCATAGCCGAACTACTGGGGGGAAGAGCATGCGCATCCATCGGCGCTACCTGATCGGCGCGGCCGTGCTGGTCCTGCTGGCCGTGGGCTACTTGGGGTTGCGCCCGGTGCCCAGCGCACCGCGGACGGTCGGGGTGGAGGTCGGGCAGATCGCGCCGAACTGGAAGCTTGCCCGCCTAGACGGCAAAGGCAGCGTCCAGCTCGCTTCGCTGCGCGGACATCCCGTGTGGGTGAACTTCTTCGCGTCGTGGTGCCCGCCGTGCAATGCGGAGGCGCCGGGCCTCGCGAAGTTCGCCGCCAAGAACCCCGGACTGCGGGTCGTGGGTGTCGACCTCCTGGCCTCGGAGAAGGACCAGGCCGCCGTCGCGGCCTTCGCCAAGAAGTACGCGATCGGATTCCCGATCGTCCTCGACGGCCAGAACTCGGTCGCGAACCGCTACCTCGTCACCTTCATCCCGACGAGTTTCTTCATCGACCGCGACGGCGTGATCCAGGCGATCGTGCAGTCTCCCATCCCGTCGACGCAAATCGCGAAGTACGTGGAGAAGATCGGCTACACGCCGCAGTGAGAAAGCCGGCGAGGGGCCTCAGGCGGGCGTTCGGCAGATGCCGGGCGCCCGCCGTTTGCGCTGCTTGCGCGCGCCCTGCCTGAGGCGTCGGCCCGAGATCTTGGCAGGCCCGGTCCAAGGAACCGCGCGGCCCTGCCGAACGGTCATGGCGGCCGCCCAAGATGGGGGGGTGCAATGCGGCCGAATGGAGGTTGTCACCGTGGGCGACGATGCCCGCTAATGATTGTGGGGAGAGTGTGCCTGCCCGGCAGCGCCGGTTCAGCGATGGCCGGGTCCGAGAGGTGTGACGACCGTGCTGGCTGCAGTGGACGTTCTCATCGATGCCCGGGGCAGTGACTGCCCGACGGCACTCATGGAGATGATCCGAGCTGTGCTGAGCGCCCGGACGGGGCAAGTGGTGGCGGTCCTCTCGGACGACGCGATGGCGCGCATCGACATTCCGCTCTGGGTTGAGAAGTCTGGCAATGAACTGATGGCCGTGACCCGTGAGGCGGACTGTGACGAGTTCATCGTCCGCAAGGTGCAGCCCTACGCCGCCGACGTCAGGAGGTGAGGGCTTGTCCTCGAAGGCGGATCGGATCCGCGTGATCGCGGTCGCGGATAGCACGATCGTCCGCGCCGGCCTGCGCGCACTCCTGCAGCAGGCTTCGGACATCGAGGTAGTGGCCGAGGCGAGGGGGCTCACCGACGTGTGCCGCGCCGCCCGTGAGGTCGACGCGGATGTCGCGGTGCTGGACGTGCGCGACCCCGCCCGCATCGACGTCGACATCTGCCAGCAGATGCGTCAGCAGAACCCGGGCTGCCGGGTGCTGATCGTGACGGCGCGCAGCGACGAGGAGACGATCCTCGGACTGATCATGGACGGAGCGGCTGGATACCTCTTCGAGGATGCGACGGCCGACGAGCTCGCGAGCGCCATCCGCGTGGTCAAGGATGGCGGAGCCCCGATGGATCCGCTCATGGCATCATTCGTGGCGGGGCGGCTTAGGGCGCGTTCGCTGGGCGACCACAGTCCATGGGCTCCCTTGACGATCGACGAGTACGAGGTGCTTGAGCGCATCGTCCGCGGAGAGACGAACCGGCAGATCAGCCGCGACCTGCGGCTCGACGACAAGATCGTCAAGCATCGCGTCTCCAGCATCCTGAAGAAGATCGGAGCGAAGAACCGAGTTGCCGCAGCCGCATGGTGGGCGCGCCACCAGCCAGAGTCAGCGACGCTCGCGTAGCGCGAAGGGCCCGGCGTTGCCGGGCCCTTCGCATCAGGCGAGGACCGTCTCGGGTGGCCCGCCGTCGAGGGGTGCGCGCAGGATGCGATGGTTGCCGCTGTCCGCGATGTAGAGCGCCCCGCCGTGCAGCTTCACGGCTTGCGGTTCGCGCAGGCCGTCGAGGAACGTCTCGAGCCTGCCCTCCCGGGGAAGCAGCAGGCGAATCTTGTCATTGTACGTGTCGGAGATGTAGATGCGATCGGCCGACGCAGCGATACCGCTTGGGTGCTGCAGGAGGGCCTCGCCCACCGCGCCGTCGCGATCGCCGAACTCGAAGAGGCCATGGCCGACGAGCGTGCTGACGACGCCTTCTCCGGAGAGGGGCACCGCGCGGATCGCGCTCGACTCGGCGTCGGCGACGTAGAGTGTCTCGCCGTGCGCCGAGAGGCCCATGGGCTGGGCGAAGCGCGAGCGCGACAACGAGGCGTCATAGAGTGCCTCGTAGCCGCTCCCGGCGTAGATCCCGAGCTGCTGGCGACGCATGTCGAGTCGCCAGATCTGATGCATGCCGGCCATCGCGACGAACAGTTCGTCGCCGGCCAGGTGAACGTCCCACGGTGAGCGCAGGTCCGTTCGGCCCGGCGGCCCCGGCGGCAGGAGGTGCTGCGAGAGGCGCCCCGTGCCGAGGGTCGTCACCACGTCGCACTGTGGCAGCGAGATGCGGCGCACGGCATGGTTGCCGGAGTCGGCGACGTAGACGTGGCGTTCGGTGGCGAACAGCCCGTGCGGGTCGCGGAAGAGCGCCTGCGCGGACGGTCCGTCCGAGAACCCCGCCTGCGCGCCGCCGATCGCGTCGACCTCCTCGGCGCCCGGGCGCAAGCGCAGCACGCGGTGGTGCCCTGAGTCGGCGACGAACAGGGTGTCGCCTTCGCCGAAGGAAAGGCCGCCGGGGTAGCGCAGGAGGCCGCCGACCGCGGGCAGCGACGCGACGGGAGGCGCTGTGCTGCTGAGAAGTCCCGCGGAGCGCGCGCGCTCGAGCTCGGGCCTTAGGATCCGCGAGAGCTCCTCCGGGGTGATCTCGCCTTCGTGGCGCTGGAAGATGCGGCCCTCGGGGTCGATGAAGACGAGCGTTGGCCATGCGCGCACGGTGTACGCTTTCCAGACGTCGTAGGACGCGTCGTTCACAACGGGATGGAGCATGTCCTCGCGGCGCATCGCGTCCTTAAGCCGTTCGCTCTGGCGCTCGCGGGCGAACTTGCCGCAGTGGACGCCGATCACCGCGACGTGCGGCGCGAACGCATCCTCGGCCTGCCGCAACTGCGGCAGGATGTGGTGGCAGTTGATTCAGCCGTAGGTCCAAAAATCGAGGATGACCACTTTGCCGCGGAGGTCGCCGAGGCGGAGCCCGGGATGTCCGATCCAGTCGAGATGGGCGGGAAACTCGGGTGCGTGGTCGCGTGGACCGGCAGAGAACATGAGGACTCCCCCCTCGCCATCATGACCGAGAGCGGGGTAGGCGGGCAAGCGCCTCAGGAAGCGGTGCTGTTGCGACGCACGCGGTCTACGAGCGCGCTGTCGATGCCGATGCGGACGTCGCAGGCCTGCCAGAGGTCGAAATGGTACTGCGCACCGTGCACGAGGTCGATGCGCACCCCCTCGTTCTTGGCGGCGAACACGGCGGGCAGGAAGTCGCTGTCGCCGGTCACGAGCACCGCGCGGTCGATGCGATGTTTGACCGAGAGCTGCACGAGATCGACGCCGAGCTGGATGTCCACGCGCTTCTGGACGAAGTTCGGGGAGCCGTCCTCATTGACGCCTCGCCGCTCCAGGCGGCCCAGCCGCACCTCGAAGGACGGCAGGCTGCGCAGCGCGTCGAAGAAGCGCTCCTTGCCCGAGAAGCGCAGTTGCTCCTCCTGGGTCGGGGGGTTGCCCTGCCACGGCGGGCAGTGGTAGTAGTAGGTCCGCAGCATTTCGTCGCTGCCCGCTAGCGCGCTCGCGAAGTCGGCGTAGTCGAGCCGCGCCATGCCATACTCCGATGCGAGCACCTTGTCGAGGTAACCGCCGTCGATGAAGACCGCGACGCGCCCCATAACGCATCCCTCTCTTGAATGCATAGCGGGGAGAGCCTGGGTAGGCATCTCCCCGTCGATGAATACCATCCTGGCATCGCGCGCTGGGCGCAACGGCAGGGCGTATGACTGAGGTGAATCTACCAAGTAGGTCGAATGATGTCAACCGTCGATCGCTACGTCTTCGCCTTCGGTCCCCTACCTCACCAGTGTAGCCTGCCCGCCGGCGCGGGCATGTCGAACGCTGGCGGGATCGCGCCTAGCAGCCTGTGGGGGTAGTCCTTAGCCCTCATCTCCGATGATCAGGTATTCAGAGTGTTGGCGGGCGGGGAAGCACAGGCTGCTAGCCTGCAGTGCCGTCGTTGCGACGGTGCAGGATGACAAGGTTGCCAAACGGGTCTCGTATTGCGGCTACGGCGCACGGATCACCGCTCTCGGGGCCAAACGCCGGCTCGACGCCTTTCGTCCGGAGCTCCTCGAGCGCGGCTTGCACATCATCCACGGCCAGTGCGATCCGCACCTCTCCACCTGGCACCCGGTCCCACACGGGTTCAAGGAATGGCCACGAGTCCAGGCCGATCGTAACGTTGCCGACGCGATATTCCACCCAGCTCTCGTTTTCGATGCCCTCTTGATGGAGCCCCAGAACTCCGCCGTAAAACTCCTTGGCCTCCGACATCCGTTCCCGTGGCACACTGACTTGGACGAAGTCTACGCCGCGAACTTGCATGCGGGCACCTCCAAAGCAATCATGGGTCTAAGATGTACGAACACTTGTTCCAAGTCAAGGGTTGCAGCGAGGTCGCCCCGTTGCAGCTTGCCGAGGCGGGACTCCAGTTGCCCCTCCCACAGTAGTGAGAGGGGGAGTCGACTGCGAGCGCGGCTGAACGGCGCTACTCTTCCTCTCCGTCCCAGTAGTCGACTTCCTGGGGACGATAGACGGCGCCTGCGGCAGCCCACTTGCGGGAGTCCGGGTAGTAGCAGTGCTCGTCGTCGGGGTTGTTGGCGATCACGTAGTAGACGAGATCCTCCTCGCCCGTGTTGGCCATGGTGTGGATCCAGCCAGGCGGCTGCAGGATGTGCGCACCCGGCTCCATCGGGATCGACGGGTGGCCCTCCACCTGAACCATCTCGCCACGGCCCGAGAGCACGATGTAGTACTCCCACTGCACGCTGTGATAGTGACGGGGCCAAGCCCATTTGCCCGGCGGGACTCTGACGAGATCTACTTCGAAGGGCCGCCGCCTCACCGCGGCGTCCGGTGCCTCGCGCCACTCGAAAGAGGGTTGCTCCTTCGCACGGGCCGTGAGCCGCATTGAGAGGCTCTTCTCTCGGATTTCAAAGCGCCCCTTGGGGGACTTCTCGACTTCCCACCCGATCTCCGATTCCTTGAGGTGCGCCTTTTCTTCTGCCATGCGGACAATCCTCCCCTTCCATGGAACAGAAGTTTGGTGCCATCAGCGGGTTTCCTGCGTAGGGATGTGCGCCGTGGCCTATAGCTGTAGTGCAAAGGGGAAGCCGTGATGGCTTCCCCTTTGCAGTGATCGACTCTCCACGTTGAAGGCGTGGTCGCGGGTCGTACGCCGGCCGCCCACCACCCGGACACTTCGCGCAGATCGACTTGAGATCCAGTCGATCCACTGCTCCACTCCGGCAGGTACACCGGCATAAGCAGTCACTGGTCCGCCTGGCTCTCGAGAAATTTCTTCTTGCCCACTCCTTTGACATCCACCCCAGAAACTCCTTGCTTCCACGCCCTACCAACGTCTTTTCCACAACCTTCTAGCCGACCGGCAGTACACCGCGGTAGACGAGGCTGCGGTGGGCGTCGACCGTGATGCTCTCTCCCTCGGCCAGGATCCCGAGTGCTCCGGACGCGCCGACGATCACCGGCACGCCGAGCGAGATGCCGGCGATCGCAGCGTGCGATGTGAGTCCGCCCTCCTCCACGACGACGGCAGCCGCACGTGAGAGCGCCTCGACCATCGTGGCGTCGGTATGGTGCGCGACGACGACGCAGCCCGCACCGATGCGGGAGACGTCGGAGGGCCGCACGACCCGTACCACATGCCCGCTTGCGCGGCCGTCCCCGATGCCGTGCCCTCTGAGGGCGACGTTGCCAACCGTATGTACTCGGATCAGGTTGGTCGTGCCCGGGACGCCGACCGGAACCCCAGCCGTGTAGACGAGCACGTCGCCCTCGCCGACGAGCCCGGCGCGCTGCGCCGCCTCGATCGCCTGCGCGGCGACGTCGTCACCGGACTTGCCGGGTGCGACGAGCAGGGGCCTGGCGCCCCACACGAGCAGTGTGGCGCGCGCGGCGCGCTCATCCGGCGTCGCGGCGACGATCAGCGCCTTGGGGCGGTGGCGCGCGACCATGCGCGTCGTGTAACCGCTCTGGGTCGCTGTGACGATGGCCCGCGCGCCGAGCTGCTGCGCGATCTCGACCGTCGCGGCGGAGATGGCTTCCGGTACCGTGTCCGGCGTGCGCTCGCCGGGCGGGCGGCGACCGTAGGGGAAGGCAGCCTCGACCCGCTCGCACAGGCGGGACATGAAGCGAACCGCTTGGACGGGGTAGCGGCCGGCCGCCGTCTCTGCGGACAGCATCACGGCGTCCGAGCCGTCCAGGATCGCGTTCGCGACGTCGGAGGCCTCCGCGCGCGTCGCGACCGGCTGCGAGATCATCGTCTCGAGCATCTGGGTCGCAGTGATGACGGGCTTGCCGAAGCGGTTGGCCGCGGCGATCGCCCGCTTCTGCATCATCGGCACGTCCTCGGGCGCGCACTCCACGCCGAGGTCGCCGCGGGCGACCATGATGCCGTCCGCCACGCGCAGGATCGCGTCGAGGTTCTCGAGCGCCTGCGGCGTCTCGAGCTTCGCGATGACCCACGCGTCCGAGCCCAGGTTCGCCAACGCGTCTCGCACCTCGAGGACATGGGCCGCCGTAGAGGTGAACGAGGCGGCGACGAAGTCCATGCCCAGCTCCGTTCCGAGGCGAAGGTCCTCCATGTCCTCCGCGGTGAGCGGCGGCAGCGGCAGCGAGGCGCCGGGAACGGTCACCTTTCGATGGTCTGTCAGGGCGGCGTCCGCGCCGACGCGGCAGCGCGCGCCCCCCTCTTCCACCTCCAGCACCTCAAGTGGCACGCGGCCGTCGTCGAGCAGCACCATCATGCCCGCCCGCAGCAGCGGGAAGAGGCCGGGGAAGCTGACGCTTACCTGCTCCGCGCTGCCCAGGACCTCGGCGGCCCGCAGCCAGAAGTCCTGTCCGGCACGCACGTTGGCCCGACCGCCCGCGAAGGAGCCGAGGCGAACCTCGGGTCCCCGCGTGTCGAACAGGAGGCCCACCGGCCGTCCCGCGGCGCGCTCGGCGGCGCGCAGCTGGCGCACCCGTCGCACGCGGTCGGCTGTCCCGCCGTGGGAGAGGTTGAGACGCGCCACATCGAGGCCTTCCGCGATCAGGGAATTGAGCACCGTCTCGTCATCGGTGGCAGGGCCCAGCGTCGCCACGATCTTTGTCCGCCGCACAGCGCACCTCGCTCAGTCGTCTTCCGTCCGTCACCCATGCTATGGGACTTGTGCCAGTCGCTCAAGCGATAGAGCGGTTGCCGACCATCGGGTCAATATTGTCCATCCGCCGACGAGATGCGCAGGGCCACGGCCGCCGTGCGCTCAAACCTGCGCCAGTGGAGGGTTTGAGCACCTGACATGGCGGTTAGTGGGCCCGTAGACTCATATCTGCAACCTATCCCGATCAAAGAAGTTGGAGGATGATCATGAAGAAGCGGGTTCTGCTTCCGTGGGCAGTGGCAGGTTGCATGTTCCTTGCCCCGGTCGCCGCGATGGCGCAGACTGCTCCAACCTTGCCGGGCGGCGGGGTGCAGGCGTTCGGGTTCAGGGGCTCTCAGGTGGCGGTACTGCAGGCCGATCTCCTTGCGCTCAAGGACTCGCCGGGACCGTTCGACGGCATCTTCGGGCCGAGGACGCAGGCAGCGGTCCGCGCATTCCAACGGCAGGAGGGCCTCACGGCGAACGGAGTCGCGAATGCGGCGACCTGGAACGCCATCGACACGCAACTCACCGACAGGTTCCACGCGACGACAGGCTCGCTCGCTTCGATCGGCGCCTACTTCGGTGACGTCGGGGCATCGGTCCTCCAGCTGCAGCAGGACCTGGCGGCCAAGGGCTTCAACCCGGGCCCTGAGAACGGGGTGTTCCTCTGGAACACGGCGCACGCCGTGCAGGACTTTGAACGTTCCGAGGGCTTCCCCCTGAACGACCACGTCAGTGGCGCAACGCTCGCCGCACTGATGGGGACGGCTCCCCCAAACCCTGGGACCGCGTCAGGCTCCGGCTCCTCGGGCTCGGGCGCTGACACGGGCTACCACCGCGGCACGGGCTCCTCGGGCTCAGGCGGGGGCTCGGGTACGGGTTCGAACTCGGGCGCGGGATCGAACTCCGGGTCGGGCTCGGGATCGGGCTCCGGGTCGGGCTCGGGTTCGGGATCGGGCTCCAGCTCGGGCTCCAGCTCGGGCTCCAGCTCGGGCTCCAGCTCGGGTTCGGGATCGGGCTCCAGCTCGGGCGCTGGTTCGGGAACGGGCAGCGTGTCTAGCGGTACGATCGACGGGCACGCCATCGTGCGCGAGATCAACCTGACGGCGACGGCGTATGCGCCGACTGCGAAGGACAACTACCCCTACGGGCCGGTAGACTACTACGGCCGTCCGCTCGTCGCCGGCGACGTCGCTGTAGACCCCAACGTGATCCCGCTGGGCACCCTCCTCTGGGTCACGGGCTACTCCTCGCCGAACCTTCCCGCGGGCGGCTTTTTGGCCCACGCGGTCGACGAGGGCGGCGCGATCAAGGGCAACCGCATCGACATCTTCATCAACCAGAGCGAGTCGATCGTCTCGAACTTCGGAATCCAGCCGGTGAAGGCCTACATCCTGAAGTAGGCCACCCGCGCAGAGAGGGGGCGCACGGCACTCGCCGTGCGCCCCCTCTCTGCCTGCGGTCGAGAGATTGGACTGCCCCTATGCCAGGTCCTCGCGGATGACGTGCTTCAGCAGCTTGCCGGTGGGGTTGCGGGGCAGGCCATCGACGACCTGCAGGCGTCGCGGATGCTTCTGGCTGGCCAGGAGGGGACGCAGGAACTCGCGCAGCTCCTCGAGCGCCAGGCTGCTGCCCGGGTGCAGCACCACGACCGCAGTGACCGTTTCGCCCCACTCCGGATGCGCCGTCCCGACCACAGCGGCATCCGCGACGGCAGGATGGCGCAGCACGGCCTCTTCTACCTCCCGCGGGAACACGTTGAAGCCGCCCGAGAGGATCAGGTCCTTCTTCCGGTCGAGCATCCAGTAGTAGCCGTCCTGGTCACGTACGGCCATGTCGCCCGTATGGATCCAACCGTCCCTGAGGACCTCGGCGGTCGCCTCTGGATTGTCGAGATATCCGCGCATTGCGCTGTCCGTGCGCAGGATGAGTTCACCCGGCGTATCGCGCGGAACGTCTTCGCCGGCCTCGTCCACGAGCCGCAGTTCGACGTTGACGGTCGGGTGCCAGCCCAGCGAGCCCTCGTGACCCGCGTGATCCTGGTCGGCGAGCGCGATGCCGTTCGGACCGGACTCCGTCAACCCGTACACGCCCATCCACGCGCCGCCGTAGGCCCGGCGCACGGCCTCAACCTGCTCCCTCGCCATCGGTGCGCCGCCGTAGATGAACAGCCGCATGCTGGAGAGGTCGTACTTCTCGGGCCCCGCGCGCATCCCAAGGAGGTAGGCGACCGGTGCGGCGAAGAGGTAGTGCGTGCGCTCCGCCTGGATCGTCTGCAGCAGCGCGGCGGGTTCGCGCGGGTCGAAGGCGTCGAGTACGACGCTCGCGCCGGCGTAGACAGCACCGAGAAGGAACAGGTTGAGCGGCGCCGAGTGGGTGAGCGGCATGGCGATCAGCACGCGCTCGGTCGGCCGCATGCCGAACTCGTAGGCCGCCATTCCTGCCGTGGCGCAGGCTGCCGCATGCGTGATGATCGCGCCCTTCGGGCTGCCGGTCGTACCCGACGTGTACAGGATCTCCGCGTCGTCGTCGGGCTCCGGGGCGGGCAGGGTGGACATGTGTGCGGCCGCCAGGTCTCGCGGTCCGAGGACGGTTTGGACGGTGCCGGCGAGGAGACCCGAGAAGCCCTCCAGACAGATGACGGCCTTGGCTTCGGCGTGCCGCAGGAGCGCCGCGATCTCCGCCGGCGCGAGGCGGACGTTCAGGGGTACGGCGACGGCGCCGAGGCGCACGATGCCGAGGAAGGCGATCGGGAAGTCGATCGAGTTGCCGATCAGCAGCGCCACCCGGTCGCCGGGGCCGACGCCGCGCGCCCGCAAGGCAGCCGCCGCGCGCAGCGAGGCGTCGCGCAGTTCAAGGTAGCTCAGGGCGCGCCCTTCCTTCGGCGAGGAGAGGGCGAGGGAGTCTGGGAAGTTGCAGGCCGCACGCTCCAGCAGCTGTGACACGGTCGTCATCGCAAGTTCACCTCCGCGTCGACCGGCGGCAGCGCGATCTCTCCGAGCGGCTGGAAGTCGACGAGCGCCGGGTAGGCGCCTTCTAGCCAGCCGAGGTCTTCGGTGATGCCGCGGTGACGGGTCGGTGCCAGGCGCCCACGCGCGAGCCACCACGCAAGCGTCAGCTTGCGGTGGCTTTCGGGAAGCTCCCAGACGGCCTCCTCGAGCAGCAGTGCGAACTCGAGAATCTCCGAGAGCCACTCGGTCAGGCGCAGGGCGTGCTGCTCCTGCAGAGGTGGATGGGCCTGCAGCCAGTCGATGGCCTGCTCCGCCTCCTTGAGCTGCGCGCGCAGCGCGCGGCCGAGGCCTTCGGCGGGCCCCATGGCTTCCGCCATGTCCGCGATCCCGGCGATGCGGGTCGAGAGCGCCGCGCCGGCCCGTCGGCGCGGTTCCAGAGCGCGCAGGACCTCCAGCGCCTGGATGTTCGCCGGGCCCTCCCAGACGGGCAGCACCTGGGCCTCGCGGAACATGCGCGCGGTCACGTAGTCCTCGACGTAACCGTTGCCGCCCAGCACCTCGATGGCCCGACTCGCGTTGCGCACCGCCGCCTCGCCAGTGCGGTACTTCGCGAGGGCGCAGGTGAGGCGGTGCCAGCCGAGGTTCTCGGACGAGGGGACGAGGGAGTAGGCGTCGAGCGCCCGCGCGGCGCTGAAGGCGAGGGCAGTGGCGGCCTCGAGCTCCGCGAGCATTGTCACGATCGTCTGCTGCACCATCGGGAAGCGGTCGAGGGGGCCGCCGAACGCCTCGCGCTGGGCGGCGTAGAGGCGCGCCTCGAGGAAGACGCGGCGGTGGATGCCCGCCGACGCCATCGCGTTCGCGATGCGCGAGAACTCGAGCGCCTCGAGCATGTGCTTGAAGCCCTCCGGGGGAGGGGTGACGAGCTCCGCGAGCGCACCTTCCAGCTCGATCTCGCCCGTCGCGAGGCCCGTCGTCCCGAGCTTGTCCTTCAGCCTCCGGATGCGGTAGCCGTTCGCGCTGCCGTCACCCAGTCGTCGGGGCAGGAGGTAGAGCCCGAGGCCGCGCGTTCCGTCCGGCGCCCCGGGCGGACGGGCCGTCACGAGGCTGAGGTCGGCGTCGGCGTTGCTCGCGAACCATTTCTCGCCGCGCAGCACCGAGAGCTCCGCCGCGGTGTTCAGGCCATAGCGCGCCAGGGCGGCGGCCCGCTCCGAAGGCGCGACGGGTTGGGCGGCGGTCGTGGCGGCGCCTGCGTCGGAGCCTCCCTGCTTCTCCGTCACCCAGGTGGCTCCGTCGGCGAAGGGACCCGGCTCCCGGACCGCAAGCTGCGGCAGGTAGCTGCGACGCTGCTCCGCGCTGCCGTGGCGCGCGAGCACGAAGGCGGCGGAAGCCGTGAGCGTGACAGGGCAAGCCAGCCCGGGGTCCGACTCGCTTAGGAGGTAGAGTAGGCCGAAGTGCGCGGTGTAGGGGAGGGGATCGGGGCCGTAGCAGCAGCCGACGGTGCCGAGGCCGTAGACCTGACGGACGGATTCCTCGTAGAGCGGGTTGTAGCGCACTTCGTTGACGACGTTGCCCTGGCGGTCGTACGTCTCGAGGACGGGCCGCGCGAGGCGGTCGGTGTACTCCGCCTGGCGGTCGATCTGGCCGCCGGAGAGCTCGCCCATGCGGGAGAAGAGCCCGAGCGCCCGCTCGTAGTCACGCGCGCCGAGGCCGCGGCGCAGGTGTGCCTGGAGGTTCGGATCGATCTCGAAGAAGTTCTGTCCGCGCCCCTCGCGCCGGCTGTCATGCACGCCCATCCGAACGCCTTCCTTCGTTCATGCATTCGTCGAGGCCCTCGCTGCCTGCGTCCGTGCCGCTGCCGATGTCCTGCCTGCGCGCTGAGAGGAGGGCGGAGAGCCTTCGCTCCCAGGCGGCGAGCTCCTCGATCGCCTCCGTCAGCTGCGCGCGCTTCGCCTCGAGCTGGCGCAGCTTTCCGCGCCCGTACGCGAGCGTGCGCTCGAGCTGGGCCATCTCGGTCGGATCTAGGTCGTAGAGGTCGATCATCTCCGCGATCTCCGCGAGGTTGAAGCCGAGCGCCCGTCCGCGCAGCGCGAGCCGAAGGCGCACGCGATCGCGCTCCGAGAAGTGGCGCTGCTGGCCGGAGCGCTCCGGGGACAGGAGTCCGACGCTCTCGTAGTGGCGCAGCGTGCGCGCCGTGACACCGAACTCCCTGCGAAGGTCGGTGATACTGTAGCGGTGAGCGGCACTCTCCTTCGTCGCCTCCACCTCCTTGATGCGAACCTACCTTACGCTTACGTAAGCGTCAACTGGCTCTGGGGAGAGCGGCGAGGAATCCCGTCGGCCGCGGGGAACTACTTGCGCAAGGGCTTTCGACAGGAAGGGAACGCGCTTTGATCTACCTCAAGCGGCCCCAGGAGCTCGCGAGGATGCAAGAGGGCGGGCGGATCCTCGCGTCGGTGATGGAGGACGTGCACCGCGAGGTGCGCGCCGGCGTCACGCCGCAGCAGCTCGACAAGCTGGCGCGACGCGGCATCCGCGCGCACGGGGCGCTGCCGGCGCAACTCGGCTACCGCAGCTACCCGGCGAGCATCTGCGTCTCGCCGAACGAGGTCGTGGTGCACGGCATCCCCGACGACCGCCGCCTGATGGACGGCGACATCGTCTCGATCGATTTCGCGGTGATCTACGAGGGCTACTACGTCGACATGGCCAGGACCTACCCGGTCGGCGGCGTGTCCCCCGAGGCGATGCACCTGATCGAGGCGACGCGCGAGGCCTTCTGGCGGGGGTTCGCGCAGATCCAGCCCGGCAACCGCGTCGGGGACGTATCGCATGCGATCGAGCAGTACCTGCGGGCGGAGGGGCTCTTCGCCGTGCGGGACTTCGTCGGGCATGGCATCGGCCGCTCCTTCCATGAGGAGCCGGACGTGCCGAACGTGGGTGAGGCCGGGCAGGGGGTGCCACTGCGCGTCGGCCTGGCTTTGGCCGTCGAGCCGATGGTCACGCTGCGCGAGCCGCGGGTGGAGATCCTCGAGGACGGCTGGACCGCATCGACCGGAGCCGGCAACCTCGCGGCGCACTACGAGAACACGGTCGCGCTCGGCGTGGACGGGCCGATCTGCCTGACCGAGGGAGCTGAGCACCGACCTTAGTCGCCGCGCACCCTCTGCTATAATGCAGTGGAACTTCGGGCCGCTGGAGGCGGATCATGCCGGCAAACTTTCTCGCGGCCCTGCGGCGTGAACCGAGCGGCGGCACGCCCGTCTGGTTCATGCGTCAAGCGGGCCGCTACCAGGCGGAGTACCGCGAGATCCGCGCAAAACACTCACTTTTGGAGATCTGCGCTCTGCCCGACGTCTGCACGGAGGTTACGCTCCTGCCGGTGCGGCAGCTCGGCGTGGACGCCGCGATCCTCTTCTCGGACATCACCGTTCCGCTCCTCGCCATCGGCATCGACCTACGCATCGAGGAGAACGTCGGGCCGATCATCGCTGAGCCCTTCGCCGGGGCGAAGGACCTCGTGCGGCTGCGCGATCTCGCGCCTTCCGAGGACGAGCCGTTCCTCGAAGCCACCGTGCGCCAGATCGTGAAGGAGCTCGGCCCGACGCCCCTGATCGGGTTCGCCGGCGGCCCGTTTACGCTCGCGAGCTACCTCGTCGAGGGTGGTCCCTCCCGCCAGTACCTCAAGGTGAAGGGTCTCATGTGGCAGGACCCCGCACTGTTCAGGCGCCTCCTGGAGCGACTCGCGGACCTGACGTTCAAGCACCTTGCGGCGCAGGCCGCGGCAGGCGCCGCAGCCCTGCAGATCTTCGACAGTTGGGTCGGCAGCCTCACGCCGCACGACTTCGCCCTGCACGTGCTGCCGGTGATGCAGGACCTCTTCGCCCGCCTGCGCGCGCTCGGTGTGCCGACGATCTACTTCGGCGTCGACACGGCCGGGATCTTGCCGCTGATGGCGAAGGCAGGCGCAGACGCGCTGGGCGTCGATTGGAGGATCGACCTCGACGCGGCTTGGCGCTTGGCAGGAACCCGCCACGCCATCCAGGGCAACCTAGATCCGGCACTGCTCTTGGGCCCCTGGTCCGAAGTGGAGGGTGGCGTGCGCCGCGTGCTCGCGGCGGCCGGCTCCCGGCCCGGCCACATCTTCAACCTCGGACACGGCGTGCTGCCCAAGACGTCGCCGGAGATCCTGCGGCGCGTCGTGGACCTCGTGCACGAAGCGCGCGCGGAGACGTAGGGAGGTTTTCGGATGGAGAAGCCCCAGGGCGTCCTGGTGATGGCCTATGGAACGCCGAAGAACCCGGAGGACGTCGCTGCCTACTACACCCACATCCGTGGTGGGCGGCCGCCAGAGGAGAGGCTGCTGAGACAGCTGCAGGAGCGGTACCGCGCGATCGGCGGGCGCTCGCCCCTATACGAGATCACCCGTGCGCAGGCGAAGGGTATCGAGGACGCGCTCCAAGAGGGAGGGGCCGGCCGCTACAAGGTCTACCTCGGCATGAAGCACACCGCGCCATTCCTCGAGGATGCCGTCGATGAGATGCATCGGGACGGCATCGAGCGGGCCGTCGCCCTCGTCCTCGCCCCCCACTTCTCGAAGATGAGCGTCGGCAGCTACTTCGACCGCATCAAGAGCCATCACGGCGAGCGCACCCCGGAGCTGCGCTACGTCGACCATTGGCACGACGACGAGCGATTCCTGGACTTCGCCGCCGAAAGGGTCGAGCGCGAACTCGCGAAGTTCCCCGAGGACGTGCGCGACGACGTCCGCGTCGTCTTCTCCGCGCACAGCCTGCCCGCGCGCATCCTGCGCGAGGGGGACCCGTACGCCGACCAGCTGCACGAGAGCGGCGACGAGGTCGCCCGCCGGGTCGGTCTCAGACACTGGATGTTCGGCTGGCAGAGCGCGGGCCGTACCGAGGACGAGTGGCTGGGGCCGGACATCCGAGAGGTGATCAAGGACCTGCGCCGCGATGGCCACGGCCACATCCTCCTCTGCCCGATCGGCTTCACCTCCGACCATCTCGAGGTGCTCTACGACATCGACGTCGAGGCGCAGGCGCTGGCGCGCGATCTCGACCTCGAGCTGCGCCGCACCGAATCGCCGAACGCGGACCCCGCCTTCACGAGCGCGCTGGCCGCCGTCGCGCGGCGTCGCCTGGAGGAACCTTGAGCCGTGTGGCGATCCTGGGCGGGGGCCTCGCCGGACTCGCCGCCGCCTGGGAGATCCACCGAGCCTCCGGGGCCGAGGCGATCGTGCTCGAGGCCTCGGACGCGTTCGGGGGCAAGCTTCGCTCCGAGCGTCCGCCCGGATTCGTACTGGAGGAGGGCCCGGACTCCTTTCTGGTGCGCAAGCCCGCAGCGGTCGAGATCTGCCGGGAGCTCGGGATCGAGGACGAGCTCGTCGGGGTGAACGAGACCGGTCAGGGCAGCGCCATCTTCAGCGGTGGCCGGCTGCACCCGATACCGCCCGGACTCATGATGGGACTGCCGACGGAGGTCTGGCCGTTCCTGCGCAGCGGCCTCCTATCGGGCGGCGCGAAGCTGCGCGCCCTCGGGGACCTCTTTCTCGGGCGCGATGCCGCGGCGGGCGACCGGCCGCTCGGTCCCTTCCTCGCGCGGCGGGTGGGGCGCGAGGTGGTCAGTCGGATCGTCGAGCCGCTGCTCTCCGGCATCTACGCGGGCGACGTCCAGGCGATGAGCGCGGAGGCGACCTTCCCGCAGCTTCTCGAACTGGAGCGTAGGGAGGGCTCCTTGCTGCGCGGCGCCCGAAGGCTCCGCCGCCGCACCCCACGGCCGAGCGGCGAGCGGAACCCGATGTTCATGACACTGCGCACCGGGCTCGGCCGGCTTCCGGACGCGATCTGCCGCGCGTTGCCCGCCGAATGGCTGCAGCCGAACCGCGAGGTGCGGTCCGTAAGGGCGGTGGACGGCGGGTACCGCATCGCGCTCTCGGACGGTGCGGAGTTGTCGGCGGACGCCGTCGTCGTCGCCCTGCCGGCAACCGCCGCCGCGATGTCCCTTCAGGAGCTGGCCCCGCGCACGGCGCTCGCACTCTTCTCGATTCCCTACGCCTCCCTGGCGGTCACCGCGTTTGCCTACTCGCGCCACGAGGTCGGGCGCCCCCTGCGCGGTTCGGGATTCCTCGTGCCGCGCGACGCCGGTCTGCACATCACCGCCTGCACCTACGTCGTGAACAAGTGGCCGCACGAGAGCGAGGGCGGCATTCTGCTGCGATGCTACATGGGGCGGGCGAACGAGAGCCCGCTCGGCCGAAGCGACGAGGAGATCCTCACGGCTGCGCGGGAGGACCTGCGCCGCGTGCTCTCGATCACGGCGGAGCCTGGCCTGCAGCGCGTCTTCCGTTGGCCGGAAGGAATGCCGCAGTACACGGTGGGCCATCTCGGACGCATCGCCGAGGCGCGCGCAGGACTCTCGGAACACCCGCGGGTGCGGTTGTGCGGTGCCGCGTACGACGGAGTGGGCATCCCGGACGTCATCCGGCAGGGTCGCGAAGCGGCCCAGAGCGTGCTGGCGGCGCTAAAGTCAGCCGAGGGCGCGCAGAGGGAGGCGACGACACGCAAGGACTAGTCGAGGCTGTGCGCAGCGATCTTCTGGCGCGCCTACCCGGCGCTGCCCTGCCCGCATCGCCCTCACCAGCGCCCCTCGCGCCGCGCAGCGCGCAGGAGCTCGCGGGCCTCATAGACCACACGATGCTGAAGCCGGAAGCCGGCTGGGCTGAGGCGGAAGCAACCTGCCGGGAGGCGGTCCAGTTGGGCTGCGCCGCCGCCTGCCTCGCCCCGCGCTTCGCGTCGCGCGCGGCCGAGCTCCTTCGCCCGAGCGGCGTGCGGCTGTGCATCGTCGTCGGGTTCCCGCACGGCAACGAGACGCCGGAGCAGAAGGCGTTCGCGGCGGCACAGGCAGCCTCTCAGGGGGCAGAGGAGATCGACATGGTCATCTCGCTTGGCGCCCTCAGAGAGGGCGAGTTCACTGCCGTGCTGCGGGAGATCGAGGGAGTGCGGGCGGCGGCGCGCGGTGCGGCGCTCAAAGTAATCCTGGAGACGGCGCTTCTGACCGACGAGCAGAAGGTGCAGGGAGCGCTACTAGCCGCCTTGGCCGGCGCGGACTTCGTCAAGACGTCGACGGGCTTCGGTCCGGGGGGCGCCAGCGCCGAGGACGTCGCGCTGCTGCGCGTGGCGGTCGGCGGGAGGTGCGGAGTGAAGGCGTCCGGCGGCATCCGCACGATCGAGGCCGCCCAAGGGATGCTCGCGGCGGGCGCGACGCGCCTCGGCATGAGCGCGACGCGGCAGGTGCTGGCCGCCTTCGGGGAGGTCTCGTGATGCAAGGCGCACTGCAGCTGATCGAACGCAAGCGCGACGGCGGTGCGCTCACCTCGGAGGAGATCGCGGCACTCGTCGCGGGGTACGTCGCAGGGGATGTCCCAGACTACCAGATGTCGGCCTTCCTGATGGCTGCGACGATCCGCGGGCTCGACTTCGCGGAGACCGTGGCGCTCACGGATGCCATGCTGCACTCCGGCAGGCGCCTCGACCTGCAGTCGATGCGGCCGCTCGTCGACAAGCACTCGACGGGCGGCGTCGGCGACAAGGCGAGCCTCGTGGCCGCACCGCTGCTCGTGACGCTCGGTTTCTCGGTGCCTAAGCTCTCCGGGCGCGGCCTCGGCCACACCGGCGGAACGCTCGACAAGCTGGAGTCGATCCCCGGCCTGCGCACGGACCTCTCCCGACAGGAGTTCGCTGCGATCGTCGGGCGCTACGGCCTTGCGATCGCGGCCCAGAGCGACGAGATCGTGCCGGCCGACCGGCTGCTGTACGCCCTCCGCGACGTTACGGGCACCGTCGAGTCGCTGCCGCTGATCGCCTCCTCGATCATGAGCAAGAAGCTCGCAGTCCCCTCGCGCCTGATCGTGCTGGACGTCAAGGTGGGGGACGGGGCCTTCTTCGGCACGCAGCAGCAGGCGGAGGAGTTCGCGGCGATGGCGATCGCGCTGGGGAAGGCATTCGGGCGCGCGACCTGCGCCGTCTTGACGCGGATGGACGCGCCGCTCGGAAGGACGGTGGGCAACGCGCTCGAGGTCGAGGAGGCCATCCGGTGCCTACGGGGTGAGGGGCCCGAGGACCTCGCCGAGGTCGCGGCCGCGCTCTCGGCCCAGGCGCTCTGCGCAGTGCACGGCGCGACGTGGGAGGAAGCGGTCGCGGCGGCGCAGACCGCGCTCGCGAGCGGCGAGCCGCTCGAGCGCTTTCGATTCTGGATCAAGACGCAGGGAGGCGACGCGCGCTGCGTCGACGATCCCGCGCTGCTTGTGCGCGCCGCGCGCAGCCGGGAGCTTCCCGCGCCGCGCGGCGGCTACCTGAGCCGCATCGCCGCGCGCGCTGTGGGCGACGCGGCGCGGCTCACGGGTGCGGGTCGCCTGCGCAAGGGCGACGCGATCGACCATGGCGCCGGTGTCGAACTGCTGCGCGGTGTCGGCGACGAAGTGGCGCAGGGAGAACCCGTGCTGCGCCTCTGGGCGGCGAGCGCAGAGCGCCTCCAGGCAGCGCAGGAGCGCCTCGAGGGCGCCATCGCCGTCGAGGAGCTCCCGCCCTCGCGACAGTCGCGCGTCGTGCGCAGGATGGGGGGAGACGAGTGACCGCAGAAACGTCGCCGCCGCGAGATCTGCTGGACGCCGCGCGCGCGGCCCAGGCGAGAGCGTATGCGCCCTACTCGAAGTTCCGGGTTGGCGCCGCCGTCCGCGTGCCAGACGGCTCCGTCGTCGCGGGCGCGAACGTCGAGAACGCGTCCTATGGCCTTGCGTGCTGCGCGGAACGCACCGCCGTCTTCTCGGCGGTGGCAGGGGGCGCGCGCGAGATCGTAGAGGTACTGGTGGTGGGGGAGACCGACCGGCCGGTGCCGCCCTGCGGCGCCTGCCGCCAGGTGCTCTCGGAGTTCGCCCCGCCGCAGGCGGTCGTCTGGCTCGTGGGGCGCGAGGGACGCGTGTCGCGCACGACCATTGGCGAGATCCTGCCTGACGCCTTCGGTCCGAAAGAACTCGGCATCACGCCCTGAGGCGCGAAGGCCCCGGGTGCGATGAGCACCCAGGGCTTTTGCGTACTCGCGCTCAGCGGGCGGTGGCGCTCCGTACGATGCGGCTTTGGCAGATCGCGGCGAGCGCACAAGTCGTGCAACCGTCGCACGGGTCCTCGCGCACCTGCTGCACGCCGTCCCGCTCACCGTCGCGCCGGGCGCGGCGGGATGCGAGATCGACCGGCGGGCGGCCATGCGCCGGGTCCCCTCCGGACCCGGGATCGCCGTCGGGCCCGTCGAGGCCGATGCGGCGGGCGTGCACCGAGATGTCGTTCGCCACGCGGCCGAGCATGTCGTCTCCGGAGAACCCGAGCACCTCGGCGTCCACGCCGAGCGCATCCTGCATGTCCTGCATGATCTTCAGGAGCTCGTCGCGCATGTCGCGCAGCGCCTTGCGCCGCTCCGGCGAAAGGTGTGGCATCGCGCGCGAGAGGTACTCGTCGCAGAAGGCCTGGTGGCGGGATTCGTCAACCAGGATGCGCTGCGACATGTCGCCGAACAGGGCATCCTGCCGAGTCTTCGAGAAGAGCTGGTAGAACTGCTTCGCGAACAGGTCCGAAACCAGGATGCCGAACACCCAGTCGACCCGGTCTCCCTGCCGCAGCCTGTGGTGGTAGCGCAGCATGGCAGGCAGCTTGCGGATCGAGACGGGGTCGTGCTGCAGGCGCCGGTACAGGCGCGTCAACGCTTCGAAGTGGCGGGCTTCGTCCAGCAGGAACGTCGAAAGGTAGAGCTGACCGGTCGACTCGCCAGCCATGGCGAGCTGGGGCAGGACGTTCGAGGCGCCCAGCATGGCCGACTGTTCACCGAGGTAGACGGGGCTGAGGACGCGTGCCAGAGCCTCGCTCTCCCGGTCGGACAACTCGAGGGGAGCGCTCCAGTCGATGTCGTCGGACGTCCAGTTGACGTGGGCGCCCTTGTGATAGAGGCGTAGGAGAAGATCATCGCTAAGATCCGGCATGAGACGGAACATGTGTAGCCTCGCTTTCGGGGCCTCACAGCCCTCCACCAATACATTACCATATCCGGGCCCTTGTATGGGCGCTCAGCGCACCTTGCGCACCTGCCAGACGAGCACCGATCCAACCAGGAAGAAGATGCCCGTCCACGCGAAGAGCGTGCGGTAGGAGGCTGCGAGCCCCAGGCTAGGGATGACGAGCTGGGCGAGGAGCCATCCGAGGCCGTAGGCCAGGAGCTGCGCCCCCGTCGTGGAGACGCTCCAGATCCCCATGTCGCGCGCGGCGCCAGCGCCCGGCAATGTGTCGACGACGAGTGCCCAGTCGACGGACTGGTATGCGCCGTAGCCCAGGCCGAACACCGCGGAGGCCATGAACACGAGCGTCAGGCTGTGCGAGAAGACGAAGAGCAGGGCGCAGATGCCTTGCAGGACGCCCGCCAGGCAGACGATCAGCCGCCGACTGCGCACGATGTCGGAGAGGCGGCCCAGCACGAACGCCGCGATGGCGGCGGCGATCGAGAGGATTATTAGGATGAGGAAGACGTCGGTGTCCGGGTGCAAAATGCCCAGGACGAACCGCAGGTAGTAGAAGAGGTACTGCTGCAGGACGTAGAGGCCGGCCATCACCAGGAAGCGGGTGGCGAAGACCCACCAGAAGTCGCGGTAGGCGGCACCATGCACGAAGAAGCCGGCGAACTGGGCGCGCAGGTTGCGCCGCGGCAGATCGAGCGAAGGGGGCTCCGCGACGTAGCCGAGGGTGACGAGCAACGCCGCCGCCGTCATGGCGACCGTGGTCCAGACGAAGGCGAAGATCGAGGTGAACGCGGCGAGCACGCCGCCGATCACGGTTCCCGCCTGGTTGAACATGCCCATGTAGCCGCTCGCCTCGCCACGCTGCTCGGGCGGGACGAGGTCCGGGATGAGGCCCTGGTAGGACGCCTGCGCGACGTTGTTGAGGAACTGCAGCCCCATGAGGCCGATCACGAACAGGAGAACCGAGCGGGTGTACGCGAGCACGAGCAGGGACGCGAACGTCCCGATCGTCCCCCAGATCATCAGGGGGCGCCGCCTGCCCATGCGTGCGCGCACGTTGTCCGAGAGGACACCGAAGACCGGCAGTACGATGCTCGCGACGAGCGTCCCGAGGACGCCGGTCCAGGAGTAGAGACCGGTGGCCGCTCCGTTGCCCACGAGTGAGGCGACCTTCTCCGGAAGGATGATCAGCAGCAGCCCAGTCCACATCGTGAGGTTCGGCAGCCAGTAGATGCCGAGCGCCATCTGGTTCCACAGGCCGAGGCGGTGCCTTCCCGGCCAGCCGAGGTACGGGGAGCCCTCGGAGATCACCGGCGGCTGGGCGCTCGGGCAGTGCGCACGGGCATCGGTAGTCCTCCTTTCCGGCGTCGGCGCCATCGGCGCCGAGTGGCCTGCGGTGACGTTCTTTGGGCGGCGCGCCCAATCCTGCGAGGTGCGGGGGCGAACGCGCGTCCGGCGCGACAACGCATCCTGGAGGACGAGACGACGCGGGCGGAGAAGACTGCGGGGCCGATCGTTGCCCCGCATTGCGCGCCTAGGCGCTTTCTGGCCGGCCGGCGGACGGAATGTCTGCAGTCCTCCTCCCCTTGGGAAGAACTCGAAGAGGGGTGCATCCTTGCCGCAGGAGACGGAACCCAAGGTCAGCGTGATCGTTCCAGCCTACAACGCGACGCAGACGATCGCGGCGGCGCTGCGCAGCGCCCTTACGCAGGACCTTGCGCCGCACGAGGTGATCGTCGTGGACGACGGCTCCAAGGACGGCACCGCCGACCTCGTGTCCCGCGACTTCCCCGACGTGCGCCTCGTGCGCCAGGAGAACGCCGGACCCAGCGCAGCGCGCAACGCTGCCGCCGCTCTCGCCGAGGGGGAGTGGCTCGCCTTCCTGGACGCGGACGACCTGTGGTTGCCGCAGAAGCTGCAGTTGCAGGCGAAGGCGCTCGCGGGGGCTCAAGACGTCGGCATGTGCTCCACGAGCTGGGTGCGCGACATGAGCCAGGCACCGCAGCGCATTGCGACCGGGAGTATCCCGACGCGCCGCATTACCTGGGGCGAGATCCTGCGCCTCAACCGCTTTCAGACCTCTACCGCCCTCGTGAGACGAGACCTTTGGACCCGCGTCGGAGGATTCCGGCCGGAGATCGATGGAACCGAGGATTGGGACTTCTGGATGCGCGTCGCGCAGTACACGGATGACCTTCACCTCGAGCTGCCGCTCGTCGTCTACCGCGACGAGCAGGCCAGCTACAGCAAGAACTCGCGGCGCGTCTACGACGCGATGCATCGCATGCTGAGGAAGATGGGTCCGCCGGACGGTCCGATCGAGGCGCGGGAGATGCGTCGCCTCGTCGCCTGGCACGACGTCCGATTCGCCTACGCCTTCTGGCGGTTGCACCGCGCGGAGGATCTGCGCTACGCCCTGCGCCATGGGCGGCAGGAGGCGTCCGGGTGGCTCCTTGCGCGCGCGGCGATCTTCGAGTTTCTCCCCTACATCATGGGAAGGGGCGCGCGCCGGGTCTCGCGGTAGGAGAAGCTGCGCGCGGAGCGCAGGAGTTCGCCCACGCTGCATATCGTGTAGCCCTGCGCCTTGAGCTCCGGCAGGAGCGTGCGCAGGGCCGCAAGCGTCGGCAGGCGGGCCGCAGTCGGCGGACCGTCGTGCATCAGCACGATCGCACCGGGAGCGGCCTGCTCCCGAATGACCCGGACGATCTTCGCCGTCGACACGTTCATCGAGTCGCGGGGGTCGATGGACCAGCCGACCAGGCGGTAGCCGAGCGATGCCACCGCCTGGCGGACGCGGGGCCCTCCGATCCCTCCGGGGAGCCGGTAGAGCGTTGGGCGCGGCACGTTGGCGCTGACGATCGCCTGCTCGCCCGCGCGGACCTCCGCGAGCGCGGCCTCGCCGTCGTCCGAGCGCAGGTAGAGGTGGCGCATGCCGTGGTTCGCGATCTCCATGCCTGCGGCGCGCAACTGCCGGATCATCGCGGGGTTCTTCGTCGCCTCGGTGCCGATCAGGAAGAAGGTCGCGTGCGCGCCGTAGCGCTGCAGCAGTGCGATGAACTGCGGCGTGTACTGTTCGTTCGGCCCATCGTCGAACGTGAAGGCAATACGGCGCTCGCTGGTGAGGACGCGCTGGACCACGGGTGGTGCCGTCTGGGGCGGCGCCGGAGCAACGGGGCTGAGGGCCGCGACGGTGCAGAGCGGAAGCGCGAGCAGGTGCAAAAGGGCGATGCCTCCTTGAATGTCCTCTGCGCACTAGGCTTCCCCGCTCTGCGCATGGCGCACCACTTCCCGGTCCGTTCCATAGGGTACGGGCGGAGCGGAGGTGGCGCGGTGGGAGACGGTGCGGAACACGGCTGGGTGTGGGGAGGGAAGCTGAAGGCAGGAAAGGTCGACGTGGAGCGTCTTCTGGTCCAGGTTCCTCTGGTGCGGCCTGGCCAGGAGCTGAGACCGATCCTTGAAGCCCATCTGAAGACGAAGGTGCGACCGGGCGACATCGCCTTCATCTCGGAGAAGGTCGTTGCGATCACGCAGGGACGGGTGGTCGGGATGTGGCAGATCACGCCGCGACCACTCGCGAACTTCCTGTCGCGCTTCGTGAGGAAAACGCCCCATGGGATGGGAGTCAGACAGCCGGTCGTAATGGAAATGGCCATGAGAGAGGCGGGACCAGCCCGGATCGTCGTCGCCGCGGTCGTCGGTGGGTTGACGCGGGCGATCGGGCGAAGCGGAGACTTCTACCGCATCGCAGGGCGGAAGGTCGCGGCGATCGACGGACCGAACCGCCACACGGTGCGCCCCTATGGCTACTACGTAATCCTTGCCCCAGAGGAGCCGGAGAAGGTGGCGGAGGAGATCGCCGGCATCCTGGGAGTGCCCGCAGCCGTAGTGGACTGCAACGACCTCGGCAGTGAGGTGCTGGGCGCGAGCAGCGGAGTGGACATCGCGTTCGTGCGCAACGCGCTGCATGGCAACCCTATGGGCCAGGGTCACCAGCGCACGCCGATGGGCGTGCTCAGGGTCGCAGCGAACTAAGCGTCGCCGACCGTCTGGAGGGCCGTATGCATGGGTGCCTTCTGGTAAGGTTCACGGTCGAGGCTACGCGCGACCAGACCGGATCATGGCAACAGACGGAAGGTGTTGCCGCCGTCGCTCGTCGCCCCAAAGGAGGTGCCCGGCCTGAACGGCGGCTGGAAGCGTGACCTCCTGTCAGGCCCGCCCACCATCCGCGCTGCGAAGCGCGGTCGGGGCGCGATACATCGATGCGGCCCGCTCAAGGCCAGGGAATCTGCGTCGGCATGGTAGAGCCAGACGGGGGTGCCTTGGACGGTCATCCCGTCGTCGGTGACCTTTGCTCCGCCCGGTGTAGGCCAGAGTCCTCCGTAGTGAAGAGTGCAGGCCGCCCCTGCAAGGCCTCTCCGAGCAGCAGGTGGAGAGCAGTACGAGCAGGGCAAAAGCTGTGAAGGTTCTACGAAGCGTCGGCTGCCTCGCGTGCTCGCCTCCTGCATCTGCAAGAGGAAGGGCTTGCTTGCATCGGGTCTCCTCGCAGGGCGCACCGCTCCTTACAAGCGCCGGCTGCGGACGCGTCGCTGGCCGCGGTGCATCTCCACGTGCAGCGGTACGACCGAGATCGTGCCGTCCGTCTCCAGCACCGCGAGGCCGACCTCCGAGACGGCAGCGAACCCATGCTCGCGCAGGGCCATCATGCACTCATCCTCGCTAAGTCCCTCGCGGCGCATGGCTTCCTTGACGAACTTCCCCTTGCGAACGACGATGGTCGGATCCCCCTCTGCGATCCGCCGAAACCATGGGCTCGCGGACCGCAGGCGGGCGACGAGGAAGTTCACCACGAAGAGCGTCACGGTGATGATCACGCCGCCCAGGAGGGACGTGTCCGGGCCGGTGATCGCAGGCTGCACGGCGTTCGCGACGAGCAGCACCAGCACGAGATCGAACAGCGTGAACTGGCCGACCTCGCGCTTTCCGAAGAGCCGAAGCCCCACGAGCAGCACGAGGTAGATGACGACGGAGCGGGCGACGATCTGCCACCAGGGAACGGCGAGCTGCCACATGTTCAAGCCCCCATCCCGTGGACTGGGCCAAGGCGCGGCGCGCGCCGACTCTGGTAAACATTCTAGCCGAAGTCGGGCGGCACGAGAGACAGCCTTCGTCGCCCTTTGGGTTCCGATCCGCACCTCCTATCAAGGATCAGGAAGCGGATGCGTCCGATGCGTCCTGACCGGCGAACTGGCTCTGGTAGAGATCGCGGTAAGGGCCGTTGCGCCGCAGCATCTCCTCGTGCCTTCCCTGCTCGACGACGCGTCCGTGCTCCATGAGGACGATGTGATCGGCCCCGCGGATCGTAGAGAGGCGGTGCGCGATCACGAAGCTCGTGCGCCCGCGCATCAGGCTGTGCATCGCAGCTTGGACCGCCACCTCGGTGCGCGTGTCCACGCTGCTTGTCGCCTCGTCGAGGATCAGTGCGGGTGGGTCGGCGAGGAAGGCGCGCGCGATCGTCAGGAGTTGGCGCTGTCCCTGGGAGAGGTTCGAGGCCTCCTCGTTCAGCTCCGTCTCGTAGCCGTGCGGCAGGGTGCGGATGAAGTGGTCCGCGTGCGCGGCACGGGCCGCCGCCTCGACCTCCTCGCGGCTCGCGTCCTCGCGGCCGTAGGCGATGTTCTCGCGGATCGTCCCGTGGAAGAGCCAGGTGTCCTGCAGCACCATCCCGAACACGCGGCGCAACTGCCGACGCGAGAGGCTTCGGATGTCGCGTCGGTCCAGGAGGATGCGACCTTCATCCACGTCGTAGAATCGCATCAGGAGGTTCACGAGCGTCGTCTTGCCGGCGCCCGTAGGGCCGACGATCGCAAGCGTCTCGCCTGCGCGGACGTTGATGTTGAGGTTCTCGATCAGCGGATGGTTCGGTTCGTAGCGGAAGGAGACGCCTTCGAACGTGACCTGTCCGCGCACGCGCTCCTGGCCGGCATCCGCGTCCTCTTCCTGAGACTCCTCCGACTCGTCGAGGATCTCGAAGACCCGCTCGGCCGAAGCCAGCGTCGACTGGATATTGTTCGAGATGCTGGCGAGCTGGGTGATCGGCTGCGAGAACTGGCGCGCGTACTGGATGAACGCCTGGATGTCGCCGATCTGGATGCTTCGACCGACGACCAGGACTCCACCGATCACGCTCACGAGCACGTAGCCGAAGTTCCCGATCACGTTCATCAGCGGCATGATGATGCCGGTGACGAACTGCGCCTTCCAGGTCGCCTCGGCGAGGTCCTCGTTCATGCGCTCGAACTCTTGCTGGGAGCGCTGCTCGTGTCCGAACGCGCGCACGATGAGGTGGCCCGTGTACATCTCCTCGATGTGCCCGTTCAGGTCGCCCAAGTGGCGCTGACGCTGGAGGAAGTAGGTCTGGGAGCGCCGGGCGACCGCGCGCGTGACGATGAAGCTGAGCGGCAGGGTGATCGCCACCGCGAGGGTCAGGAGCGGGCTGATCGTCAGCATCATCACCGTCACGCCAACGAAGGTGACGACCGAGGTGACGAGCTGCGTGAGGCTCTGCTGCAGTGTCGTGGAGATGTTGTCGAAGTCGTTGACGAAGCGGCTGAGGATCTCGCCGTGCGGATGGGAGTCGAAGAATTGCACCGGCAGGCGCGTCAGCTTCTCCATCACCTGGCTGCGGATGGTGTAGACCGTGCGTTGGGCGACGCCGGCCATCAGGTACTGCTGCACCCAGGAGAAGATCGAGCTGAAGACGTAGAGGCCCGCGAGCCACAGGGCGAGGTTCAGGATCTTCGCGAAGTCCACGCCGCCGCCCGGCACATGCCGCAGCTTCTCGAGGAAGCCGTTGAACAGCACGGTCGTAGCGTCGCCCAGGATCTTCGGGCTCCAGATGCTGAAGACGGTGCTCGCGACCGCCGCGACGACGACGAGCACCAAGAGCGGCGCGCTCGCGCGGAAGTAGGAGAGCAGGCGCAGGGCCGTCCCCTTGGCCTGCTTGGGCTTCTCGACGGGCATCGCGAGACCCATCGGCCCTCCGCCGCCGCCGAACTCGCCGGGTCGCATGCCGCCACGACGCGTCGGCCCCTGGGGCGGCGCCCCACCCGGCCGGCTCACGCGATCTCCTCCGGAGAGAGCTGCGAAGAGACGATCTCGGCGTAGACGGGGCAGTCCGCCATCAGTTGGCGGTGCGTGCCGGCGCCCACCAGGCGCCCATCGTCGAGGACGAGGATCTGGTCGGCGTCCATCACGGTGCTCGCGCGCTGCGCGACGATCAGCACGCTTGCCTTCGCGAGTTCACGCCTCAGCGCTGCGCGGACGAGCGAGTCGGTTTTGAAGTCGAGGGCGGAGAAGCTGTCGTCGAAGATGTAGATCTCCGCCGAGCGCACGAGCGCGCGCGCCATCGCCAGGCGCTGGCGCTGTCCGCCGGACAGGTTGAGGCCGCCCTGGGACACGCCTGCCCCGAGTCCGTCGTCCATCTCCGCGATGAATTCCGACGCCTGCGCGATGTCCGCGGCGTGACTTGCGGCCGCCTCGGAGGCCGCCTGGTCGCCGTAGCGGATGTTCTGGAGCACACTGCCGCTGAACAGGACCGCCTTCTGCGGTGCGTACCCAAGCCTCTGGCGCAGGTCGGCCTGGCGGATCTTCCGGACGTCGACGCCGTCGACGAGCACACTCCCGTCGCTGACGTCGTAGAACCGAGGGATCAGATTGAGCAGCGTCGACTTGCCCGCCCCGGTTCCGCCGATGATCGCGGTGACCTCGCCCGGGCGCGTGCTGAAACTGACGTCCCGGAGTGCCGGCTCCTCGCCGCCGGGATAGTAGAACGTCACGTGGCGGAACTCGATCGTGCCGGGACCGCGCCCGACTTCCGTAGGGTGCTCCGGGTCGCGGAACTCCGGGTCGAGGGCGAGGACCTCGTTGATGCGCACCGCGGAGGCCTGCGCTCGCGGCACCATGAACAGCATCATCGAGACCATCAGCACCGAGAACATGATCTGCATGACGTACTGGATGAACGCCATCAAGTTGCCGATTTGCAGTGAGCCCGCGTTGATTTGGACGGCGCCGAACCAGACGATGGCCACCGTCGCCAGGTTCATGATCAGCATGACGACCGGCATCAGGGTCGCCATCAGCTGGAAGACGCGCACGGAGGTGTCGGTCAGGTCGAGGTTCGCCGCATCGAAGCGTCGGAGTTCGAAGGGCAGACGACCGAAGGCGCGGACGACTCGCACCCCCGTCAGGTTCTCCCGCAGTACGAGGTTCAGCCGGTCCACCTTTCGCTGGATGGCTCGGAAGAGACCGAACCCCTGTCGCATCAGCAGCCAGATCGCGAGGGACATCAGCGGAAGCGCCACCACGATGACCAGGGAGAGCGGCGCGTCGGTGCGCACCGCCAGGATGATTCCGCCGATGGCGGTCAAGGGGGCCATGACCAGCATGCGCAGGAGCATGTTGACGAACTGCTGCACCTGCATCACGTCGTTCGTGCTGCGCACGATCAGGGACGACGTGCCGATCTGGTCGAACTCCCGCAGGGTGAAATGCTCTACATGGCTGAAGATCCGGGTGCGCAACAGCTTGCCGAAGCCTGCCGTCGCCCTCGCGCTGAAGTAGCTCGAGAGGACACTGGCGGCGCCCCCGAGCACCGTTACGCTGAGCATCCAGATGCCCTCGCGCAGGATGTAGCCCTGGTCGCCGCGGATGATGCCCGTGTCGACGATGTCCGACATCAGGTTCGGAAGGTATAGGCTCGACATCGTCTGGATGAACGTCAACACGAGCACCAGGACGATGAACGCCCGGTATGGTCTCAGGAACTCTGTCAGTTTCACCACGCGTGAAGATCCTCCCGGCGCAGTCGCGCTGCAGGAACGTTAAGTTCCTGAAATATATTAGCACAACGCGTCCAGCGGGTGCACGGGGAGGATGAGCTTCGCGGAGACAGGCGACTTCCGGCGCGCCGGCTAGGCGCGACTGCTCGGGTAGATCCTACGAGGCGTCTGTGGAAGCGTCGCCGTCGCGCGCTGCGTCGGGTGCGGCTTGTGGCTGCGCACGTCGGGCTGCGCCGGCGTCGACGCGTAGAAGGCGACGACGCCGCGCGCCACCGCTTCGCCGAGTTTCCTCTGGTAATCGGTCTGGACTAGGAGGTCTGTCTCCTTAGGGTTCGAGAGGAAGCCGAACTCGATGAGGACTGCGGTCATCGTCAGATGGCGCATCAGGTAGAGAGGCAGCTTCCCGTCGATGATACGTTTGCTGTCCGTAAGCGGCCCGAGTTGGGCCATGAGATGCTCGCCAAGGCGCATGCGCTCAGGCGAGGGGTTCTCTCCCAGGAAGACCTGCGCACCATGCGCCGATGGGGTCGAGGGGTACTTGTTCGCATGAAGGCTCAGGAAAAGGTCCGCCTTGGCGTGCTCCGCGAGGGTGACGCGCGCCTCGAGGTTCTCCCGCTGCAGGTTGCCGCCGCGCGACTTGTCCAGGAGGTTGCGCTCCGTCGTCCGGGTCAGGAGGACCTTTGCGCCCCGCGCGCGCAGAGCCTGCGCAACTTCTTTGCCGATGCCGAGGACGATGTCGCTTTCGAAGAGCATCCCGGCGCGGGCGCCGGAATCGCGCCCGCCGTGGCCAGGGTCGACCACGATCACCTTCCCAGTCAGTGGTGGGGTCCTTGGAGCCGGTGCCGCCATGAGCATGGCCCCGGTGGCGAGGGCCGCGATGAACTGTCTCATACAGAGAGTAGTCCCTGTCGGAGCGCTGCGTATGTGTTAGGGCCTCGCGAACGCCAAGCGGACCCGGCGTTCGCCGGGTCCGCAGTGGAGGTTTTGTTTAGTAGCGGCGGGTCGGTGCGCGGTTCTCGCGCGGGCGAGCCTCGTTGACCGTCAGCTCGCGTCCTTCCCAGTCCGCGCCGTTCAGGGCGTCGATGACGTCCTGGGCCTTGTCGGCCGGGACCTCGACGAACCCGAATCCACGGGAACGACCCGTCTCGCGATCGGTCGCGATGCGGGCTGCGATTACCTCCGCGTACTGCGAAACAGCGCGCGTCAGGTCGTCGCTCGTCACTGACCAAGGCAAGTTGCCAAAGTAAAGAGTCTTGACCAAGTCTTCCACTGCACTCCCTTCATCTTTGTCGTTCGCTTGGAAGTGCACGGAGACATGGCCAGAAACCCGAGCCAGGATCCATACCAACTGCCCAAAGCGACACGTCAACTATAGCGCCTCGCGGCGCGCTGCGCAACCCGGCCAATCGGTCACTCTGGCGATCCTGCGTCGGTATCGTCCGCCGCGGGCGGGCCCTCGTCGGCGCGGCCGCAGCACTCGCCGTACGAAAGGCCTGAGCCGCAAGGGCAAAGCTCGTCCGAGGCAGGCGTCCTCTGGGTCTCCTCATCCATCGCGATCACCTCCAGTTACGCAATCCTGCGGCTTAGTATGCGAAGGCAGCCCGATCTATGCGGACCTCGCGCCGCAGGGTTCCCTTGAGCTGCGGCGATCCAGACGCGACGGCAATGGCGCCTGACGGTGCATCGCCAACAATTCTTGTCGGAGAGCCACTCGTCCTCCACGAGTTCGGCGCGAGTCACAGGGAACGAGAAGCGAAGCACCGCTTCGCCGCGGTCGCCCCAGACTTCGGCGAGGTGCTCCTTTGGCGCAGCGGCGGTCCGTGCCAGACTTCCCTCGTACTTCGCCGCATCCCTTCGGGGCGGACCAGGCCCGCCGCACGGAGCATCCGACGCACCGCCTGCCGTACAGCCGCGTGACGACGCCGAACGGAGAGCCCACGCGGCCGTTGGCGCGGCCACTCCCGAAAGCCTAAAATCGGGGCGAACCTTAAAGCGACGGGGCTGCGCACGCAGTTCGCGTCGAGAGGAGGGCTCGGCATGCGCATCCTTTTGGCGACCGATGGATCGGACGGAGCGCTCACTGCTGCGCGCTACGTCGCCAAGGTGTTCGCGGGAGACGTGGAGATCACGCTGGTAAACGTCCTGCGCAACCCCGTGGAGTA
Organism: Bacillota bacterium; assembly: GCA_021793215.1. Taxonomy (GTDB): domain Bacteria; phylum Bacillota; class Sulfobacillia; order JAJZYS01; family JAJYTV01; genus JAJYTV01. The sequence goes on from JAJYTE010000001.1 coordinate 114,050, forward strand.
CTTCCCGGATGCGGCCATCGCCTACGATCCGGAGCTGTGGCACCAGCAGGGCAAGAAGTACTCGGAGGGCGTCTTCGGAGCGACGCGAGAGGCCCTCGGAGGCCGCGTCGTGAAGGAAGTCTTCCGCGAGGGCGTGCCGCACCATGCGATCCTCGACATGTCGCGCGACTTCGATCTCGTGGTCGTCGGCAAGCGCCGCAAGCCGAGCCTCTCGCGGCTCGTGCTCGGTTCTGTGAGCCAGGCGCTCGCCCACAACCTGCAAGTTCCGCTGCTGATCGTTTAGGAAGCGAGGGCCCGCGCACGTCTGAGGCGGTGCGCGGGCCCTCGGCGTCAGGCGGAGGGCGCGACTCGCCCGGCGCGGCGCGCGCGACCTGCGAGCAGCAGCGGAACGGCGAGCAGCGCGATCCCCCCGCCGCAGAACAGCATGCCCTGTAGGCCGAAGCCCGTCGCGAGCGCGGTGCCGAGCGCCGGCCCCGCGAACCAGGAGACCTGCTGCGGCAGCAGCGAGAGGTTCATCACCGCCGCGCGTCGGTCCTCGGGGGCCGCGCGCGCCAAAAGTGCCATCAGGTTCGGCATGATGCCGCCGCGGAAGAAGCCCTGCAGCACAGAGCTGAAGGCGAAGGCGGTAAGCGAAGGCACGGCCTGCAGGGCGAGGAAGACGCCGTTGCCCATGAGGCCCACGAGCAGCGCGCGCCGAGCGCCGAGGCGGTCGCCGAGCCAGCCGAGCACCGGCGTACCGACGACCATCGCCGCGCCGCCCAGCGTCAGGACGAGACCCACCATGTAGGCGGGCGGGCCCTGGAGGAGTGCCGGTACGCCGTGCAGCGCGACGCTGCGGATCCAAATTGCCATGAACGGCCCACCGACCGTGGCGCCGAGCGCGAACAGCAGATAGACGATGAACAGCCCGCGGACCGCCGGCAGCTGCAGGACGTCGCGCAGCGATTGTCGCGCGAGGCTTCCGAGAGTCGAGGTGCTGCGCGGGCGCGGCGCTTCGTGCAGGAACGCGAGCAGCAGGAGTGCGCTCAGGGCGCTGAGCGCGGCGTCGAGGTAGAACATCGCGCGCAGACCGAGCGCGGACGCGACGAGACCGCCCAAGAGTGGGCCGGCCGCGACGCCGATCGCCGGTCCGCTGCTGGCCCAGGCGATCGCCATGCTGAGGCGCCTCTGCGGTGTCACCTCCGCCTGCAGCGCCATCATCACGCCCGTGTTGCCGAACACGAGGCCGCTCAGGATGCGGGCGACGGCGAGGGTGTACGGCGAGTGGGCCCTCGCCGTCAGCGCGATCAGGACGACCTCGACGACGGCGCTTCGCAGGATGACCGCCTTGCGGCCGAAGCGCTCCGCGAGTGCACCCCAGAGCGGCAGAAGCGGTAAACCGACGGCGCTGCCGAGCACGCCGAGGACGCCCGTCCAAGCCGTGACGGACGAGGCGGGGACGCCGATCGATCTTAGGTATAGCGGCGTGAACGCCTGGAAGTGGCCGAAGGCGAGCGACTCCGCGAGGCCCGTGAAGAGAAAGAGCACCGCCGAGACCCGCCAGTCGGTCGGGTGGCGCGGGCCAGAGCGCGTGCGAAAGCCCGCCCGGGATGTTTTGGGCAGCAACGTCATCTCCAAATATGTCCGGTCGGGCGGGACCTTCGGTGCGGGCGCACACCGCACCTGCCCTGGGCGGCCAAGCTCGTCTTCGCGCGCGTCGGGACGTTGCTGCTGGTACGCGATCCTTGGGCTGGCATTCTGTTTCGTGATGGGCGACGGCAGAAATCAAGACGAACAGAATGTACAATGAGGGGTGATGCGGGCAGGTGCGTATCTCGGGGCCTGCCATGGGAGGAAGTGACAACAATGTCCACGATTGATTCTACGCCGAAGTTGGTGGCCGGGGTCTACGAACGGCTGGAGGCCAACCTGAACGTCGTGCGCGAGCGACTCGACAACCGACCGATGAGCTTGGCTGAGAAGGTGCTGCTCGGCCACCTTGACGACCCGAAGACGCAGGACCTGAAGCCCGGAAAGAGTTACCTGCAGCTGCGTCCAGACCGTATCGCGATGCAGGACGCGACGGCCCAGATGGCCCTTCTACAGTTCGCGCACGCGGGCCGGAAGCAGTCCGCGGTGCCGACGACGGTGCACTGCGACCACCTGATCACTGCGCGTGTCGGCGCCACGCCCGACACGGAGAACGCCGTCATATCGAACCGCGAGGTGTACGATTTCCTGCGCTCCGCGTCGCAGAGGTACGGGCTCGGGTTCTGGGAGCCCGGCGCCGGCATCATCCACCAGGTCGTGCTGGAGAAGTACGCCTTCCCGGGTGGACTGATGATCGGGACCGACTCGCACACGCCGAACGCGGGCGGCCTCGGCATGCTGGCGGTGGGGGTGGGCGGCGCCGACGCCGTCGACGTGATGGCCGGTCTGCCGTGGGAGGTGCTGTACCCGAAGCGAGTCGGCGTCAAGCTGACCGGCAGCATGAGCGGCTGGACATCGCCGAAGGACATCATCCTTGCGGTGCTCGGGAAGCTGACGGTCAAGGGCGGGACGAACAAGATCGTCGAGTACTTCGGCGAAGGCGCCCGGACGATCAGCTGCACGGGCAAGGCGACGATCACGAACATGGGCGCGGAGCTCGGAGCGACTACGTCCGTGTTCCCGTTCGACCAGCGCATGGCGGCCTACCTGCGCGCCACGGGCCGCGCGGAGCAGGCGGACCTCGCGGAGCAGCACGCCGCCCTGCTGGCTGCGGACCCCGAGGTGGAGCGCGAACCGGAGAAGTACTTCGACGAACTGATCGAGATCGACCTCAGCGAGCTTCGCCCGAACATCGTGGGTCCGCACACGCCGGACCTCCTGCGTACGACGGCCGAACTGGCCGACGAAGGGCGCAAGGGCACGTACCCGGTGAAGCTCTCGGCGGCGCTCATCGGGTCGTGCACGAACTCCTCGTACGAGGACTTGACGCGCGCCGCGGACATCGCGCGCCAGGCCGCCGCGCACGGCATGAAGATGCCGGTCCCGTTCCTCGTCACGCCGGGGTCCGAGCAGGTGCGGGAGACGGTCGAGCGGGACGGCCTGCTGGACGTATTCGCCGGCATCGGCGGCAACGTGCTCGCGAACGCCTGCGGACCGTGCATCGGCCAGTGGCAGCGCGACGAGGTGGTGCACGTCGACGGGACCGACGCCTCCGCGAAGGGGAGCGATAGGCCCCGCAACGCGATCATCACGTCCTACAACCGCAACTTCCCGGCGCGCAACGACACGAACCCGAACACGTTGGCGTTCATCGCCAGTCCGGAGGTCGTCGTGGCCTACGGGCTCGCGGGTCGGATCGACTTTGATCCGACGACCGACGAGCTGCAGGCGCCGAACGGCGAGAAGTTCCGCCTCGACCCACCGAAGCAGGCGCTCGACATCCCGGCCGAGGGGTTCGTTCCGAGCCGCAAGGGCTACGTTGCTCCGGCCAATGATCCAGCGAAGGTGCAACTGGTCGTCGCGCCCGACTCGGAGCGCCTGCAGCTGCTCGAGCCGTTCACTGCGTGGAACGGCAAGGACTACCTTGACCTGCCGCTTCTCTTCAAGGCGAAGGGCAAGTGCACGACGGACCACATCTCGCCGGCGGGCCCGTGGCTGCGTTTCCGCGGCCACCTCGACCACATCTCCGACAACATGTTCCTCGGCGCGAACAACGCGTTCGTGGAGCAGGCCGGACACGGCATCTCCCAGCTGACGGGCAAAGAGGAGCAGCTCTCGAAGATCGCGCGCGACTACAAGGAGCACGGGCTTCGCTGGGTGGTCGTCGCGGACGAGAACTACGGGGAGGGCTCCAGCCGCGAGCACGCCGCGATGTCCCCGCGCTACCTCGGCTGCGCCGCCGTCATCGCGCGCAGCTTCGCCCGCATCCACGAGTCCAATCTAAAGAAGCAGGGCATTCTGCCCCTCGCGTTCGCGGATCCCGCGGACTGGGAGAAGGTTCGCCAGGGAGACCGCGTGAGCGTGCTTGGACTCGCGGACCTCGCTCCCGGGGCAGAGGTGAAGGCGGTCTTCAAGCACGAGGACGGCACTCAGGACGAGGCGAAGCTTCGCCACAGCCTGAGCGAGGAGCAGATCGGCTGGTTCCACGCCGGCTCCGCGCTGAACCTGATCGCGAAGTCCGCCTGATCGGATCGAGGAAGGCGCTCCGCCCATCCGAGCGGAGCGCCTTCGACGTCAGGCGACAGGTCGCGACCTGCGCGATATGATGTTTTCATGTGCTACAGAGGTTCGACGTGGTCGTGAGCGAATTCGCACCGCGGCGCGCGAGCGGATGGCGCCTGTTGCTCGTCGCCGTTCTGGCGTACGCCCTGGCGCAGGTCGCGGCCGGGCTCGTCCTCTACGCCTTCGCCGGCTTCCCGATCAGCGCGGCTTCTCTGCGTGCGAGCGTAGCGAGCATGCAGTCCGGCCACAGCATCGCCGTATCCTCCGCGGTGGGTGAGGTCGTCATGCCGCTCGTCGGGTGGCTGCTGCTGCGGCGCTTTCTGCGCGCGCGAGACATCCGACTGAGGGCGCCGCGCATGGCGGACATCACGGCCGGCGTCGGCCTGCTCCTGCTGACCGTTGTGCTGTCGGCGGTGTTCGGTGCGCTCCTGCACACGGGCGACGTCGCGTCCCAGGTCAGCGTCGCCGGCCACCTGCGTTCACTTTGGTGGGAAGCGCCGGCGATCGCCGTCTCCGCCGGAGTCGCCGAGGAGATCCTCTTCCGCGGCTACCTGCTCGAGGGGCTCTTGCGTGTCTTCCGGGGCCGCACGTGGGTCGCCGTCCCCGTCAGCGCCCTCGCCTTCGCGCTCGCGCACCTCAGTTGGGGCATCTCTGCGCTGCAGTTCCTCTTCTACGTCGCGCTGGGAGTGCTGTTCGCCCTCTTCGTTCTGCGGCGGAGGAACCTATGGCCGGCGATCATCGCCCATGCGGCCTGGGACGGACTGGCCTTCCTGCTGCTGGCGACGCGCGCCGGCGGATGACGCAGATGGGCGCACCGCCGATCGGCGGTGCGCCCGTCGTTACTAATGATGGCTAAGCTTCTGAGAGATACTGTTTATCGCACACCGCGCCGCAGCTCTCGGCGGGTCGCAGGTACTCCGTCGCCCACGCGTCGATCTCCTGGATGACGCGCTGCAGCGATTCGCCAGCCGGGGTCAGCCGGTAGAGCGTGCGTGGGGGCATCACCGACTGGACCTCCTTCGCCACGACGCCGATCTCTACGAGCCGGTCGAGGCGCTGCGCCAGGGTCGCAGGGTTGCAGCCGCCGACGGAGCGTGAGAGGTCGTTGAAACCGCGCGGCTCCTCCAGGAGGCTCCGCACGATGTGCAGCACCCACTTCTCCTGCAGGAACTGGATCGCCTCGTGCACCGGGCAGAACTCGTTCTCCATAGAGAAACCTCCCTTTAGTATAGTACTTGACATTTCAAAGCGATTCAAGTTACGATGCGCCTGCAGACGCTGAAGGGGGTTTTCTGGTTGGAATGGATGATTGATAGCGCGCACACGCTGGTCAACTTCTCGATCCGACACATGGCGGTGACCACAGTGCGCGGCCGGTTCGACAACATCACCGGCAAGGTCGACGTCGAGGGCGGCAAGATCGTCAGCGCCGAGATCGACATCCCGACGGGCAGCGTGAACACGAACCAGCCGGACCGCGACACGCACCTCAAGTCGGGGGACTTCTTCGATGCAGAGAACCACCCGAACATGCATTTCAGCATGACCAAGCTCGAGCCGGTGGAGGGCGAGCAGTACCGCATGATCGGCGATCTGACGATCCGCGGTACGACGAAGCCGATCACGTTCGACGCGACGATCAGCGGCGCCTTCACAGACCCCTGGGGCAACGAGCGCATGGGCATCAGCCTGGAGGGAAAGCTCGAACGGTCCGCGTGGAACCTCACCTGGAACGTCGTCGTAGAAGCGGGCCGCCTGATGCTCAGCGACCAGGTCAAGCTCGAAGTTGACGCGGAGTTATTCCACTCGAAGAGCTGATCTACCTTCTGAGTACGGCCGGGCACCCTCTGGGGTGCCCGGCCGAGCGCATTCTCAGCGCGTGACGATGTTCAGCAGGCGGTCAGGAACGAAGACGTAGCGCGCAGTCTCGCCCGTCCCGACGTGGCGGGCGACTGCCTCGCTCTCGAGCGCCGCCCGCCGGACGACCTCCTCGGCCGACCCGGAGGGAACCTTCACGCGGTCGCGAAGCTTGCCGTCCACCTGGACGACGATCGTCGCTGTCTCCTCCTGGCAGAGGTCCGGGTCGTACTGCGGCCACACTGCGGCGTGGACGGACCCGGCCTCGCCGAGCCCCTCCCAGAGTTCCTCCGCGATGTGGGGCGCGAGTGGCGCCAGGAGGAGCGTCATCGTCTTGAGGTCCTCACGCGCCACCTGCTGCTCTCGCTGCAAGAAGTTCAGCTGCTCCATGAGCGCCGCGAGGGCCGTGTTGTACTTGAGGCTCTCGATGTCCTCCGTGACGCGGCGGATCAGGCGGTGGCGCCGCCGCACGACCTCGTCCCGCGCGGTCGCCTCCGCGCCGGGGGCGTTCTCCCGCACCAAGTGGTACAAGCGGTGCAGGAAGCGGTGCACCCCCTCGATGCCATGGTCCGAGAAGTCGCCGCCCTCCTCGTAGGGGCCGGTGAACATCAGGTAGGCGCGCAGCGTGTCGGCGCCGTAGCGATCGAAGAACTCGTCCGGGTTCACCACGTTGCCGCGGCTCTTCGACATCTTCGCGCCGTTCCTGGTGATCACGCCATGCGCGCGGAAGTGCTCGAAGGGCTCCTCGAAGGAGAGGAAGCCGAGGTCATGCAGCGCCATGCAGATGAAGCGCGTGTACAGGAGGTGGAGCACCGCGTGCTCCTTGCCCCCGATGTACATCTCGACCGGCAGCCACTTCTGGGTACGGGCCGGTGAGAACGCGTGCAGGTTGTCGTCGCTCGAGGGGTAGCGCAGGAAGTACCAGGCGGAGTCGAGGAAGTTGTCGGAGACGTCGGTCTCGCGCCGCGCGGGCCCGCCGCAACGCGGGCAAGTCGTCTCGACGAACGACGCGATCGACGCGAGCGGCGACTCGCCGGTGCCCTTGGGGACGAAGTCGACGACTTCGGGCAGGAGGACCGGCAGATCCTCTTCCGGAACGGGCTCCGTGCCGCAGTTCGGGCAGTAGACGATCGGGATCGGCGGGCCCCAGTAGCGCTGGCGCGAGATCAGCCAGTCGCGCAGGTGGTAGGTGGTGCGGCGGTGGCCAGCGCCGATCTCCTCCGCGCGAGCGATCACGGCCTGCTTCGCCTTCTCGCTCGGCATGCCCGTGAACTCCTGCGAGTGGACCGCCGTGCCGTACTCCGTGAAGGCAACCTCGAGCTCTGGCAGGTCTTCACCTTCGAGGCCCGCAGGTGCGACTACCCGGACGATCGGCAGTCCATGTCGGGTCGCGAACGCGAAGTCGCGCTCGTCATGCCCCGGGACGGCCATGATCGCGCCCGTGCCGTAGCCCCAGAGCACGTACTCCGCCACCCACACCGGGACGCGTTCACCGCTGAAGGGGTTCGTCGCGTAGCCGCCGGTGAAGACGCCGGACTTGTCTCCCGCCGCTGTCCGCTCCTCCGACTTGCGCTCCAGGGCGGCGCGGACGTACGCTTCCACTTCGGCCCTGCGGTCTTCCGCCGTCAGTTCGGTCACCAGCGGGTGCTCCGGGGCCAACACGAGGAAGGTCGCGCCGAACACGGTGTCCGGGCGCGTCGTGAAGACCGAGATCGATTCCTTCGGGTGCTCCTGCAGCGGGAAATGCAGCTCGGCGCCGTCGCTGCGGCCGATCCAGTTGCGCTGCGCCGTCTTGATCACCTCGGACCAGTCGAGCCCATCGAGGTTGTCGAGCAGGCGGTCGGCGTAGCGCGTGATGTTGAAGAACCACTGCTCGAGCTCCCGCTGCGTCACCTCGCTGTCACAGCGCTCACAGCGCCCGGAGATGACCTGCTCGTTCGCGAGCACGGTCTTGCAGGACGGGCACCAGTTCACCGGTGCCTTCTGCTTGTGGGCGAGACCGCCCTTGTAGAGCTGAAGGAAGATCCACTGCGTCCAGCGGTAGTACTCGGGATCTGTTGTTTCCACCGCGTGGCGCCAGGCGAAGCGCCCGCCGAGGCGATGCAGCTGCTCGCGGAAGTGCGCGACGTTCTGCGCGATCAGGGTCTTGGGGTGGATGCCCCGCTTGATCGCGAAGTTCTCGGAGTGGATGCCGAACGCATCGAACCCCATCGGTTCGAACACGTCGTGCCCGCGCATCGCCTGGAACCGGCCATGGATGTCGGCTCCCGTGAAGGCGTAGACGTTGCCGACGTGCAGCCCTTCCGCCGACGGGTACGGGAACATCATCAAGTTGTAGTAGGGATCCGACGCCCTGTCCAAGTCGAAGTCGTAGAGGCTTGACTCCTCCCAGCGCGCTCGCCACTTGCGCTCGACGCGTGCTGGGTCATACTTCTGGTCCATCGAACTCCTCCTCAGACCATCAGCGCCTTCCGCCTCCTCAGAGGCGAAAGGCGCGTCCGCGGTGCCGCTCCGCTGCGGGCGCAGAGCCCGCGCTCTTCACCGGTCCCTGTGCCGTGCAGGGAATCGGGAGAGGGGTAGGGGGCACCCGGGAGGCTGCCATGCGGCCGATCACCGCCCAGGTGCGCCGATCCTCCACCGCCACCGACATATCGACGCTATTCTATGCCGTGGCCGATGGCGCGGTCAAGGAACCGCCTTGCGGCGGCCTCCTGAGGGGTATGCACGCCTAGCCCAGGGCGTTCAGTCCGGTGATGTCGCGGCCCACGATCAGGGTGTGGATCTCGTAGGTCCCCTCGTACGTGTCGACCGTCTCGAGGTTCGCCGAGTGGCGCATCGCGCGGTACTCGACGGTGATGCCGTTGCCTCCCAGGAGTTCGCGTCCCATGCGCGCGACCTCCAGGGCGGCGCGTACGTTGTCCCGCTTGGCCATGGAGACCTGGGCGTAAGTGTGCGCATCCTGCTCCTTGAGCTGCGCGAGGCGCAAGGCCACCAGCTGGGAGCGCGAGATGCGCGAGAGCATGTCGACCAGGCGCTCCTGCATCAGCTGCGTTTGGGCGATCGGGCGACCGAACGCGATCCGGTCCTGCGCGTACGCGAGCGCTTCGTTGAAGCAGTCCATCGCCGCGCCCACCGCGCCGCACGCGATGCCGAAGCGCGCTTGCGTGAGGCAGGAGAGCGGTGCGCCAAGGCTCTTTGCCTCCGGCAGGCGCATCTCCTCGCCAACCTCGACATCCTCAAGGATGATGTCGCCGGTGACCGAGGCCCGCATCGAGATCTTCGTCTCGATTTCCGGTGCGGACATGCCGGGGGTGCCCTTCGGCACGATGAAGCCGCGGATCTTCTCCTCGTCGTCGCGCGCCCAGACGATCGCGACGTCAGCGATCGGGGAGTTCGTGATCCAGCGCTTGGCACCGTTCAGGACCCAGCCCTTGCCGCTGCGCCGGGCCCGCGTGCGCATCGTGCCCGGATCCGACCCGGCGTCGGGCTCGGTGAGACCGAAGCAGCCAATCACCTCGCCACGCGTCATGCGCGGCAACCACTCCAGGCGCTGGTCTTCCGAGCCGTAGCGGAAGATCGCGTGCATGGCGAGGGCACTCTGCACCGACGCGAACGACCGGAGGCCGGAGTCGCCGCGCTCGAGCTCCTGCATGATCAGGCCGTAGGCGACCTGGGAGATGCCAGCCCCGCCGTACTTCTCGGGCAGAGTGGGCCCGAAGATGCCGAGCTGCGCCATCTTGGGGATGAGATCGCTGGGGAAGACGCCCTTCAGCCAGTTCTCGCCGATCGTCGGCATAACCTCGGCGGCGACGAAATCGTGGACCATCGCACGGATCGACCGCTCTTCTTCACTGAGCAACGGGTCGATGTCGAAGTAGTCCGGTCCGGTCGAAGAGAGACTCACGGGATCACTTCCATTCCTCACAACTAGCCTCGTTGTACCACACAGAGATATGCGGAGTCCACCCAAGGTGCGAATCCGCTTGCCGAAGCCCATCGCGTATCGCACAATGAAACGGGAGGGATCGCATGGACACACCCCTTCGCAGCGTGCAGAGGGCGATGCAGTTGCTGGAGGCCCTCGGGCGCGCACCACAGCCCATGCCGCTCCATGCGCTGAGCGAGGAACTTGGACTCGGCAAAGCGACAGTGCGCCGCTTCCTCCTGACACTCCAGGGCCTCGGCTACGTCGATCGTGACGCTCGGGGCGCCTACCGGCTCACCGAGCGCATCTGGGCGCTCTGCCGTGCAGGGAATAGGGCGGACGAGGTGCGCTCCGCGCTGCGGGATCTCTCGCGCGAGGCGTCCGTGGCGGCGAGCCTCTCGCGGCTCGACGGAACGGATGTCGTCTACCTCTACCGCGAGCCGCCCGGTGTGGTCGCGGGGGTCCCACTCGCCGCCGGCGCGCGCCTGCCCGCCCACGCGACCGCGATCGGGAAGGTGCTGCTCGCGCACCTTTCTGCGGAGCAGCTGCGCGCGCTTTACCCCTCCGGCCGCCTCGACGCCTGTACGGAGCGGACGATCACGGAGCAGACGATCCTGCTCGGCGCGTTGCAGGAGATCCGTCGGCAGGGGTGGGCACTCTCGGACGGGGAACTGGAAGAAGGTCTTTGCGCGGCGGCTGTACCGGTCTACGGGACGGACGGGAGTCTCCTTTGCGCGCTGAACGCCTCCGCATCCGGCGGCAGCCGGGCGCGAGAGGCGTTCGCGACGGACATTGTACCTGCGCTGCTACGCTACGCGAAGCGGTTCTCCGATCTGCTCGGTAGCGCGCAAGGCTAGTCGCCGGCCACCGTGGCGGCAGGCATCCTGAGGCGCCGGGTGGCGACGGGTCGGGCGCCGATGTTCCAGATCCGGCCGCGCGTCGGGACGAAGGCGTCGTTGTGCGCCGCGATCTTGCGGCGGATCGCGGCGGTGTGCATGCCCATCAGCAGACCGAGGTCCGGCAACGACAGGAGCGCCGACTGCTCCCAGGCTTCGGTGGCGAAGCGCCGTATGCGGCCGACCTTCTGCTCGAACACTCGCCGGCGCGAGGCACCTCGGTAGCCGGCGAGCGCGTCCTCTTGGGTGAAGAACTGCAGGCGCACCGGAACGATGCTCGCGGAGCGCATGCGGGCGCCAGCTCCCTCGTTGGCGGCCATGGCGTAGAAGAGCATCTCGCCCTCGCCAAGCGACCGCAGACCGAGCTCGTCGACCATCTGGCCCAGCCACTCGAGGTAGCGCTGCCCCTCGGCGGGGGAGAAGGCGACGTGCTCCGCAGGGTCGCGGTAGGACGTGAAGGCGTCGCGCATCAGTTCGCGCAGCAGGCCGGCCATGTGGTCGCGCTGCTGCGCCTCGACGGCCAGCGCCTGCAGCTGCTGCGTCTCGACCCGAGAGTAGCCGATCAGCGGTGCGGCCGAGACCGGGTGGATCGCGACTTCCGCGAACCGCCGCAGGATGCGGCGCCATGCTCCCTGCGTGATGCCGAGGAGCGCACGCTCGGCGGCGATGTCGCCCGTCTCGAGGTAGCGCTGGATCAGCCAAGGCTCCAGGGCGAGGTGCTGCTGGTCGGCCCGCGGGCCTCCGACGTGCGGCAACCAGATGCCGAGGGCGCGAATCGGATGCAGCCGGTGCTCCAGCGCGGTCGGCGTGAGGTTCGCCCAGGCGGCCAGCTCGGTGAGGGAGGCGAAGCCGCCCTGGCGGTAGATCTCATAGATCCAGCGCGTCAAGCGCCGACCCTGCAAGACGGCGAGGCCGAACTCCTGCCACACCTCGGAGTCCTCGTCGACGTCGATCGCGGTGATCTGGCAAAGTCGCCGGCGCACTGGGGCGTAGCGGCGCGAGGAGGTCTCCGGCACCGACATGCGCACGCAGCCGGGCAGCGTGATGCCCTGCACCTGACCCATCCACGCTAGGCTCTCCTCCGCGATCTCCTCCGCGGTGCGCGCAGCCTGCCCGAACTGCTTGCGCAGCTCGCGCACCAAGAGAGCGCGCCCGCTCTTGGGCCGCACCCACTGCGTGGAGTGTTGCACCTTGCCGCGATCGGTAACGCCGCCAGCCATCCGCCGCACCTCCAGGAGATCCCTATGTCAGAGGGAATAATTGTGAACTGTCTCACAAGTCGCTGCGCCCGCGTCCAACCTGCCGCGCTCCAGCGCCATACGGAATGTGCCTACATTCACAAGATACCACGTAAGCTAGCAAATTCAAGGTCTGGACGGGCCCGGCGATGGAATCTGCAGATGATGTCGAAGTCATCCGCGACGGTCGGAGGTGAGGCGAGGGATGCAAGACCGCCGATGCTGCGGCACCTGCATGCACATCCTGGCGGTGCACCGAGGCGACGGCGCAACGCAGTTCTACTGCAGCCGGCTCGGCTACGAGACGCGCCCGGGTTGGCGATTTCTCTGCTGGTGCGAACGCCCGCCCGAGGTACCGATGGCCCGCAAGGATGCCGACGCGGACTGACGCATCCTTCGGGGCGAGGTGCAGCGCGTTGGGTTGGATCGACGGGCGGCATAGCAGAGGTCCCCGGCGGCAGACGCCGCCGGGGACCTCTGTGCAGTGGAGGATTAGGCTTTCAGGTTGCCCGTCTGCGCGGCCACGCGCCGCTGAGAGGCCCAAAGGTAGATCCCGCCGGCGAACACGAGGCCGAAAATCCATGAGATGTCGGCCCCGCCCAGGAGCTTCGCGATCGGCCCCTCAAAGAGGCCGGTGTACATGAACGGCACCTCGACGAGCAGGCCGATCAGGAAGGCCACGAGCGCCAATCCGTTGAACGTGCCGTAGCCCGCGGGGCGTGAGAAGGCCTCCGGGTCGTACTGGCCGTGCCGGACGAGGTAGAAGTCGGTCAGGTTGATCGCCGTCCAGGGAATTGCGAAGTAGGTCAGCGACACGATGTAATCGTTGAGGCTCGTGTTGAAGTTGCCCTCCGCGACGATCGCGACGATGATGCCGACGATCGCGAACAGCGCGATCATCGTCATGCGGCGTCCCGGGGAGGGCTTTCCCTGGCTGAACGTACCGAAGATCGTGTCCGTTGTGAGCATGCCGCCGTAGACGTTCAGCACGTTCGCCGCGACGATGCCGAGCAGGATGATGATCATCATCAGCCAGCCGAGCCCACCCGCGATCGAGTTGATCACGTCCGGCGTGGAGACCTTCGCGTTGATCTCGGTGAGCACGGCGCCGAGAATCATCATCCAGACGGACGCGACCACGGTGCCCCAGAAGGTCGTGTTGAAGGTCGACGAGATGCCGACGTTCTTCGGCAGGTAGCGCGAGTAGTCGGAGACGTACGGCGCGTAGGTGATCTGCCAGGTGACGGCCAGGGTGACGCCGGCAACGAAGTTCGCGAGGCTGAAGCCTCCGAAGCTCCAGACTCCGTGCGGCACCTGACCGCTTGCCGCGGTCGCGATGGTGAAGATGGCGAACGCGACCAGGAAGACGATCGAGACGTAGCGCTGGTAGGCGTGGATCAGGTCGTAGCCGAAGACGGCCATCAAGGCGGTGATCACCCCGAGGATGATCACGCCGATCGTCACCGGGCCCGTCGTCGCATGCGCGCCGACGAGGCTCGTCAGCGACTGGCCGCCCAGCACAGAACTGAGCGCGAAGAATCCAAGGTACATGATGATGACGAGCACCAGCGGCAACAGTGCGCCGAAGTAACCGAACTGCGCGCGGGACTGGATCATCTGCGGGACGCCAATGATCGGTCCCTGGGCGCTGTGGTAGGCCATGAAGACGGCACCGATGAGGTTTCCGAGAATGATGGCGATGATCGACCAGACGAGTGGCAGGCCAATGAAGACGTAGACCGCGCCTAGCGCGATCGTCGTTACCTGCATGTTGGCCGAGAACCAGAGCGTGAAAAGATCCCTCGGCTTGCCGTGGCGTTCCGAGTCAGGAATCGGCTCGACCGAATGGGATTCAGCCTTCCAAACGGACAACGTGAACAATCCTCCTTTAGGGCGGGAGAACCGATCGGCGCGGCGCGCCTTCACCTCCTTCGGCCGGACTTCTTGATCACCGGCGATTCGCGTAGGAGTTCGATGCGCCGCGGTGCGTTCCTTCGCGGCCGTTCGGCGGTTGACTCCTATACTCATAGGAGTATAGTCGGAGCATCCAGATTCGTCGGGGGGCAGGCTTCATGCCAGCGAACGTCGGGGTCTCGGACCGCTGGATCCGCATCATCCTGGGGATCGTCTTCGCCGTGCTCGCCATCATGGGCATCGGTGGAACCGTGGGCGTCATCATCTTCGCCGTCCTGGCGGTCGTGGGCATCGGCACGGGTCTCACGGCGCGCTGCCCGCTCTACGCCGCGGCGCACCTCTCGACCCGTCCCAAGGTCTAGGGCACGGACAACGCACGGAGGAAGGCCCCGCCGGATCATCCGGCGGGGCCTTCCTCTGCCGTCCTAGACCTGGACTGCGGACTTGATCGCGTTCAGCAGGTGCTCTTCGGGCACGGCGCCCTCGACGGAACCTGCGCCTGCGTTGATCACGGTCTTCGGGACGCCGCGCACGCGGTGCTGACGCGTGAGGTCCATGAACTCGTTCGCGTCGACCATGTCCGCCACGACGTGCGGGCTGAACATCGCCATCTGGTGTGCCAGGCGTACCGCCCGGGGGCAGTACGGTCAGGTGGGGGTAGTGAACACCTGCAGGTGGACATCCTGCGTGAGTCCTTCGAGGTACTCCTTGGTTTCGTCGGAGAGTTCGATCCGCTGCTGGGAGAGGTCGACGATGTCCTGGATCAGGACGCCGAACTCATGCCCTGCGGGGGCGCCGAGGAAGCGCGCCCGGGAGTAGCCCTGCGGGCCACCCAGCGCGATCGCCGGCAAGAGTCCTTTGTCCAGGCCGAACTCTTCGGCCTGGCCGGCGGCCGCGCGCTGGAACGTCACGTGGTCGCTCAGGTCCGCGATCTCGTGCATCAACGCGAGCAACTCGGAGTCACCGCCGTCGTCGACGAGCACGAGTTCTACAGGCTCGTGCATCCCGGCGAACAGCTCTTGCACCTGTTGCGCCACGTTCTTGGGCAGGATGGACAACGCTTCTCACCTTCCGTCATTCGCTGCGCAGACGTCTCCGGGCGCGGGCGCGCCCGGCTCAGATACTAGTATAGGTATCCGTCGGCGGCGGTGCAACCTCCCGCTTCGGGCCCTTACTGGTCGGTGCCGAACTCGCTGACGATCTTCCCGCCCGCCTCGACGAAGTTCGCCACGGTGGCGTGCGCCGCGTGCAGCCCCGGAGGCAGGCTCAACACGGAGACGAGCGTGTAGCGGCCCGCCGGCACCGCGACGCCGGACTTCTTCAGCTCGGCGCTGGTCGCGGAGCGCACGCGCACCCCGATCACCGACAAGGACAGTTTGCCCGTCTTGGCGCCGGCGACAACACGCAGTGCGCTGGCGCCTGCGCCAAGCGAGAATGCCGAGGCGTGTGCGCTGAGGTCCGCGAGGCTCTTGTACACGTGAAGCGCGTGGGACGAGGTCTGGCCGGCCATCACCCAAGTCGGCTGCTTCTTGGCGCCCGTCGACACAGCGAAGAGATACACGGGAGCGCCGAGAGAGGCGGTCCCGTCCGAGGACGGTAGGTACGGTGAGAGCGCGTTCGCCGCGATCGGATACGAGAGCACCTGTTGCGCGTGGGCGATCGTCCTGAGGGCGTTGTTCTCTGCCGCGGTAGGGCCCTTCGGTGTGCCGCAGCCCGCAGCCAGGACGGCGAGGGCTGCTGCGAGGGGAAGGATGCGGTGCAAGCGCAAAGCGACATGGCCTCCTTGAACGTCTTCGGCTTGGCCCATTCGCCCCGGTCAACGCGCATCCCTCTCGGCGCCGCGGCCAGATCATGGCAGGAAGTGCGGGTGCCCCGCGGAGAACGCTTGCGCAAACGGTCCGACGGAGGCGACCCCCCTTGCGAAGGAGCATCCACCTCGCGGACAATCTCGACGTGCTGCAGGCACTCGGAGGCGGTTCGGTCGATCTCATTTACATCGATCCGCCGTTCAACACGGGTCGGGTTCAGCGCCACGCGCGCATCTCGACGCGGCGCGCCGCGGACGGAGACCGCACAGGCTTCCAGGGGATGCGCTACGCGACGGAGCGGCTCGGCGAGCGCAGCTTCCCGGACAGTCGAGACGACTTCCTCGGATTCCTTGCGCCGCGCCTGCGTGAGGCGCACCGGGTTCTGGCCGAAGACGGAACGCTCTACTTCCACATCGACTACCGCGAGGTGCACTACTGCAAGGTGCTGCTCGACGAGATCTTCGGCCGCCCAAGCTTCCTCAACGAGGTGATCTGGGCGTACGACTACGGCGCGCGGACGACGCGGCGCTGGCCACCGAAACACGACAACATCCTCGTCTACGTCAAGGACCCGAGACGCTACACGTTCAACGCGGACGCCGTCGACCGGATCCCCTACATGGCGCCCGGGCTCGTCGGGGAGGAGAAGGCTGCGCGCGGCAAGCTGCCGACCGACACGTGGTGGCACACGATCGTGCCGACGGCGGGTCCGGAGCGCACGGGCTACCCAACCCAGAAGCCCATTGGCATCCTACGGCGCATCGTCCTCGCGTCGTCGGACCCCGGTGATCTCGTGCTGGACTTCTTCGCGGGAAGCGGCACGACCGGGGCGGCCTGCCTCGAGCTCGGCCGCGACTTCATCCTGGTGGACGACAGCCCGCAGGCCCTTGAGGTGATGGCGAGGCGCTTTTCGGGGGTGGAGGGAATCGAATGGTCGGGCTACGAGCCGACGCCGGGCGACGGGCAGAGATGAAAAGGCTGCGGTCCGTCCGCATTCGGACGGACCGCAGCGCAGTCTCGCTCAGGCCTTTCGCACCTTCCAGACCAGGATGGACCCCAGGATGAACAGGACGAACGTTACCCCGAACATCAGGCGGTAGCCCGCGCTCGCGCCGAAGCTCGGGATCACCAGCGCCGCCATCGCGAGGCCCAGCGAGGCCGAGAGGCTCTGCGGCAGCGTCGTGGAGAGGCCCCAGATGCCCATGTCCTTCGCCGCGGTCTTGCCCGGGAGCGTGTCCACGACGAGCGCCAGGTCCGTGGACTTGTAGGCGCCGTAGCCGATCCCGAAGAGGGCGGCGGCGACGAAGATCCCGGTCAGAGAGTTCAGGAAGACGAAGAGCAGTGAGCATGCCCCCATCAGGACGCCGGCAGCCGAGACAAGGATCTTGCGCTTCTTGATGCGGTCGGAGATGCTCCCGCCGATCACGGCGGCGAGAAGCGCCGTCACGGTGAGCACGGCGAGGATCAGCAGGATGTCCTGTGACGGGTTTCGGATGTGCAGGACGAACTGCAGGTAGTAGCTCAGGAAGTACTCGAGGACGTACAGGCCCATCATCACGAGGAAGCGCGTGATGAAGACCCACCAGAAGTCCCGGTACTCGGGGCCTCCGATCAGGAAGGCGCGGAAGAACTCGCCTAGACGGAACGGCGTGCGCTCCATCGCCGCCGGCTCGCGTACGAAGAGAACTGTGACCGCAACGCCGAGGACGAGCAGTGCGGCGGCCGCGTACCAGTATCCCATCGCGGCGAGCAGCGTCGCGAGTCCGGCCCCGACCAGCACCGCCGCGTTGTCAAAGAGGCCCATGAAGCCCGAGGCCGTGCCGCGCTGCTCGGGAGGAACGAGGTCGGGGATGAGGCCGGAGTAGGCGGAGCCGGCGACGTTGTTGAACAGTTGCACGCCGATGAATCCAATCAGGAAGGTCCCGAAGCTGCTCGCGAACCCCATCATGAGGAAGAAGAAAACGTTTCCGATCAGGCCGATGATCATGAGGGGCCTGCGGCGGCCCATGCGCGAGCGCCAGTGGTCCGAGACGGCGCCAAAGATCGGGGCGGCGAGGACTGCCATGAAGTCGCCGACCAGCTGCAGGATCGAGAGGTGGCTCGTGGCCGCTCCCGACCCGACGAGCTGCAGGACCTTCGCCGGCATGACGATGATGAGGAGCCCTGTCCAGAGGACGTTGTTCGGGAACCAGTAGAAGGTCAGCGCGAGCTGATTCCAGACGCTGAGCCGGCGTTTGCCCGGCCAACCAAGGTAGGGACTGTCGGTCGAGATCAACATCTTCCCCCCTGTCCATCCTGGCAAGGGGAATTGGCCCCGCGTACGTCAATACCTGCTTTGGCCCGAGTCGCCGCGCGCCCTAGTTTCCCTGCTCCACTGCACCTTGCGGCGGGATGTCCCGCCAGATCGGATGGCCTTCCGCGTAGCGCTCCTCGAGGCTCTCTCGGGGCAGTGCGCCCCGCGCGAACTCCACGAGGTCGACGACGTAGGCACGGGCCGATGCGATCGCGCCAGCGCCGGCCGGTTCGACGGCGACCTTTGCGCCGTCGAGGTCTCCGAGGCGCACGAGCGCGAGGGCCTTCGCGAGGAAGTGGTCGGGGGGCAGGTCGGGCCGAGTCGCCTCCCCGGCGGAGAACGCCTGGACCGCGAGGGCGTAGCGCCGCGACCGGAAGAGTGCCGCACCGATTTCGAGTGGGTCAGGCGGTGCCTGCGACAACAGTTCGGAGACTTCGGCACCTGAGGCCAGTTGGCACTCGACGAGTTCCTGCACCGCTGGCATCCAGCCCGGCGCGCCGAACACGGCCGAGCGCAGCAGCGGGAGCGCCTCGCTGCTTCGGCCGAGGCGTCGCAGGAGGGATCCGAGCGCCGTCGCAGCCGCGGGTCCGCCGAGCAGCGGGTCGACCCCGTCATGCGGGGGAGTCTTCGCGGGCCCTAGGCGAAGGCAGCGGCGAAACGCAGTCTCGGCGCCCACGACGTCACCCCCCGCCTCCAGGGAGACACCGCGTAGGAAGTGAAGGTCCGTGTAGTTGGGGAAGGCCGTGAGCCCCTCCTCAAGGACTTCAAGCGCCTCCTCGTACTGCGCGAGCTTGTAGAGGTTCTGCGCCTCAACCTTGTAGAGACGGCTCTGCCACGGCTGAGGCCCGCCCGTGATGGCGCGGGCGCGCCGAAACTCAGCGACACCACCTGCCAGGTCGCCCGTGGCAGTGTACTCCACACCGAGGTTGAAAGCGGCGAACGGGTCGACGGCACGCTCGGAGACTTCCGCCTTCGCGAGTTCGAGGTTTCGTTCGCGCTTTCGCTTTCGCTCGATGATGCCCGGCGTGTAGCCAAGGTGGCGGAGGGCAAAGGGTGCCGTGTCGATCCGTGCGCCCTGGCCGACCGCCAGGAGACTTGGGAGCACCTGTTCGTGGAGGCGCCGCTCGAACCGCACGCCCGGCAAGCGGCGGAACAGGCGCAGTGTGCTGTGCAGGTCGACGCGTCCGTCGCCGACCTCATTGCGGATCGGCACCTCGAACCCGATGGCGGATGTTCCCTTGAGCAGGCGCCGAAGATGCCCAGGATTGCCCTCGAACCGCTCGTCGGCATCCATCACAAGGATCCATCGCCCGCGCGCGGCATTCACTCCGATGTTGCGCGCTGCGGAGAAGTCGCCCTGCCAGGCCGCATGCAGAACGCGTGCGCCGAATTCCTGGGCAATCGCCGCACTGCGATCGCCGGAGCCGGTGTCCACGACGACGATCTCGTCGACGGCATCCCGCACCGAAGCGAGGCAGCCGGGCAACTGTTCCTCCTCGTCCCGAACGATCATGGAAAGCGTTAGTAGCATGAGAGATGGCCTCCCGCCCATCGCTATGCGACGAGGGGAGGCCGGCGTGAGCCTAATTAGTAGCTGGGGCCCGTGAAGAACTCGTCCACCAGCACGCCGTTCGTCACCGGAACGATCGCGATGCCGGTCTGGGTGAACGCGGTGTTCAGGATGTTCTCCCGGTGCAGGGGGCTCGCCATCAGCATGGCGAACGCCGTGCTGACGTTTGCGGTCTCTGCCAGATTCTCCGCCCCCATCGAGTAGGCGCGGAAGCCTGCCGCCTCCTCCTGGTCGATCGGCCAGCCGAGGCGCGGCGAGTAGTGGTCGAAGTAGTTGTACACCACGAGGTCCTTCGCCTTCGCCTGGGCGAGACCGTCCAGGACGGCGTTCTCGGTCAAGGGCTGCGCACCGTTCTGGACCCGCGCCTGGTTGATCATCGCGAGGAACTGTGAGACGAGCGAGGCCTCGTTTGCGGGCGGATTGCCGGTAAGGCCGGACGTCGGTCCGACCACTGTGATCGGTGAGGTGGGCTGCGACGTTGGGGGTGTTCCGCTACCGGCATTCCAGTAGATGATCGGCGATGTGCCGTAGGAGCCGCCGGTCGGTGCGCCGGTCGGTGCGCCGGTCGAGCTGCTGGTCGTGCCGCCGGTCGAACTACCGGTCGAACTACCGGTCGTGCTGCCCGTCGTGCTACCGGTCGTGCCGCCAGTCGAGCCACCGGTCTTGCCGGCGGTCGAGCCAGACGGTGGCGTCGGCGGCGTGACCCACGTGATGGGGCCCGTGCCGCCGAAGTAGGTGATGCTGCCCTGCGAAGAGCCGTCGGCCGTAGTGAGCGTGTCGCCCGAGGACTGGACTCCGGAAGACGGTGGGGTGGTCGGCGTCGTGAGCGGCGGCGGCGCGGTCGTGTAGGACTGCGTGGACGTGCCGGAATACCCGAACGTTCTGACCGAGCCGGCCGAGTAGTAGGCGCTGGCCGGCAGCGCAGGCAAGAGGAGCCCCGTCGCGAGAACCGCTGACCCGATGAGTCGTAGCCGAAGCAATGCCCCACCTCCGTACAACGGCTAGCGTATCGGCCGGCCGAGGGGGGGCGCAAACCGGGAAACCGCCTTGTAGCGGCATTGTGAGGACATCGCGCATCAGGCGCGATGCGCGAGCCGCGAAACCGCCAACTTGTTGCTTCTTGGGAGCGGCTCCTTGTCAAATGCCGGATACGCTGGCTCCAGCGCAGCAGGAGTGCCGTAGATGCGCGTCATCAGGCAGTCTCCGGAAAGTTGTGGTCCAACCTGGAAGGACCATCGCCCCTCCCACCGAGCCCAAGTGCCTGTGCCGCACAGGGTGACGGGACCGTCCTTCTCGCTGCGCAAGCCGAGAGGAAGCGCGGGGTCGGTGAGGAGCAGAGGGAACGACGCGACGCGCAGGGCGTCCCCATCGTGAACAACGCTCCAGAGGTGCACTCGGGTTGCACCCAGGTGGGGAGCCTCCCTCACGGCGAGCAGCGGTCGGACCCCCTCGAGCGCTGCGGTGTCACTCGCTGCGGCGTGCAGGAGTTCTGTCGCCTTGATTTGACCCTCGTCTTCGTCCCATGTGATCAGCCACGCGCCGTCATCGAAGAGAACTACGCTGAGATGCGGCGTGCCGTCCCGACCGCCCAAAGACGCGAGGCCGAGCGGATGCGACGGCAGGGCGACGCTCGTCGCCGCCCGTGCGCTCTGCAAGAGGAGGCGCTGTCCATCCTGGACGGCGGATAGGAGTCCGGGATCCGCACAGAAGGCATCGATCCCCTCCCACACCCGCTGTCTGCGGCGCGGAGCGATCTGATACAGGCAGGCGTCTGCGCCCAGTGCGAGCAGTTCTTCCCCAGGACCGACGCCCAGCGAAAGGGCGGGCAGGTCGGACCGCTCGACGCGACTTCCTCCTGTGCTCAACCGGATCCCATCCACGTCCAGGGCGGCGCGCAGATGGCGACGCGGCAGAAAAACTTGGCGCACCGCCAATGGTCAATCACCCTCCGCGAACGGTTGACATAGTAAAGATTGATTCCTTATCCGTGAGGAGGAAAGTGGAATGCGAGTGACCCCGGGCCCGTGTACACCAGGGGAGTGCCCCCCCTACGGCGAGATCGACTGCATCCGCGTTGACAAGGTCTATGACTACTGCTTCGAAGCCGATACCATCCAGCCTCAGGTCTGCGTGACCATTGAGGGTTGCCCTGGCACGCTCACCAGCGCCACTTGCACCGTCTCGACGGTCAGCTGCACGTGGCTGATGAACTCACCGAGCGCCACCGCAGGCTTCGCGATCTCCACCTTCCTGATCAGCGGCACCGTCGACTTCACCGTGGCGTGCACCACGCCCGGGACCACGGTCATGCGTACGGACACCGCGACGTTCAGCATGACGAAGTCGATCCTTCTCTGCGCCCCTGACGGAACGACGCAATCCTGCGAAGTGCTGAGCGCCGTCTGCACCCCGCCGATCGCGCTCCCCACCAAGGTCAACACCTTCAACGTCTGCACCACGGTCGGCGTCTGCACGACGTTTGAGTCCATCGCGAACGTGAAGATCATGGTGCCGTCGTACGGATTCTGCGTGCCGGCCCCCTGCGAAGTCAGCCCCCTGATCCTCCCCTGCCCGCCCTCGAGCCTGTTCCCGCCGCAATGCACGTAATCGCAGCAGCGAGAACGGAGCCCGGCACTACGCCGGGCTCCGTTCCATTCCGCTACCGACCGGCAGCTGCGACCTTCTTCATTCAGGGGAAGGTGTTGTACGTGGAGGTCGGTGCCGGCCAATTCTGCAGCGCGCGGGACGCTGGCGGGGGAGAGGCGTTGCCACGTTGGAAAGCTCCGGGAACCTCGATCCGAGGCGGCCCGCTGGGCGGCAGGGGCGCGTTGCCGATGGCCTGCGCGATGCGGCGGAACTCGGTTCCTTGCCTGAACTGCGGCGACAGCATCCGGCGCGCGTACTCATCCGGCATCCGGATGGCGGTGAAGTAGGTCGGGGAGGGCCGGGGCGGCCGCGTCGGGGCGCTGGGCGTCACGAACCGTTCCTCCTCCATCACCGCTGGGGGCGCATCTACCATGGGCAGGGCTTCTTCAACAGGCTCCTCCGTCTCGGCCGCCAACGGCGCGGCAGCTTCGGGAACGGGCGGCGTGGTCTCCGACTCTTCCAGTGCCGGCACCTGCAGCAGCAGCGTGTCGTCCGACGCGGGCGCTTCGTCCACCGGCGGTGCGGGCAACGGGACTTCCGGCTCCTGCGGGGGAGCGACTTCCACTGCGAGTGCCGCCGCCGGTTGCCCGCCGTCGCCCTCCATCCGTTCCAGCAGCCGCCGCAGCGCTGCGGTCAGCCATGGGCGCATTGCGATCCCTCCTAAGGGCTTGCGAAGGTCTCTCTATGCTATGTTGACCAGCCGGGGGGGTGCGGGGTTCTCGCCAGCAAACGAGCGCAGGCGGCGCTCAGCGCCGCCTGCCATGGTCGTCGCCCGTCAGGTGTCCAGGCGAAGGATCAGGATGTCGTCGAGGCGCTCGCCGCCGCAGGCGAGGTACAGGTTCACGGCCGGTGGATCATCCTGAGGCGGTGCGGTCGTATGCATATGCGCATTCGCACTGCCTTGCAGGTGCAGGTGACCGAGGGCTGTCAGCAGCAGTTGCCTGCCGATCCCCTGCCGCCGATTCTCTGGCCGCACGAGCACCCCGAAGGAGGAGAAGTCGCCGGGCGTCATCTCCGGGTTGCCGTAGCTCGTGAACCCGGTCAGGACGCCATCGGCGCTGCGCGCCGCGTAGAACCGCTCGCCGCGCGGGGACTCGAACAGGCGGGCGAAGTTGCGCCTTGCCGCTGCCTCGCCTCCCCAGCGCTCGAAGAGCCAGTCCCATGTGCCGCGGTACGCCGCCACCGCGAGGCGGGCGTACTCATCGGGGTCCGGCGCCTCCTCGAGGATGCGCACGCCGCCTTCGGTCAGATCCGGCGGGGACGCCGGCAGGTTCCACGCGATGTGGACCACGCGCCGGTAACCAACGAGCCCCAGCTCGGAGAGCGGAGCGATGAGGGCGCCTTCCGACGGCGTCGCCGCCTCCACGCTCTGGGCGCCGCGGCCCTGCGCGATGCGGATGAGCTCCGAGGCCAGCGGGCGAACCGCATGGGGGTTCCCGCACAGGTCAGTGAGCAGCGCGTGACCGGAGAGGCTCGAGTGGCAGAGCCGGACCGCCGCCTCGATCGAGCCGCCGCGCTCGGCGAGCCAGGTCTCGGAGGAAGGATAGACGAAGAGATCTGCTTCGGTCAGCTTGCGCGGTGGATCGAGGACGACGCCGAACGCAGCGAGTGCGGCGCTGTCTGTCGGTTGCGCAGGTCGCAGGACGTATGGCAATGCTGAACCTCCCTTCTGACGGCTTGACTGTCCATACTTCGCCACGGAGCGCGCGGGTCCTTGGAGGTGCGGGCGCAGGAGTCTCGCCGCCGCAGGAACCGCTCTCGCGCTGTCGAAGGCGATGCGTGAATGGTGTGGAGGGATTTAGATGCCCGAGCTCATCCCGCGCCCTGACCTGCTTGCAGCCCGGCGCATTCTCGCAGTGCAGCCCCATCCCGACGACAACGAGATCGGCGCTGGCGCGACGCTCGCACGGCTAGCCGACCTCGGAGCGCAGATCCGCTACGTCACCGTGACAGACGGAAGGATGGGAACAGCCGACTTGAAGACGCCTCCGGACGAGCTCGCTGCGCGCCGCGACGACGAGGCGGATCGGGCGGCGGCGACCGTCGGAGCACAGGAGAGCCGCCACCTCGGGTTCCGGGATCTCCTAGACAGCCCGCTCCAGGGACTACGCGAGCGACTGCTGCAGGAGATCGCCGAGTTTCACCCCGACTTCGTCATGACCTGCGATCCGTGGCTCCCGTACGAAGCGCACCCCGACCACCGAAACACCGGACTCGCGGTGAGCGAGGCGATCTCGTTCCTCGGTTTCCCGCACGTGCCTGGTGCGCCAAAAGTGGCGCCAGCGCAGCCAATGGTGGCCTTCTACGGCACGGCTCGGCCGAACGTGCGCATTCCGGCCGGCGAGTACTGGGAGCGCAAGTGGCAAGCGATCGGTGCCCACGAGACCCAGTTCACCGAGCAGTTCCTGCCCTTCATGCGCATGTTCTTCGAGGCGCAGAGCAGGGTGGAGGAAGGATTCTTCGAGGCCTTCAAGGTGCTGCATCCCCTCTACCTGCACTTCAACCCCGGTGCGGTGGACGCATGAAGATCGCGGTGATCGGCGCCGGCAGCTCCTACACGCCGGAACTCGTCGAGGGCATCCTCAAGGCGCCTCTGCCGATCGAGGAGGTCTGGCTCGTCGACCTCCCGGAGGGGCGGCAACGGGTCGAGACGATCGCAGCGCTCGCCCGCCGCATGGCGCGGCGCGCGGGGAAGGGGATCCGCTTCCTCCCAACGGAGGATCGCCTGGAGGCGATCCGGGGTGCGGCGTTCGTGCTGAACCAGTTCCGGGTCGGGCTCCTGCGCATGAGGGGGCTGGATGAGCGGTTGCCGCTGCGTCACGGCGTCGTCGGCCAGGAGACGACGGGGCCCGGCGGCTTCGCGAACGCCTTGCGCACGATCCCCGTCGTTCGGCAGATCGCCGAAGAGGTTGAGACCCACGCGCCCGGCGCGTGGCTGCTGAACTTCACGAACCCCGCCGGCCTCGTGACGCAGGCGCTCGTTGACCTCGGCCACCGGCGCGCCGTCGGGCTGTGCAACATACCGCGGATCACGGAGCGGATGGTTGCCCAGGCCGCCGGCGTGCCGCAGGATGCGGTGCGCATCTCCGCCTTCGGCCTCAACCACCTGACGGGGACGCGCATCGCGATCGGCGGGGAGGACGTGACGGCGCAGGTGCTGGCGAGCGGGGCCGCAGAGGCCGAACTCGCCAAGTCGGCGCCGCGCGCCAAGCCGCCCGAGGGATTCTTCGCGTCGCTCGGCTTCCTGCCGAACCCCTACCTCAACTACTTCTTCTTCCCGCAGGCGACGTACGAGCACGCGCTGCGGGACGCACTGTCGCCGGAGGGCACGCGCGCGCAGCGCGTGCAGGTGCTCGAGGACGCGCTCTTCGCGCGCTACCGCGACGAGGAGCTCGACGAGAAGCCGCCGGAGCTCGCGCAGCGCGGCGGCGCCTACTACTCGGAGGTGGCCGTCGACGCGATGGTCGCCCTGTCTGGCGACGTGCCGCGTGAGCTCGTGCTGAACACGGAGAACCGCGGCGCGATCGCGCAGCTTCCAGGCAGCGCGGTCGTCGAGCGCAACGCCCTCGTCGACCGCACCGGCGTGCGGACCGTGCCCGCGGAGGAGCCGATGCCGCCCCTCCTGGGCGCCCTCGTCGGGGCCGTGAAGGAGTACGAGCTGCTCACCGTCCAGGCCGCGCTCGAGGGTTCGCGGCGCAAGGCCCGCGAAGCGCTGCTCGCCCATCCTCTGGTGCCCGGCACCGAGGTGGCCCAGGCCCTCTTGGACGATCTCGCCGCTGCGAACGCGGAGTTCTGGCCGGTGCTGCGATGACGGTCTACGTGGGAGTCGACGGCGGAGGCACGTACACGCGTGCGCTTGCCTTCGACGCGCAAGGGGTACCTGTCGGGGAGGGCCGCGCCGGGCCGTCGAACTGGCAGGCGGTCGGCGTCGAGACGGCAGTCCGCATGGTGCGCGGCGCCGTGGCGGAGGCTGCCGGCACGGTAGAGCTCGCAGGGGTCGGCGCCTGCCTTGCGGGCATCGACCTGCCCGAGGATGAGGCGCGCCTCGGTGCGCCGCTCGCCGCCGCACTGGGGTGCTCCGTGCGCATCGCGAACGATATCGTCGCGGCGCTGCATGCGGCGCCGGGCGACCCGGCGGGCGCCGTGTCGAGCGGTACTGGCGCCGCCGTCGCGCTGCGCCAGCGCGACACCGTCTCGCGTCTTCTCGCCCTGAACCAGTACACGGGGCCGATGGGCGGCGCCCAGGACGTCGTGGCAGAGGCGCTGCGCGCCGCCATCCTGGGCGCGCAGGGCGCGGCGCCGCCGACCGCTCTCACGGAGGAGATCCTCCGTGCGTTCGGCCTTGCGACCTACGTCGACCTTGCGCGCGCGACCGAATCGCAGGACATGCCGGCTTGGCAGGTGGCCCTGATCGTCGCGCCGCTCTGCGCCCAGGCGGCGGCTTCGGGGGACGCGGTGGCGGCCGCCATCCTTCGGGAGCAGGGGAGACAGCTCGGGGAGACGAGCGGCCGTTTCTTCACCGCCCGCGGCGCGCCGAAGGACCTTCCGGTCGCGCTGCACGGCAGTCTCCTGCGCGATGGACCGCCCGTCTACCGCGAGGGCTTCCTTGCAGGTCTCATCGCGTGCCTGCCCGGCGCGCGCGCCCACCAAGAAGGTCCCGCCGCACTCGCGGGCGCGGCGATCTTCGCGGCGCGGAGCTTCGGGGTGTCGACGGAGCCGCTTTCGGCGTCGTGAGCTACGGCCGTCCCTGGTTGCGCCGCTGCAGCGCGTAGATCGCGAGTTGGGTGCGGTCGGATAGCGAAAGCTTCTGCAGCAGGTTTGAGATGTGCGCCTTCACCGTACGGACGGTGATCGAGAGGCGCTGCGCGATGTCCGCGTTCGACAGGCCCTCGGCGACGAGGTGCAGCACCTCGCGCTCCCGCACGCTGATCTCTTCCGGCCCGGGATCGCGCAGCGCCTGCAGCGCCACGGGATCCAGGACCTGCTGCCCGCGCGCCACGGAGAGGATCGCCTGCACGACGCCCTCCGCCGAGGCGGTCTTCAGCAGGTAGCCGTCCGCTCCCGCTGCGAGCGCCGGCTGGACGAGGTCGCCCTCGCCGTAGCTCGTCAGCAGCAGGACGCGCGTCGCAGGGGAAGCTGACTTGATCGCCTGGGTCGTTGCGACGCCGTCCATTCCCGGCATGATCAGGTCGACGAGTGCGAGGTCGGGCCCGAGGCTGCGGCAGAGGGGCACCGCGTCCTCGCCGCACGCGGCCTCTCCGACCACTTCGACATCGGGCGCTGTCGACAGCAGGGCGGCGAGACCCTGCCGCACCACCGCGTGATCGTCCACCAGCACGATGCGCAACACCTTGCTACTCCTCCTTCGCGGGCGGCGGCAGGTTGCGCAGCCGCACATGGACGCTGCAGCCCTTGCCCGGACTGCTCTGGACCGTGAGGCGGGCACCGATCTCCGCGGCGCGTTCGCGCATGCCGCGCAGGCCGAAGTGGGTCGTAGCCGACTCGGGATCGAAGCCTGCGCCGTCGTCCTCGACCGAGAGGGCACAGGTGCCCTCCCGCGCGACGATCCGTGCCGTAAGTCGGTTCGGACGGCCGTGGCGCAAGGCGTTCGAGACCGCTTCCTGCGCGATACGGAAGAGGGCGTCCTCGATGCCCGGCGGCAAGTCGACGATGCCCTCGGCCTCGAGGTGCGCCTCGACGCTGTGTCGTTCGCGCGCCTCCGAAAGCAGATCCTCGAGGGCGAGCGAGAGCGACTGCTCGCCGAGTTCTACCGGTCGCAGCGCGCGGATCAGGCTGCGCATGGTCGACTGCGCCCGGCGCGCGCCCTCCTCGGCCGTGAGCAGGGATCGCCGCGTCTCTTCGCTTTGCGCCGGCAGATGGGCTCTCGCCGCGCCGAGCATCATCGCGAGGGCGAAGAGTTCCTGGCTGACGGTGTCATGGAGTTCCCGGGCGAGGCGCTGGCGCTCCTCGAGGGCGGCCGCCTGGCCAGCGCGCGCTGCGAGCTGGGAGCGCTCCTCCGCGAGCCGACGCAGGGCGTCGACCTGCTGTCCGATCGCCTCGGCCGTCGCGTTCAGCTGACGCATCAGGTAGCGGAGCTCGCCCGGCCCCTCCCCGTTGAGGCGTGCGTCGAAGCGTCCGCGGGCAAGGAGCGCAGCGTAGAGCGTCGTCTCCCGGAGGTCGCGCTTCAGCGGCCGTCCCACGAAGTAGCCCACGACGGCGCCGACGACGGCACCGAACGCCGAGGCGAGAAAGGTGAGAAAGGCGGGAGCACGCAGCAGGAGCGCCGTTGCGAGGGCCGACGCCGCCCCGATCAGCAGGCCGTAGCCTGCGAGCTGCCAGTCGAGACCGGTCAGTTGGGCCCCGGTGCGTGCAGATGTCGCCTGTTCCTGCCGCATCGCTAGAACTGCTGCACCGTGATGTCGCCGATCATCAGGTGCGCGTGGATCCGGACCTTGCGGGTCGCGTCCGCGTAACCCGGGCTCTCGTAGTGGATGTGTCGCCCGAGGCCGTCCTCCTGGCGCCCGAACACGCTGACGTCTCCGATCGACACGTCCGCGTCGACGCAGACCGCGATGTCCTGGGGCACCAGAATGGTGATGTCGCCGACGAGGGCGCTCACATCGTAGGGCGTCTCGCCGGGCGGGATGTTCTCCTGCGAGAGGTCGATGCGCACGTCGCCGATCAGGTGCCCCTCGTTGCGCAGACGGTGGCGATGGACCGTGCCGTCGCCGCCGTCGAAGGTGATCGACACGTCACCGGCACCGAAGCGGCGCCGCCATGCGGTTCCCGAAGTGAAGAACCCGGGGCCGCGCAGGATCTCGAAGCCGAGTCCGGTCACGACGACGGCCCAGAAGAGCGTCCAGCCCTGGACGTGCGCGACGCCAAGGTTGCTGACCAGCAGGACGCCGAACAGTACGGCGACCACGAGGTTCCCGAGAAACTGGCGGCCGCCGCGCAGCAGGCTGACGATGAGGCCGACGACACCCCACGCGACGAACGGCGCCGGCCACCACTTGTCGATCAGCTGCCCGACGGGCTGCGCGTTGAGGCCGAAGCCGTGCAGCGCCAGCAGCACGCCCCAGGTCAGCAGCAGAAGCCCGCCGAGCAACCGAAGGCTGTAGCTCTGTATCCGCACGCCCGATCCCCTCCCGCCCGGTCGAAACTCGACCCAAGCCCACGACGGTCTAGGCACGTTCGACCCGCCTTACGGGGATCATAGCACGCAGGCTTTCCAGTATGTCCGACTCCTGCGCGTGCGCCGCGGCGCTTCGTCCGGGACGGGGGTGCATGTACTCGAGGGCCATCCGCGCCGGAGTCGGCGCAAGCGGCTGTGGCGTCTTGATCAGGTGGTTCACGAAGGGGTACATCGATCCATTCCTCCCGCTGCGTCCGTGACGTTTCCGTCCTCGGATAGAGCGTAGCGCGAGGAGATTGTGCGCAGATTGCCCGG
Source organism: Bacillota bacterium (assembly GCA_021793215.1). GTDB lineage: Bacteria > Bacillota > Sulfobacillia > JAJZYS01 > JAJYTV01 > JAJYTV01. Next base: position 143,838 of record JAJYTE010000001.1, read on the forward strand.
CGGTACAGACCTTGGGTCGTACCTCAGTACAATCCGTCGAGCAGCGGCGGAAGGTCGTCCATCGCTCTTAGCACCCGCAGGGCGCCCGCAGCGAGGAGTTCGCCTCGGCGATCGCCCGCGTGGTCGACGCCGATCGCAAGGAGGCGGCCTGCGCGGGCCGCCTTCATGTCCCACGGGCCGTCGCCGACGTACGCCGCCTGCTCCGGCGGGACCTCGAGCCGCGCGAGCGCGTGAAGCAGCACGTCTGGCGCGGGCTTGGCGGGGAAGTCATCGGTGCCCTGCACGACGTGGAAGTGGGCCTGGAGCGAGAGCGCGGTGACAACCGACTCGGCATGTGAGGTGCGCTTGGTCGTCGCGATGCCCAAAAGCGCGTGCGGCGCGATCGCCGCGATCGCCTGGTGCACGCCGGCGAAGACTCGCGTGCGCGACGTGCCGAAGTGGCTTCGGTAGGAACTGGCGAGCGACGCGACCGCAGCGTCGGAGAGTTCCTGCCCGAGGAGCGTCCGGAACATCAGCGCGAGCGGCAGGCCGACGAGTTCGCGGACAGCCTGCGCCGCGGGTGCTTCGAAGCCGTTTTCGAGCGCGGCCGCAGCTACGGCGGCGAGGATGTCGTCGTGCGAGTCGATCAAGGTGCCGTCGAGGTCGAACAGCACGGCGCGCAGGGACAAGGGATCCACTCCTATCGGGGCTGCGGGAAACCCGCGCAGAGCATGCCGAAGTAGGTCGGTCGCGCGTAGGCGACGTGGCGCGGGGATTGCGTTGCGCCTAGCGCTCCCTCGAGGATCGAGAGCTGCCATGGGGCGTCCGCCTTGGCCGCTAGGGCGACGTCGTCCCCGAGCGCGGCAAGGCGCCCGATGTCGCCGGTGCGGACGGCGTTCAACGCCGCCTTGTCGTAGACGGCGGAGGCCGGGTCGTACCCGTAGGGACCGCTGGCCTCGTGGGCGTGCCCAAGGTCCGCGCTCGCCACGAGCGCAAAGTGCGTAGGCTCCAGCGCTTCGCGCAGGGCTGCTCCGAAGCGCCGAAGCGTGGAGAGGCCGAGATCTCGTGGCGGCCCGATCACCGCGATCGGCACCGTAGGGCCGTCCGGCGCGATGAACGAGAGCGGAACGATGCTTCCCCAGTCGAGCGGAAGGCAGGAGAGGTCACTTTGCTCGGCCGTCGCGTAGCCGCAGACCGCCGGAGGGAGCGATACCGCGGACGCCGCAGCCGCGATCGCACGGTTCGCCGCGCGGTCTGTGCGTGCGCGCATGCGGATCGCGCCGAGCGGCCCCTCCAGGGAACCCTCTAGGTAGGCGCTGTCTGCGATCGCGAGATGGCCGGGCACGCGCAGGTGATGCGGGGAGCACACGACGACGAGGTCAGGCGCCGCGTCGCGGATGTCTTGTCCGACGGACCGAAGGCACGCGCGTAGTTCCTCCAGCGCAGGCTGCGGCGGATGGATTTCCAGAAGCTCGTCGCCGTGCGGCATGATGGCGGCGTACGTGAGCGGCATGACATCACCTTCGCCCGGAGTTCCACCCTGCGGGCGCCGCTCCCTCCTCGCGGCTTGACTCGCGACCTGCGCGGTGCCTAGCATACAGTCGAGGGTATGTAAGTCCGCGCACAGCACGGATCATACAAGGCAAAGGGGTGCCGCCATGGAGTTCGTGTACGCGAAGGCGACGGAGAAGAGTCCGGAGGGAGCGATCGCAGCGCTGGAAGCGGCGCTGTCGGAGAGAAAGTTCAGCGTCCTATGGCACCTCGACATGTCGGGGACCCTTGCGGGGAAAGGCTTCCCTGGCCATGGCGAGACGCACATCCTCGAGGTATGCAACGCGGCGCGGGCCGACGAGGCGCTGCGCGCCGTGCCGGACATCGCCTACGTGCTGCCGTGCAAGATGCTCGTCCGCAGCCGGGGTGCCGGCAGCGAGGTGGGTCTCTTGCTGCCGTCGGCGCTCATCACGATGGCCGGTGAGGCAGGCCGCGAACTCAGGACGTTCGCCGATGAGGTAGAGGAGGATCTTCGTGCCGTCGTCGACGACGCCACCCGCTGAAGGGCGCCTCGATCCTACGCAGCGCAGGGCGCTCATCGCGCGCATGCGTCGCATCCAGGGCCAGGCGCGCGCCGTCGAGCGGATGATCTCGGAAGAGGACACGTGCGAGCGCGTCTTGCACCAGATCGCCGCGATGCGCGGCGCCTTGAGCCACGCGGCGGCGGAACTCGTCGCATGCCAGGTGGCGCAGCAGATCAGCGGGATGACGGAGAAGGACGCCCGCCAGACGCTCTCCTACTGGATGACGCGCGTGGGACTGTGAGGGCGGGGCGCCGCAGCGCCCCGCCCTCTTCATCGGACGAATGCTAGACTACCGCGTCCTCGCGGGACTCGCGGCCCTCGGCGAAGCGCCGCAGTTCGAGCCCAGACGCGTCGATCGTGCGGTAGGAACCGAGGGCGATGCGCTCCGCGAGTGCAAGGCCGGCCGCCGGGCCCTGCATCATCCCGTGGCCCGAGAACCCCGCGATGACGTAGAACTGCTGAAGGTCCGGGTGTGGACCGATGATCGCGTTGTCGTCCGGCGTCACCTCGTAGAGGCCTGCCCAGCCGCTCTCGAGGCGCGCGTTCTCGAGGACCGGTACGCGCGCTGCAAGGTCGGGCCAGATCGCGTCGGCGAACAGGCTGCGCTTCCAGTCCCAGACGAATTCGCGCGGGTCATCGGAGAACGACTTGCCGACGAGCATGCGCCCCCCGGTTTCCGGACGGAAGTAGAAGCCCGATGGATCGATCGTCAACGGGTAGCGGTCGAAGGCCGACGACGGCGGGACGACCTGGTAGATCTGCCGGCTCTGCGGCACCACCGGCACCTCGACGCCGGCCATGCGCGCCACCTCGCCGGCCCAGGCGCCCGCGGCGTCGACGACGGCGAGCCGCGCCCCAACGCGCCATCCCTGGCTGCGCACCGCGACGGCCCGCCCTGCCTCCACCTCGATCGCCTCCGCGCGCTCCGAGATGAACTGGGCGCCGAGTTCCTGCGCCTTCTGACTGAAGCCGCGCATCACCTGGTAGGGGTCTAGGAAGCCGTCGCGCAGTCCGAAGATGCCGCCGACGAGGTCGGCCGTCTCGAGTTCCGGGAAGCGCTTCTTGAGCGCCGATGCATCCAGGCGCTCCAGTGCGACGCCCTCGCGCTCCTGCAGGTCCGCGCGGCGCAGAAGGGCCTGCGCGTTCTGCGGCGTCAGCAGGAAGAGGTACCCGTTGCGACGGAACGCGACGTCGGGGCCGGGGTCCCCGTCCGTCGCCATGGCCTCGGAGAAGCCTTCGTAGAACTTCACGCTGTAGGTCGCGAGCGCGATGTTGACGGCCGACGAGAAGAGGTGGCGAATGCCTCCGGCGGAAAGACCCGTCGACGAGTGCAAGTGCACGGGGTCCTGCTCGAAGAGGGCGACGCTCTCGCAAAGCCCCTGTGACAGGAGGTGGTAGGCCACCGATGGGCCCATCACGCCTCCTCCGATGATCGCGACATCGACGTTTCGCTGTTCCAGTGGATCTCCCTCCCAACTGCTCAATGGCGTAGCACGTCGGGGGGATAAAGTAAACCTCGCGGCCCATGGCAATTTCTGCGGCGGTGTCCCGTGAGCGGGACGAACCTCAGCCGGCGGCGTGGGTCGGGCGGGAACCCTTGCCGATCCTCAGGTACGCCGTGACGGACAGGACGAGGAACGACGCGTAGGTGAGCACCTGCAGCACGGACGGGGAGTCGGCGTAGCCGAGCAAGCTGTGCAGGATGTCACCGAGCGCGCTCGACTCCGGGAGAATACGGCCGCTGTGCCAGACCGCGGTCTGCAAGAAGCCGAGCCAGCCGATCGACTGGAACGACTCCACGGCGTCCGCGAGGAGGCCGGCGCCGAACAGCAGCAAGAGCACGCCGAGCACGTTGAAGAAGATCCCGAGCGGCGCCCGGCGGCCCAGGCGGTAGATCCAGTAGCTGACGCCGAGCCCTGCCAGAACGCCGAGGGCGGCACCCGAGAGAAGCGGCAGAGGCTGCGCGCGCAGTGAGATCGCCAGGGTGAAGAAGGCGGTCTCAAGACCCTCACGACCGACTGTGATCGCGGCCAGCAGCGCCATCGCCAGCATGGAAGAACTCGTCACGGCCGCCGCCACCCTCGCCTCCAGCTCGCGCTGGATGCCCCGGCTCTGCTCCTTCATCCAGAAGCTCATGTAGGTCAGCATCGCCGTCGCGACGAGGTAGGTCGAGCCCTCCAAGATCGCTTGGATGCGCGAACCGTCGTACTGGTGGATCACGTGGAACGACACGGCAGCGACGGCGCCGTCGACTAGGAGCGCGGAGGCCACTCCGAGCCAAACAGACGCCGCACGGTCGGCGCGCCCGATGCGGTGCAGGTACGCGAGGATGATACCGACGATGAGGCTCGCCTCTAGCGCTTCGCGGAAGAAGATGACGAACGAAGGCAGCAAGGGTGCGTCCCCCAAAACATGAGTTACACAATCAGCATTACAAACGTAGCGAAGCCGCAGGGGGCAGTCAAGAGCAAGCTCGCGGCCCAATCGTGTCCCCGTTTGGGGCGCATTCGGCGGGCGGGTGAGCCCGGCGTGCCCTCTGCGATTCAGCGTAGAGGAGTTTCCCGCGGTTCGGCGAACTCCCGCAGTGGCCCACCATGGTAGTCCGATTGGAGGGGACGTCGATCAAGAGGACAGTTGTGCAACCGGCCTACCGACGCGTCGCGGAGCGGTTGCAGGAGATGATCACCGAGGGTGAACTCCAGCCGGGCGATCAACTGCTGCCGGAGCGCAAGCTGGCCGAGGCGCTCTCCGCGAGTCGGACTGCGGTGCGCGAGGCGCTCGCGGCACTCTCGGGAGCGGGTGTCGTCGAGTTGACCGGCCAAGGAGCGATCGTACGCCACAGAGATCTTGCGGAAATCTCCGGCGCATTCGTCGAACTGATGCTGCAGCAGCGTTCCGACGTACTGGAACTACTGGAGGCGCGCGAGATCATCGAGTCGCAGGCAGCGGCGCTGGCCGCGGAGCGGCGCGATGTATCGGACCTGCAGCGCCTTTGGCTGTTCGGCCAGGAGATTGAGCAGGCGGTCGCTGCGCGTGCCGATGCCACGGACCCGGACACGAACTTCCACTCCACCCTCGTCGCATGCGCGCACAACCGGACGCTGTCGCAGGTGTTCGCCGTGCTCGAAGGCGCGATGCGCCACGTCTACCAGCCCACGCGGCGCATGATGCTGCTGGACGAGGGGATGGCGGACGGCTTCCTCGGGGAGCACCGGGCCATCATCGAGGCGCTGCGGGAGCAGGACGCGAGTCTGGCGCGGCAACTGGTGCGCGCCCACATCCATCGCGCGATCGAGTTCGCGCGCGAGGGGCTTGAGGAGCAGCAGGATGACTAGACGCGGAGGTGACGGCTTGCCAGAGAGTTTTCTGCGCCCGCCGAAGGCGGAGTTCCCCCTCGTGCGGCTGGTCGGGGAGGACGGGACGCGCCTTGGGCACTCGCCGACCGAACCTGACGCCGAAACCCAGACGCAACTGTTCCGTTGGATGGTCTTCGGGCGCGTCTTCGACCAGCGGATGATCAGCCTGCAGCGGCAGGGCCGCATCGGGACGATCGGGACGATCCGGGGCCAGGAGGCGAGCGCGGCGGGTCTCGCGCTCGCGATGCGACGCACCGACTGGCTCGTCGGCTCCTACCGGGAGCTCTTGGCCTACGTCGCGCACGGTGTCGCGATCGAGAACGTTCTCAACCTCTACCGAGGTGGCGTTCCCGGACCCTTCCCGGAGGGCGTCGGCGCGATGCCGGTGCAGATCGTCATCGGCACGCAGCTGCCGCACGCCGCCGGAGCGGCCCTCGCCGCGAAGCTGCGCGGTTCGGACGACGTCGTCGTGGGCTGCTGCGGCGACGGGGCGACGTCGGAGGGAGACTTCCACGAGGGCCTGAACTTCGCGGGCGCGCACAAGGTGCCCGCCGTCTTCTTCGTCCAGAACAACGGCTGGGCGATCAGCGTCCCACGCGGCCGACAGACGGCTAGCGAGACGATCGCCGAGAAGGCCTGGGGCTACGGCATGCCCGGCGTGCTCGTAGACGGGAACGACGCCCTGGCGGTCTACGCCGTGGCCAAGGAGGCGATCGACCGGGCGCGCGCCGGGGAGGGACCGGCGCTGATCGAAGCGCTCACGTACCGCGTCGGCCCGCACACCACCTCGGACGACCCGCGCCGCTACCGCAGCGACGACGAGGTCGCGCAGCACGAGAAGGACGACCCGATCGTGCGGCTTCGCCTCCTGATGGAGAAGGAAGGCGCCTACGAGGAAGGCATGCAGGAGCGCTTCGAGGAGGAGGCGCGCGCGGCGATGTCCCTGGCGATCGAGCGGGCGGAGGCGGTAGCCAACGTTACGCCGGAAACAATCTTCGACCTCACGTGGGCCGCGCCGACGCCAAGCGTTCTGAGAGACCGCCAGCGTACGCTCGAAGACCTCAAGGAGATCGGGGAGGTGGGCAAGGAGTGAAGGCCAACATCGTCGAGGCGATCCAGGATGCGATGCGCGTCGCCCTCGCCCGCGACAAGGAAGTCGTCGTGCTCGGCGAGGACGTCGGCCGCAACGGCGGCGTCTTCCGCGCCACCGACGGCCTGCAGGCCGAGTTCGGTGAGGACAGGGTGTTCGACACTCCGCTCGCCGAGTCGAGCATCGTGGGCGTGGGCGTCGGCCTCGCCGCCTACGGTATGCACCCGATCTGCGAGATTCAGTTCGGCGGATTCCTCTACATCACCATGAACCAGATCGCGTCCCAGGCGGCGCGCCTTCGGATGCGCACGGGCGGGCAGATGCGCGCCGGCATGGTCATCCGCGCCCCCTACGGCGGCAACGTGCGCACGCCGGACCTGCACTCGGACAGCCTCGAGGCGCTGCTCGCCCACACGCCAGGCGTCAAGGTCGTCATGCCGAGCACGCCGTACAACGCGAAGGGCCTGCTGCTCGCCGCAGTCGACGACCCGGACCCCGTGGTATTCCTCGAGCCGATGCGCATCTACCGCGGGCTGCGGGCGGAGATCCCCGACGGTCACTACGAGGTGGCGCTCGGGGAGGCCCGCATCGCGCGCGAGGGCCAAGATGTCACGCTGGTCGCGTACGGCGCGGAGGTGCAGACCTCGCTCGAAGCCGCCGAGCAGCTGTCCGCGGAGGGAATCTCCTGCGAGGTTGTCGACCTGCAGACCGTTTCGCCGTACGACCGCGAGACGGTCCTCGCCTCCGTCGAGAAGACGGGACGCGCCGTCGTGGTCCACGAGGCGGTGCGGCAAGCGGGGATGGGCGCAGAGATCGCCGCGGTGATCCAGGAGCAGGCCTTCTACTCGCTGGCGGCCCCCGTGCAGCGCGTGACGGGCTGGAACACGCCCTTCCCGTTCGTCCAAGCCGAGCATCTGTACGTCCCTGGTGCAGCGCACATCGCGCAGTCGGTGCGGCGTGCGCTCCAGGACTGAAGGAGGCGCCTGATGGAATTTCGTCTCGCCGACATCGGCGAAGGTATGCAGGAAGCGGAGATCCTGCGCTGGCTCGTGCAGGAGGGTGATGCCGTCACGGAGGATCAGCCGCTGCTCGAGATCCAGACCGACAAGGTGACGGCCGAGCTGCCGTCTCCCTGGCGCGGCAAAGTGGTCCAGCGCCTCGTGCAGGAGGGCGACATCGTGACCGTCGGCGCAGCGCTGCTCGAGATTGCTGCGGAGGGAGCGGCCGCGCCGGCGCCCGCAAAGGCAGCCGAATCGCGCGCCGCGGAGCCGCCGGCTGCGGCCTCCGCGGCGCCCAAGGCCGCTCCGGGCGCCGCGCCCAAGACCGCAGCGGCCGCGGCGCCCGCTGCGGCGGCCGGTGCCGCGACTTCCCGCAGGGTGCTCGCGGCACCGGCGACGCGGCGACGCGCGCTCGAGCTCGGGATCGACCTGCGCGAGGTGGAGGGCACCGGGCCGGCCGGCCGCGTCACGCCGCAGGACCTCGCCGCCTTCGCGGCTTCAGGACGTCCCGCTGCCAGGAAGGAGACGCCCAAGCCGTCGAGGAGCCAGGCCGTGGAGGGGCCTGAAGAGGAGATCCGTCCGCTGCGCGGCCTGCGCCGCGTGATCGCGCAGAACATGGAACTCGCCCACCGTGAGATCCCGCAGGCCGCGCACCTCGACGATTGCGACGTGACGCAGCTCGCAACGCTGCGCGCCCGCTGGAACGCACTGCTCGCGGCGCAGGGAGACGAGCGGCTCACCTACCTCCCCTTCGCCGTGAAAGCGGTCTGCGCCGCGCTGCGGCGGCATCCGCAGCTTGCGGCGCGCTTCGACGGCGAGCGCAAGGAGATCGCGATCTTGCACCGCATGCACATCGGCATCGCGACGGACGCGCCGGACGGTCTCCTGGTGCCGGTCGTGCACGACGCCGACCGACTGCCGCTGCGCGACCTGTCGCACGAGCTGCGGCGCCTCGCCGCGGCCGCCAGGGACCGCTCGCTGCAGCAGCCAGAAACCGAGGGCGGGGCGTTCACGATCACGAACCACGGTTCGATCGGCGGCCTCTACGGCCTGCCGATCATCCGATACCCGGAGGTCGCGATCCTCGGCCTCGGCCGCATCCGCGACGAGGCGGTCGTGCGGGACGGCACGATCTGCGTGCGCACGATCCTGCACTTCAGCATCGCCTTCGACCACCGCGCGCTCGACGGCGGAGAGATCGCACGCTTCGCCGAGGACTTCCGCGCGCTGATGGAGGAACCCGACCGGCTGCTCCTGGAGATGAACTGATGGTCGTTGGAGAGATCGTGAACCAGACCGAACTCCTGGTGATCGGTGGAGGACCGGGCGGGTATGTCGCCGCGCTGCGGGCCGCGCAGCTGGGCATGGATGTGACCCTGATCGAGGAGGGCGAGCTCGGCGGCGTCTGCCTGCAGCAGGGCTGCATCCCGTCGAAGACCTGGATCGCCGCGGCCGACGACTACGAGCGGGCGAAGGGACTCACGGCGATCGGGATCGCCGTCGAGGCGGGCCGGGTAGACCTTTCCGGCCTGCGCCAGTTCAAGGACGGCGTCGTCCAACAGCTCACCAGCGGCGTTCGCCAGCTGCTCTCCGGCCGCGGCGTGCACGTCGTAAAGGGGCGGGCGGAGTTCATCAACGCGACGACGACGGCGGTGGAGGCGTCAGACGGGCGCCAGTTCTACCACTTCGCGCAGGTGATCATCGCAACGGGCTCGCGCGCACGCCAGCTCGCGAACCTGCCCGCGGACGGCGAGCGCATCCTCCTGCCGAAGCACTTCCTCGCGCTCGGGGCCCTGCCCCATCGCCTCTGCGTCGTAGGCGGCGGCTACATCGGCATCGAGCTCGGCACCGCTGCGGCGAAGCTCGGCAGCGAGGTGACGATCCTCGAGTACACCGATCGGCTGCTGCCCCAGACCGACCCGGACCTCGTCCGGGTGGTGGAGCGCCGGCTGCGTGAACTGGGCGTCGTCGTGCGCAAGGGCGTCCAGGTGGAGTCCGCCTCGGTGGGCGAGGAGGGCGTCGCCCTGCAGACAACGCCTGCAGGCGGCGGGGCCGCGGAGACACTTGCGGCGGATCGCGTACTCGTCGCCGTCGGACGCGACGCGAACCTCGAAGGACTCGGGGTTGAGAAAGCGGGCCTCGCGGCGGGGCCGGTCCTGACCGTAGACGACCGGATGCGGACGGCCGCGCCCAACGTCTTCGCCGTTGGCGACGTCACCGGAGGGCCGATGCTGGCCCACCGTGCGAGTCACCAGGGTTACGTTGCGGCGGAAGTGGCGGCGGGACGGACCGCCGCGTTCCTCGCCCAGGCGATCCCCGCCGTCGTCTTCTCGGATCCCGAGCTCGCGACGGTCGGCCTCTCGGAGGCCGATGCGGTCGCGCAGGGCTACGCGGTGCGCACGGTCCAGTTCCCGATGCGCGCGCTCGGACGGTCGCTCGCCGGCCGCAGCGCGAGCGGCGTCGCGAAACTCGTCGCGGACCAGGAGACGGGCGTGTTGCTCGGCGCGGGCATCTGCGCCGCGCACGCCTCAGACCTCATCGCCGAGATGACGCTGGCGCTGGAGATGGGCGCGACGCTGGAGGATGTCGCGGGGACGATCCACGCGCATCCGACCTATAGCGAGGCTTGGCATGAGTCGGCCCTGCTGGGGCTCGGTCAGCCGCTCCATGTTCTGAAGTAGGAGGTCGTCACGTGGGACTGAGGACGCCAGAGGAGTACCGCGAGAGCCTTCGCGACGGGCGGCGGGTGATGTTCCGCGGCGAGTGGGTCGAAGACGTCACCCGCCATCCCGTCCTGGGCCATGCCGTCGACCACGCGGCGATCGACTACGCGATCGCCGAGGATCCCCGCTACCGGGATCTTTGCACGGCCGAGCAGGATGGAGAGGCCGTCAGCCGCTTCTACAAGCTGCCCAAGACGGCGGACGACCTCCTGTTGCGCATGCGCGCCATCGAGGCCGCCACGACCGAGGGGCGCACCGTCGTCACCCTGATCCACGAGATCGGCACGGACGCGCTCTTCGCCCTCCTGCGCGTGGCGCACGCCTGCGACGCGGCGCGCGGCACGTCGTACCTGCCGCGGGTGCGCGCGCTCTACGCGCGCGCCAGCAAAGAGGACTGGGCGCTCGCCGTCGCCCAGACCGACACGAAGGGGGACCGCGGCAAGTCTCCCGCGGACCAGCCGGATCCCGACCAGTACGTGCGGATCGTCGCGCGCCGCGAGGACGGGATCGTCGTGCGCGGCGTCAAGGTGCACACGTCGGTCTCGGTCAACGCGAACGCGCTGATCGTGCTGCCGACGCGGGCCATGCGCCCCGGTGAGGAGGACTACGCAGTCAGCTTCTGGCTTCCGATCGACACCGAGGGACTGCGCCTCGTCGCGAGCCCGTACCTCTCCTCGCCGCGCAGCGACGTCGAGCACCCGCTCAGCGCGGGCCACAAGATGGTCGAGACGTTCACATGGTTCGACGACGTGTTCGTGCCGTGGGAGCAGGTGTTCCAGGCCGGCGAGGTGGAGTTCGCCGGACCGCTCGCGCTAGGATTCGTGGACTTCCACCGCTTCACCGCCGTCTCGTACAAGTTGCCGCTGATCGACCTCCTGGTGGGGTCCGCGAGTCTGATCGCGCAGCTGAACGGGATCGCGCGGGCGGGACACGTGCGCGACAAACTGGCCCGGCTCGCGATGTACGCCGCGACGGTTCGCAAGCTGCTCGAGGCGTCGGCGCTCACCGGCCAGCTCGCGGAGCCCGGCGTCTTCGTACCGGACACCCTGACGGTCAACACCGCGAAGTACCACTTCGCGCACGGCTTCCATGAAGCGCTGCGCGACGTGCAGGACCTCGCCGGCGGGCTGCTCGTCACGGCACCCGCGTGGGGCGACTTCCGCGACGAGACGATCGGGCCGGCGCTCCAGAAGTACCTGCGTGCGGCTGAGGGCAGCGCCGAGGACCGCATGCGCGTCCTCTACATGATCGCCGACCTGACGGTTTCGGACCTTGCCGGGTACCACGCGGTGCTGGCGGTCCATGCCGAAGGCTCCCTGGAGGCGGAGAAGCTGGCCGCCTCCCGTCACTTCGACTTCCGCGCCGCGCAGGCGTTGGCGCGGCGCATGGCGGGCATCGACGGCTGAGGCTTCGAATCTTCGTGGGGGGAATCGCGTTGCAGAGCACCATCTTCGAGTACATGGGGAAGTACGATTACGAGAACGTGTTCCTTTGCCAGGACAAGAGCGTCGGCCTGCGCGCGGTGATCGCGATCCACGACACAACCCTCGGCCCCGCGACCGGCGGCTGCCGGATGTGGACCTACGAGCACGAGGGCGCCGCGATCGAGGACGCGATGCGGCTCGCCCGCGGCATGACCTACAAGTACGCGGCAGCCGGCGTCAACCTCGGCGGCGGAAAGGTCGTCGTGATCGGCGACCCGCGCAAGGAGAAGACAGAAGCGCTCTTCCGCAGCCTGGGGCGCTTCATCAACCGGCTGGGCGGTCTCTACATCACCGGCGAAGATGTGGGGACGACCCTGCGCGAGATGGAGTACATGCGCATGGAAACGCCCTACGTGATCACGCTGCCCGCGTCGTGGGGCGGCGCAGGGCCGATCTCCGGGGCGACCGCGCTGGGCGTCGTCGAGGCGATGCGCGCCGCGCTCGAGCAGGCGTTCGGCAGCGAGTCGCTCTCCGGACGCAAGGTCGCGGTGCAGGGCCTCGGCATGGTCGGCTACGAGGCGGTCCGCATCCTGCGCGAAGCGGGCGCCACCGTCTACGCGGGGGACATCGACCCGCAGAAGGTGACCCGCGTCACGGTGGAGTTCGGCGCGATCCCGGTCGACGACCCGAACGCGATGCACGCGCTCGACGTCGACGTCTACTGCCCGTGCGCGCTCGGCGCGACGATCAACGACCAGACGATCGGGGATCTGAGGTGCAAGGTGGTCGCCGGTTCGGCGAACAACCAGCTGCACGAGGAGCGGCACGGCGACATGCTGCAGGAGAAGGGGATCGTCTACGCGCCGGACTACGTCGCGAACGCGGGCGGGACGATCTACGACACTGATCGCCTTCTGCCGGGTGGCATGAACCACGACCGCGCGATGGAGAACGTTCGGCGCATCCGCGAGACGACGCGCGAGGTGCTGCGCATCGCCCGCGAGGAGGGTATCCCGACCTACCGGGCGGCCGACCGCTACGCCGAACGCCGCATCGCCGAGGTGGCCAAGTCCAAGGCCCTGCGCGCGTCGTCCGACGTGCGGATGGGCTGAGAGAACAGGGGGGCTTAGATGCAGCGACTCAAGGATCGCGTGGCCGTGGTGACCGGGTCGAGCACCGGAATCGGCAGGGCGATCGCCGAGCGCTTCGGTGCGGAGGGCGCGAAGGTCGTCGTGAACTCGCGCCACGAGCAGCGGGCGGAGGAGGCCGCCGCCGCGCTGCGCGCGGCGGGCGTAAAGGCCGTCGGCGTCGCGGCGGACGTCTCGCGTCCAGAGGACGCGCAGCGCCTCGCCGAGACGGCGGTCAGGGAGTTCGGCGGACTCGACATCTGGGTGAACAACGCGGGGATCAACGCGATCGGCCCGTCGCTGGAACTCGAGTTCCGCGACTTCCTTCGGGTGCTTGAGGTGAACCTCGCCGGATGCTTCGCGGGATCGCAGGCCGCGGGCCGCGTGATGGTTCCGAACGGCCACGGCGTCATCCTGCAGATCGGATCCATCTTCGGCGAGGTCGGCATGCCGATGCGGGCGGCCTACTGCTCCGCGAAGCACGGACTTCTGGGCCTGACGAAGGTGCTCTCGAACGAGTGGGCGCGCAGCGGCGTGCGCGTCGTCTGCCTGGACCCCGCCTACATCCGCACTGACCTCGACGTGCAGGACCAGGCGGCCGGCAGCTACGACGACGCCGACATCATGCGACGCACGCCGATGGGCAGGTACGGCACAGTGGAAGAGGTCGCCGCCGTTGCGCTCTTCCTCTGCTCCGACGACGCGGCGTACGTGAGCGGAAGCCGCGTCACAGTGGACGGAGGATGGATGGGGTACGGCGGCTGGTAGGCGTCGACAATGTACCACCGTACATCTAGGAGGAGAAAGCGCTCGCGTCGAGAATCAGGTAAAGCGCCTTAAGTAGACCATGGTAGGCCAACGCGCGGCAGCCTGGGACGCTCGTCCCTTTCGCGTTGGCATTCGGTCCAAGGGAGGTGGCGGGCGCGGCAGCCGGCGGCGGCTGCGTGTGCGGTGGATTCGTTCACATCATCATCATTCCGGCATCATGCTCCAGGAAGCGAAGGGGGTTGGATACGCTTGCAGACGAAACGCCTCGCGGCTCTGGTCGCCACCGCGGCGACAGCGTCCCTGCTGCTGGCCGCGTGCGGTGGCTCTACCTCGACATCGTCGAGCGCCAGCCAGCCGATCGCAATCGGCGTGCCTGTTCCGCTGTCTGGGCCCTACGCCAGCGCGGGTCAGGACATCGTGAACGGCGCGAAGCTCGCTGCCGCGAAGATCAACAAGGCCGGCGGTGTGCTCGGTCGCAAGATCGAGATCGTTCCGGCCGACGACCAGTGCGACCCGCAGGTCGGTGCCCAGGCCGCGCAGAAGCTCGTCTCGCAGAACGTCGTCGGAATCGCCGGCGGCTACTGCTCGGGCGCCTCGCTACCTGAGTCGACCGTCTTCCACTCCCAGGGCGACCTGCCATTCGTGATGGACGCGTCGACGAACCCCCAGCTCACCGAGCAGGGCTTCAACGACATCTTCCGGACGATTGGCCGTGACGACGAGCAGGGTCCCTTCGCGGCGAACTTCATCGCGAACTACCTGCACGCCAAGAAGGTCGTCGTGATGGACGACAACACGACCTATGCCGCAGGGCTCGCGGCCAACACCATCAGCGCACTGAAGTCGCAGTACGGTATCACGGCGGACCACGAGGTGATCACCGCCGGGCAGAGCGACTACTCCTCGGTGCTGACGAAGATCGGGCAGATGCACCCTGACGTGCTCTACTACACCGGCTACTTCACCGAAGCGGGCCTCCTGTTGAAGCAAGCCCGCGCGCAGGGCCTCAAGTTCACGATGATGGGCGGAGACGCGACGAACGACCCGACGGTCCTCTCAACCGCCGGAGCCGCGGCAAACGGCTTCATCATCACGACGTCGCCGCTCGCGCAGTTCCTCGGCACCGCGAGCAACTACGTCTCGCAGTACCAGGCGGCCTACAACAAGGCGCCGGGCCCCTACTCGGTCTACGAGTACGACGCCGTCTCGGTCCTCGCGAGCGCGATCAAGAGCGCCGGCTCGACGAACGCGAAGAAGATCGACGCCGCGCTGCACCAGGTCAAGGACTACAAGGGGCTCACGGGTACCTTCAGCTTCAACAAGATCGGTGACCGCGTGCCGGCCGCCTACATCACGATCATCGTGAAGAATGGCCAGTTCACGGCCTACCAGGAACTCAACAGCTCGGGCCAGTGGGTGCCGGTTCCCTAGGAACGCACCGCTCGCCTTCGCATGCGCCGCGCGGCGGCGGCAGAGTGCCGCCGCCGCCTGCGTTCCTCAGCGCCACCTGCAGTGCCGGAGGGGGGGACGAAGCCTACGAGCGTATTTTTGCAGTACTTGATCAACGGGCTGACGATTGGATCGTTCTACGCGCTGGTCGCGTTGGGCTACACGATGATCTACGGCATCATCCGGCTGATCAACTTCGCCCACGGAGATCTCTTCATGGTCGGCGCGTTCATGGGCTGGACCGTGCTCGGTGTGTTCTCCGCAACCCACGCACCGGTGGCGGTCGTGTTGATGATCTCGCTGCTGGTCGCGATGGCGGTCGTGGGTCTTCTGGCGGTCGGCATGGACCGGATCGCGTACCAGCCGCTGCTTCGCGCATCGCGCCTCTCGATCCTGATCACCGCGCTGGGCGTCTCGCTCGCGCTCGAGAATGGAGCCCTGATCCTGTTCGGCGCCGGCTTCGACACCTACCCTACCAACCTTCTACCGACCACCACCTTCCTGCTCGGCGGCGCCACGGTGAGCTGGGTCCAGGTCGGCATGTTCACCCTGAGCCTCCTGCTGATGCTCCTCCTCTACCTTTTCGTTCAGCACACGGCCGTCGGCACGGCGATGCGCGCGCTCTCGTTCGACCAGGACGCGGCGCGGCTGATGGGCGTGAATGTCGAGGGCGTGATCATGATCACGTTCCTGCTCGGCGGCGTCCTCGCCGCCGCATCGGGCGTGATGATGGGTCTCTACTACACGCAGATCAACTTCCTGATGGGCTTCCTGATGGGCCTGAGGGCATTCACCGCGGCCGTGCTCGGAGGGATCGGCAACATCCCGGGCGCGATGGTCGGCGGCCTCCTGATCGGAGTGCTGCAGTCGTTCGCCGCGGGCTACATCTCCTCGCAGTGGCAGGATGTGATCGTGTTCGCCGTATTGATCCTGGTGCTGGTCGTGAAGCCGACAGGCATCTTCGGCGAGCGCGTCGTCGAGAGGATGTGATGGCATGACGTCACACCTCTCCGCGTCCCGCCCCCTGCTCCTTCGCTGGGGCCCACTGCTCGCGCTCGTCATCGCCCTCGGGTTTCCGCTCGGCGCACCGAACGCCTACTGGGTAGACGTCGGCATCGGCATCCTGACGTTCGGCATGCTGGGCCTCGGGCTCAACCTCGTCGTGGGGTACGCGGGACTCCTCGACCTTGGCTACGCAGCCTTCTACGCGATCGGCGCGTACACGACGGCGATCCTCTCCACCGCGGCGCACCTCTCCTTCTGGGAGACGCTGCCGTTCGCGATCGCCTTCTCCGCGATTGCCGGCGTGATCGTCGGCTACCCGACCCTGCGGCTGCGCAGCGACTACCTCGCGATCGTCACCCTCGGCTTCGGAGAGATCGTGCGGATCACCGCGACCAACCTCGGCTTCACCGGAGGTCCGAACGGCATCTACGGCATCCCACCCGCGAGCATCTTCGGTTACCAGTTCGTCACCGAGAACTCCCAGTACTACCTCGCGCTCGCGTTCCTGCTGGTGGTGCTGTTCTTCACGCGCCACCTGGCCCGCTCTCGCCTCGGCCGCGCCTGGCTGAGCCTGCGCGAGGACGAGTCGGCGTCGGAGGCCGTGGGCGTGCCATCCGTGCGCGTGAAACTCTGGGCGTACGTCTTCGGCGCCATCTTCGGCGGCTTCGCCGGCGCGTTCTTCGCGGCGCGCCTCTCCGCGATCTCGCCGGACAGCTTCACCTACACGCAGTCGGTGAACATCCTGATCGTCGTCGTGCTCGGCGGCATGGCCAGCTTCCCGGGCGTCCTGCTCGGGGCGGGCGTCGTCGTGGGTCTGCCGGAGATCCTGCGCTTCATCTCCAACTGGCGCCTCTTCGTCTTCGCGCTCGGCCTGATCGCGCTGATGCTCCTGCGCCCGCAGGGCCTCTGGCCCGCGGCCTCGCGCGCCCACGATCCCTTCCGGAACCTCGGGCCGCCCGGTGATGACGAGGACGGCCTCGCGCGCACGCGCGCGCCAGCCGACCCGAACGCGCCTGCCCTCGAGGTGGAGGGGCTGCGGCGGCGCTTCGGCGGCGTCCTGGCCGTCGACGACGTGTCGTTCCGGGTGGACAGGGGCCAGATCGTCAGCATCATCGGCCCGAACGGCGCCGGCAAGACGACGGTCTTCAACTGCATCACGGGCGTTACGCGTCCCGACGCCGGCAAGGTGGAGCTCGGTGGGCGGTCGGTGCGCGGCATGCAGCCGCACGACATCGTCGGCGCGGGCCTCGCGCGCACCTTCCAGGGCATCCGGCTGTTCAAGGCGCTGCCGGCGTTCGAGAACGTCCTCGTGGGCATGTACACGCGCCAGCGCGCAGGCATCCTGGGCTCGTTGCTGCATACGCGCAGCGAGCGGCGCGAGGAGCGCGAGAGCCTTCGCCGCACGCGCGCATGGCTGAGCTTCGTCGGGCTCGAGGAGATCGCCGGCGTGAAGGCGTCCGAGCTCGCGTACGGCGACCAGCGCCGCCTGGAGATCGCGCGGGCGCTCGCGTCCGAACCGGACGTGCTGCTGCTCGACGAGCCCGCCGCCGGCATGAACCCGAGCGAGAAGCGGGACCTGATGGGGCTGGTGCGTCGCATCCGGGGGCTCGGCGTCACGGTCGTGCTGATCGACCACGACATGAACCTCGTGATGGGCGTTTCCGACCGCGTCGTGGTGATCGACCGCGGACGCAAGATCGCTGAGGGCACCCCGGAGGAGATCCAGCACAACCAGCAAGTGGTCGACGCCTACCTCGGGAGCGACGGCGGCGACGTGGACGACGAGGCGGTGAACACATGGCCCTCCTAGAGATCAGCGACCTGCACACCTTCTACGGAAGCATCGAGGCGCTGCGGGGCATCTCGCTCGAGGTGGAGGAGGGCGAGATCGTCGCCCTGCTCGGCTCGAACGGCGCCGGAAAGACGACAACCCTGCGCACCATCTCTGGGCTCGAGCGCGCAAGGAGCGGCAGCGTCAAGCTGGCTGGGGAGGAGATCACGCGGCGGCGGGCACACGACATCGTGTCGCTCGGCCTGAGCCACGTGCCGGAGGGCCGTCGCATCTTCGCGAACCTAACGATCGAGGAGAATCTCGGCCTCGGGGCCTACCTGTACCGGCGCCATCCGGCGCTGATCAAGGAGCGCAGGCAAACCGTGTACGAGATCTTCCCTCGCCTGCTCGAGCGTAAGGACCAACTCGCCGGAACGCTCTCGGGCGGCGAGCAGCAGATGCTGGCGATCGGCCGCGCGATGATGGTGCAGCCGAAGGTGCTCGCCCTCGACGAACCGTCGATGGGCCTCGCGCCGATCCTCGTGCGCCAGATCTTCCGCATCATCGAGGAGATCCGTCAGCGCGGCACCGCCATCCTCCTGGTGGAACAGAACGCGCTGCAGGCCCTGCGCCTCGCGGACCGCGGCTACGTCATCGAGACGGGGAGGATCGTGCTGCACGACGACGCGAAAGCGCTTGCGCAGGATCCGCGCGTGCGCGCCGCCTACCTCGGGGGAGAGCCCGAGGTCGACACCGCCCAGGGAACCGACACGACCAACTAGGAGAGAGCGATACGCATGGGAAACTTCAAGTCCGAGGCCGCGGCGCTGCCTGTTCTGTACGGAGACACCCCGACCCTGTTCGGCAAGCCCTTCGTGCGCGCGCAGGACCTTCTCGGCCAGGCGGACGTCGCAGTCTCCGGCGTCCCCTGGGAGGGGACGATCACTTGGGGTTCTTGGTCTGGATGCGAACTCGCGCCGCGGACGATCCGCCAGGCGTCCGCCCGCTACACCGGCTTCCTGCCGGAGTACGGCGTCGACGCCTTCGACCACCTGCGGCTCGTCGACACCGGCGATGTCGCCTTGGACATGCAGGACCGCGAGCAGAGCTTCGCCGCGATCGAGGAGCGCATCACGCGGATCGCCGAGGCGGGTGTGTTCCCGGCGACCTACGGCGGTGACCATTCTATCTCCTACCCGATCATCAAGGCGCTCAGCGAGCAGCGGCAGGGGAAGCTCGGCGTCGTGCACTTCGACGCCCACTACGACAACAAGGACGAGTACGACGGGGACCGCTACGCGCGCTGCTGCCCCTTCCGGCGGGTGGCCGAGCTGCCGAAGGTGAGGACCCGCAGCATGGTCCACCTCGGCATCCGCGGACCGCGCAACATGAAGGAGCAGCAGGAGTACGCCGAGTCGATCGGCGCCACGACGCTGAGCATCAACGACGTGCGCCAGCGCGGCATCGACGCCGTGACCGAGGAGGCGCACCGCATCGCGAGCGAGGGTACGACCGGCGTCTACGTGACGGTCTGCAGCGACGTGCTGGAGGCCGCCTTCAACCCCGGCGGCCCGGCGGACCCCAATGGGCTGACGTCCTACGAGCTGTACCGCGGCCTCCACTACCTTGGCCAGCAGCCCAACGTGGTCGGCTTCGACCTCGTCGAGGTCTACCCGCCGAACGACCCGAACGGCGTCTCGTCCCACACGGCCGTCTGGGCGCTCCTGCACCTGCTCGTCGGGATGGCGCAGCGCAAGGGCACGCGGTGAACTACCTCGGCGCGGCGGAGTTGAGACATGCTCTGCCGCCGCGCCGCGCGCGCGACGCGATCGCCCGGGCCTTCGCGGAGATCGCGAACGGCAGCCTCGAGGGACCGGTACGCAGCTCCTTCGACATCGCGGAGGGGGCGTCGCTCCTAATGCCCGCCGCCTCTCGCGAGCACCTCGGGCTGAAGGTGCTGCACCTGCGCGCGCAAAACCCGGCGCGGGATTTGCCCGCGGTCATCGGTGACTTCCTGCTCTACGATCGCGGTACCGGGGAACTTCTCGCGGTACTCGACGGCGTGGAGCTGACAGGCATCCGCACGGCGGCGCTCGCGGGCCATGCGAGCGCCCTGCTCGCGCCCGCGCCGACGGAGGTCGGCGCCATCCTCGGCGCGGGGTTTCAAGGCTACTACCAGGCGCTCGCCCTGTGCGAGGCGGTTCCCGTCCGGCTGCTGCGCGTCTGGAACCGCACGCGCGCTCGGGCAGAGCAGCTCGCCGCGCGGCTGCGGGAGGAACTGCAAGGCGTTGCGATCGAAGTCTCCGACAGCCCGCGCCACGCCGTGGAAGGCGCCCAGGCGGCGACCCTCGCGACCGCAGCGGCAGGCCCGCTGCTGCGGGCCACGGACGTCCAGGCGCCGATCCACCTGAACGCGATGGGCGCCTACCGCCCGGACATGGCGGAACTCGCGCCAGACCTCCTCTCCCGCGCGACGCAGGTCGTGGTCGACGATCTCTCCGCGGCGCTCGCGGAGGCCGGAGACATCCTGCAGGCGGCGGCGGCAGGGGTCATTCGCCTGGACGGCATCCAGACGCTCGCGCAGGCACGGCGCAGGCGCAGCGGCATCACCGTGTTCAAGAGCGTCGGCGCGGCAGTCTTCGACCTTGCCGTCGCGGAGGCTGCGCTCGAGGCGCAGGGACAGAGCGGGCAGCGGAGGTGACGCGGGTGCCACTCGAGCGGAAACCGTACTGGCGGGAGGTTCCGCAGGAACTGAAGGACCAGATCGCGAGCACCGTCGGCGCGCCGGTGCGGCGCGCCGTCCGCGTCTTCGGCGGCTACGGGCCGAGCGCCACCTTCCGGCTCTTCCTCGCGGACGGACGCACCGCCTTCGCGAAGGGCGCCGGGCTGCGCGCGACGGAGCATCACTGGGCGGTACTGCCGCGAGAGGAGCGCGCCTACCGCGAGGTGGCAGCGATCCGGCGCTGGGCGCCGAAGTTCTACGGCGCAGTGCGCTGCGAAGGATGGCACCTCCTGCTGCTCGAGGATCTCCACGGCGCCACCTGGGTTCCGCCGTGGACCGAGGCGCTCGCTGCGCGGGCCGTGGAGGAGATCGCCGCCCTGCACATCGCATGCGCCTCTTTCTCCGAGACGCTGGAACTGCACCGCTTCTTAGCCGACGACTTCGCCGGCTGCTGGGCGAGTCTCGCGCCGGAGGCGCCCGATCGCGAAGGCTTCCTGCAGCTATTCGGGCCCCGGAGGGAGGAGGCGAGCCGGTGGCTCGACGTGGCGCTGCCCACGCTGGCCGCGCACGCGGCGCTGCTCGCGCGTGGGGACCAGCCGATGGGCGCCATCCACGCCGACATCCGTTCGGACAACCTGGCCTTCCGCGGTGAAGACCTGGTGCTGTTCGACTGGGCGGACCTGAGCTACGGCCCCCTCGCGGCCGACATCGCCGGGTTCCTTCCGAGCCTTGCGGCCGAGGGCGGCCCTGCGACAGCGGATATGGCAGAGCGCTACTGCGCCGCGCTCGCGCGCGGGGGCGTCGAGATGCCGCTGTGGGCGCTGCATGGGGCCGCTTCCGCAATCGCAGGCTACTTCGCGTCGCGCGCCGGCCGTCCTCCGGCCGCTGGCCTTCCCCGGTTGCGCGCAGTGCAGCGCCAGCAGCTCTCGGCCGCGTTGCCCTGGATCGCGGGTGCAGCGAAACTGCCGCCCCCGCCGGCCGTTCCCCGCTACGGCTGAGCGGCCTGCGTCGCTAGGAGTGGGCGTGGGACGGGACGAACACGAAGCCGATCAGTACCACCAGCAGTAGGAACACCCCGACGCCGATGTAGAGGGCGCCGCCGCCGCGGTTCTCACCATTGCGGTTCACGCCAACGGAGATGAATAATGCCGCCAGTGACAGCTCCACCCATCCTGTGAAGTGGAAGCGACTCTGCGGCGGTACGAAGACCACCTCTGCGATGATGAGTGCGATCGTCGTCAGGGCGAACACGCGGGTCCCGAGCTTGGCGAACTGGTTCACACCATCACTTCCTGCTTAGGGACATCGGGTTCAGTGAGACTGTAGTTCCTGCGCAAGCGCTCATCTCCTGCGCAGGGAAGAAGAAGATGGCAGCAACCGACACGGAGCGCCCCGCAACGCGGGGCGCTCCGTGCGAAGGATTCTCAGGGCGCGATCGACTGGATCGAGGCTGCCTCGATGTTGCCGTTCGCCTGTGCGATCCCCCGGACGATCACGGCGGAGCCAACGGGGAAGTCCTTTGCCGGCACGCCGCTCGGAAGGTCGATGCGCACCTTGCCCACGCCGACGCGCAGCGTCAGCTGGCCGGTTCCCTCCGCCACGACGAACCCCTGAAGGGCGGTGTAGACCGGGGCGACTTGCCCGGTCTGCTGCGGCAGTCCGGCGGCGAACGCGTTGACGCCGGCGGACGGTTGGATCGGCGAGGGGGTATCTCCCACGAGGCGGGGGGAAGCGACGACCCCCAGGATGACCGCTGCCGCTGCGAGTGCGGCGTAGCGCAGCGGACGGCGCGCCGGGCGCACCGGGGCAGCGGCGATGCTCGGTGCGACCGCCGCGAAGTGGCTGCGCAACTCGGCGCCGAGCGAAAGATCTTCGTGCAACCGTCCACGGCATGCCGCGCAGTCGACGAGGTGCGCTTCCAGGCGCTCTGCGAGCGCCGGCGCGAGTTCGCCGTCCGCGTATCGGGAGATCAACAGCCCGCCGACGTGCCTTGCCATCAGACTTGCCTGCCCTTCCCTTCGTCGAGCGCCTGGCGCAACCTCTCTTTGGCCCGGTAGAGCCACGTTGCGACGGTTCCCTCGGTAGTGCCCAGTTCCTGCGCGATCTCGCGGTAGGAAAGCTCCTGCGCGAAGCGCAGCGCCAGCATGCGTCGGTCGTGCTCGGACAGAGTCCGCAGCGCCCGGGAGATCTCCGCCTGCCGCTCGCCGCGCAGTACGCTCCCCTCTGGGGTAGGCGACTCGTCCGGACTGTCGTGCAGCGCTTCATCGAACTGCACCTGCGCGAGGCGCCGGCGTTTGAAGCCGTCGCGCAACTGGTTGACTGCGATCTGGCGCAGCCAGCCGAAGAAGCGCTCACCCTCCCGCAGGTGGCCGATCGCCTCGAACGCCTTCGCCCAAGTGGTCTGGGCGAGTTCCTGCGCTGCCTCGGGGTCGGACGTCAACGCCGTGCACAGCCGCAACAGCTGCAGCTCGTAACGCTCGACGAGTGCGCCAAAGGCGGGCGCGTCCTGACGCTGGGCGCGGCCCACGAGTTCCTTGTCGCTCAGGTTGGCTAGGTTTTGGATCAAACCCGCCTGTCCCTCCAAAGAACCGCTGCAACAACTAAGACGAATGGAACGCCAAGTTGTTTCAGGGGGATGTGGCAACGCGCGCGAAAGTCCTGCGCGAGGCCCGACGAGGTAGTTCCCTCCGCGGCGGATCGATCCCTGCCCGGGGCCGTGCGGGGCCCTCGCTGCCAGATGTTCGCCTGGGATTGCAGATTTCGACAAGGAGCTCGTCACAGGGACATGGAACCGGTGTACGGTGAGGTGCCGGGCTCACGCCGCTGGCGGACAAGGCGCGGGGGGAACTCTCAAGGAAGAGGAGATCGATCCGATGCGCGACTGGAACTGGCCGTCGTCCGTTGCCGCACTGATTCTCGGCGCCGCCCTCGTCGTCGGGACACTGATCACCGCGCAGACCATCAACTACGTGAAGACTTTCAACACATCCCTACTGAACGTGACCGGCACCGCCCAGGAGATCGTCACGTCCGACGAGGTGGAGTGGGACGGGAGCTTCACCACGACGGCAGCGCTCGCAGACATGCAGGCCGGCTACGCCCAGATGGCCAAGGACCAGGCCGCCGTCCTCGGCTACCTGCGAAAGAGCGGCGTGCCCGCGACGGCCGTCACCTTCTCGCCCGTCACTCAGTCGTTGAACTACGTCGACTGCAAGGCCAGTCCCGCCGCCTGCAACACGTACGGGCCGGACGTCTACCAGCTCACCGAGAACGTCCGGGTGCAGTCGCCGGACGTGCAGAAGATCACCGGACTCGCGCAGAGCACCGCCGCGCTGGTGCAGCTCGGAGTGCCGTTCTCCACGCAGGCGCTGAACTACTACTACACCAAGCTGCAGCAGCTTCGGCCGAAGCTGCTCGCGTCGGCGACGCGCGACGCCCAGAACCGGGCGAAGCGCATCACGGCCAGCGTGGGCGGCAGCGTCGGGCAGCTCGTCTCCATGACGGAGGAACCGTTCGAGGTGACTCCCGTCGACTCGGCCCAGGTCTCGAACGGCGGGCTTTACGACACGAGCACGATTCGAAAGCAGGTTACGGCCATCGTGCAGGCCACGTTCCGGCTGCCCTAGGTTCGGCCGAAGGCGCCGAGGGCAGGGCGCCAGCCGCTTGGCATTGCGTCCTGCCCTCGATGGCTCTTCGGCGACGATTCGAGGCGTGCTGCGTGCCCTAGTCCGCGGTGCCGTCCTGCTGCGCGTCCTCGGCGAGTGCCTGCTCGCCACGCTCGACCAGACGCTTCACCATGTTGCCGCCGACCTTGCCGAGTTGTCGCGCCGTGAGGTCGCCGTTGTCGCCGTCCTCCTCGAGCGGCACGTCGACGTCGTCCGCCACCTCGAACTTGAGGTCCTCCATCGCTTCTTCTCGGTCCTCGCGATCCTTGTCGTCCGGCATCTGCATCGCCCCCTTCAAGGGGAGTCTTCCCGTTCGGACACGGAGATCCGCGCGCTTCCCGGCGTGGGAGTCGCCAACGCGCCCCGCAGGGCGTATACTGCATTTGTTGGCCCCATGGTCTAGAGGCCTAGGACACCACTCTTTCAAGGTGGGAACACGGGTTCGAATCCCGTTGGGGCCACCAGGATTTCCCGGCGCGGGCGAGATGCCCGCGCCGTTTGCATTGCCCTGTCGAAACCCGCCATTGACTTGGCAGATCTTCTAAGACGATTCTTAACTACCTACGTTACTATCTAAACGATCGCAAGGAGGACCATCATTTGGCAGCCCACCAGACCGACGACATCCTCTCCGATCTCTTCCGCCTGTTCGGCTTGATGCGCAGGGCGATGCGGGACGGGGGCGTCGAAGGGCTCGGTCCGAGCCACCACATGGTCCTGATGCGGCTTCGGGAGAATCCCGGCAAGGACAGCCTGCATCAGCACGGCCCGAGTCGCATCACCGAACTCGCGCAGTTTCTTCACCTCACGCCTGCCGCGATCACGCAGATCGTGACGGAGCTCGAGGCCAGGGGGCTCGTCGCGCGCCAACGCAGCGAGAAGGACCGCCGAGCCGTCGTCGTCCAGCTGACGCAGTCAGGAAGGGAGCGCATGGAGGCGCAGCGCGCGCGCCGGCGCGAGGTGGTTGAGCAGATCCTCGGCAACCTCCCGGAGGAGGACCGGCGCGAACTCGCCCGTATCCTGCGCGACATCGCGGAGTCCCATCCGATGGCGGAGTAGCGAGTTTGAAAGGAAGTGCGCTGTGCGTCGATTCGGCACGGTAGTCGTCATCGTCTTGGTCATCGCCCTGGTTGGATTCTTCGGGTTGCGCCTCGCGCGCGGGAGCGGCAAGGCGGCTGCTCCCCAGGTGGCCTACGCGGCGGCGCACTACGGCAACCTGTTCGTGAATGTCACCGGAAACGGCACGGTCCAGGCGGCGACCTCGCTGAACGTTTCGGCCCAGCAGAACGGCACGATCACCTCGGTGCCTGTGCACCTCGGTGAGCAGGTGAGCAATGGCCAACTGCTCGCGACCGTCAGCGACAACGGATCGCTGCAGACGCAGCTCCTGCAGGCGCAGGCTCAGCTCACGTCGGACGAGGCCTCACTGACCTCGCTCGTCTCGCCAACGCCCCCGACGGCGGCGCAGATCTCGGCCCAGCAGGAGAAGGTGCAGGCCGACACCCAGCGCATCGCGTCGGACCAGCAGGCCATCCAGAACCTGACGGTCACCGCGCCGTTCTCCGGCGTCATCGCCACGATGAACGTCTCGCAGGGGCAATCGGTTGGTGCGGGCACGTCGCTCTTTGAGATCGTCAACCCGTCGGACGTTGAGATCGACGCGAGCTTCCCCTCGATCAACCTTCAAAACGCCTTCGTCGGCGAGGGAGCCCAGGCCACGGTGGCGGGCATCGGTACGCTGAACACGACGGTGAAGAGCATCGGGCTGATCTCGGACGGTAGCGGCAAAACGGGTCCACTGTACCCGGTGACCCTGAGCGTGCAGAGTCCACCGGGCGGATTGCGCGCGGGGATGCCGGTCACGGTCAGCATCCCGAACGCCTACACCTACGCGCAGGGCACCATCGCGTTCCCGCAAACGGAGAACATCACGGCCCAGACCTCCGGCACGGTCGCGTCGATCGACCAGGCGCTTGGCAGCTCTGTGAGCAACGGGGCAACGGTCCTTACGATCTCCGCGCCCTCGCTCACGACGCAGCTCACATCGGACGAGTCGGCGCTGTCGAGCGACGAGAATACCCTCAGTCAGCTGCAGCACCCGACGCCTCCCTCCCAGAGTCAGGTGACGTCTGACAAGGCGCGCATCGCGGTGGATCGCCAGAGCGTTGCGAACGCGCAGCAGGCACTGTCGCAGCTCAACGTCACGAGTCCCATCTCCGGCATCCTCACGGCGGTGAACGCCCAGGTTGGTGAGAGCACTAGCAGCGCTGGCTCCTCCTCCTCGTCGTCCTCGACGTCGGTTTCCTCGGCGCTGTTCGCGGTGGAGAACCCGAACACGCTGCAGGTCGCGGTTCCGATCGACGAGCTCTCGATCGCCCAGGTAAAGGTCGGGCAGCGGGCCATCGTGACGGCGAACGCGCTGCCTGGACAGGAGTTCCCGGGCACGGTCGCCGTGATCGCGCCGGCCGGCGTGAACAGTTCCGGTGTCGCGAACTTCAGCGTGACGATCTCGGTCGCGAACCCCGGGAAGCTGCTTGCCGGCATGTCGGCCAACGTGTCGATCCAGGTCGCGCAGGTGCAGCACGCCCTGCTGATCCCGGTCGAGGCCGTCACCGGAAGCGGGACGCACGCGATCGTCCGCGTGCACACGAGCAAGGGAGATCGGTTGCAGCAGGTGTCGGTCGGCCTCTCGAACGACGTGAGCGCGCAAGTGCTCTCTGGCCTCAGCGCGGGGCAGCAGGTCGTGACGGCGACTGTCTCCTCCAGCACATCGGGCGGGCTCGGGTTCGGCGGCGGTGGCGGCGGCTTCCAGCGGAAGGTCGGCGGCGCTGGCGGTGGTGGCACTGGCGGCAGTGGCACGGGTGGCGGTGGCGGCGCGGGTGGGAACTGACATGTCGGACGTCATCCGCGTAGAGCATCTGCAGCGCGTCTACCACCTGGGGACGGTCGATGTCCCCGCCCTGCGCGACATCGACTTCGCCATCCCCGAGGGACAGATGGTCGCGATCATGGGCCCGTCGGGGTCGGGCAAGTCCACTCTCCTGAACCTGCTCGGGTGCCTGGACCGGCCCTCCGGTGGACGGTACCTGCTCGCAGGGGAGGACGTAGGGCGCAAGAACGATGACGAACTCGCCACAGTGCGTAACGCGCGCATCGGCTTCGTCTTCCAGAACTACAACTTGCTGCCGCAGCTGACGGCGCTCGAGAACGTCGAACTCCCGCTCGTCTACCGTGGATTGCCCGCCACGAAGCGGCGGCGCATGGCGGAAGCGGCACTGGCGTCTGTCGGCTTGACGGACCGCAAGGGACACAGGCCCTTGGAACTCTCCGGCGGCCAGCAACAGCGCGTCGGAGTCGCCAGGGCGCTCGCGGGCGAGCCCGACGTGATCCTGGCCGACGAGCCGACGGGCAACCTCGACTCGGTGTCGGGGCAGGAGGTGCTGCGCCTCTTCCTGGAGCTGCACCGCTCCGGCAGGACGATCATCATCGTCACGCACGACGATGACGTCGCGACCTACACCGAACGCACGATCCACCTGCGCGACGGGGTCGTCGTGTCGGATGGAGAGGTTCCGCCGGAGCAGCGCCGCGGTCTGGACGACGAGAGGGGGGCTTCCTGATGCTGCGCGAGAGTCTGCGCATGGCCTGGCGAAGCCTCGTCGCGAGCAAGATGCGGGCGTTCCTGACGATGCTGGGCATCATCATCGGAGTCGGTGCGGTCATCGCGCTGATCTCGATCGGCCAGGCGGCCACCGGTTCCGTCACGTCTCAGGTGCAGGCGCTCGGATCGAACCTGATCACCGTGACGCCCAGCCGCGGCGCTGGCGTGACACTGCAGCCGAACGACGTGACGTGGCTGCAAAGGGTCGTACCGCAGATCTCCCAGGCCGCCCCACTGCTCACGGGCAGCGTGACGGCGCTGTACGGCAGCAAGTCGTACAGCACGACGATCATGGGCACGACGCCGCCGTCGCTGAAGATCCAAGGTCGTACGCTCACGGAGGGACGCTACCTCATCCCGTCCGACGTCACCTACCGCAGAGGTGTCGCCGTGCTCGGCCCGACGGTCGTACAGAACCTCTTCGCGGGCCAGAACCCGCTAGGACAGACGATCGAGGTGAACGGCACGCCGCTCGTCGTCGTCGGCGTCCTGAAGTCGGCTGGCGGCGGGTTCGGCGCGAACCAGGACGACGTGATCCTCACCCCGGTGACGACCGCCGAGGAGATCACCGGCACGACCCAGGTCTCCGCGATCATCGCGGAGGCACGGTCCTCTCAGATTGCGCCGCTCGCCGTCGCGCAGATCGAGGCCGTGATGAACCATCGCTTCCAGAACCAGAACGCCGCGAACGTCCTCTCACAGGACCAGATCCTCTCGACCCTGTCGACAATCACCGGCACGCTCACCCTGATGCTCGGCGGCATCTCCGGAATCTCGCTGCTCGTCGGAGGCATCGGGATCATGAACATCATGCTCGTGACGGTGACCGAGCGGACGCGCGAGATTGGGCTGCGCAAGGCGATCGGCGCGAAGCGCGGTGCGATCCTGCTGCAGTTCCTCGTCGAGTCGAGCATCCTCAGCCTGATCGGCGGGGCGATCGGTGCGGCGCTGGGCGCTGGAGGTGCGTCGCTGATGAGCCGGGCGCTCGGTTGGGCTAGCGGTGTCAACACCGGGGCGATCGTGCTGGCGCTCGTCTTCTCGCTCGCGGTGGGGATGGTGTTCGGCATCTGGCCCGCGATGCGGGCGAGCCGGCTCGACCCGATCGAGGCGCTGCGCCAGACCTAGGAGAAGCGGTCGAGTCGGAAGAGCGAGAGGTCGAAGGCGCTCTTGCCGTTCAGGACGAGTTCCGCAAGCACCTCGCCCATCACCGACGCGAACTTGTAGCCATGGCCCGAGAATCCCCCCGCGATCGCCAGGTGCGGCGTCGCGGGATGCAGCCCGAGCAGGAAGTGGCCGTCCGGCGTGTTGGTGAAGAGGCACGTGCGCAGCGACATCGTCGGCCCGTCCGCCTCCGGGAAGTAGCGCCGGATGGCGGCGCGCAGAACCTCCTCGTCGCGGGGGTGGATCTCTCGGTCGACGCGGTCCGGATCCTGCTCCTCGTCTAGATGATGGTAGCGCCCGAACTTGAAGCCTGGGACGCCGAACACCGGGAATCCGTAGAAGCGGCCGTCGTCCCCTTCCATATTGAACACGGGGAAGCGCCCGAGCGCGTACAGCTCAGGGCGCTTCGGCTGTGCCCAGAGCAGCACCTGTCGCTCCGGTACCGCGAAGGGGGCGAGTTCGGGCGCGAGCTTCGCGAGCCACGGCCCCGCCGTCAGCACGAGGCGCTTCGCGCGGTAGGTCTCGCGCTCGGTTTCCACGAGGAACCCATCCGCGTCGTGGCGGATGCCGCGCACGCCCTCGCGCGCGTGCACCCGTGCACCGAGCGACTGCGCCGCCGCCACATGCGCGCAGATCGCCTGCTCCGAGAGGACGAAGCCGCCGTCCGGCTGGTAGACGGCCTGCATCTCGTCCGGCAGCCTGTAGGCCGGGAAGCGTTCCGCGAGCGCCGCGGCCGATAGGAGCTCGTGCGGCAGCCCATGCAGTCGCGAGGACCGCAGCGCGCCGTCGAGCGTCGCACTGCCCGGCGGGCCGGCATCGACGGAGCCGGTGATGTAGAGTAGGCGCTCGCCCCGCTCGAGCTCGAGCGCGCGCCACAGTTCGTACGCGCGGCGCAGGAGCGGGACGTAGGCGGGATCCTCCCAGTACGCGAGGCGGATGATCCGGTTCACGCCGTGCGAGGATCCCTCCGCGTTGGGGATGTCGAAGCGCTCGAGGCCCAGCACGTCGACGCCGCGCCGCGCCAGGTGGTAGACGGCCGCGCTGCCCATGCCTCCGACACCGACGACGATCGCGTCCGCGCACTGCATCGCAGTCCCCTCCTTGCCATCTGGGCAAGGGTTTGGCGCGCGGCGCGCGCTTACCTGCCCCGTGCGAGACCTCTTTTGGCGCGTGCCAGTGGTATACTGGCCCAGTCACTTCTTTAGGGGGGACAAGATGGCGAGGCTTCGCGAGGCGGTCGAGGAGATGCTCGGGGCCGACGGCTGGGTGTTCGCGCCCGTCGAGGGGCAGACCACCCTGGCGATGGGCTACAAGGGCGAGCACGGCACGTGGTCCTGCTACGCGCACGTCGACGAGGATCGCGGCACGTTCGTCTTCTACTCGGTCACCGACCGCCCGGTGCCCGCGCAACGTCGCCAGGACGTCGCGGACTTCCTCACACGGGCGAACTTCGGTCTCGTGCTGGGCAACTTCGAACTGGATTTCGCCGACGGCGAGACGCGCTTCAAGACGAGCCTCGAGCTCGGCGAGGCCGAGCCTTCGACGCAGCTCTTGCGTCCCGTCGTCTACGCGAACATCGCAGCGATGGATCGCTACCTGCCAGGGATCGACGGCGTCTCGCGCGGCAGCATGTCGCCCGAGGAGGGCATCGCGCTCTGCGAGCAGGGACTCATCCACTAGTTCGGGCGCGTCCCGAAGGCGCCGGACGACTGCCGTCCGGCGCCTTCCCCATGCTTCGCTTCGCGCACCGCGTCGCCCGGCGCCAGGCGGTGGGCGCTCGTGTCGTACGCCGGTCGAGCAGTAGCGCCAGGATTCGCGGCGGAGTGCTGCCTATACTTGGCGGGACGGAAAGCGGACAAGCCCGGACGCCCGGGCGCGCCCTGCAGGAGGCGGTCGATTGGCGCAAGGGCGGAGCATGGCGCGCCGCTTCGCCGGTCGCTGGCCGGAGGCGTCGGCCACGCTGGCTTTGGCCGCCCTCTTGGCACACGCGGACGTTCGGGCCCTGGGGCTGCCGCTCGCGCTGGCGGTTGCCGGAGGCGCGGCCGAGCTGCCCCTCGGCGCCCTCGGCGCGCTCGGCGCCGCCGTGGGGGCGGTCTGGATCGGCGACCCCCTTGCGGGCCTCCTGTGCCTGCTCGCGCCGATCGGTGGGGCGCTGGGCCGTCGTCGGCTCGGGCTGCGCAGGGGGCTTTCGGGCGCGGTCTGGGCGGGCGTGCTCTCGGCGGTCGCGGCCTACTTCGCATCCGGTGGCGCCGCCCGCTTCCTTCTCGTGCCGGCGACCGTCGCGCTCGCCTGCGCCGTGGCCGCAGCCGGCAGCGCGCTGCTTCACGGGCCGTCCCCGGAGCGGCGGCGGCTCGGGGCCGCCGCGCTGGCCATCTGGCTCGTGCTGGGACTCGGGGGCATCACCGCCTTCGGCGCAGCGCTGGCTCCGCTTGCCGCCCTCCTGTTGACGCTCGCGGCCGTGCGCCTGCGCACGTCCGCCGTGCCGTTCGCAGTCATCCTGGGCGCCGCACTGGCCGTGACCGGCCTCGCGACGCCGGATTTCGCGCTGGGGATCGCGACGGGCGCAGCCCTCGCGACCTACGCGCGCAGGTACGGTGGGTTCCAGGCCTGGCTCGGACTCGCCGCCGGCGTCCTGCTGCCGCTCGCCAACGCGCAAGGAAGCTTCCTCGAATCGGTCGTCGCAACGCTCCTCCTGCTCCTCGGGGTGAGCCTCTCACTCCCCGAGCCTTCCTACCGCGCGCTGCGCGCCTTCTTCGCCCGGCCCGCGGAGTCCGGCAAGGAGGCGCCGTCCCCGCCGGACCGACTCACGGAGGCGCTCCTCCAGGTCGACACGCTGGTGCGTGAACTGAGCCGGGAGCAGGCGCCTGTCATCGCGGAGGAGGCGGACGTGGCGCATTTCCTCAGCGGTGTGCGCGACCGGGTCTGCTCCGGCTGCCCGCACGAGTCGATCTGCTGGGAGTCTGGGTTCTACACGACCTACACCGGCGTCAAGGAACTGATGCTGCGGACCGACGGTCCGCCGCCGGCCGCCCGCGACCTGCCTGCGGACCTTCGCAAGCGCTGTCCCAGGCCGGACCAGGTCGCGACGGCCGTGGTGCTCGCCGGCGACCAACTGCGCGCCGAGGCGAACGTACGCCGGCTGCTGCACGCGGAGCGCACCCTGACGCGCGACACGTTGATGGGGGTGCGCCAGATGCTCGGATGGGCCCTCAGCGAACCCGCCCCGTCGACCGTCCGCAGGCTGAGCTTCAGCTCTGGGCTCGCGCGGGTGGCGAAGCAGAGCGGCTACGTCTCGGGTGACAGCTACGTTGTACGAGAACTCGCGGACGGGCGCCTGCTTCTGGGGCTCAGCGACGGCATGGGGGCGGGCGCCGACGCGGCGGAGCAGAGCGCGTCGGCGCTCGACGTGGTCGAAGGCTTCCTCGCCGCGGGCATGGACCCCGTCGTCGCGCTGCGCGCCGCGAATGCAGCGCGCAGGGGGGCGGGGGGCGAGACGTTCGCCACGCTCGACCTCGCGCTCGCCGACCTCACCGCATCCGAGTTCGTCTCGCTGAAGATCGGCGCGCCGGAAACCTACCTGCTGCGGGACGGCGCGGTGCAGGTGCTGCGCGGCGACGCCCTGCCGCTGGGGATCGTCCCGCAGGCGCAGGCCGCGGTGCAGAACCTGCCCCTGTCGCCGGGCGACGTGCTGGTGCAGGTCTCGGACGGCGTGCTCGAGGGTCCACCCGGCCCGCGCGGGCAGTGGCTCGTCGCACTGCTCGAGGCACTGCAGGGGGCGGATCCGCAGTACCTCGCCGAGGCGATCCTCGATGCATCGCTCGGTCGGCGCCGCCACGCGCGCGACGACGTGACCGTACTGGTCACGTCGTTCCACCTCGCGGCGCGGGAACCGGAGATCCGCGCATGGGTCCGGAGAGGCCATCCGGAATTGGGTATCGTTGGTGGAAGGCCCGGGCAGACTGCGCAGGGAAGGAGGCGACGCTCGCGTGGGTGAGGCTGTCGACCGGCCGGTGATCTGGGGTCAGTCGCATCGCTACCAACTCGGCCCGGCCGTTGGTGAGAGGACCTTCTGGGCCAGCGACGAGACGGGACGAGCCTGGGCGGTGGAGATCGGACGCGCGGAGCTGTTGCACGCCCGTGAGGAGCTCCTGCGGCAACTGCCGCAGGGGACGTTGCCGCGGATGCGGGAGATCGGGGACATGCCAGGCGGTCGGCTGGCGTACGTCGTCTCGGAGTGGGTGTCCGGCTACACGCTCGGGAACCTCCTGCACGAGGGGCGCCGCATGGCGCCCGCGGAAATCCGACGGCTCGGCTACGACATCTCGCAGCAGCTCGAGTTGGCGCTCGGGCACGGCGCGGAGGTCGTTGCGGTGCGGCCCACCGACATCCTCTACGCGACGGCGGAGCGCCGCTGGCGTCTGCTGAGCCCGGGCGAGTGGCGCCGATACGAGGGCGGACCCGTCGACCTCGCGTGGCTCGCGACCGCGATGCTCGGCGCAGGTGGGAGCGTACCCGGTGAGGAGCCGCCGTGGGCGCCGGAGGACCCCAAGCTCTGGCAGTTGCTGCAGGAGACGATGCGCAGCAAGTGGCAGGTGCGGCCCTGGGGTCGGCGGTTGCGCCCGCTGCACGGGATCATGCGCGCACTGGGCGGCGGCATGCAGCAGCCGTGAGCCAGGCAGGACCTAGGTCACAACCGTCGAAGCCGGGCGGCATATGGACGAGCTTCTCTCCGACCTCCAGGTTGCGGCGGATCGCATCGGACTTCGAGGCGCCGTCTGCGTCGTGGCCGTCTCGGGCGGTCCGGACTCAGTCGCGCTCTGGCATCTCCTGTGCCAAGTGGCACCGAGCCTGCGCATGAGACTGCACATGTGTCACGTCGACCATGGCTGGCGTCCCTCGGACGCCGCGCGGGAGGCCGCGATCTGCCAGAAACTCGCGGACGCCGCGGGCGCGGGCCTGAGCGTTGTGCACCTGCCTGCGCCCGTGCGGCACAGCGAGGACGCGGCGCGCGCGCGGCGCCTCTCGGTCTTGGAGCGCGTCGCGCGCGGCGTCGGCGCGAGTGCTGTCGCGCTTGCGCACCATCAGGACGACCAGGCCGAGACCGTCTTGATGCAGCTCGTGCGCGGCTCGGCGCGGGCTGCGGGCATGCCGACCTGGCGGGAGCCCTACTGGCGGCCGCTGCTATCGGTGGGGAAACAGCGTCTGCTGGAGGTCTGCAGCGCGGCGGAACTCGACTACAGCCTAGACCCCACGAACTTCGGCGACGGGAACCTCCGCGCGCGGCTGCGCGCTGGAGTGCTCCCTCTGCTGCGCCGGGAGAACCCCCGCGTCGCGGCCGCGCTCTCACGCAACGCCGCGCTGCGGGCGGAAGACGACGAGTTCCTGCGGGATGGGGCCGAGGCGCTGCTCGCGGCTCTTCCCCGCCTGCCCCGGGGCGTTGACGTTCGGCCGCTGCGCGCAGCGCCTGGACCGCTCGCGCGACGCTGCCTGCGGGAGCTTCTGGCTTCACGCGGCGGGGAGCTGCCGCTCGAGCGGACCGCGGAGGCTCTCGCTGCGCTGCGCGAGGATCGGCGGATGAGCCCAGCGCGCGGCCTCTACCTCGAGGACGGCGCGCTCTGGTGGGACGGGCCGCGCCCGACCGCCCTTTCGCTCGTCGACGGCATGCGAGGGCGCTTTGGCGACCTCTGGGTCGGCATCGGCGACCCGCCGCCGGGCGCGGTCGTGGCACCAATCCCACAGGGAAGGGCGGCGGTGCGCGGGCGGCGCGCGGGCGACCGACTCGCGACAGCTGCCGGTACGCGCAAACTGCAGGATCTTTTGGTCGACGCGAAGGTGCCCCGCCGTGTGCGCGATCTTATTCCCATCCTCATCATCGAAGGCGTACCATTCTGGGTGCCGGGGCAGCCTTGGCAGCCCCGGGCAACCGTCCGGCACGGGGCTGCGGACGAGTCCAGGACCGCTTGGGCGGCACCTCGTGAAGTTGTTGCCTCTCTTTGGAGTGTGCTAAAATGAACCGATTTGCACGGCTCCGCTCGTGCGCCCGCGAAAGGAGGCCGGACCGCGGTGAATAACATCTTCCGCCGCATCACGTTCCCACTCGTGATGCTTGTTCTGTTCCTCATGGCGCTCGAGTACTTCCACACCGCGCAGCCGTCCAACGTCACCCAATACTCCTTCACGAAGATGTACACTGCGGTGACACACAGCCAGGTCAAGTCGGTATCGATCGCCGGCGACCAGTTGAACGGGGTGCTGACGAACGGGAAGAAGTTCGTCACGACCCTGCCGCCGAACGGCGACCCCACCCTGCAGACGGCGTTCATCAAGAACGGCGTGCAGGTGCGATACACGTCCGCGGCCACGCCGTGGTACGACAGCCCGCTCTTCAACACCCTGCTGTGGGTGATCCTACTGGCCGCGCTGATGTTCTTCCTCATGCAGCAGACGCAGGGCGGAGGCAACCGCGTGATGCAGTTCGGCAAGAGCCGGGCCAGGCTCCACACCGACGACCGCAAGCGCGTCACCTTCGATGACGTCGCGGGCGTCGAGGAGGTCAAGGAGGAGCTCGCCGAGGTTGTCGACTTCCTCAAACACCCGAAGCGCTACGTGGAACTCGGCGCGCGCATCCCGAAGGGCGTCCTGCTCTTCGGAGAGCCTGGAACCGGCAAGACGCTGCTGGCCAGGGCCGTCGCCGGCGAGGCTGGCGTGCCGTTCTTCAGCATCTCCGGCTCCGACTTCGTCGAGATGTTCGTCGGCGTCGGGGCGTCGCGCGTGCGCGACCTCTTCGACCAGGCCAAGAAGAACGCGCCCTGCATCGTCTTCATCGACGAGATCGACGCCGTCGGGCGCCAGCGCGGTGCCGGATACGGCGGGGGGCACGACGAGCGCGAGCAGACCCTCAACCAGTTGCTCGTCGAGATGGACGGCTTCGGCATCAACGAGGGGATCATCGTCATGGCGGCGACGAACCGTCCGGACGTCCTGGACCCCGCGCTCTTGCGGCCGGGCCGCTTCGACCGTCAGGTCGTCATCCACCGTCCGGACCTGCAGGGCCGCAAGGAGATCCTCGGTGTGCACGCGGCGAACAAGCCGCTGGAGCCCGCCGCGGACCTTGAGATGGTAGCGCGCCGCACGCCGGGCTTCACCGGTGCGGACCTGGCGAACGCCTTGAACGAGGCTGCACTGCTCGCCGCCCGCCGGCACAAGAAGCGCATCGGCATGCCGGAGCTCGATGAAGCGATCGAGCGGGTGATCGGCGGACCCCAGAAGAAGTCGCGCCTGATGAACGAGAAGGAGAAGCGCAAGGTCGCCTACCACGAGGTCGGCCACGCGCTGATCGGCCACCTCCTGCCGAACGCGGACCCGGTCGTCAAGGTGACGATCATCCCGCGCGGCATGGGCCTCGGCTACACGCTGCAGATGCCCGCGGAGGACCGCTACCTAATCACCAAAGAGGAGATCCTCGACCGCATCACGGCTGCGCTCGGCGGCCGCGCGGCGGAGGAGCTGATCTTCGGAGAGATCACCTCCGGCGCCGCCGACGACCTCGACAAGGTCACGAAGATGGCCCGCCGCATGATCACCGAACTCGGCATGTCCGAGACGCTCGGGCCCATGACGTACGGTACGAAGCAGGACCAGGTATTCCTCGGCCGCGACCTGATGCGCGACCGCAACTACTCCGAGGAGATCGCGGCGATGATCGACCGCGAGACGCGCCGCATCGTGCATGACTGTTACGAGCGGGCGAAGCAGACGCTGACGGACAACCGCGAGAAGCTGCACGAGATCGCCCAGAAGCTGCTCGAGAAGGAGACGATCGAGGGCAGCGAACTGGAGGCGATGATCGAGGGCCGCGAGATGGCCATCTGAATCGAGTCCGACACGAGGGGCGCGACCGCAGGGTCGCGCCCCTTCTGCGTGCCGGAGGCCGCGGCACCGGAGGTGGCGGCAGGCTCCGCAAGGGGCAAAGCGCTGACCCCTCCCTTTCTCGCTTGAAAAACGGCACAAAAGGGGTAAAATATTGTCCGAAAGGGGACCGAGAAGTGGTGGTTGGACTTCCGGCCTGCCCGGGCTGCGGCGGGCCGATGGTCGCGGTGCGGTTGCGTTGCGCACGCTGCGAGACCGAGGTGCATGGCAGCTTCGAGCCGCCGCTCTCCCGCCTCAGCGTCGCGCAGCAGGTGTTCGCGGTCCGCTTCCTGCTCGCGCGAGGCAACCTCAAGGAACTCGAGCGCGTGGAGGGAGTCGCCTACCAGACGCTGCGCGGTCAGCTCGACGAGATCGTTGCGCAGCTCCTGGCGCAGTCCCGCCCGCAGAGTGGAGTGTTCGCCGGGCTTCGGCGCGGCGAGCTGAACGCGGAGGAGGCGCTGCGCCTTCTGGAGTCCGCGGCGTCCAGGGAGGACGACAAGGGAGGCAACCGGGATGGGTGAGTTCGAGCGGCGTGTGCTCCGACTGGTGTCCGACGGCAAGTTGACGGCGGAGGAGGCCGAGGAGCTCCTCCAAGCGCAGCGCGAGCACCGACCGCTGCGCGACCTGCGCGAGATGATCGAGGGTGGCCTGAGCGACGTGCGCACGCGCGTGCGCGACGTCACCGAGGAGCGTGAGGAGGAGATCGCCGCGGGGGAACTCGAGGGGGAGGGCCCCGTCGAGCTCGACTTCCAGGGCGCGATGGGGTTCACCGTACAGTCCGGTGAGAGCGGTCGCTACCGCGTGGTGTGGCGCACGGGGCGGACGTTCTTCGGCGACGGGCCCGACCGCCCTACCGTCCACGTGGAAGGTCGCCGGATCCGGATCGAGGCGCCAGTGCGCGGCAGCGGGCCGATCGCGTTCCCGTTCACGGGCGCCTCGGTGAACCTCTACCTTCCGGCGGACAGCGTACTCAGGGGCGAGGTGGCGGAGCAGAACGGAAGGGTCGAGACGGTCGGCCTCGCGATCGACAAGCTTTTGCTCGAGACCCAGAACGCCCGCATCCGGGTCGATGCGCCCCGCCTGGGGCAGCTCTCCGTCGTCTCGCGCAACGGGTCGATCGATGTGGCTGCGGAGGTGGGGGAGAGCGTTCGCGTCGATGCGTGGAACGGGCGCGTCTCCGTGCGCGGCGCGGTGCGCGATGTCTTTGCGATGACTCGCAACGGGCGCATCGAGGCGCAGATCGGTCCGGTGAAGGGTGGGCACTGCCAGCTGCGCACGCTGAACGGGGCAGTGGAGCTCCGCCTGCCGGCCGGTGTCGCGGCCAGCATCAGCGCCGAGACGGTGCACGGAGCGATCATGGCCGACGTCCCCGGTCTGCGCCTCGCGGAGGACGTTCGGGACCTCGCGCGACGCAGGCTGCGCGGCAACGTCGACGGCGCGCAGGGGGATATTGCGGCCGAGCTCGAGACGACGAACGGAGCGGTGCGCATCGTGCAGGCTTCACGCTGACGCGAGAGGAGAAGGTTTCGGCCGGAAAGAATAGCAGGGATATCGTACCTCTACGAAAGGGGGGAGGCCGGGCGCATGCCCGGCCGAACCATTGGGCTTCGCACAGACCCGCCTCTCCGACGGTGCACATCTGTTCTTCTGGCCGACGCAAAAGTTCAAGACGACAACGGTGCGCGTGCTTCTGCGCGAGCCGCTGGCTGCGGGAGCCGCAGCGGGGGCCATCCTGCCGATGGTGCTGCGGCGCGGCACGCGACGGTTGCCCGAGCCCATCGAGCTCGCGCGCGCGCTGGATTCGCTCTACGGGACGGACCTGCGCGGCGACGTGATCAAGCTCGCCGAGGACCAGGTCCTGATCTTCCACGTCGAGGCGGCGAACGCCGCGTACCTCGGCGGGGAGGACCCGTTGCCTGGCGCGATCGAGATGTTGGGCGATGTGCTGCTCGATCCGCTCGTCGAGCACGGCGGACTCAAGCAGAGCTTCGTCGCGCAGGAGAAGGAGAACCTCCTGCGGCGCGTGCAGGGGATCTACAGTGACAAGGCGCACTACGCGCAGATGCGCCTGATCGAGTCGATGTGCGCCGGCGAGGACTACGCGATCCCGCGGCTCGGCCGGCTGGAGGAGATCGAGGCGATCACCCCTGCGGCGCTCTACGAGCGCTGGAAGGAGGTGCTCACGCGGGCGCCGATCGACGTGTACATGGTCGGGGATCTGACGCGCGAACGGGCGGAGGAGGAGGCGACGCGGCTGCTCTCGCGCCTCGGGCGGCGCGCGCCGCAGGCACCCCGCAGCCCTTCGCGGCATCCAGCGCCCGGCGCGCCGCGGCGGGTCACGGACCACCAGGCGGTGGCGCAGGGCAAGCTCGCCTTCGGCTTCACCACGGACCGGCGCGCGGGCGCAAGCGACTACCCGGCGCTGGTCATGATGAACGGGATCTACGGCGGCTTCAGTCACTCGAAGCTCTTCCAGGAGGTACGCGAGCGGCACTCGCTCGCCTACTACGCCTACTCGCAGATCGACGGTCTGAAGGGCCTGATGTTCGTCCAGAGCGGGATCGAGTTCCAGGACCGCGGCCAGGCGGAGGAGATCATCCTCGCGCAGCTCGAGGCGATGCGCAGAGGAGAGTTCCGCGAGCAGGAGATGCGCGACACGCTCGCGGCGATCGAGAGCCAGATCCTGCAGTCGTCGGACGCGCCGAGCGAATCGATCATGACGGACTTCGAACTGAGGGCGGCGTCGCGGCCGACCGATCCCTCCGAGCGGATCGCCGCGCTCAGAGCGGTCACGGCCGACGAGATCGCGAAGGCGGCGCAGGGCGTCGCGCTCGATACGGTCTACTTCCTCGACGGACAGGAGGGCGCCTGATGGCTAGCGAGCTCGTAGAGCAGCGTCGGCTGCGGGAGACGATCCACCGCGAGGTACTGCCGAGCGGACTGCGCGCCTTCGTCCTGCCCAAACCCGGCTTTCAGACGCGCTACGCCACGTTCGCGACCCGCTACGGCTCGAACGACCAGAACTTCGTCGACGCCGACGGGCGGCGCCACGACACACCGGCGGGCATCGCGCACTTCCTCGAACACAAACTGTTCGAGGAGGAGGGCGGCAACGTCTCCGAGCGCTTCTCCGCGCTGGGAGCGATGGCGAACGCCTACACGAACTACACGGCGACGACGTACCTCTTCTCGACCGCGACCGAGTTCCCCCAAGCGTTGGAGCTGCTCCTGCGCTTCGTGCAGCATCCCTACTTCACGCCCGAGAGCGTGGCGAAGGAGCAGGGAATCATCGGGCAGGAGCTTCGGATGTACCTTGACGACCCGCGCGTCGCCGTGTTCCAGAACTTGATGGAAGCCCTCTACCACGAGCATCCGGTACGCGTGGAGATCGGCGGGACAGTGGAGTCGATCGAGCGGATCACCGTGGACGACCTCTACCTCTGCCACCGCACCTTCTACAGTCCGAGCAACATGGTCTTCTTCGCGACCGGGGACGTCGATCCGGCCGGCGTGTTCGACGCCGTGCACCGGCTGGTGCCCTCGGAGCGCAGTGCCCCCGTCGAGCGTCTGCGCCCGAAGGAGCCCGAAGCCGTTCGCAGCGAACTGGTTCGGAGGGCCATGCCGGTAGGGGTGCCGCTGATCGACATCGGCTTCAAGGACGATCCCGCGCGCGAGAACCCGCTAGAGCGCGAGATCGAGATGGAGATCCTGCTCGACTGCCTCTTTGGCACCTCGTCGGACATCTACCAGACGCTCTACGAGGAGGGCCTCGTCAGCGAGCACTTCGCGGCCAGCTACTTCGCCGGAGACGACTTCGCCGCGAGCGTCCTCGGGGGGCCGACGCCCGACCCCGACCGCCTGCTCGCGCGCCTGCTCGCGCTTTTGGGGGAGCGTTGCCGCGCGGGCCTCGCGCGCGAAGCCGTCGAGCGCTCGCGCCGCAAGTCGGTCGGGGAGTTCGTCGCGCTCTTCAACTCACCGGAAGCCGTGGCGCACAGTTTCACCGAGTACGCGCTGCGCGGCCTCGACCTGTTCGACGCCCTCGACGTCCTTGACGCGCTTCGGCCCGAGGACATCGAGCGCCGGCTGCAAGAGCACTTCTCCTCTCCCCGGACCTCGGCCTCGATCGTCGACCGCGAGGGTTCGTAACAGTTGCCGATTTTCACGCACATTCATAGAGGTGGACTTTCGCACTTTTCGACCGGGCGGGCGAGGTGCATAGGCGCATAACCAAGTAAGCCCGTACTTTCCCAGCAAGGACTTTGGGGTACTCATATAAGACCTTTCTCGACGGCCCGCGTGCCACTTGGTAGGGCAACCAGGCCGAGGAGAAAGGCAGGTTGAGCGTACCGAAGCGAAGCAGTCTTCGCGACTGGTTGCCCCGGGTCAGCGAAGCTTGGCGGGAACTGTTCGAGTGGATGGCGCCGACCTTCACAGCACCGTCGTTTGCGCTGTTCACGCAGCTCATCACGGCTTGGGTGCCGCTCCCGGGTCCTCACGCGATCACCCGCATCTGGCGGGTCATGGAACCTGAGACGAGGCGTGCGCACGACGCCTACCACCGCTTCGTACGCTGCGGTCGCTGGGGCCTGCCCGGGTTCTGGCACCTGCTTGCCCTGCTGGTGGTGCAGGCTGCCTGCCCCGTGGGCGTCATCCCGCTGGTGGTGGACGACACGGTGGCCAAGAAGACGGGCCGGAAGATCTCGGGCGCCGGCATCTTCCGCGATGCCGTGCGCTCCACACTGCCACGCACCCACGTCAGCATATGAATGTCTGCGTTTCTAGGAACGGTCCTCAGTAGGTTCTTAGGTGGAGTGTCGATACTAACTGCGGAAAGTTCTACCGCAGGAGGCATCCACGATGAGGAACCTTCGCAGGGCGCTCTTCGCCATCCTTGGCGCGTTCGTC
Organism: Bacillota bacterium; assembly: GCA_021793215.1. Taxonomy (GTDB): domain Bacteria; phylum Bacillota; class Sulfobacillia; order JAJZYS01; family JAJYTV01; genus JAJYTV01. The sequence continues at coordinate 185,625 of JAJYTE010000001.1, forward strand.
CTGGGCGCGGCTTTCGCGGGTGGCGACTGGGCCGTAAGCGACGCGCTGCAGGCGTACTCGCCGCCGCCGAACTTCACCTCGAAGCCGCTCGTGCTCACCGGCGGCCTGAGCGCAGGCACCGTCCCGAAGATCGTCAGCCTGGCGAGCCCGGCCGTCGTCAAGGTCACCACGCTGGTGCCCCAGCAGCAGCAGACGACGTTCCCGGGCTGGCCGTTCCCCCTCTACCAGCCCCAGACGCCACAGTACGCCCAGGGGATCGGGTCCGGCTTCATCTTCGACAAGACGGGCTACATCCTCACGAATGACCACGTCATCCAGGACGCGGTGCAGATCAAGGTTCAGGTCACGGGGTACACGAGGCCGTTCACCGCGAAGGTCGTCGGTGCGGACTACGCCACCGACCTCGCAGTTCTCCGCATCTCGGCGCCCAAACCGCTGCCGATCCTGCCGCTTGCACCGAACAAGCCGCCGGCGATCGGCAGCTTCGCTCTGGCCATCGGCAACCCCTACGGCCTCTCCCACACCGTTACGCTCGGGGTCGTATCGGCCGAGGGGAGACCGCTGTCGATCGGCAGCCGCAGCTACAAGAACCTCCTCCAGACCGATACGGCCATCAACCCCGGCAACTCGGGGGGGCCCCTGATCAACCTGAACGGACAGGTGATCGGCATCAACACCGCCGTGGCGTCGCAGGCCCAAGGCATCGGCTTCGCCATCCCGGTCTCGACGGTGCGCACCATCGTGCCGCAGCTCCTGAAGTCGGGCTACGTCATCCGGCCATGGCTGGGGATTGCGGACGTCGACCTCACACCGTCCTTGCAGCAGCAACTCGGGGTCTCGGCGGCGAAGGGCGCCGTCGTCTACTACGTGTACCCCGGTACGCCAGCGGCCAAGGCGGGCATCCGGTCGGGAGACGTGATCACCCGGCTGGCCGGACGCAGTGTGACGGGCGCCGCCTCTCTCGGCGGCATCCTGCAGTCGCTGAAGGTGGGACAGCGGGTCACAGCCCAGTTCGACCGCGCAAGCAGCGCGAAGTCCTCCGAGATGGTCCTCGTCGCGCAGCCGAAGTCCGTCCCGCCCGCGCCGCAGCCGTAGGGCCTGTCGCGATGGTCCGTTCGGGCGGGTCGTATGTGCAGCCGAAGCGGTATACTGAACGCGCTGGAAGTACTGATGCGCACTGCGTAGCCGCAGTGGACCATGGAGGGACTCGCACGTGAGAAGCGACATCGAAATCGCGGAGGCTGCAACCCTGGAGCCGATCTGGGAGATCGGACGCAAGCTCGACCTCAACCCGGACGACATCGAGCCGTACGGCAAGTACAAGGGAAAACTTCCCCTAGAGCTGCTTGACCGCCTGAAGGACCGGCCGGACGGCCGCCTGGTGCTCGTCACCTCGATCAACCCCACGACGGCTGGCGAGGGCAAGACGACGACAGTCGTCGGCCTCGGTCAGGCGCTCGGCCGGATCGGCAAGCGGTCGATCATCGCGTTGCGCGAGCCCTCGCTCGGACCGTGCATGGGCCTCAAGGGCGGCGCCGCCGGCGGTGGGTACTCGCAGGTCGTGCCGATGGAGGACATCAACCTGCACTTCACCGGCGACTTCCACGCGATCACGTCGGCGCACAACCTGCTAGCGGCCATGCTGGACAACCACCTGCAGCAGGGCAACGCGCTCCAGATCGACCCGCGCACGATCACCTGGCCGCGGGTCCTCGACATGAACGACAGGGCCCTGCGCAACGTGGTCATCGGGCTCGGCGGCAAGGCGAACGGCGTGCCGCGCGAGTCCCACTTCATGATCACGGTCGCCTCCGAAGTCATGGCGATCCTCTGCCTTGCGACCGGCATCGCAGACCTCAGGGAACGCCTAGGACGGATCGTCGTCGCGAACACCTACGAAGGAACGCCGGTGCGCGCCAAAGACCTCAGGGCCGACGGCGCGATGGCCGCCCTGCTGAAGGATGCGATCAAGCCGAACCTCGTCCAGACCCTCGAGCACACCCCGGCGATCATCCACGGCGGGCCGTTCGCGAACATCGCCCACGGCAACAACTCGATCCTCGCGACGAAGCTCGCGCTCAAGCTGGCCGACATCGTCGTCACAGAGTCCGGCTTCGGCTCCGATCTCGGTGCGGAGAAGTTCATGGACATCGTCGCGCCCAACGCCGGCATCCGACCGGACGCGGTCGTCGTCGTCGCGACCATCCGGGCGCTGAAGCTGCAGGGCGGCGCGGGGGCGAAGGAGCTCGGCACGCAGGACCTCGCGGCGCTGGAGAGGGGCTTTGGGAACCTCGAGCAGCACATCGCGATCGTCCGCAAGTTCGGACTGAACCCGATCGTCTCGATCAATCGCTTCCCTACCGACACCGCCGAGGAGATCGAGCTGCTGCACAACCGCAGCCACGCGCTCGGCGTGGAGATCGTGCTCTCCGACGTGTTCGCCCAAGGCGGCGCGGGTGGGGAAGACCTGGCGCAGGCGGTGATCCGCGCGACGCAGCAGCCCGGCGACTACCACCCGCTCTACGAGCGCTCCCTGCCGCTGCGCGAGAAGATCGAGACGGTGGCGAAAGAGATCTACGGCGCCGACGGCGTGGACTTCAGCCCCGTGGCGCGGAAGAGCCTGGAGCGCTTCCAGGAGCTCGGCTACGCGGATCTGCCCGTCTGCATGGCCAAGACCCAGTACTCCCTTTCAGATGACCCGACGAAGCTCGGACGTCCGACGGGGTTCCGCGTGACCGTGCGCGACGCGGTGCTCTCGGCCGGAGCGGGGTTCGTCGTCGCGATGCTGGGAGACGTGATGACGATGCCGGGACTGCCGAAGGTGCCCGCAGCCGAGAAGATCGAACTGACGCCGGAAGGGCACATCCGGGGGCTGTTCTAATGCCGAAGGCCTGGCTGCTGCCTGTCCCGCCGTGGCCGCTGCGCAGCGACGTCCTGGCGGAGTTGGGGTACGAGGGCGCTGGCCCGGCCTGCATGTTCCTCGAGGGGTACGAGGGGCCGGCGCAGCCGGGCCTCGCGCCGCTTGCAGGGGGAGCGCTGCTCTGCGCGCCGCGGGATGAACTCGCGGAGGCTGCGCAGGCGCTACCCGCGGCGTGGCGCGACGCGGTGGAGCAGGCGCTCGCGCCAAAGACCCAGGCCCTCAGACTGCGCCGCGGGCTCCTGCCGCTCGGTGCCCGCACCTACGTCATGGGCATCTTGAACGTCACCCCGGACTCCTTCTCGGACGGCGGCAGCCATCCGGGCGTGGAGGGCGCCGTGCAGGCAGCCGAGGCGATGGTCGCGCAGGGCGCGGACATCCTGGACGTCGGCGGCGAGTCGACCCGCCCGGGTTCACGGCCCGTGCCGCTCGACGAGGAGATGATGCGCGTCGTGCCCGTGCTGGAGGCGCTGCGCGGCAGAGTGGACGTGCCCATCTCGATCGACACGCGCAAGTGGCCCGTGGCGCGCGAGGCGCTGCGCCTGGGAGCGGAGATCGTCAATGACGTGTCGGCGGGGCTCGACGATCCCGAGATGCTCGGGGGCTGCGCCCGCTCCGGCGCTGCCGTCGTGCTGATGCACAGCCAGGCTGAGGCGCGCTACGCCCGGGTCGGAGACGAGGTGCGCCACCACCTGGCGGAGAGGGCAGAGGCCGCCCGCGCCGCCGGCGTCGCGCCGGACGCGATCGTCCTCGATCCCGGGATCGGCTTCGGCAAGGAGCCCGAGCATAGCTACGCCGTGCTGCGCCAGCTGCCCGCGCTGCGGGCGCTCGGTTACCCGGTGCTGATGGGGCCATCGCGCAAGCGCTTCCTCGGGACAGCGACGGGCAAGGCCACGGGGGAGCGCCTGAGCGCCACCGTGGCGGCCGTCGCGCTCTCGGCGGCACTGGGCGCCGACATCGTGCGAGTGCACGACGTCGGTCCGGCCGTCGATGCGGTGCGCGTCGCGGATTGGACGGCCCGGGCATGAGGAAGATCGCGCTGCGCGACCTGGTGTTCTACGGTCGCCACGGCGCCTACCGACATGAGCGGGGACTCGGTCAGCCGTTCCACGTCGACATCGAGATCTGGTACGACTTCCGCGGTGCGGCCGTGACGGACGCCGTGGAGGACGCGGTGGACTACCGATACGTCTACCGCACCGCGCGGGAGATCTTCGAGGGACCGAGCCTGCGCCTCCTGGAGACCCTCGCGGAGCGCACAGCGCAGGCGATCCTCGCCCGCTTCCCGGAGGCGACCCGGGCGATGGTGCATGTGCGAAAGCCCCACGCGCCGCTCGGCGGTCCGGCCGAAGGGGTCGAAGCCCTGGTGGAGATCGGACGCGATGACTGAAGCGGCGATCGGGCTCGGCGCGAACCTGGGAGACCGGCGGCGCAGCCTGCGCGCCGGTCTCCTCGGCGTTGGGCTGCCGATCGCTGCGGTCTCGTCGCTCTACGAGAGCGCGCCCGTGGAGACGGATGCCGCGCAGCCGCGCTACCTGAACGCGGTGGCGATCCTCGAATGTCCATCCCAGATGGCGCCCGAGGAGCTCTTGGCGGCTCTCCTCCGCGTCGAGGCCGTCCACGGCCGGGTGCGCGGACCAGGCAAGGCGCCGCGCACCCTCGACCTCGACCTTCTGCTGTTCGGTGCCGAGGTACGGAGTGATCCAGAGCTCCTCCTGCCGCATCCTGGCCTCGTCCGGCGCCGATTCGTGCTGCAGCCGCTGCTGGAGGTGCGGCATGCGCTCCGCGCCCCGGACGGTTCCCCGCTCTCGGAGCGGCTTTCGGAGTGCGCGGGACAGGATGTCGCGCGCGTCGAGGGGAGGTGCTGGTGGTGGCGCATCAGCAGCTGATCCTGCGTGCACTCCTGCAGGGCGAGGTCGTCTCCGGCGAGGATCTCGCGCGCCGCCTCGGGGTCTCGCGGGCACAGGTCAACAAGGAACTCTCCGGGATGCGCGCCGACGGCCTGCGCGTCGTGGCGCGGCCGCGGCGCGGGTACCGGCTCGCCGCGCTGCCCGACCGCCCGCTGCCTTGGGCTGTCGCTGCCTTCTACCCACCGGGCGCGGGCTACCCCGTCCGCTTCCTCGCGGAGACGCAGTCCACGATGGAGGCGGCCGCAGCGTGGGCGCGCGACGGCGCGCCTGAGGGCGCCGTGGTGACGACGGACCACCAGCTGCGCGGCCGCGGCCGCCGCGGGCGTACCTGGAGCGATCCGCCCGGCATGTCCTTGCTCTCGTCGATCGTCGTGCGGCCGCGCATCTCGCCCCAGGAGGCCGGCTGGCTGCCGCTCGCCGCGGCGGTCGGCGCGTGCGCGGCGATCGAGCGGGTGTGCGGGCTTCGCCCGGAGATCAAGTGGCCGAACGACCTCCTGGTGGGTGGGCGCAAGCTCGCGGGCATCCTTGTGGAGCTGACGCTCGAGGAGCAGGAGATCCGCCACGCCGTGATCGGCTGCGGCATCAACGTGCACCAGCCGCGATTCCCCGGTGAGCTCGCGGACCGCGCCGTCTCGCTGCGGCAGGCTTCGGGCTACCAGGGCAGCCGCGCCCCGCTGCTCGCGGCGCTCGTGGAGGAGATCCTCGCCGCAGCCGGGCAGCTGGCCGACGATCCGGCAGCCCTGCGTGCGCGGTGGCTCGAGCGGAACTGCACGCTGGGGCGCGAGGTGCTCGCCCACGCCGCGCAGGGCACCGTCGAGGGCATCGCTGCCGATGTCGACGACATCGGCCGGCTCATCCTACGCCTCCCTGACGGCTCGACGCTGGCGATGTCGGCGGGCGACGTGACGATCCGAGGGCACCTCGGCGGCTGATTAGGCAGAGCGAGACAGAATTGGACAAACGAGGAAGCCGGATGCGCCGTGTCGAATCCGCCCAGCACGAGGGGAGGCGGGACGCGTGGCGGCCCATAAGAACCTTCAGAAGATCGATCACGTGATCGTCCTGATGCTGGAGAACCGATCGTTCGACGAGATGCTCGGGTGGCTCTACGACGCGGAGAACGCGCCGCCCTTCGACCGCGCTGCGCGCGGGCAGCCGTACGATGGGCTCTCCGGGCGCGGGCTGACGAACCCGATCCCGGCTGGCGTTCCGGGCGCGCAGCGGGGCGTCGTACCTGCTGGCAAGGCATCGCGCCTCGACCGCCCGAACCCGGATCCCGGCGAGGAGTACCAGCGGGTCAACGTGCAGATCTACGGGACCGCGGAGGTCGGGAGCCGGCCTTCCACCCCCGGCGCGATGATGGGTTTCGTAGAGGATTACATCGCCCAGCTTCGCGAGAAGGGCGTCCCGCTGACCTACGAGAGCTACGCGCAGATCATGGACGGGTACGCCCCGGCGCAGATCCCAACCCTCGCCGGACTTGCGCATGCGTACGCGGTGTGCGACCAGTGGCACAGCTCGGTTCCGACGATGACGATGCCCAACCGGTCCTTCTTCCACGCCGCGACGTCGGGGGGACGCGTGCTCAACACGCCCTACGTGAGCTGGGTACGAAACGACGGCAACACGGTGTTCAACCTCCTGGAGGCGGCCCACCAGCCGTGGAAGGTGTACTTCGATGCGGACACCGTCGCCCCGCTGACGATGATCATCCACCTGCCGCGGCTGATCGAGTACGCGCTGACCCACTTCCACCACATGGACACCTTCTTCCAGGACTGCAAGGCCGGGACGTTGCCGACCTACTCGTTCATCGAACCCCGCTTCTTCGTCGATCCGAACGACCAGCACCCGCCGCACGGCGTCGCGGCCGGGGACGAACTGATCCGAAGCGTCTACGAGTCCGTCCGATGGAGTCCAGCCTGGGAGAAGACGCTTCTTTGCATCACGTACGACGAGCACGGTGGGTGCTACGACCACGTCCTCCCGCCGCAGGCCGTCGCGCCGGGCGACGGCGCGCACTGCCCGCAGGGCTTTGGGTTCGACCGCTTGGGCGTGCGGGTGCCGATGGTTCTGGTGTCGCCGTGGATCGAGGCGGGTACGGTGTTCCGCGGATCGAGACCCTTCGACCACACGAGCATGATCAAGACGATCTGTGAGCGGTGGGGTCTCCCGTCCCTTACGCAGCGCGACGCGGCGGCGGAAGGGGTCGGCGCCGTGCTGACGCGCGAGCTGCCAAGGACGGACTTCCCGGACATCGGCCCGGCGGCGGCAACGCTCGCGGCGGAGAGGGTTCCTAAGGGCCGTCCGGAAGACGAGGAGACGTCCGCGCTGCACCGGGCGATGGTGGGCGTCGCCGCCGCGCACGCCGGCGTGTCGGTGGCGGAGCCGGCGACGGTGGGTGAGGCCAGGCGGATGCTGCAGGGGCTGTATCCGCGCATGCTGAGCGGGCGCTGACGACCGGGCGCGGCATCGCCGGACATTGCAAAGGTCACTCCTTCGAGTGACCCGCGTGCCCGCTTGTGCTATCATCTGAATTCCCGCTGCCGTCCGACGCGGACGGCGGCCGTTTCGGCGTGCGAACACGGGAGGGAAGCTGATGCCGGAGGAGCTGCGCGGACGCTTCATGAGCCGCGCCGAGGAGCAGGGCGTGCTCGACGCGACGGTCGAGGGACTGCACTACCTCCTTGAGCTGACGGAGCAGGACCGCACGGCGCGCGAGGCCGAGTTCCGCCGCACCCAGGATGCCGTCGCGTGGAACCTCGCGCGGTTCCGGCGCGATCGCATCGGAGACCTGCAGCACGTCTGCGTCTGGCGCCACCGTCCCTACTACGCCCGCATGGACGTGCTGGGCGACGGCGAGGAGGCGGCCGAGAGCTACTACCTCTCGGAGGTGCTCGACGACTCGACCGATCTCTCCGGCGCCGGCGGTGCGCGCATGATCCATTGGACGGTGCCGATGGCCCGCGCGTTCGCGGAGCAGCCGGACCGCATCCGAGTCGGCGCCTTCCGGGCCCAGGTGCTCCTGAAGCGCCGCTTCGAGATCGAGGACCTCCGGATCGTCGACATGGGCGACGCGCTCTCCGGCTACGACGGCAGCGAGGCGATGGGCGGGGACCCCTTCCTCGGCCGGGTGCTGAGGATGGCCGGCGAGAAGGCCGGAAACATCATCCGCACCGTCGGGCAGCAGCAGAGCGCCGCCATCTTCACGAAGGCGCCGCTGCTCGTCGTGCACGGCGTGCCGGGCTCCGGCAAGACCCAGATCGGCCAGATGCGCGTGGCCTACCTCGTGACCGACGCCACGCTGGACCCGAGCCGTCGCCTCGCGGCGGAGAGTTGCCTGATCCTCTCGCCGTCGCGCGCGCTCGTCGAGTACATGGAGCAGGTCCTGCCGAGCTTCGGTGTGCGCGGCGTGCTGCAGGAGTCGGTCGACGGATGGCTCGCCGCGTACGCCGGCGTCGCGCTCATGGAGAGGCACACAGAGCTACGGCGCGGCGCACGCCCATTCGCAAACGCCATGGAGGCGTGGCTGCGGGAGCGCATCGCCCAGGGCGTGGCCGCCGTCGCGCACCGCGACCTCCCGGCTGGCAGCGGCTGGCGGCTGGAGCCCGAGGATGTCGCCGCGGCCGTCAAGGACATCCCCGAGGAGTCGTACGAACTCGTGCGCCGGACGATTGCGCAGCGCATCGCCCGCGGCGCGAAGGAGCGCCTGCTGCAGCGCATGGGCGTCGGATGGGACGAGGGGACCGAGAAGGAGTACCGCGCGCGGGAAGCTGAGATCGAGCGGGCGGCCGAGCGCCTCGTCGCGAACGCGCTCGGGAACCTCGAGACGACCGCGGCCTACCGGCAGTTCCTGCGCGCGCAGGAACTGCCTGAGGCCATCGGCGTCGAGGACCTCGGGGCGATGGCGCTCCTGCACCTCCTCTTGACCGGCGAGCGTCGCCGCGGGCTCTACCACGTGGTCATCGACGAGGGGCAGAACGTCTCCGAGGTCGCCTACCTCGCAATGCGCCGCATCCTGAGCGGCGCGAACTTCACGGTGCTCGGAGACCTGGCGCAGCGCGATCCCGAGCTTCCGGGACTCGGATCATGGGAGGGCCTCAAGGACCTCGGCTACCCGTCACCGGAGGTGCGCTACCTCGGCGTCAACTATCGCTCGACGCCGGCGATCGTGGCCGCGCTGAACGCCGTCGGGCCGAAGCTCGGGCTGCCGTTCGTGCCGATCGAGGCGGTCGAGCGCCCGGCGCCCCCCCTCATGTCGCTCGCCGTGCCCGAGGGCGTGCCGATGGCGGAGGCGGCGGCCGCCCTGCTCTCCGGCATCGCGCACACGACGGCGGCCGTACTCTGCCGCGACGAGCGGCGCGCGGCCTCGCTGCGCGCCGCCTGCCTCGAGGCGCTCGGGGAGGATGCGGCGCCTCCCTTCATCGGCGGACGTGCGGAGGCCGCGGGGCTCGAGTTCGACCTCGTGATCCTGGTGGACGCCGACGAGGCGACCTTCCCCGACGACCCGCGCGCCGCGTCGGACCTTTTTGTGCTGATGAGCCGCGCCCAGAACCGCCTACTGCTCCTGCACCATGGCGCGTTGACAAGCGCGCTCCGGGACGCGGCGATCGACCCTCGCCAGTTCGTGGGCTCCTGGGAGCCGAAGGGCGGCGCCTGAGGCTTTGCTCCGGCGCCTTCGGTCAGGCACCGGGAATGGCGATGACGTCGACGATCTCCTCCGGCTCGAGCAGTGTCCACTGACCGAAGTCCGACACCGCGTTTGAGCACTGCAGCATGCCTTCGCGCAGCTCGTGCTCCATCTTGGTGTACTCCTGCCCGCCCTGGCGAAGACGGGTCCCGATCGGCAGATCACCGAAGCGCATCTCGGCCACCCGCATCCCTCCGACGCCCTGCTTCGTCGCCCAGTCGCCCGCACCTCCCGCTCGCCGACGCGGGATGGAATGCACCCCGGCGGTTCGTTCCCGCAGGTACCTTGGCGCGCAATGCGAGACGGCTTCTCGGAGCGGATCTTCTTGACAGGCCCACGGTGCGCCCATAATGTAAACCAAAGAGTCGTAAAGCGTTTACATTAGGGGGTGACTCTATGACGGAGGAGTACCGCAGGGCCCGGCGCATCGCCTATGCCGCTGCGTTCGCCGCGCTCCTCGCCGTCGCTTCCTACGTGAGTTTCGCCATCCCGCTCACCGACGTCCCGTTCACGCTGCAGGTGCTCGTTGTCCTGCTGGCCGGATTCGTGCTGGGCCCGGGACTCGGGGCGCTCTCGGTCGTCCTGTACATCGTGCTGGGTGCGATCGGCGTGCCGGTCTTCGCGGGCGGCGCGGCTGGCATCGGGGTCGTGGTGGGGCCGCTTGGCGGCTACATCGTCAGCTGGGTCCTCGCGGCTGCGCTCGCGGGCTGGCTCGGCCAGCGCGGACTGTTGCTGCGGCTCGTCGCGGTGGTGCTCGGCGTGGCGGTGATCTACCTGGGCGGCGTCACGGGCCTGCACATCGCGCAGGGCGTCTCCTGGCGCAACGGCGTCCTGGTGGGCGCGTTGCCGTTCCTCCCGTTCGACCTGCTGAAAGGTGTCGTGGCCGCGCTGATCGCGCCCGCGCTGCGTCGTTTGGCGCTGCAGCAGGAGGCCTAGGAGCGAACCGGAATACCTTCCCCCAGGGACCTGCCGGGGGGGGGAGATTCGTGTACGAGGCGATCGGCTACCGCCACGCCGCCGCGACCGGGCACCCGCTGGCGACCCAGGCCGCGATCGGCGCATTGCGCCAGGGCGGCAGCGCGGTGGATGCCGCGATCGCGGCGAACGCCATGCTGGCTGTCGCGCAGCCGGACTCCTGCGGGCTCGGCGGCGACCTCTTTGCGCTCGTCTACCGCGCCGAGGACCAAAGCGTGAGGGCCTACAGCGCGGCAGGACCGGTGGGCAGCGCGCTGCGCCGAGACCTGCTTCCTGCGTCGGGCGCGATGCCGCAGCGCGGTCCCCTGACGGTCACGCTGCCGGGCGCTGTCGCGGGCTGGGACCTGCTGCACAGCCGCTACGGCAGGCTCACATGGCCGCAGCTGCTCGAAGGGGCGGCGCGGGTGGCGGAGCAGGGCTTCCCCCTGTCGCGCAAGGTGGCGCGGGCGCTCGCGGCCGCCGTGGACTTCGCCGACGCGGCCTTTCTCGCAGCCTTCGCGCCGAACGGAGCACCGAAGCCCGGCGACCTCCAGCGCAGCCCGGACCTCGCCCGCACGCTCCGCGCGCTGGCTGCCGATGGTCCCTCCTGGTTCTACCTCGGACGGTTCGCCGAGACCCTGGAGCGTACGCTCAGCGCAGGCGGCGGCGCCGTCGTGCGGGCCGACATGGCGGCATTCAGGGCGGAGGAGGCGACTCCCCTCGAGGCAACGTACCGCGGCCGCAGGATCATCGTTACGCCGCCGCCGAGCCAGGGCGTCACGCTGCTCGTGGCGCTCTCGATCCTCGAGGGACTGTCGGCGGCAGGGGCGGCAGAGGATCCGGCCACCGCGCACGTCACCGCGGAGGTGCTGCGCTGCGCGCTCGCGCTGCGTGACGAGTTGCTCGCGGATCCCCGCTTCGCACCTGCCGACTGGGACGACGTCCTCGCCGGACCTCGTGTCGCGGCGGCGAGCTCCGCGATCGCGGCAGGTGCGCCTTGGCTTCCTTCGCCGCCGCTGCGCGAGGGAGGAACGACCTTCCTTTGCACCGTCGATGACGCGGGCGACGCCTGCGCCCTCATCCAGAGCAACTACATGGGCGTCGGCAGCGGCGTGATGGTGCCCGGCTTCGGAGTGCACTTGCAAAATCGCGGCGCCTACTTCAGCCTTGACGAAGGGCATCCCAACGCGATCGCGCCGGGCAAGCGCACGGCCCATACCCTGATGGCCACCATGGTCCTCGGCGAGGAGGGCTTAGAGACGGTGATGGGTGCGATGGGCGGCGACGGCCAGGCGCAGACGAACCTTCAGATCCTTCGGCGCCTGATCGACTGGGGCGAGGGGTTGGAGGAGGCGATCGGGGCGCCGCGCCTGCGCGTGGGCTTCGGCGATCCGCCCGGGCTGCAGCTCGAGGCAGGCCTCGCGGGACTCGCGCAGGCGCTCGAAGGCCTTGGGCATACGGTGCGCGTCGGCGCCGCGAGGATGGACGAGATGGGGCATGCCCAGGCGATCTGCCGAAGCGCCCAGGGCCTCCTGCGCGCCGCCGCCGACCCGCGCGGCGACGGCATCGCCTGGGCAGAGTGACGGGCCGCGCCGCGGACTGCGGCGCAGCGAGACGAGAGCGGGACGGAGAGTGGAACGATGGATGAGCGGCTGAGGGCCGACCTTCGGCAACGCTGCGCGCGCCTCGGGGAACGGCTCACCGAGGCGGGGGTCGATGTGGCGCTGGTGCAGCAGGCGGCCGACAAGTACTACTTCGCGGGCACTGTGCAGCAGGGATTCCTGGCGGTCGCGCCAGGACGCGACCCCGTCTTCCTCTGCCGCAAGGCGGTCGAGCGGACGCTGCGCGAGACGCCGTGGCAGGTGGAGGTGCTCGCGTCGCCCAAGGATCTGCCGCACCTCCTTGAGTCCGCGGGCCTGCGCGCAGAGAGCGTGGGAATCGAGGGCGACGTGCTGTCGCTGCAGCTCTACCGGCAGATGGAGCGCATGTTCCCCGACGCCCGACTGGTGGACGTGAGCGACGAGATCCGCGCGCTGCGCCAGGTGAAGTCGGACTACGAGATCTCGGAGATCGTAGCGGCCGGCGCCGTCTGGAGCGAGATGATGCAGGAGACGAGCCGCCTCCTGCGGGTCGGAGCGATCGACCACGAGGTCTCGATCCGCGTCGACGCCCATGGGCGCCTGCATGGCGGGCAGGGACTGATGCGCACCCGAGGCTTCAACTTCGAGTACTTCGCGCCCCACGTGCTCTGGGGACCTCCCGGCGCCGTGCCGGCCCAGTTCGACGGCCCGACCGGCGGAAGCGGGCCGCACCCCAGCATTGGCCAGGGGTCCAGCGCCCAGCCGATCCGGCCCGACAGCCCGATCCTCTGCGACTACGCGGTCGCGGTGCGCGGGTACGTCGCCGACGGAACGCGCAGCTTCGTGCTGGGCGGGCTTCCGAAGGAGCTGCAGTACGCCGCCGAGCTCGCGGTGGAGATCCTCGCGGAGGCAGAGGAGTCGGTGCGCGAGGGCGTCGAGATCTCCCTGCTGTTCCAGCAGGCGCAGCGGCGCGCCGAGCAGCATGGCCTGTCGGAGAACTTTCTCGGCTATGGGCCCGATCGCGTCCGCTTCCTCGGCCACGGGATCGGGCTCGAGCTCGACGAGCTGCCCGTGCTAACCGGCCGTGCACCGGGCGCGCTCGCGCCCGGAATGGTCATCGCGATCGAACCGAAGTTCGTCTTCCCCGGCGTCGGGGCGGTGGGGGTGGAGGACTCCTTCTGCGTCCGCTCCAGGCAGGCGGCGCAGGTTCTGACCCACTTCCCCCGCGGCCCCTTGCAGTTGCCGCTGGGCGAGGGCGCTTAGCGTGCCTGGGAAAAGACCGGCTCCGCAACCGGCGCAGGGTGACGCTCGGCTCTTTGCCGCGCGTGAGGTGCAGGGCGAGGTGCAGCGCGTCACCTACCGCAATGCCGAGAGCGGGTTCAGTGTGGTGCAGCTGCGCCTCGATCGCGGCGGCAGCGTCGCGCTCGTCGGCGCACTGCCCGAGCTCCAGCCCGGCGAGAGAGTGCGCGCCACAGGACAGGCGAAGCGCCACCCCACCTACGGAGCGCAGTTCGAGGTGAAGGAGTTGACGCGCCAGCTGCCCGTGAGCCGAGAAGGCATCGTTGCGTACCTCTCGTCCGGCCTGATCCCCGGCGTCGGGCCGAAGATCGCCGAGCGCCTGTACGAGCGGTTCGGAGACCAAACGCTTGAGGTGCTGCGCAACCAGCCCGAGCGTCTGCAGGAGGTCCCCGGCATCGGGCGCCGGCGGGTCGGCGAGGCGCAGCGGGCGGCGAAGGAGCAGGTGCGTCTCGAACGCCTGGTCGTGGCGCTGCGCCCCTACGAGGTTCCGCTGCACGTCGCGCGCAAGATTGAGGTGTACTACGGCGACCGCGCGGAGGCTGTCGTGCAGCGCGAGCCCTTCCGCCTGTGGCGCGAGGTCGGGGGGATCGGCTTCCTGACGGCGGATCGCGTCGCGCGGGCCATGGGGATCGGCGAGGATGCGCCGGAGCGCATGGAGGCGCTCGTGCTCTACCTGCTGCAGAGCGCGGCCGACGAGGGGCACGTCGCCCTGCCGGCGGCGACGGTCCCTGACCGGGGCGAGCGCTTCTCCGCGACGGCCCAGGGGCTCGAAGCCGCGGTGCAGCGCCTCGCGCAGGGCGGCGCCGTTGTACTGGACGGGGAGCTTCTCTACCTGACGCGGGCGTTCCAGATGGAGTCGCGCGTCGCGCGGGCCGTCGCCCAGCGCCTGCGCGCAAAGGTGGCTCCCGTCGCGCTGCGGCAGGTGGGGACGCTCACGCCGGAGCAGGCGAAGGCGGCGCAGAGCGCGCTCTCGAGCCCCCTCTTCCTCCTGACGGGCGGGCCGGGAACCGGCAAGACGACCACCGTGCGGGCTATCGCGCAGGGGGCGAGATCTCGCGGGCTCAGGGTCGCGCTCGCTGCGCCGACCGGGCGCGCCGCGAAGCGCGTGCAGGAGGCGAGCGGCATCTCCGCCCAGACCCTGCACCGGCTGCTCGGGCTGCGCGGCCCGCAGACCGAGACTCGCCAGGTCGAGGCCGACCTCCTGATCGTCGACGAGTCCTCGATGGTCGACCTTTGGCTGCTGGATCGGCTGCTCGGGGCGCTTTCGCCGACGACGCGGCTGGTACTGGTCGGCGACGCGGACCAGCTTCCTCCGGTGGGGGCGGGGGAGCCGCTCACCGCGCTTCTCGCGCTGCCGTTCGTGCCGAGGGCGGAGCTGCGCGAGATCTTCCGTCAGGCGGCCCAGAGCGGCATCGTTCAGGCGGCGCACCGGATCCGGCAGGGACAGTTGCCCCAGACCGCGCGGGACTTCGTCTGGCTGCGCGCCGAGACGCCGGCCGATGTGCAGGCACAGGCGGTGCGCGTCGCGACGCAGGAACTGCCGGGTCGCGGCATCGAGCCCGACGAGATCCAGGTGCTCTCGGCGGGCCACCGCAACGAGACGGGCGTCCAAGCGCTGAACGCCGCGCTGCAGGCGCAGCTGAACCCGGGTCGGGGGCAGCCGGAGGCGAGGTTGGGCGATCGGGTCTTCCGCCTGGGAGATCGCGTGGTGCAGCTGCGCAACGACTACCAGCGCGGCGCGCTGAACGGCGAAGTGGGCCGCATCGTCGCGCTCTCCGCGCGCGACCGCGCGGCGACTGTGGCGTTCCCCGACCCCAGCGGGGAGCGGGAGGTCGCGTACAGTCAGGACGAGCTGCGCCAGCTGCAGCTCGGCTACGCGACGACGGTGCACAAGGCGCAGGGAAGTGAGTACCGCGCCGTCGTGCTGGTGCTCTCGGCGCAGCACTGGATGCTGCTCGGCCGCAATCTCTTCTACACAGCCGTGACCCGGGCGCGCGAGGTTCTGGTGCTGATCGCGCCGCAGCGGGCGGTCTGGCAGGCGCTGCGCAACGCCGGGCGCGGTGTGCGCCACGGCCGGCTGGCCGAGCGGATCGCCGCGCTTTACGGCGGCGGCGACAAGTAGACGACGACGGTCTTGCCCTTGGCGAGCGACGTGCCCGCCGCGGGCGATTGCTGCACGGAGACGCCGGAGCCCTTGAGTTCGACGGCGTACCCAAAGTGAGCTGCGCTCTGGTAGACCTGCTGCGACGTCAGCCCGAGGAGGTCCGGGACGCCCTGCTGCGATGCGCCGGCAAGCTTCACCGTGAGCGTGGCACCCGGAAGGATCTGCTGGCCTGGCGCAGGGGACTGCGAGACGATGCGCGAGCCTGAGCCGCTCGGCGAGAGGAGAAGCCCGGCTTTCTCGACGCGCAGGGACGCGTCGGCCAAGCTGAGGCCCAAGAGTTTCGGCGTCTGGACGGTCGTCTGGTGCAGCGTCGCGCCGCTCGGGG
This sequence comes from Bacillota bacterium, assembly GCA_021793215.1. GTDB lineage: Bacteria > Bacillota > Sulfobacillia > JAJZYS01 > JAJYTV01 > JAJYTV01. The sequence goes on from JAJYTE010000001.1 coordinate 201,464, forward strand.
GGATGCCGAGGTAGGTGAAGATCTGACCCATCAGCTGGGAGAAGACCGGTGCCGCGACGTCGCCGCCGTAGAACTGACCGATTGGGTCGTCGATCTGCACGAGCGTGAGCACCTTCGGGTTCGGCACGGGCCCGTAGCCGATGAACGAGGCGAGGAAGTCGCCCGACTTGAAGCCGCCCGTGTTGCTCACGACGTTCGCAGTACCCGTCTTGCCGGCGATCGTGTACCCCTTTACGGCTGCCAGGTTGCCGGTGCCATGGGCTACGACGTCGAGCATCGCCGTCTGGACCTCGCGCGAGACCTTGGTGGTCTCGACGCGCTGCGACGGGAACGTGAGCCGCTGCGTCGCTCCGTTCGGCAGGAGGAGCGCGGCGCCGACGTGCGGCGTGTGCCAGATTCCGCCGTCTGCTGCGGTGGTGACGGCGGCCACCAGCTGCAGCGGCGTGACGGCGATCGTCTGGCCGAAGCCCATCTCCGCCATGTCGAGCTGCGTCGCTTGGGCCTTGGGCGGAGCGATGCCGCTCGCCTCACCCGGAAGGTCCACGCCGGTCGGGCGGTCCATGTGGAAGAGGTGCAGGGCGGCGTAGTAGCGATTGACCCCCAAGTCCATCGCGAGCTGCCCGAAGGCCACGTCCGACGACTCCGCAAGCGCGGTATCGAAGTTGATCACCCCGAAGCCCGCCTTGATCCAGTCGTAGATGCGGATGCCGTCGACGACGATCGAGCCCGTGTCGTCGATCTTCCACTGCGGTGTTGCGACACCCGCCGCCAGCACGGCCGATGCGGTGAACGGCTTGATCGTCGAGCCGGGCTCGAACGCGTACTCGACGGGTTGGTCGACCCACGCGTTCATCGAGAAGTGCTGCCAGTTTCCGGGCGAGGGCTCGGGGTACTGCGCGATCGCGAGGATCGCACCGGTGCTGGGGTCGAGCACGAGGATGCGCCCGCCCTTCGCGTGGTGCGCTTTCACCGCCGCGGCGAGGTCCTGCTGCGCGAACGTCTGGATGGCGCTGTCGAGCGTCGTGCGCAGGCCGTCACCCGGGGTCGCGGGCTGGAAGTGCATGCCGAACTGCGGCAGCTGGTTGCCGAGCGCGTCGACTCTGATGATCTCGGCGCCGGGACGCCCCGCCAGTTGCTTGTTGTAGCTCTCCTCGATGCCGGCGAGGCCCTGCTGGTCCACGCCCACGAAGCCGATCGCGGCGCCCGCCAGATTGCCGTCGGGGTACGTGCGCCAGGAGTCCGGCTCCAGTCCCAGGCCGTCGTACGCCCCGAGCGCCTCGATCTTGGCCGCCTGCGCCGCGGTGATGCGGTAGGAGAGCCAGAGGAAGGCCTGCTTCGAGGAGAGTTCTGTCTGCAGATTGCCTTCCGGCACGCCGATGATCGGCGCCAGCGCCTTCGCCAAGGTGGCCGGGTCCTTGATGCTGTGCGGCATCGCGTAGAGCGCGTCCCCCGACTGCTCGAGCGCGAGCAGATTCCCGTTGCGGTCGGTGATCACGCCCCGCTCCGGCGGCAGCGTGATATGGGCGAACTGTTCGGCGAGGGCTGCGCGCGAGAGGTTGCCGCCGTCGAGGAGCTGCCAGTAGACCAGCCGGACGATCAGCGCTGCTGCGATCACCCCGACGATCAGGATGACCGCCATCGATCGCGCGCCGAGCTGCTTGCGGAATGACCGGTTCACGCTCCACCTCCCGGTGCACCGCAGGCGACCCAAGTCGTCTTCCTAAAGGTACCGCTCGCCATACTCCCGAAGGCTGCTCACCACCGGCTGCAGCCCTCTGCCGCGGGTGGTGAGGCTGTAGGCGACCGCTCCAGGAACGCCGCGCCGCTCCGCGCGTTCCACGACCCCGTTGCGCTCGAGGAAGCGAAGACGCTCCGCGAGGGTCTTCGGCGAGATGCCCTCGAGCGATCGCGCGAGCTCGCTGAAGCGTCGCTCCCCAGCGCACAGATCGCGCAGGATCAGGAGCGTCCACTTGCCGCCGACGATCTCGGCGGCGCGCGCCACGGGACAGAGCAAGCCATCGGCCATTCTTGGCCACCTCTCTATGGTGGCGACGCTAGCACATGGTCGGGGGGGTGTAAAGGCGTCGCCGCCCCCCTCTGAGGCGCCGAATGCTATGCTGGAGCCGGAGGTGCGGGATGGACCGGACGATCGTGTACGCGGGGGCGCTCGGGGCCGGTGCGCACGCCGTGGCGGTGCGCGCCGGGCGCATCGTCGGGCTCGGCGACCCTTCGACGCTTTGCCGGCGCTTCGAGGGAAAGGTCGTGCGCCACGTGCGCGGCAGGTTCCTTCCGGCGGCGCTCGACGGGCATCTGCACCTCGTGGATTTCGGGCTCGCCCTCGGCGAGACCGACCTGCGCGGGCTGGATGCCGAGAAGACCCTCGAGCGGCTGCGTGCGGCTCGCGCGCAGGGGGAGGGGGTGCGCGGCGAGTTCCTGCTTGGGCGTGGCGCGAGGCCCGGCGTCCTACGCCAGTTGTCGGAGCGCAGGGATGCCCTGGCGGAGCTCGCACCCCTACGAATCTGGGCGCAGGACCTGCACACCGCCCTCACCGATCCCGGGACCGCTCGCCGGCTTGGATTGCACCGCGCCGAGACGCCGGGCGGGGAGGTGGTGCGTGACCTCTCGGGCGAGGTGACAGGCCTCCTGCGGGAGAGTGCGACGGCGCCGCTGGCCGAGGCGGCGCAGCCGGATCAGGCATCACGGGAGCGCGCGGCGCGAAGGGCGATCGAGGCGCTCTGGCAACGCGGGATCGTGGGTGCCGTGACGTTCGAGCGCGCGGACGGGGAGTCCGCCGTCGCGAGGGCGACGGAGGAGATGCCGTTTCACGCCTACGTCTACCGCTACGCGGAGAGCCTTCAAGCGGGCGCGCGCCCCCAGGTCCTCTCGCGGCGCAGTGTCCGCGTGGGGGCCAAGTATTTCCTCGACGGTACGCTCGGTTCGCGTACGGCCTGGATGCTCGTGCCCTACGCCGACCATCCGGCGACGGGTATGCCGCGCCTCGATCCGGACGAGGCTCGCGAAGGCATGCGCGAGTTGGCAGGGAACGGCTTCTCCCTCGCGCTGCATGCGATCGGCGACCGCGCTGCCCAGGAGGCGCTGCGGCTTCTTGAGGGGATGCCGCTCGCGGCGGCTCCGCACCGCATCGAGCACCTGCAGGTCGTGGCGGAGGGGTTCGCGCAGCGGCTCGCGCAGGCGGGTGTGACCGCGTCCGTCCAGCCATGCCACCTCGAGCAGGATCTCGCGGAGGCCAGGGCCGCCTGGGCTGACCGACTGGAGAGGGCCTACCCATACTCCGAACTGCTGTCTGCGGGGGCGAACCTCTGCTTCGGGTCGGACGCCCCGGTGGAGGACCCCTCCTTGCAGCTCGGGCTGCGCTGGGCAGTCGGAGCCGATGCCGTCGGAGGGGGCGTGCGCCACGGGGTGTCCGTGGAGGAGGGACTGGCCGCCTACACACAGGGCGTTCTGCGCAGTGTTGGCGCCCAAGGTGGTCGGGTTGCGGTCGGTGAGCCTGCCAATCTGGCCCTCTACGAGAACGGGCCGATGCAGGACGCGATGCCGATGCTGCTACTCAGTGAAGGCGAACCGGTGCACGAGGTGGCTGGCGCCTACCGCGAGGAAACGCTGTAGCTATGGGGGAGGGAAGCGGCGCCGCGCGCCGCGAAGGATTGCACGTTCACCCGAGTGAGGACCACGAAGAGCTGCGGCGGCTCGCGCGCCGCGTCGCCGACCGCGAGATCCGTCCCGTGGCTGCGCAGTACGACCAAAGCCGTGAGTTTCCATGGCCTGTTCTGGAGCGCATCCACACGGCGGGCCTCTTCGACCTGCAGATCCCCGCACCGATCGGTGGCGCCGGGCTCACGGCGGTGGAGGAGTGCATCGTGCAGGAGGAGCTCGCGGCCGGCTGCGCGGGCATCTCGCTCGCCCTCGTGGCGAACACGCTCGCGCTCACCCCGATCCTGATCGCAGGGACGCCCGAGCAGCAGAGTGCGCTGCTTGGGCCATTCACCCGGCAGTTGCGCCTCGCCGCCTTCGGACTCACCGAGGCGCAGGCCGGTTCTGACGCCGGGGCGCTCAAGACGCGCGCGCGCCGCGAGGGGGACGCGTACATCCTCGACGGGCGCAAGCGCTTCATCACGAACGGCGGCGTCGCCGACCTCTACACGATCTTCGCGACGCTCGACGGCACGCCGCAGGGGATCACCTGTTTCGCCGTGGAGCGAGGCACGGACGGCCTCTCGGCAGGACGCGAGGAGCGAAAGCTCGGGATCCGCGCCTCGAATACGAGCGAGGTGGTGCTCGACGGCGTGCGCGTCCCGGCCGCGATGCGCATCGGCGGTGAGGGCGAGGGGTATCGCATCGCCCTGCGCACGCTCGGTCGCTCGCGCGCGACGATCGCGGCCGCGGCGCTCGGGATCGCGCGCGAAGCGCTCGGCTGCGCAGTGCGCTACGCGCGCGAGCGCCAGCAGTTCTCGCGCCCGATCGCCCAGCTCGGCGCGATCGAGCAGATGCTCGGGGAGATGGCGATGCGCGTCGAGGCATCGCGGCTTCTGGTCTACCAGGCGGCGGAGCACATCGCCGCGGGCGAGACCTCGCCGCTCTACTCCTCGATGGCCAAGGCCTTCGCCGCCGACACGGCGATGTTCGTCGCGGGCGAGGCGGTGCAGATCTTCGGAGGGTATGGCTACATGGAGGACTACCCGGTGGAGAAACTGTTCCGGGATGCGAAGATCTACCAGATCTTCGAGGGGACCAACCAGGTGCAGCGCATGGTGATCGCCAGGACGCTGGTGCGCGGCGATGAGTAAAGTGGCGGTCGAGCGCCAGGGTGCGGTTTGGACGCTGCGCCTCTGCCGCCCAGAGGTGCGCAACGCCGTCGACGTGGAGCTTTCGCGTCAGTTGCGTGCAGCCGTCGTGGAGGCGCTGGAAGAGGCATCCGCCATCTGCGTGCGGGGGGAGGGACCCGTGTTCTGCTCCGGCGGAGACCTCTCATCACTGCGCGACGACGACACCGCGATCGCCGTGATGGACGAGATGCGCGGCACGCTTGACCTGCTGCGCAAAGCGCCGGTGCCTGTGATCGCCTACGTCGAGGGGCTGGCCGTCGGGGGCGGCGCCGAGCTTGCGGCGAGTGCCCACCTCCTCTGCTGCACGCCTGGCGCTGCGTTCGAATTCGTGCAGGCGAAGCTGCACTTGAGTCCTGGCTGGGGCGGTGGACCTTCTCTGTTGCGACGGGTCGGTCCGGGTCGAGCGCTCGACCTCCTGCTCAGCGCGCGGCGGGTCGGCGCGGCTGGGGCCGAGGCGATCGGCCTCGTCGACCGCATCCTGACGCCGGCGCAGTTCACCGCCTTCCTCGGCGCAGCGGCGCTGCAGGACCGCGAACTCGGGGCGGCGGTCGTCTCCGCGCTGCGGACGGACGAGGGAGGACCGGCGCGGGCGGCGGAGCAGTTCTCTGCGCTCTGGCGCTCGCAGAGCCACCATGAGGCGATGCGCCGCTTGCGGAAGGAGTAGTTCACCCAAGCAACAAGCACCGTGGAAGGAGGCGAGGAGTTGCGCCTGGAAGTGGAGGGAGAGGAGATCGCGGCGTACGGCGATGTCGGCGGCAGGTGCCTACTGCTGCACGGCGCCGGCGAGGACGCATCGCTCTTCGCAGCGCAGCTAGCGGACGTGCCGGGGACCTGGGCGATCGACCTGCCGGGCCATGGACGCTCGGGAGGAGAAGCGCGCGAGCGGATCGAGGAGTACGCGGAGCTCGTGCTAGGGGTGCTGCGCCGATCGGCCAAGAGGTCGACGCTGCTCGGGGGTCACTCGATGGGCGGCGCGATCGCGCTGACGTGCGCACTTACGGGACCGCAGCACCTTGCCGGGCTCGTGCTCGTGTCAACCGGCGGCCGGCTGCGGGTGCACAAAGACCTCCTGGGGGCGCTCGAGGAGTCGGACGAGATGCCAGAGGCGTTCCGACGCTTGCTCGTCGCGCCGGGCGCGGACGGGGCGCTTCTTGGGAGCATGGCGCCAGCGCGGCCGGGAGCACTGCGCCGGGACTTCCTCGCGTGCGACCGGTTCGACGTCCTCTCGCGGCTCCGGGAGATCCGGCTGCGTACATTGGTCCTGGTGGGCAGCCGCGACGTCTTCACGCCGGAGAAGTACGCACGCTCCTTGGCCGATGCGCTCGGCGGGGAGCTGGTGGTCGTCGACGGCGCCGGTCACACGCTGCCGCTCGAGGCGCCACAGGCGGTCAGCGGCACGCTGTCGAGATTCCTGTCCGAGGGGTGAACGTTTGGCGATCTGGGGGATTGTTGCCGTCGACCTGGACGGCACCGTGGTACGGCGTGGACTCGAGATCCGTCGCGCGGACCGCGAAGCGCTGCATCGTGCGCTGGAGGCGGGCCTGCTGCCTGTCGTCGCGACCGGCAGGCGCCCTGCGACCGCGCGGCGCTTCGCGAACGACCTCGGCCTTTCCGAGTCACCGCTGATCTGCTGTGACGGGGCCCTGGTGATTGGCCCGGACGGTGAGGATTGGCTGGCGCAGCCCGTACCCCGCGAGGTCGTGCGCAAGGCGGCGGCCCTGTGCCAGGAGCACGGGGTCGCCGCAGGCTTCTCGACGCGGGAGCGTCTGTACGTCCAGCCGGGCAACGTCCGGCTGCATCCCTGGCGCCACCTCCTGCGGCGCGGCGCGCTGCGCTCGCCGGGCAAGCTGCGTCGCGCGCTCTGGGACATCGCCGAGCGGACGGTAGTGCGTGAGCGGTTCGATGCGGACGACGCCCCGCCCGTCTACAAGATCGATCTGTTCGGCCCGGGGTCGGCGGAGGCGAGGCCCTGGCTGATGTCCGAGGTCGAGGGCGTCACGGAGACGATGCCGAAGGGTCCCTTGGAGGTCGTGACGGAGGGCGTCGACAAGGCGAGCGGCATCGAGGCGGTGCTGCGGCGAACCGGCCTCGCGTGGGAACGCGTCGTCGCGATCGGCAACGACTGGAATGACGCGCTGATGATCGAGCGCGCAGGGTTCGGCGTCGCCATGGGGGATGCTCCCCGGGCGGTCCGCGAGCGCGCCCGCCACGTGACCGGCAGCATCCTCGAAGGCGGCGTCGCGTCTGCGCTGGAGCATTACCTGGCGGTCCATGCTCCTGGCGATCGACTATAATCTCAGTGGCTGCGCTGGCTGGAGGAGGAACGTTGTGAACATCGTCGTTCTCGTGAAGCAAGTGCCCGACACGGCAACCCGCATCAAGATCGCGTCTGGTGGAACGGAGATCGAACGCCAGGGTGTCAACTTCGTCGTCAACCCCTACGATGAGTTCGCGATCGAGGAAGCGCTGCGTCTCCGTGAGCAGCACCAGGGCCAAGTGACCGTCCTCACCGTCGGCGACGAGAAGTCCGAGGAGGCGCTGCGCACAGCGCTCGCGATGGGGGCCGACGAGGCCGTGCGCGTCAGCGCCGCCGCGACCGATTCCATGACGACAGCGCGGGCGATCGCATCGGTGGTGCACGGCCTCGCACCCGACCTCGTGATCGCCGGCAAGCAGGCGGTCGACGACGACGAGGGGCAGGTCGGATCGCTGGTGGCTGCGCTCCTCGACTGGCCCCAGGTCACGGTCGTGACGAAGCTCGAGCTCAAGGATGGGACGGGCGTCGCGGAGCGGGAGGTCGAGGGCGGCGTCGAGATCGTCGACTTCTCCCTGCCCGCCGTGATCACGGCGCAGAAGGGCCTCAACGAGCCCCGGTACGCATCGCTGCCCGGCATCATGAAGGCGAAGCGCAAGGAGATCCGCCAGGTCTCGGTTGACGCCAAGACCGTGGGAGAGCCGACGCTGCGCACGCTGTCGCTGCAGCTGCCGCCGGAACGGAGCGCAGGAAAGATCCTCAGCGGCATGGATGCCTCCTCGGCGGCCAAGGAACTCGTACGGCTGCTACATGAGGAAGCGAAACTGATCTGAGGAGGCGGACGCGATGATCCTGGCAGTTCTGGAAGCGGAGGGCGGCGCCCTCAAGAAGATCTCGTTCGAACTCCTGACGGCGGCGGCCAGGGCCGACGAGGCCCTGTCGTCCGGGGGCGTCACGGCGCTCCTGATCGGTCCGGGCGCCGCGGCGGCGGCCAGCTCCGTTCCGGCCGCCACGGCAAGGGAAGTACTCTGCGCCGAGGGCGTGGCGTTCGAACACTACGCACCGCAGGCGTACGCGCAGGCAGTGCTGGCGGCTTCCGAGGCGGCCTCCGCGAAGGCGATCGTCTTCGGCGCCACCTCCTACGGGCGGGACCTCGCGCCGCGCGTCGCGGCCGCTCTGTCCGCAGGTCTCCTGATGGACGTCACGGACCTCTTCGCGCACGAGGGCGGTCTCGCGGCACGCCGACCGGTCTACGCCGGCAAGGCGATCGCGCAGGAGCACGCGCTCGGCGAGCGGGCCGTCGCGGCGGTGCGGCCGAACGCGTTCGCGGCCCGCTCCCAGGGCGGCGCAGCGGCGCCGGCGCGCGCACTCGCGGTAGAGGTCGAGGCGCAGAACGTGCGCGCCAAGGTGCGCGAGGTGCGGCGCGAGACGGGCGGACGGCCGGAGCTCTCGGAGGCGGAGGTCATCGTCTCCGGCGGCAGGGGACTCAAGGAACCAGCGAACTTCGTCCTGGTCGAGCAACTGGCGGACGCGCTGGGGGCCGCTGTGGGCGCGACGCGCGCCGTCGTCGACGCCGGATGGCGCCCACACCACGAGCAGGTCGGGCAGACCGGCAAAACGGTGTCGCCGGGTCTTTACGTCGCTGTGGGTATCTCCGGCGCGGTGCAGCACATCGCCGGCATGTCCTCGAGCCGCACGATCGTCGCGATCAACCGGGACGGCGAAGCTCCGATCTTCAAGCTCGCGGACTACGGCATCGTCGGGGACGCGCTGGAGGTCCTGCCGGAGCTGACCCGCGAGGTTGGGCGACTGAAGGGCTGACCCGTCGGGGGCGGTTCACAGCCGCCCCCTTCGCCTGCGCGGGGTACCCTGTGAAAGCATTGGGAGGAGGTGACCCCGTGCACCCTGCGACCTACATCCTCGTCGCCGTCGTGTTGTTCGGCCTCTATCGCCGCGTCGCACGTACGATCGGGCCGCAGCCACTGCGCACGAGGTCACTCTACTGGCGCATCGCGCTCTACGCCGCGCTGAGCCTCTTGGTGCTCGACGCGGGGGCCACGGCCCCGCTCGATTGGCTCGCGGCGGCCGTGGGACTCGCCGCAGGCGCCCTGGTCGCTGTGTACGCGCTGCGCGCGACGAAGTTCGAGGCGCGCGGCCCAGCAATTTTCTACACTGTTCACCCGTACTTCGGCATCGCGATGCTGGTGCTGTTCGTCGCGCGCGTGGTCGAGCGTTTCGTCGCATCCCCCAAGCTCATGGCAGAGCTAGTAAGCAGCCAGGCGCAGGGCGCTTCGCCGCACGCCGTGAACCTGATGGGGGCCTACGGCTCTGATCCCTGGTCGGTCGGGCTGTTCCTCGCCTTCACCGGCTACTGGATCTACTACTACGTCGGCGTGGCGCGCGCGGCGCAGCAGGTCCCCGAGGTGGGCAGCTAGGGCGCGTCCGTCCTTTCCGGGGCGGCATCAAAGGCACGGCGGGCGGCGGCGGCGAGGTCTGATGCCCGTACCGGTGAGCCCTCGGCGCGCACGACGCGCGCCGGCAGATCGTGCGCACCGGGTCCCTCCTGCGCGCAGAGAAGTACCGCCCCAAGTCCCCGCGCGAGCGCTTCGCGTACGGCGAGGCCTGGCGCCTTGCCGCGCCAGGTCGTCGCGTCCGCGCGTCCTTCGCAGGTGATGACAGCGTCCACATCCGCGAGGCGCGCGAAGAATCCAGCTGTATCCAGGATCTCCGCAGCGCCTGGCACCAGTTGCCCACCAAGGGAGAGCAGGGCGGCGCCGACGCCGCCGGCAGCACCGGCACCGGGGAGCTCCACCTCGATGCCGGCCGACTGCGCGAGAAGCTGGCCGAACCGGGCGATCGCGGCGTCGAGCCGCGGGAGGTCCTCCCGCGGGAAGCCCTTCTGCGGGGCGAAGGCGAACGCGCTTCCGCCGACGCCCGAGAGCACGTGGTCGACGTCGCTGAGGATCGATAAACGTACAGATTGCAAGCGCTCACGCGCGGCGGAGAGGTCGAGGGCGTCGGCGCGCTCCAGCCACGCGGCGTCTGCAAGGCCTTCGGGCGGCGGCGACAACCGCGCGCCGAGCGCCTGGAGCATCCCCGCGCCCGCATCCTGGGTCGCGCTGCCGCCCAGAAGTGCCAGCACGCGCTGCGGCTTCAGGGATAGCGCCGCCGAGAGCAGCTCGCCGAACCCATAGCTCGACAGGCGCCAGGGGTCGCGCACCGTGCCCTCGACGCGCCATAGGCCCGCGGCCTGGGCGAGTTCCACTGCGGCGGTGCGCCCCTTGGCGCTCCAGCCGAACGCGGCGGACATCTCACGGCCGAGCGCGTCGCGCACGGCGACGGTGCGACGGCGAAAGCCCGCCGCCGAGAGGGCATCTAGCGAACCGTCTCCGCCGTCCGCGATCGGCAAGGCGATCGGTTCGTGCCCTGCCTCCCGCACGCCGCGGGCGATCGCGGCTGTCGCCTGGCGACAGGTCAAAGTTCCCTTTAGCGCAGCGCCGGCGACCAGTACCCGCATCGCGTTCACCTCGAGCAGGTGTTCGCGCCGGGCTCAGCGATACCTGTCCCTAGGAGTAGCCGTAGCGGTGAAAGCAGTCGCGGCAGAGCAGCATGTCGCAGTAGATGCGAAGTTTGCGGCGCAAAGTCAGCTTCTGGCAGATGTCGCAGCAGCGCAGTTCGACGAGCTTACCCAGGTTCCTCGCCTCCAGGCGCTGCTATCGTGCGCGGGGCGTCTCGCCGCTATTCGGAAGGCATAGGTGCGGGCCGCAGCGAGGACAATGAGACCAGGGGGAGTGGCAGTGATCACCTTGATCCTGATTATCCTGGTCGCCGCACTGATCTTGGGCTTCGGCCTCGGCCCCGTCGTGCTCGCGATGTTCCACAACCGGCGCAAGACCTAAGAGGCTTTGCGGCGGACTGCGAGAACAACAGAGCGGGAGGCGGTGCCTTGCGCCCGACCCGCATCGTCCTGCCGACGCCCTTCGCCGTCGGTCCTGTGAACGCGTACGCATTCCTCGATGATCCTGTGACGCTCGTTGACCCGGGCCCCCGGTACGGCCCCGCCCAAGAGGCCCTTCTCGCCGCGTTCGACGCGATCGGGCTTCGGCGGCGCGACATCCGGCGGATCCTGCTGACGCACCACCATCCGGACCACACCGGCTACGCTCCGCTGCTTGCCGCCGAGACCGGCGCCGAGATCGTGGCGCATCCCGACGCGATCGAGCGGATCCGCAGCCCGCTCGGCGACCCGGAGGCGACCCGTCGCGAGCTCACGCGCCATGGCGTTCCAGAGAACATCCTGCGCGCGATGGACAAGGAGCTCGACCGCATCCTCTCCCACGTCGCACCGCTCGCGGCCGCAGACCCGATCGCGGACGGCGAAAAGGTCCGCGCGGGGCAAGACGACCTCACGGCAGTGCTCGTACCCGGCCACGCGCCTGGCCACCTCGCGTTCTACGGGCCGGACTACATCGTCGGCGGGGACGTCGTGATCAAGGGCCTTACCCCGAACCCGATCCTTGAGGTGGACGACTCCGGGCGACGCAAGTCGCTGCCCGAGTACGTGGCGAGCCTCCAGCGCCTCAAGTCGCTGCCGCCCCTGCCGATCCTGTCGGGCCACCGCGAGATCATCGAGGATCCCGCCCCGGAGATCGCCTGGAACCTGCGGCACATCGAAGAGCGCAGAGAGCGTGTGCTCTCTGCGCTCGGGCAGCGGCGGCTGCAGGCGTTCCCGCTCAGTCAGGAGTTCTTCCCCATGCGGGGTGGGGCGGATCCGTTCCTCGCGCTCAGCGAGATGCTCGGTCACCTCGATCTGCTGCTCGAGCGCGGGCTCGTGGAGCAGATCGAGGACGGCGACGCGATCCTTTACGGGCCCACTGCCTAGAAACGGTGCGACGCCCCCACGGCCACCTCGACCACTTCGGTCGACGGGCTCTCCTTGGCGACGCGGCGCCTGAGGTCGTCGATGTCCGCCTGGATCGCCGGAAAGGTGTTGTAGTGCATCGGCACGCAGTAGCGCGGCGCGATGAAGCGGCAGGCGACGGCCGCGTCCGGCACGTCCATCGTGAAGTACGAACCGACGGGCAGAACCGCGACGTCGATTGGCCCCCAGACGTCGCGGAGGAGCTGCATGTCGGTCGTCAGGGCGGTGTCGCCGGCGAAGTAGAGCTTCTTGCCTTCGGATTCGATCAGGAAGCCGCAGGCGTGTCCGCCGGAGACGCCGGAGCCGTGCAGGGCTAGCACGAGCTTCACGGACCCGAAGTCGAACGACTGCTTGCCTCCGAGATGCATGCCGTGGGCCTCGATGCCCTTCGCGCCGAGGTCGCCCGCGATCTCGTTCGTCGTTACGCAGGTGGCGCCCGTGCGCCGCAGGATCGACTCGGCGTCGGAGATGTGGTCGCCATGCGCATGCGTGATCAGCACGTAGTCGCATGCGATCTCGTCCGCCTTGCGGGTTGCGGCGGGGTTCCCGGTGAGGAACGGGTCGATCAGAAGGGTCTTGCCCCCAGTCTCGACGAGCCAGGTGGCGTGTCCGAGAAACGTCAACTGCATGTCGGCATCCCTCCTTTTTCCAAGGAGAGTATAGCAGAGCAGGCGTGCCTGGCGTGTGCTATCCTCGGGTCGTAGAACGGGGAGGAACCTTCCATGAACGATCTGTGGCACGTCGGGGACAAGGTGCTGAGTCGTGAGCGCCTGCTCCAGACGCTCGACGAGATGCTGGGACTGCGGCAGGCGGGCTTCTCGCAGCAGGCGACGGCGGACAAGTTCTCCGTGGACCGCAGCTTCGTCTCGCGCCTTGAGGCGATCGCCGAGGTGCACAAGGGAGGGCGCATCGGCCTCGTCGGGTTCCCCGTAGCCAACCGCGACGCGGTGCGCCAGACGGCAGAGGAGTACGGCGTGGAGTTCGTCCTGCTGCTCTCGGAAGCGGAGCGGCAGGCGTACCTCGGCGCGCGCAGCGGCATGGAACTCCTGCACGACGTACTTGGCACCGTGGCACGCCTGCGCTCGCTCGATCACGTCGTGATGCTCGCGTCGGACCGCTGGTTCTCGATCGCGAACGGCCTGCTCGGACGTGAGGTCAGCGGGATCCGGATCGGAACGTCGCCGATCTCCGAGGACCGCGAGGTTCCGATCGGCGCTCTGGCCGATCTGCTGCGGTCTCTGGGAGGCGCTCCGCGGGCCCGCAGGGGCGTATCCGAGCGCAGCCCCGCTTCGCGTTGACAGCCCAGGGGACCGGGAATATAATGCACGCGAGCAGCAGGGAGGCGGGCACCCCACGGTGGGATGTCCGTCGTTTTTCAGATCCTGCTGCCGGTGAGGACGCATCGAGAGGGGTGCAGGTTTGGAGAAGGAAGTACTCCTGTCGACCGAGGGCCTGAAGAAGATCGAGCAGGAGCTGGAGCACCTCAAGTCCGTGCGCCGCCGCGAAGTGGCGGAACGCATCAAGCAGGCCCGCGAATTTGGCGACATCTCGGAGAACTCTGAGTACGAGGACGCGAAGAACGAGCAGGCCTTCATCGAGGGACGCATCCTCACCCTCGACAAGATGCTGCGCAACGTCAAGCTGATCGAGGAGTCCGACGGGAGCGACCCGAAGACGGTGACGATCGGCGCGCAGGTCAAGGTGCGTGACCTCGACGACAAGGAAGTCTACGAGTACACCATCGTCGGATCGACCGAAGCCGACCCGATCGCCAACCGCATCTCGAACGAATCGCCCGTCGGCAAGGGTCTGCTGGGCGCTCGCGTCGGGCAGAAGCTGTCGATCGGCATCCCTGCCGGCACGCTGCGCGTCGAGGTGCTCGAGGTCCGACGCTAGCGTGGGCGGCGACGACCAAGGTTCGCGCATCGAGCCGTACTCCGAACCGCAGCGGCTTCAAAAGCTCAGGGAGCTCAGCTCCCTGGGCCTTGATCCGTTTGGGCACCGGTTCACGGGCATCACGCACCACGCGGAGGAGATCACCGAGCGATGCGACGCGCTGCTCGGTCAGGACGTGCGCATCGCGGGGCGCGTGCGGGCCGTGCGCCTGCACGGCGGTTCCGCGTTCCTCGACCTGCAGGACGAGTCCGGTCGCATCCAGGTCTACGTGCGCAAGGACGCGGTGGGGGAGCAGACCTTCCACCTGCTGGATCTTCTAGATCTCGGGGACTTCCTCGGCGTCGACGGCAGCGTCTTCCGCACGCGCCGCGGCGAGCCGTCCGTCGATGCGAAGGAGCTCACGCCGCTCAGCAAGGCGCTTCGGCCGCCGCCTGCGAAGTACCACGGACTGCAGGACACCGAACTGCGCTACCGCTACCGGTACCTCGACCTGATGGCGAACCCGGAGGTGCGGCGGACGTTCCGCCAGCGCTCCGCAATTGTACAAGCGTTCCGCCGCGTGCTCGACGAACGCGGCTTCCTCGAAGTGGAGACGCCCGTACTTCACCATCAGGCCACAGGGGCCGCAGCACGCCCGTTCTCGACGCACCACAACGCGCTCGATCTCGACCTGAACCTGCGGATCGCGCTAGAGCTGCACCTGAAGCGGCTGCTGGTCGGCGGCTTCGAGCGGGTCTATGAGATCGGCCGGGTGTTCCGCAACGAGGGCATCTCGACACGGCACAATCCCGAGTACACGTTGATGGAGTGCTACCAGGCGTATGGGGACCGCGAAGACATGATGGACCTCACCGAGGCCCTGGTGCGGGAGTCGGCGATCGCGGCGCTCGGCACGGCCCGCTTCACCTACCGAGAGGAGGAGTACGACGCCGGGTTGCCCTGGCGGCGCGTAACATTCGCGCAGGCGATCCGGGACAACGGCGGACCGGACATCGACGCCTTCGCCGACGAGGAGGATTGGCGGCGCGCGGCGCGGGAGGCCGGCGTAGACGCCGAGCAGCCGATCGCCAAGCTGATGGACGACATCTTCGAGCGGTACGCGCAGCCGCAGCTGCGCCAGCCGACCTTCGTGCTCGACCACCCCGCGGTGATGTCACCCCTCGCGCGCGCTGCCGAGGATCCCCGCTACGCGCTTCGCTTCGAGGCGATGATCGCCGGCATGGAGATCGGCAATGCGTACTCCGAGCAGAACAGTCCGCTGGCGCAGCGCGAGGCGTTCGCGCAGCAGCAAAGTCAGCGACAGCGAGGAGACGCGGAGGCGCATCCCGTCGACGAGGACTTCCTCTTCGCGCTGGAGCACGGCATGCCGCCGACGGGCGGTCTCGGCGTCGGTGTCGATCGGCTCTGCATGCTGCTGCTGGACGCGGCGAGCTTGCGAGACGTGATCCTCTTCCCGCTGCAGCGGCCGCGCGCCTGAGTCCCCGCCACCCAGCGTCGGACCCAGAACTCGGTTTGGGATGGAAGGGTTGATGCGATGAAGCGCGTGTACGGCGTCTCTCTCGGTTCCTCGCAGCGCGACCACACAGCACGGGTCACACTGCTCGGCGAGGAGATCGAGTTGACGCGCAAGGGGACGGACGGCGACTTGGAGCGTGCCGAGGCGCTGATTCGGGAGATCGACGGCACGGTCGACGCGATCGGCCTCGGCGGCATCGACGTCTTCCTCTACGCGCGCGGCGAGCGCTACACGGTGCGCGACGGCCTGCGCCTGATGCGGGCCGCGTCGCGAACCCCGGCCGTCGACGGGTCGGGGATCAAAGACACGCTGGAGCGCGATGCTGTGCACTACCTCGCGACCGAGACGAAGCTCCTCTCGGCCGAGACGCGGGTGCTGATGGTCTCGGCCGTCGACCGTTTCGGCATGGCGGAGGCGTTCGTGGAACTCGGCTGCCCCGTCGTCTTCGGCGACCTGATCTTCTCCGCAGGCATGCCTTACCCGATCACCACGCTTGACGAACTGGCGGACATCGCCCGCCGCCTGCTGCCCGAGATGGGCAAGATGCCGTTCACGATGCTCTACCCGACCGGCAAGGCGCAGGAGGAGCACCTGGACACGGGACGCTTCGGGGAGTACTACGCGCAGGCCGACGTGATCGCCGGCGACTGGCACTATATCCGCAAGTACCTGCCGCAGCGCATCGACGGGAAATGGGTGCTCACGAACACGACGACCGGCCGCGACGTCGAGGATCTGCGCCAGCGCGGCGCGACGCATCTCGTCACGACGACTCCGGTGATGGACGGCCGCAGCTTTGGAACGAATGTTATTGAAGCGATGATCGTGGCGCTTTCGGGCAGCCGGCCCGACGAACTTGGCCACGCGGGCTACGCCGCGTGGCTCGAGCGCCTGCGCCTCGTGCCGCGCATCGAGCATCTGGGAGGATGGGACGCGTGAGCGAAGATTCGAAGGAGCGCCTTTTCGCGGCGCTCGATCTGTTCCGCGAGAAGGTCAACGAGAACGCGCGCCTGCGACAGATGAACCGGGACTGGAACCGGGACATCGCCGTCGTGGTGAAAGACTTGCCGGGTGTGGATGCGGCCATCTCGATGCGAGAGGGCCAGATGGACTGGCGCCCGGAGGCGGCGAGCGACCCCAACATCGTGCTCACCGCGCCCGCCGACGTGCTGATCGGGATCTTCCGCGGCGAGAGCACGCCGACGGAACCCTACCTCGACGGGTCGCTGACGCTGCGTGGGTCGCAGGAGGACGTACTGCGCCTAGATTTCGTATCATTGATGCTCTGGGGTGAGTAGTACCCAGGGGGAGGGACGCCGTCTTGTCTGAAGAGTACGATCTGCTGCAGGAGCTGCTGGAGGTAGGGAGCCCGCAGGGGTTCGTCGAGACCTGCCGCGACTTGCGCGACGGCATGCTCTTCTACGATCGCGAAGTGCTGATCGGAGCCTACACGGGCGTGCTTGAGGGCCTCGCCTTCAACCTTCTGCTCGACGCGGCAATCGGCCACCCGCAGCTCCTGGCAGCGAGTACAGAACGCGTCCGCGAGCTCATACGCGCGCTGCCGGACAACCTCGAGGTGCGCGAGTTCCCCATGGACGTGCAGTCGCTCGCGGAGCGTTTCCTCGAGACGGGTGGCCGCTCGCTCTACGAGGCGTTTCCGGCGTGGGTGGCCGCGCTACACGTCTACGAGTCTGGCGAGTTCTTCGAGGGCGACGACATCGATCGCCTGCTCGCGGACGCGCGGCTGCAGGCGGAGCTCGGCAACGAAACGCAGGCGCTGGCGCGCGTCGGGCGCGTTGGCGCGCTCGCGCTGACGGGTCGCCGCATCCGGCCCGTCTGGGGGCGGATCGCGGGTCCGCTCGAGCCCTGGCTGCATGGCCTGTACGCGGCGGTGGAAGCTGTCGCGAACCACGATCGGCTGACTTACCCCTTGCGTCCCATCATCGAGGAGCGCCTGCGGCGAAGCGCGCGCAGCGTCGTCCGCGACTTGTCGCTGCGTCGGCGCTACGAAGAGCCTGCGAGCGACGTCTGGCGGGAGCACGACGATGTAGATCGCTTCTACGGCGAGGTGATCGCCGGCCGCGACCGCCTGTCGGAGAGTGCCTACGGCGTCGTGCAGGCCGAGGGGTCCGTGCTGTTGCCCGTGCTCTTGACCATCCTGAGTGCGCACGAGTTGCGAGATGACGAGCAGGGTCGAGAGCACCTTGCGCCCGTGCGGGCGCTGGACGCGCTCGTCGCGCTGGGAGCGGTCGAGGCGGTTCCTGCGCTCCTGCGGATCGTCGCGGAGGTGGATCCGCAGGATGCGCTCTTTAGCGCCGCGCAGACGGGCCTTGTGAAACTCGGATCGGCGGCGGCGCCGCAGGTCCTGTCATTCGCATCCGCAGAGGCCGATGCCGAAACGGCGATCTACCTATCGGAAGTGCTTTCGCGCATGGACAAGGACGAGCGCGTATTCCGGTTCCTGACGTCGCTCTTTCGCAAGACGTCGTGGTGGGAAGGCAAGGGTGCGCTCGTGCGCGCGCTCGCGGATTACGGCGACACGCGCGCGCTTCCTTTGCTGCGCGATGCGCTGCGCAATCTGGACCAGCGTGAATCACGCCAGTCCGAACTCTTGCGCGACGCGATCGCGGGTTTGTCTCGGCGCGCAGAGCGACCGAAGCTGTCGCCGCGCGGCCGGCGCCTGCGACGTCAGTAGAAGCGCCAAAACGACCGCGACGTTCCAGTTGCACACGCGAACGAGACGTTGTATAGTACCTTTTGCCGCCGCGAGAGCGGGCACGATCGCAGAGATGCGGACGTGCGCATGGGACTCGTTGCCAGTTGACGAACGAGATCGATGCAGGTAGAATAAATTCTTGCCGCCGCAAACGAGCGGAGGCGGCCGGAGCAGTCCGGCTCGGTCTTTGAAAACCGAACAGCAGAGAACTT
>JAJYTE010000036.1 GCA_021793215.1 Bacillota bacterium
ATCCTGGCTGAGCGCGCAGCCCGCCCTGACGTGGTACGCGCATGGGGCTGCGCCGACGCCGGAGCAGATCGCCCGTAAGTACCTGCCGCGCGTTCGCGCGGAGCAGCCGATGCGCTGCCGCATCCTGCTCCTCGGCGAGACGGCCGTCGGCTACTTCCAGTCCTACCGCCTGCGGGACTTCCCCGATCATCCCGCCGCGCACCTCGAGCCTTCGGCAGTGGGCGTCGACTTCTTCCTCGGGAGCGAATGGACCGGCAGGGGCCTCGGGCCTTCGGCGATCCGCGCGTTCGTGCGGTGTCTCTTGCGTGACGAGGCGGATGTCGACGCCTGCTGGGCGGATCCTCACCCGGAGAACCTGCGGTCCATCCGAGCGCTCCTTCGCGCCGGCTTTCGCCCGCGCGGCCACGGGGGATCCGAGGCGCAGCCTGCGCTTCTGCTGCGGCTCTCGCGCGCCGCAGCCGAGGGCACGGAGGAGGGTCCGCGGCCAGCCGCGGCGAAGTCTCCTGCCAAGAGCTGACAGATCCCTGCACCAGCGGACGGATGTCCGTTGCGATGAGCGTATGGCGTGCGGCCGTGGCGCAGGCCTGTGCGGCCCGCGCCGCCCAGCGCGCTAAGGGCATCATGACGGCGGGGCTGCAGTCAGCCGTCCGCGCGACGCAAGGGGGAGCGAGCTGCTACGTGACGTGTAGAACGGACTACCTGCCTTGCGCCGCGTCGCGCCTCGCGGGCACCTGTGCCCAGGGAGGCGGGAGGAGTTGAGCGGTGCGCCGCGCATGCGCGTCGGGCACCTTGACGACGTCGACCTCGCCGCGCTCAGAGGACGCGGCGTGCGGGCGCTCCTCCTGGACCTCGACAACACGCTGTGCGACCCACGCGCCGATGACGTATCGGCGGAGGCGCGGGTATTCTGCGCGAGGATGCGAGAACTCGGGCTGCGCGGCTACGTGCTGTCGAACGGACGGTCCGGGCGTGCGGAGCGTCTCGCGGGACAGCTCGGGCTCCCGTGCATCTCCCAGGCGCGCAAGCCGCTGCGCGGCGCGTACCTGCGCGCCCTCTCGGAGATGAATCTTCCGCCGCACGCCGTGGCGGCGGTCGGGGACCAGTTCTTGACGGACGCGATCGGTGCGATGCGCATGGGGCTCGCTCTGGTCCTCGTGGAACCGCGCTGGCGGCGTGACAAGCCGCTCGTGCGCATGGCGCGGCCCCTCGATCGCATCCTGCGCCGCCTCGTGCCGGAGGGCGGAGGAGAGTGAAGCGAGGGCGGCGCACGCCGATAGGCTGAGCGGTTTCTTCACCCCCACCCGGGTCCGCAGGTCTGTTCCACGGTACAGGTGCGCAGATGTACCCAAGGACAGTCCCTTCCCAGGCTGCGGGCGCTAACCTTTGGTCAATGGGTGTGACTGGGAGAGTGGAGATCAAGTGGAGGATGTCGCGCACCGCAGCGTACTCAAGAACCGCAACTACGCGGTCCTGCTGTCGGGCCAGGTGGTTTCGCAGTTCGGCAACGCCTTCTACCCGCTCGCGATCTACTGGTACACGTTCAGCCTGACCGGCAGCCGGGTCGACCTCGGCTACCTGGCGACGCTGATCAGCCTGACGGCGCTCGTGAGCATGCTCGCGGGAGTGTTCGTCGACCGCTGGGACCGCCGCAGAACAATGATCTGGTCGGACGTCGCCCGCACCGTCTTCGCGGGCGCCCTGGCGCTGCTCGCCGGACTCGGACACCTTGGCCTTGTCGCGATCTTCGTGTTCGCCGTCGCGATCGGCCTCGTCGGCAACCTCTTCGGTCCCGCCGAGATGTCCCTGCTGCCGGAGATCGTCGGCATGGAGGAACTCGGCGCGGCCACCGGGCTGAACCAGGGCGCGAGCGCAGGCGCCATGCTGGTCGGGACGAGCCTTGGCGGCTTCCTGATGGGCATCTTCGGCCCTGCCTTGCTGCTCGGCGCGGACGCCCTGACCTTCGTCGTCTCGTTCGTTTCGGTCGCGATTCTCCGGCTGCCGCGCAGGGCCACGCGGCCGACGTCGATGGCGGATGCGTCTGCCGGGTCCGAGAAGGGATTCCTGCGTGAACTCTCCGCGGGGATGAAGTTCGTCTTCGGGATCCCGTTCTTCCGCAGGCTCGTCCTCGCGGGCGCGCTGATGAACTTCGCGTTCATGCCCCTGAACGTGCTGGACGTCGTCTGGGTGCGCGAGGTGCTGCACCAAGGGGCGTTCGCCTACGGCATGCTGGGCGCCGCCATCACGATCGGCGTGATCGCGGGCAGCGTCCTCGCCGGCGCCCTGATGCGCCGTCTCCCGCCCGTCCCCCTGATGACCGGGTCGGTCATGTTGGCCGCGCTCGCGTTCGTCGCCTTCTCGCAGCTGCCCTACCTCGTGCCGGACCTTCTGGCTCTGCTGCTGCTGGGCGTTGGCGTCGGCGTCGTCAATCCCGTGTCGCAGACGCTGTTCCAGCGCGCGATCCCGCAGGAGATGATGGGCCGCGCCGTCGGCGCGCTGATGAGCACCGTTCAGGTCGCGTCGCCGCTCGGCGCGATGCTCGCCGGATTCCTCGCGAGCGCGATGCCGCTCTCGACCGTCTTCGTGCTCGCCGGCGCCTTGATGCTCGTTCCGGTCGGGCTCGTGGTGCGCATGCCGAAGCCTCCCGAGCATGCGCAGGCCGTCGCCGGGTAGGGACCTGCGTTCAAGCCGCTCAGTGGCCGAGCGCCGCGCCCGGCCTTGCGGCCTTCGCTCCGATGCGGTCGTGGGCGGCGAAGACGGCGAGGGCAAGGACGAAGATGCCGACCATCGCCAGGAAGAGCGTTGCCGACGGGTAGTGGTCGTACAGAAGGCCGCCCAGCAGCGGGCCGAGGCCGCGGCCGGCCGAGGCGGCCCCGCTGATGAGGCCCTGGTAGAGCCCCCGTCGGCCCTCTGGGGCGAGATCGTCCGCCGCGGCGGGGACGCCTGGCCAGACCAGCATCTCGCCGAAGGTCGCGAGGGCCATCGCGAGCAGAAACCCGCCGTAGGCCCCGCTCCGGGCCAGGACGAGGAATGCCGCGACGAACAGGCAGTTGCCGACGAGGATCTGCGCACGCACTCGCCGCACGCGCGCCGTCAGCCACGAGACGAGCGGCTGCCCGATCAGGATGACCCCGCCGTTCACGGTCCAGAGCACGCTGTAGCTCGAGAGTGAGAACCCGAGCGCCTGCATGTGCGTCGGGACCGTCACCTGCCATTGCACGTAGGCAGCCCAGTCGAGGAACATCCCGACCGCGAGCAGGAACGGAGCGAGCGGGAAGCGCGGCGCGCGTCCGAGAGCACGACCGAGGGGTGCGGCAGGGGAGGCCGGGAGCGGCGCGTTCTGCCATACCCTGCCGCGGAAGGCGACGATCACCCACACGAGGTAGGCGAGGAACATGAGGCCCGTGACCGCGAAGGACAGCGGGAAGCTCAGCTGCGCCAATTGGCCGCCGGCGAACGAGCCGACGGCCACGCCGACGTTCGAGGCGACGTAGACGGCGTTGAAGGCCGCGCGGCGCCCTTCCGGCCAGACCTGCGCGGCGAATGCGTAGATGCATGGGTAGACGAGGCCGGTGCCTGCGCTCAGGAGCACCGTCAGCGGGGCGTAGGCCGCCACGGTGTGGAAGACCGCCATGCCCCCGGCGGCGAGAGCGGCCATTGCCGCGCCCAGGACGATCGTGCGCCGGCCGCCCCATCTGTCGAACAGGCCGCCGCCCAAGAGGTTGCCACCCAAGTTCGCGGCTGCCTGCAGCAGGAGTACGAGGCCCGCATCGGTCATCGAGAGACCGAGTCGCGTGTGCACGTAGATCGTGACGAGCGGCCACAGCAGCGAGTAGCCCGAGACCATCAGCACGGTGCTGGCGACGAGCGCGGTGAGCGCCTTCGGGTAGCGCGACAGCCAGGACTGCATGCCTGAAATGATAGCCGTATCGCCGCGTGCGGTCACGGAGCAGATTGTCGCCTGCGCGCGGCTTTCCAGCGCACGAAGAAAGCGGGATTTTCTACACCGGCGACGAAATGCTGGTTTGCTTCGCTGCAAGGCCGTCCACCCTGCCGCGAAGTCAGTGCGGGGAGCGTGGAGGGACTTCGGTGGCTGCTTTCAAGAATAGCGAACAGATGCGCGAGGTGTTCGCAGAGGTCGGACGGCGGGCCGCGCAGAGCGCGGCCGCGCAGGCGCTCTACGACGCGGGGATGGTCGTCGCCTTCGCCTACCGCGACCCGGACCTCGTGCTGCTCATGGATGGCCGGACCCCCGGGGAGGGAGATCCGGCCATGATCATGCGATTCGATGCCGCAGAGCCAGCGCCGGACGTGACGTTCACCTGCTCCGCGGAGGTGGGGCACCGGTTCTGGTGCGGCGACCTCGACGTGATGTCGGCGCTCGCGCGCGGCGAGATCACGGCGCGCGGATCGATCTCGAAGGCCCTGCGCCTTCTGCCGCTGATGCCTCCGCTCTACGAGGAGTACCGGAGCGTGCGCGAAGCGCTCGCGCCGGGCGATTCGCCCTGAGACGGCCGGGAAGGGGAGAAGTCGAATTGCCAAGGCGCTGGCAGATCCTCGCCGCCTACGGCCTTGTCGCCGCGAGCACCCAGATGCTCTGGGTCACGTTCGCGCCGATCACGACCGAGTCCGCCCACACCCTACATGCGTCGGTTGCCGCCGTCGGCAACCTCGCCGCCATCTTTCCGCTGATCTACGTCGTCCTCGCCCTGCCGACCGGACGCTGGCTGGACCGAAACTTCGACGTCGCGCTGCGCGCAGGCGCCGTCCTCACGGGCGCCGGTGCGCTTTTGCGCCTCATCATGCCGGACTCCTTCGCCTGGCAGCTCTTCGCCCAGGTCGTGATCGCGCTCGGTCAGCCGCTCGTGCTGAACGGGATCACCAAGCTCGCTGCGCGCTACTTCCCGGCGGAGGAGCGGCCCATCGCGATCGGGCTCGGCAGCGTCTCGCTGTTCGTCGGCATCATGATCGCGATGGCGGGAGGGCCGGCGCTGTTCGCCGCAGGCGGCCTCGGGCCGGTCCTGGGCGTGGAGGCGGCGATCGCGGCCGTGGGCGGGATCGCGCTCGCCTTCGCGCTGCGCACCCCGCCGGCCTTCGCGTTGCAGGCCCCGACGGGGCAGCGTGCCTGGCTGCCGAAGCAGCCGCTCCTTTGGAAGCTGGGGGCACTGCTCTTCGTGGGCATGGGCATCTATAACGTGCTCGCCACCTGGCTGCAGCCGATCCTCGCACCGCTTGGCGCCGGTGGTCTCTCGGGGGACCTGCTGGCGCTGATGACGCTCACGGGCATCGTCGGCGCGGGCGTGCTGCCCCCGATCGTCGCCGCGCGCGGCTGGCGCCGGCACACCCTGATCGCCGCCGTCGCTTGGACGCTGCTGACGGCGGTCGCCATCGACCTGCAGCAGTCGGTACTGTGGCTCGCGCTCTGGCTGGGCGTCGAGGGCGTCCTCCTGCTCGCGAGCCTGCCCGTGGTGCTGGACTGGGCCGAGGTGCACGTCGGAGCGGGCGAGCAGGGCGGTGCCGTCGGGTTCCTGATGCTCGCGGGCAACCTCGGCGGTTTCGTGCTGGTCGTCGCGATCACGCCGCTCGTCGCGCTGCCCCACTGGGCGCTCGGCTTCATCGCACTGGTCGCGCTTTGCGGCCTCGGCGCGGCGTGGCTCCTTCCGGCGCAGGGCGCTGCCCTCGCTCCGGCGCCGTCCCTGCCAGAGTAGCGGGAGCCCTGCCCGCAAGAGGCCGCCCTTGGGCCGCTCGCCGGGCGGTCATGCCCCGTGGGAATCGGCACCCGAACCAACTGGGAGGCAACCATCCTGAGCGCACCAGACATCCTGGGCTCGCTGCGCGAGCAGTTGAAGCCGTACCGCGGCGTCGTCGAGGCCATCGATCGCATCCCGCAGGCGGGGCGTCCCCAAAGCGAGGTACTCGCGCTTCTCCAGGATCTGCGCGGCCGGGAGGCGGGCCGCTGGCAACAGGGTTACGCGTCCGGTGCCGTCTACCATGGCGGGCAGGACCACACCGACTTCCTTGGCGCCGCCTACAACACCCAGTCCCAGAGCAACCCGCTGCACCCGGACCTCTGGCCGAGCGCCGCGAAGTTCGAGGCGGAGGTCGTGGCGATGTGCGCGGGCATGCTCCACGGCGACGAGGCGGGACGCACGCGCCGCGGCGAGTCGGTCGTGGGCGCTGTCACGACGGGCGGCACGGAGAGCATCCTGCTCGCGATGCTCGCGTACCGCGAGCAGGCCAAAGAACGCGGCATCGCGCAGCCGGAGGTCGTGGTGGCCGAGAGCGCCCACGCGGCCTTCGAGAAAGCCGCCCACTACTTCGGCCTGCGTCTCGTGCGCGTGCCGGTCGGGAAGGACTTTCGCGCGGATCCCGCGGCGATGCGCGCGGCGGTGAACGAGAACACCGCGGCAGTGGTCGCCTCGGCGCCGTCCTTCCCGCACGGCGCGCTGGATCCCGTCGGGGAGATCGCGCAGATCGCGCAGGATCACGGGATCGGCTGCCACGTCGACGCCTGCCTCGGAGGCTTCCTGCTGCCCTGGGCGGAGCGCCTGGGCTACCCCGTGCCGCCGTTCGACTTCCGCCTCCAGGGCGTCACGTCGATGTCCGTCGACACGCACAAGTACGGCTACGCTGCGAAGGGCACGTCGGTCGTGCTCTACCGGGGCCAGGACCTCTTCCACCACCAGTGCTACACGGCGGCCGACTGGCCGGGCGGCCTGTACGTCTCGTCGACGCTGCTCGGCAGCCGCCCCGGCGGCCTGATCGCCGCCGCGTGGGCGGCGCTCGTCGCGACCGGAGAGGACGGCTACCTCGCGGCGGCCAAGGAGATCCTGGGCGCGGCCGACCGGCTGAAGGCCGGCGTGCACGAGATCCCGGACCTCGAGATCCTGGGCGATCCCCTGTTCGTCGTGGCCGTCGCCTCGCGCACGCTCGACATCTACCAGGTGATGGAGCAGATGGCCCAGCGCGGCTGGAGCCTGAACGGGCTGCACCGCCCGCCGGCCTTCCACATCGCGCTGACGCGCCGGAGCGCCCAGCCGGGCGTCGTCGAGCGCTTCCTCGCGGACCTGCGCGCCGCGGCGGACGAGGTGCGCCTGCATCCCGAGGCGCGCAGCGGCATGGCGCCCATCTACGGGATGGCGGCCGTTGCCCCCGCGGAGCTCGTGCGCGGGATGCTCGAAGCCTACATCGACGTTCTCTACGAGGTCTAGCGGGGAGATGGGAGTCCCAAGCATCCTCGCGATCGACCTCGGCACATCCGCGGTGAAGGTGGCGCTCGTCGCGCTGGACGGGCGCGTGCTGGCCCTCAGGACGCAGGAGTACCCGCTCTCCCTTCTGCCCGGCGGCGGCGCGGAGCAGAATCCGGAGGACTGGTGGCAGGCGATCCGCAAAGGAGTCGCCGCGCTCTGGCAGGCGGGAGTCGCCGAGGCGGACGACGTGAAGGGCATCGGCTGCACCGCGCAGTGGTCCGGCACGGTGCCGGTGGACAGCGAAGGGCGCGCGCTCGCCCCGGCGATCATCTGGATGGACGCCCGCGGCCAGCGCTACGTCAAGTCCGCTACCGGCGGCTGGCCGTCCGTCTCGGGCTACGGCGCCTTTCGCCTGGTGCGTTGGCTCCGCAGGACCGGCGGCATCCCGGCCGGGTCCGGGAAGGATTCGATCGCCCACATCCTCTACATCCGCGAGGAGCGTCCCGAGCTCTACCGCCGGGCCGCCTGCTTTTTGGAGCCCAAGGACTACCTGAACGCCCGGCTCACCGGACGCCTTTCGGCGAGCGTCGACTCGATCGCGCTGCACTGGGTCACCGACAACCGCGACATCTCGAACGTGCGCTACGACGATGGACTGCTGCGAGCGGTCGGCGTGCCGCGCGATCGCCTGCCCGAGATCATGCGTTCGACCGACATCGTCGGCGAGCTGCGCGAGGAGGCGGCCCGCGACCTCTCCCTGCCGCCAGGCATCCCGGTGGCAGGCGGCTCGCCGGACATCCAGTCCGCAGCCGTCGGATCCGGCGCGACCGGGGACTTCGAGGCGCACCTCTACCTCGGCACGTCGTCCTGGTTGACCTGCCACGTGCCGTTCAAGAGGACCGACATCGTCCACAACATGGCGACGCTTCCCTCCGCGATCCCGGGCCGCTACTTCGTCGCGAACGAACAGGAGACGGCCGGCGCCTGCCTTGGCTTCCTGAGGGACAACCTGCTCTACCGCGATGACGCGGTTGGAAGCCCGGCGGGCCGCGAGGACGCGTACCGCAGGTTCGACGAGATCGCGGCCGAGGCGCCGCCAGGTGCGGGGGGCGTTGTGTTCACACCATGGCTCTACGGCGAGCGCACGCCGATCGAGGACCACCTCGTGCGGGGCGGCTTCCACAACCTCTCGCTCGACGTGGACCGCTCCCACCTCGTCCGCGCGGTGTTCGAGGGCGTCGCCTTCAATAGCCGTTGGCTCCTGGAGGCGATGGACGCGTTCACCAGGCGGCGCCTGGGCCCCATCCGCTGCATCGGCGGGGGGGCGCGCTCGGAGATCTGGTGCCAGATCCAGGCGGACGTGCTCGGGCGCGACATCGCGCAGGTGGAGTCACCGCTCGAGGCCAACGTGCGCGGCGCGGCGACGATCGCCGCGGTCGCGCTCGGGGTCGCGCGCTTCGACGAGATGGCGGCGCGCGTCGCCGTACGCAAGGTCTTCACGCCGAGTGAGGAGACCAAGGCCGCCTACGCGGCTGCCTTCCAGACCTTCAAGGAGATCTACCGGCGCAACCGCGGCATCTACGCCCGCCTGAACGGCGGGCGCTGACGCCTCTCGCGCATGCCCCCGCGCCCGCCTGGCGACGCTTCGAGAGAGGTGAGGTCTTGCCCGGCGCCCAGGAGATCGCACGACTTTTGGTGGAGCTGGCGGATCGTGTGGAGTTCGACCGCCAGAGCCCTTTCAAGGCGCGCGCCTACCGGGAGGCGGCGGACCGCATCGCGGCCGGCGAGGTGGACCTCTCGCGCCCTGACGCGCTGGAGGAAGCGCCTGGCATCGGCGCCAAGATCGCTGGGAAGGTCCGCGGCCTGCTCGAGGGACAGCTGCCGGCGTCGCTCGTGCGCCTGCGCGCAGAGCAGCCGCAGGAGCTCTCCGCGCTCCTGCGGCTGCCGGGCATCGGCCCGGCCACGGCGCGAAGGCTCTGGCAGGACGGCATCGGAACGGTCGAGGAACTCGAGCGGCGGATCGCGTCCGGCGAAGCGGTCGCCGGCATCGCGCCCGCGCAGCGCGCGCACCTCCTGCGCGCCTTCGCGGAGCGGCAAAAGGGCGTCCCGCTTCCCGATCTCTTGTACGCGAGCCACCGCCTCGCGCAGGCGCTGCGCGGGGTGGAGAGCGCCGGCGAGCTCCGGCGGCTCGACCCGACCGTAGCGCAGCCGCTTTGGCTCGCGCCGGAGTGCGCGGAAGGCCGAAGCGCGGCGCGGGGCCTCTTCCCGCTCTCGCTGCCCGGCGGCTTCACTCTCGGCGAAGGCAGCCTGCGCTTCGTCGAGGAGGCGGCCCTCGGCGCAGCACTACTCTGCGCGACGGGACCTGCGTCCTTCGTGGCGGAGGTGGGGGAGGCTCTCCAGCGGCGCGGACTCGCCCTGACGGAGCGCGGCGTGCTCGACGGCGGGACGCTGGTGCCGTGCGCGAGCGAGGAGGAGGTCTTCCGCCGCGCAGGGATGGAGCCGGTGCCACCGACGCTGCGGGGAATCCCTCCGGCGGACCGCGCGGCGGCGGTGTGGGACGTGCAGGGGGAACTCCACGCGCACTCGACCTGGTCCGACGGCGGTGAGACCATCGCGGCGATGGCGGCGGCGGCGCTGGGTCGGGGGTACCGCTACCTCGCGGTGACCGACCATTCCCAGGGCCTCGCGGTGGCGCAGGGCCTGACGCCGGAGCGCTACCGCGCCCAGCGCCGCGAGATCGAGGAGGTGCAGCGCACGCTGCCCGAAGGTTTTCGGCTCCTGCAGGGCTGCGAGGTGGACATCCACCCGGACGGCAGCCTCGACCTGCCGGACGACCTGCTCTCCGAGCTCGACATGGTGATCGCGTCGGTGCACGGACAGTTCGGGCAGAGCCAGGAGCTCGCCACGGCGCGCCTCGTGCGGGCGATTCGCCACCCGCTCGTCACGGCGATCGGTCACCCCGGCGCGCGCAAGCTGGGCGTGCGGCCGCCGATCGCCGCGAACTGGCCCGAGGTGCTGCAGGCGGCGCGCGAGTCCGGGACTGCACTCGAGCTGAACGCATCGCCGCGGCGCCTCGACCTCGACTACCGCTGGCTTGAGGGAACCCGGGCGGGCCTTCGCTTCGTGATCGACACGGACGCCCACTCCGCGGAGGAACTCGCGTACATGCCGCTCGGCATCGCGCAGGCCCAGAAGGCGGGCATCGCCGCGCAGGACGTGCTGAACGCGGGACCCGTGGAGGGCGTGCTGCGCCCGGGGCGCACCTGAGCTACTCGTCCCGGTCGGCGGCGAAGGCGGGATCTTTCAGCATCGAGGCGAAGGTCGCCCGTCCGATGTCCCGAAGGCCGTGCTTGTCACAGAAGGCCCTGAAGGACTCCCGCATCCTGGCGTCATCGGCGGTCAGGGAGCGCGGCGAGAAGCGGTAGTGCAGGGTCTCCTGCGGCACCCGGACGGTGCCTACGCCCGCCTCCTGCAACCGCAGGAAGAAGTCCCACGCTTCGTAGCGCGTGAGCGAGGCGTCGAAGCCCCCCACGCGCCAGAACGCCTCCTTCGGCAGCGCCGCGCCCGAGAGGATGATCGGGTTCGTGCGGCGCAGGAGCTGCGGCGTGAAGCGGAAGCGGAACGGTCGCGACCAGCCCTCCGCCTCATGCGTCAAGATGGCGTCCGAGAACGCAAGGGCACTGCGCGCGGCCGGAGCGAGCGACGCGAGGTGGTCGGGCAGCCACTCGTCGTCGTCGTCGAGGAAGGCGAGCCACTGGCTTCGGCTGAGGGCGGCGAGCGCGTTGCGCGCGGCCGATGGCCCCTGGCGCGGCGTGATGCCGATCGCGCGCACCTCGAACGGCCACGCTCCTAGGTCGGGCGCGGGTCCCCCGTCGTGCAGCACGAGGACCTCCGCCGGGGCCAAGGTCTGCGCGGCGATCGAGCGCAGGGCGCGCGGCAGGAGGTCCGGACGCGTCGTCGGCAGGATGACGGAGAACAGGTCGCCACCTCCTGGCGGTCGAGAGCGGGGAGATCTGCCGCGACGTCGGGCCGCCATGGAGCTTAGAAGAACGAGAAAGGCTCCTCGTTCAGGTCGGCGATAACGGTCTTCGTCTCAAGGTAGGCGTCGAGCGCGTGCGGTCCGAGCTCTCGCCCGAGTCCGCTCTGCTTGTAGCCGCCGAACGGCAGCGTGGGCGACAGGAGCTGGTAGGTGTTGAGCCATACGGTACCCGCCTGGAGGCCGCGCGCCATGCGCATCGCGCGCTTCAGGTCCCTCGTCCAGACGCCGGCCGCGAGGCCGTACGCGGAAGCATTGGCGATCTCTAGCGCGTCCTGCTCGTCGCGGAAGCGGATCACGGCCGAGACGGGGCCGAAGACCTCGTGCTGCGCGATGCCCATCGTCGGGGAGACGTCGGTGAAGACGGTCGGCTCGATGAAGTATCCCCCTCCCAGCTCCGTCTTGCGGCGGCCGCCAACCACGAGCCGCGCACCCTCGGCGCGGGCCCGCTGGATGTGCCCGAGAACGCGCTCGAGCTGCGCCTCGCTGACCACCGGCCCGATGTCGCTCGCGGGGTCGGAGCCGGGGCCGACGCTGAGCTTCTCGGCCCGCGCTGCGAGCGCCTCGACGAAGCGGTCGGCGATCCCCTCCTGCACCAGGATGCGGCTGCCCGCCTGGCAGACCTGCCCCGAGTTCAGGAAGACGCCGAAGAGCGCCCCGGAGACGGCCTGGTCGAGATCCACATCGTCGAACACGATGTTCGGCGACTTGCCGCCGAGCTCGAGCGACACGCGCTTGATGCCCTCGGCGGCCGCGCGCATCACCTTCACCCCGGTGGAGGTCTCGCCGGTGATCGCGATCTTGGCGACGTGGGGGTGCGCCACGAGCGCCACCCCGGCTTCGTCCCCTCCGGTGACGACGTTCACGGTGCCGGCCGGAACGCCGGCCTGCCGGGCGATCTCGGCGAGCAGACACGCAGTGCGCGGCGTCTGCGGCGCGGGCTTCAGGACGGAGCTGCAACCCGCCGCGAGGGCGGGTGCAAGCTTCCACGCCGGCATCAGGAGCGGGAAGTTCCACGGCGTGATCAGCCCGGCGACGCCGACGGGCTCGCGCAGGGTGAACGCGAGGTAGTCCCCCTGCGGCCCAGGCAGCGAGAAGGGCAGCGTGTCCCCGTGCACCTGCGGCACGAGGCCCGCGAAGTAGTCGAACACGTCGGCGGCCATCGGGATCTCGAGCCACTGCGCGAAGGCGAGCGGCATGCCGTTCTCCCGCACCATCGCCGCGGCGAGCTGCGCGGCGTGCTCGCGGATGCCCGCGCCGATGCGGTGGAGCACGCGGGAGCGCTCCAAGGGGTCCGCACCCAGCCAGCGCCGCTCGCGCAGGGCAGCGGCGGCGGCGGCTACCGCGTGATCGACGTCGGCCGTGCCGCCCTCGGCCGCCTCTCCGAACGCCGTGCCGGTGGCAGGGTCGAAGAGGGCGTAGCGAAGGCCGGAACGGGGGGCGCACCACTCCCCGTCGATCAGCAGGGAGGCTTCGGGCAGCGTGAGCGCGTCGGCCATCAAGCGTCCACTCCCTTCGCGTCGGGTCCGGGAAACGTGATCACGCCGCGGGCGAGTTCGCCGCGGCGCATCGCGTCGATGGCGTCGTTGATCCGCTCGAGCGGGTAGCGCTGCGTGATCAGGCGGTCGAGGTCGAGGCGGCCGGCCATGTAGAGATCCAGGATCGCAGGGATGTCCTGGTCCGGGCGTGATCGGCCGTACCAGCTTCCCGTGAGGATGCGGGACTGCGAGGGGATCGCGAAGGCGTTCAGGGATACCTCGGCGCTGGGCGGAGCGATGCCCACGACGACTACCGTACCCGCCTTGCGCGTCATGCCGTAAGCCGCCTCGATCGTGTCGGGGCGGCCGACGACCTCGAAGCTGTAGTCGGCACCGCGCCCGCCTGTAAGGTCGAGCACAGGTGTCACGAGGTCGTCGCTCTCCGATGCGTCGACGACCTCGGTCGCGCCGAACGCGCGCGCCAGGTCAAGCTTTCGGGGCACGCGGTCGATGGCGATGATCTGCGCCGCGCCGGCGAGTGCCGCGGCCTGGATGACGTTCAGACCGACTCCCCCGGCGCCGACCACGGCGACGCTCGCGCCGGGGGGCACCGCGGCCGTATGCATCACCGCCCCGTAGCCCGTCGTCACCGCGCAGCCCACGAGCGCGGCCCTGTCCAGTGGAACGTCGCGGCGGATCGGCACGAGCGCTCGCTCGCTGAGGACGGCCCGCTCCGCGAAGCAGGACGCGCCGAGGAAATGGTGGATTTCGTCGGGTCCCTCCAGAAGGCGCATGCCGCCGCCGGGCAGAGAGCCGAGCAGCTGGATGGCGAAGGCCTCGTCGCACATGTCGGGGCGGCCGATCCCGCAGTAGTAGCAGGCGCCGCAGCTGGGCACCCATGAGAGCACGACGTGGTCGCCGATCTGCACGCGCGTCACCCCGACGCCGACCTCCTCGACGACGCCTGCGCCCTCATGGCCAAGCACTGCCGGCAGCGGGACGGGCAGATCCCCGTCGATCACATGCAGGTCCGAGTGGCAGACTCCGCTCGCGACGATGCGGACGCGCGCCTCGCCGGGCCCGGGTGGAGCGAGCTCTAGATCCCGGATCTCCAGGCGATCTCCGCCTTCGGGCAGTACGGCCGCCTTCACGGCCGTGCACCACCCGCGCCGCCCTGCGTGCCGCGCTCCTCCATCAGCTCGCGGTACGCCGCGTAGAGCGGCGGCATCATCGGCAGGAGCTTCAGGGCTTTGGCGATGGGACCGCGCGCCTTGACGATGCCGCGGCCGAGCGCCATGGGCACATCGAGCTTGCCGAGCCAGAACTGATGGCCCACGTCGGCGGAGCATTCGAAGGTGACATCAGGGGTCGGCTCCGACACGTCGAAGCGCATCGCCATCGGCGGCTCCGCGTCACCTGGCGTGCGTCCGTCCATCACGAGCACGAGGTCGGGGTTGCGGTAGACGAACGACACGACCATTTTGGCATCGTGCAGCTTGCGGGCCGCCTGGCTCGATGCCGCGCGTTCCGCGAGCATGCTGAAGATCTCTACCATCTCGTCCCTGTCTCGGTACGCTGCCACTTCGATCCCTCCGGCGTCGGGAGCTCTCGGTGAGCGCTCGCGCTGCGGAAGGCTTCGCGTTCCGCGGGCGAATTCCCCCGTGGATGGAGTCGGCTCGAGATCGAACCGCACGGCGCCGCGCGCCCCCCACGGCCACCATCCCAGGCGTTCCCTGGCAGGGGAGCCCAGTGGTTCGGCGAACTCTTCGCCAGAAGGAAGGCGCCCTTGGCGCCGGGGGGGATCATTCGTGGAAGGACTGATGATGGACGATCAGTTGCTGCTGCCGTCGCTGATGCGCCGGGCGGAGCAGTTGTACGGCGACAGGGAGGTCGTCTCGCGGTTGCCGGACAAGGCGCTCCACCGCTACCGCTTCACCGACTTCGCGCGCCGCGCGAAGCAGCTCACGCTGGCGCTACAGCGCATGGGCATTGGGCCCGGCGATCGGGTCGCGACCCTGGCCTGGAACCATTACGCGCACCTCGAGGCCTACTTCGGCATCCCGAGCGCCGAGGCGGTCCTGCACACGATCAACCTGCGGTTGCCGACGGACGACATCGTCTACATCGCCGCCCATGCCGAGGACCGGGTGCTGCTCGTGGACGAGGCGCTCCTGCCGCTCTTGGAGCAGGTGCGCGAGAGGACGCACTTCGAGCGCATCGTCGTGATGCTGGCGACGAAGCCGGTGCCCGACGGCATGCTCGACTACGAGCAGCTGCTCGCTGCGGAGAACCCCGACGAGTTCGAGTACCCGGAGTTCTCCGAGCGCACCGCCGCGGCGATGTCCTACACCTCCGGCACGACCGGCCGCCCGAAGGGCGTCCTCTACACGCACCGCGCCCTCGTGCTGCACTCGCTGGGCCTCGCGCTTGCGGAGAGCGAGGGCATCACGAGCCGCGACAAGGTGATGCCCGTCGTGCCGATGTTCCACGTGAACGCGTGGGGCATGCCGTTCGTGGCCGTGATGATGGGGGCGGACCTCGTGATGCCGGGTCCTCACCTCGATCCCGTCAGCCTGATCGACTTACTGGAGCGCGAGCGGGTGACTGTCACTGCCGGGGTCCCGACGATCTGGCTGGGCATCCTTTCGACCCTTGACAATTCGACGCAGCGACCGGACCTCACGAACCTGCGCAGCATGCTCGTGGGCGGAGCCGCGGCGCCGCCGTCGATGATCGCGGCGTTCCAGGAGCGCCACGGCCTGAAGGTCATCCACGCCTGGGGCATGACCGAGACGTCCCCGCTCGGGACGGTCTCCATCCTGCCTCGAGAGCTTGCCGCCGCACCGGCTGAGGAGCAGTTGCTAAGCCGCGCGCGCCAGGGCCCCCCGATGCCGCTCGTCGAGATCCGGGCGCGCGGCGAGACCGGCGTCGTTCCGTGGGACGGCCGGACGCCGGGCGAGCTGGAGGTCCGCGGACCTTGGGTCGCGAAGGCGTACTACCGCGGCGAGGAGAACGACAGCCGCTTCACCGACGACGGCTGGTTCCGCACCGGCGACATCGCGACGATCGACGCGACCGGCTCGATGCAGATCCAGGACCGCATCAAGGACGTGATCAAGTCGGGCGGCGAGTGGATCAGTTCGGTGCTGCTCGAGAACGCCCTGATGGCGCACCCTGCGGTGGCGGAGGCGGCCGTCGTGGCGATCCCGGATCCCAAGTGGCAGGAGCGGCCGCTGGCCTGCGTCGTGCTGCGCCAGGGGGAATCCGCGACGGGCGACGAGCTGCGCGAATTCCTCGGGAAGGACTTCCCGAAGTGGTGGCTGCCGGAGCAGTACGCGTTCCTTCAGGCCATCCCGAAGACGTCCGCCGGCAAGTTCCTCAAGTCCGCGCTGCGTGAACAGTTCAGCCCCGCGCGAGAAGCGCAGGGACCGCAATGACGAAGCTTCGCGCCGTCCAAGGGCCCTGGCCTTGACCGATCGGAGGTGACGGCATGGTGACCTTCCTGCTGCTGGGCGTCCTCGTGGTCCTCGCGGCGGCCGCGCTCCTGGAGTGGCTCTGGAACATGACGATTCCCGAACTCTTTGGCCTCAAGATCGTGACGTACTGGCAGGCGCTGCGCCTTCTGCTGATCGCGGGCCTTCTGTTCGGGGCCTTCCACATGAATGTGCCCGGTGTGAACTTCGGACTCTAGAGAGGCGGCGAGGCGCCCCCGCGCGGCGGGGGCGCTTCTTTGCACCTCAGGAGAACTTCATCGCAGCCTTCACGAACGGTTCACGAACGGCGGCCAAACTGCGGGTGACGGACTTCGGCGCCGAGTCCGTCGCCAACTTCTCCCGCGCATGTTCGGAGGTGACCGCGTGGATCCATATGACGTCACGATCGTCGGCGGGGGCCCGGTCGGCCTCTTCAGTGCGGCGATGGCCGGCATGCACGGACTTAGGGCGAAGATCATCGAGAGTTTGCCGCAACTGGGCGGGCAACTGCGCGCGCTCTACCCGGAGAAGCGCGTCTTCGACGTCGCCGGCTTCGCGTCCGCCACAGCCGCGGATCTGGCCGAGCGGCTCAAGGAGCAGGCGATGGCCTACGGTCCCGCCGTGCACCTCGGCGAGACGGTGCTGGCGCTCGAGGTGCTGGCGCGCGGCGGGTTTCTACTCGGCACCACGGGCGGATCGCACCTCAGCCGCAGTGTCCTGATCGCGGCTGGCCTCGGCGCGTTCTCGCCACGACTGCTGCCAGCCGAAGGGGCAGAGCGCCTGCAGGGCCGGGGCGTCTACTATTCGGCACCGAGCCCGGCAACCTTCCAGGGCCAGACGGTCGTCGTCGTGGGCGGCGGCGATACGGCCGTCGACTGGGCGCGCGAGATCGCGGGGCACGCGGCGCGGGTCGTCCTGGTGCACCGCAGAGAGCAGTTCCGCGCGCACCAGGGCAACCTCGGCGAGGTGCGCGCGCTCGGCAACGTCGAACTGCGCACACCCTGCGAGGTGGTCGCCGTCGCCGGCCAGTCGGCGGTCTCCGCGGTCCGGCTGCGCAACCTCGCGAGTGGCGGGGAGGAGGAAGTGGCGGCGCAGGCCGTCGTTTCGGGCCTCGGGTTCCATGCGCAGCTCGCAGCGCTGAAGGAGTGGGGGATCGCGTTCCACGGCAACGCGATCGCGGTGGATCCGTCGACCATGCAGACCAACCTGCCGGGGGTGTACGCGGTTGGCGACATCGCCGCGTACCCGGGCCGCCTCAAGCTCCTCGCGCTCGGGTTCGGCGAGGCGGGCCTGGCGGTCGCGCGGATCCGCTCCTACGTCCATCCGGAGCTCTCCGGCAGTCTACCGCACAGCAGTGCGCTCGAGACGCTGGCGGGGCGCACGGCGGTCGGCTGACGCGGTAGAGACGAGGGTCAGGAGGCGGCGCACGGCCTAGGGCCGGGTGCCGCCTCGTACTCGTTTGAGGGCCGACACCGCCGGATCGCCACGTGCGCGCGGCTGCCTCTTTACACCCAGGCGCAACGTGCTATATTAGCCGTTGTACGTGGGCGGCGCGTACGGAAGGTGAAGGACTCACGCGAGCGGCCTGGGCTCTCTTCTTGAACTCTTTGGGTACGCCGCTGCAGGCAGTGCTCACGACCCGTCGATCAGAGGGTTCACGCAGGTCCGTGTGGAGTACCGACGCTGGCGTTTGCACGGCCCGGCGTCGGTATCGCTGTTCGTTGGGCGTTGCGGCGAGGCGCCGGGCGTGGCGCGGACGGGCTCGCCACCGGAGCGGCCCCGCCGCACGAGAGGGGTGTCGTATCCATGCAGGCAATCGTCGTCGGATGCGGGAAAGTGGGCTCACTGCTTGCACGCCTCCTCGTGGAGCACGGGGACGACGTGGCCGCAGTCGACGAGGACGCATCCGCCTTCGAGCGGCTGGGTTCAGGCTTCAACGGCGAAACGATCCACGGCAAGGGCGTCGACGTCGATGTGCTCCGCGCCGCGGGGGCCGAGACGTCCGATGCGCTCGTCGCCGTGACGAGCAACGATAACGTGAACCTCGTGGCCGCCCAGGTCGCGAAGGAGATCTTCCACGTGCCGGTCGTCCTGTGCCGCGTGCACGACGAAAGGCGCGAGCAGATCTACCGAAGCCGCGGCATGGAGACGATATCGCCGACCCGCCTGACCGCGCAGCAGATGATGCGCCGGTTGGTCGCCGGCACGACGCTTGTGCAGGGGTTGCCGACGGGCTACGTCTGGAAGGACGTCACGGTCGGGCCGTCGCTGGCCGATCGTACCGTCGAGGAGGCCGAGAAGGCGCTAGGCGCGAGGGTTCTCTTCGCCTACCGCGGCGGGGAGATCCACCTCGCGACCTCCGGCCTGCGCATCGCGCTGCGCGACGTGCTGGCGACGGTTCTCCCGACCGCCGCGGCGGCGAGGCCGGGGCGATGAGGATCATCGTCGCAGGGGGCGGGAAGGTTGGCTACTTCCTGGCGGAGGCCCTTTCCGAGCGGCACAAGGTTTCCCTGATCGAGCGGGATGCGACCCGCTGCAAGACCATCGCCGAGGCGCTCGACTCGGTCCTCGTCATCCACGGGGACGCCTCCGATCTCCGGGTACTCGAGGCTGCCGGAGCGGAAGAAGCCGATGTGCTCGCCGCGGTCACCGGCAAGGACGAGGACAACCTCGTGATCTGCCAGTTGGCCAAGTGGCACTGCAACGTCAAGCGCATCGTCCTGCGAGCGTCCAGTCCGAAGAACGCGGAAGTATTTGCGAACCTCAAGGTCGGAGCCACCGTTTCCGGAACCGCGCTGATCGCCCACGTGGTAGAGGAGGAGTTCTCCGCGGGCGACCTGCGCTTTCTTCGGGACTTCCGACGCGGCGACATGGAACTGATGGAGATGGCGATCGTGGACGGCGCGGTTGCTGCAGGCAAGCTCGTACGTGACCTGGGCCTGCCGAAGGGCATCACGCTTGTCGCCGTGCTGCGGCAAGAGACCGTGATCCCCCCGAACGGCGGTACCCAGATCCTTAGCGGTGACTCGGTGATCGCGATCGCACGCGGCGAAGACGCTGGGGTGTTGCGCAGCACGCTGATCGGAGGCGACGCGTCGTGACCGGCTGGCTCCGCGGGGTGTTGGTGGAGATCTGCCTCGCCGCCGCGTTGTTCGCCATCGCGGTAGTCATCGCCGTCCTCGTAGACCTTCCGCACGTCGCTCTCCTCGTGCGCCCATGAAGGAATGGCGGGTCATCCTCTACTATACCGGGAGGACCTTGTTCGGGTTTGCCCTGCTCATGGTCGTTCCCGCCCTGGTCGGGCTGGTAGAGGGCGACTACTCGTCGGTTGCCATCTTCGTCTTCAGCGCCGGGCTGACGGCGACGTTCGCCCAGCTTCTGAGCCTCGCCGTCGGCAGACCGGAGCGGCAGCTCGAGTGGAAGCACGGTCTCGCCATCGTCGCCCTCACCTGGCTGCTCGCAACCCTGTTCGGGGCAGTGCCCGACGTCTTGTCGGGCTACTACCTCTCGTACCTCGACGCGGTGTTCGACGTGATGAGCGGCTTCACCACCACTGGACTGACGCTGATCCAGCATCCAGACACGATCTCCGATGCGCTCAACACCTGGCGCTTTCTGCTGACGTACGTCGGCGGCCAGGGCATTATCGTGATGGCGCTCGTCTTCTTCGTCAACGAGGTGGGCGCCTTCAAGATCTACGCTGGCGAAGGCAAGGACGAGCGCCTGCTTCCGAACGTGCGGAACACGGCGCGGGAGATTTGGCGGATCAGTCTCACCTACCTTGTGATCGGCAGCCTCCTGCTCTCGGCCGTGCTCTGGTTCGGCGGTCTTGCGGCACCGCGTGCAGTCCTCAACGGCGTCTGGATGTTCATGTCCGCTTGGTCCACGGGCGGGTTCGCGCCGCACAGCGAGAACCTCCTCTACTACCACAACGCGTTCTTCGAGTACGCCGCGACGGGCTTCGCCGTCCTGGGATCGCTGAACTTCGCCTTCCACCATGCGCTTTGGCAAGGCAAG
Source organism: Bacillota bacterium (assembly GCA_021793215.1). GTDB lineage: Bacteria > Bacillota > Sulfobacillia > JAJZYS01 > JAJYTV01 > JAJYTV01. The sequence goes on from JAJYTE010000036.1 coordinate 20,192, forward strand.
TGGAAGGAGATCCGCAGGAACCTGGAGTTCCTGACGTTCGTGTTCACGCTGAACTTCCTGTGGATCTTCGTGGCCGTCGGCCTGATCAAGACCGGTGCGTACAATGGGCTCGTAAGCCTGATGCGCATCGGCTACCTGGAGCTCGTTTCCGCGCACACGACGACGGGCTTCATGAGCGTCTACGCGGGACAACTCGCGCACAGCTGGGGCAATGTGGCGCTGATCGGCCTGACGGTTGCGATGATGCTGGGGGGAAGCGCTTCGTCCACCGCGGGTGGGTTCAAGGCACTGCGCATCGGGATCCTGTGGAAGGCGCTCGTCCTGGACGTGCGGCGCTTTCTACTTCCAGAGTCGGCCGTCGTGCGAATGCGCTTCCACCACATCAGCGATGTCCTGCTCACCGACGAGCGCGTGAAGGCCGCGGCCCTGATCATCATTCTCTACCTGATCACATGGGCGATCGGGTCGATGACGCTCCTGCTCTACGGATATCCGCTCGGGATGTCTCTCTTTGAGGCAGCCTCCGCCACGGCGAACGCCGGGCTCTCGACGGGCGTCACATCAGCTGCCATGCCTTGGGTCATCAAGGTCGTCTTCACGCTGATGATGTGGATGGGTCGACTTGAGTTCCTGTCGGTATTCGTCTTCTTCTCCTACATCGTTCGGGGGGTGTTCGACCGATGAGGCGGGCCATGGCGGCAACGGCGCTCACGTTCGCCGCGTTGCTACTGCCATCCGTGCCCGCGAGGGCGCAGTCCGGCCCGCCGCACCTCACGAGCACCCAGCTGTTGGCGCAGGAGCGTCGCTGGAACGGTAAGACGGTCGTGTTCGAAGGAGAGGTCGTCGGGAGTCCCTTCCTGCGCGGTCGGCTGACCTGGGTAACCGTCAGCGACGGGAACGCGATCGGCGTTCTCCTGCCTGCGTCGCAGGCGGCGAAGGTGCGGGCGTTTGGCTCGTACTCGGAGCATGGCGACATGGTAGCGGTGACGGGCGTCTTCTGGCGTACCGATCCTGCGGAGGGCGGGGAGACGGACATTGTCGGCCGTTCGATCCGGATTCTCAAGCCCGGGTATCCGGTGGACCACCCGACGGACCCCGTCATGTGGTGGACGGGCGGTGCGCTCGCGGTGTTGGCGTCTGGCCTTTGGCTACTGTTGCGCCGACAGACGCAGAGGGCCGCGGCGGCCAAGAACGCCGACTAGTCGTGCCGGCGGCCCCGGCGCGGTCCGGCGTGCGAGTGCTGCTCCGGTTCTGCGAGGCCCATGCGGCGCGCCCAGGCAGCCGTGGTCGGTCCTTGTAGAAGGATGGTCACGAGCACCGCGAGGAAGATCAGTGCGGCAACCTTGTCGGCTCCGGGCGCTTTCTCGGCCAGCAGCAGGCTGGCGAGTGCGGCGGGTACGACGCCGGTCTCGCGCACCCACGAAGTGAACAGCATCTCCCGTTTCGACCAGCGGGAGACGCGGTCAAGACCGAGACAGGCGAAGACTGTCAGAGGGCGCCCTACGAACACGAGGGCGGCGACGACCACAAGGCCGGCCACACCCAGCGTTCCGAGCAGGTGCAGATCGACGTTCGCGCCCAGCACGGCGAAGATCAGCATGCGCACGGCCATGCCGAGCAGCGTGAGGAAGGTCTCGTGTGACTCCGCGCGGATCGTGTCCACCGCGAGACCCCAGGTCGCCGCGTTGCCCCGGATGATCCCGGCGATGAACACGGCCATGAAGCCGCTGCCCCCGAGGACGGACGCGAGGATGTACGCGGCCAGCATCGCGAACAGTGTGAGGACCGCATTCTCCTCCTGTTGGGTGAAAAGAGAGAGCCTGTGGCCCTCCGCGTCGAGCAGCTGCGCGGCGAACCCGACGCCGAGTCCGACGGCGATGCCCACGAGGACCATCTGCACGAAGGTTCCGCCGATCTGGAGCGCCCCGAGGTGGCTGCCCGTGACGACGGCGAGGACCGTCATCGTGGTCACGGCCCCGGTGGCGTCGTTGAACGCGGACTCGCTGATCACGAGCTGCTGCACGCGCTGTTTGACGCGCACCTGCGCGAACAGCGGCACGATCGTGGCCGGGTCCGTGGAGGCCATCGCCGCGCCCGCAAGGGCGGATACGGCCCACGAGAGATTCGCGACGTAGTGCGCTGTCAATGCAACCACGGCAGCCGTCAACAAGACGCCGAGGGTCGCGAGCAGGCCGGTGCCAAGCCAGATGCGGCGCAGCACCCCCACGTTGATCGCGCGTCCGCCTTCGTAGAGCATGAAGACGGCACCACCGGTCACGATGAGTTCGCCGACGTTGCCGGTGGCGGGCAGGTGCACGAGACCCAGCGCCTGTGGGCCGAGTACCACACCGATCAGAACGTAGAAGACCAGGTCAGGAATGCCGGTCGAACGCGCGATGCGCGACGCCAGCAGCCCAAGGCCGAGAATCCATGCGAAGGAAGCGAGGAGTCCGACGGCTGGCGTCAATGAACCCGCCTCTTCTCCCCCCGAGGCCGGGGGGCTCAGGTGTTGCGAAGTGCGTCCGCGCGCGTGCGAGGCCGCAGCGCGCGGGGGAAGTTGCGACCAGAGTCAGACTAGCACCTGCGGAGGGGCGCGACAATCGTTGGCGTCCCTCCCCCCGTGCCTAGAAGGAGGTGCTGGAGAGCAGTCGGCGCAGGGCACGCGCAGGGAACACGGCGTCTGTCTGCGCCGAGTAGTTCGGCCCGGAGACGGCGACGTAGTTGCCAACCTCCCGGTAGACCGTGCGGCGCACACCCGACGCGATCGCGGCCGGTGCGACGGGGCCCTGCCCACCCGTGACTCCCATGACGACCCGTACGCCGCGCGACTGCAGGAGGCGCAGCGCCTGGTAGATCGCGGGAGTGCGTGGGGAGTGCCACGCGCCGTCGGCGTACACCCAGTTCTCGCACAGCAAGGCGTCCTTGCCGGCGCGAAGGCGCAAGGAGAGGAGTTCCCGGGGATCCCACGCGTTCAGGAGGACGAAGAGGCCGTCTCGGTGGGCTTGGTCCACGATACGCTGCAGACGGCTCGGCGCCGCGCTTAGGGCCGTGCCTACGTCGTCGAGCAGCACTCCCTGGAAGCGCAGGCGCGCGAGATCTCCAAGGTGCCTTCGCACCTCGCGCATCGTGACGTGACCGACGTCGACGTAGCCGTAGAGGCGCCGATGCTGCGCAACCTTGCGCACCGCTGCGGCGAGGGCAGGGCTCTGCACCGCGATGCCGAAGACGACGACTGGGTAGCCCTGGAACTCTGCGGCTAGCCGGGCAGCTTGGGTTCCGACGCTGCCCGATCCACCGCCGCCGTAGTAGATCAGCAGCGGCTGCGGGCGAGGCAGGACGAAACGGCGGGGGAAGGCGACGCACGCCGAGAGCACAATGGCTGCTGCGAGCAGCGCGAGCAGCGGAATGCGCGCGGTCACGGCCGAGCCCCCCTTTCCTTCGTCGGGAGGTTCGAGGAGGTCTGCCGCAGCGCCTCTTTGCCGCGCCGGGGGGTTGGGGATGAGGGCACCAGCCCCATAGGCGCTAAGATACCTAGCAACGGATGGTTAGCCTGCCATCGGCACGAAAGGTAGGTGGGTAACCGGTCGCCGGCGGGGTGGATTGCTGAGGCGCCGTCGAACGCCGGGATTCGTGCAGGCATGAAGCGGTGTCGGGCCAAGGATGAAGCCACCAGCACCACGATGCCAAGCTGAAACAGGCGCCACAGGCTTGTTGCCGGCTCATCGGACGGTTCCAATGCGCTAGCCCCAGGGGGAAAAAGCCGGTTCCGTGTTGACGAGGCGTTCGATCAGTGGAGTCGCCAGGAGGCGGGAGAGAAGCTAGGCGCGAGCCAGAGGTTCCGTACGAGCAGGGAGTTCCCCGAAGCGAGCAGGGATTTCAGCCGCTTGAACAGGAACTCGATCTGCCAGCGTAGTCGGTAGACCTCCAGGACGGTTACCTTCTCGATGCGCTCGCGCGGGGCCATTGTCAGAGCCCAGATAATGCGCCCCTCCCGCGGGCGGATGGCGGTCTTCTGGGAGACGGAGCAGCGGGTCGAAACGGAGATCCTGGAACCGCCGCGCTGACGTGGACGTCCGGCAAAGGGTGAGACGCCACCGCCGAGCACGCTCATCTACCGTGCCTACCTCTCGTTAGCCGGCGGCGCGCAGAGGAACTGGAGCGTGAGCTGCGTTGGCGGTCCACCTTCATCCTGATCACGAACGACGAGGGGCGCACGCCGAAGGAACTCTTCTCGCAAACCGCGGCTAGGCCAGCGTCGAGACGGTGTTATCGCAAACACTACTTAGGGTGCGTTAGCAAATAATCTGTCCACTGCCGGTGGGCGAGTGGGGTTGTCGAATTGGTCCTACATGGAAGAGCGGGATGCCGCCGTATCCGAACTGTTGCGCGTGCTCATGCCGCATCTGGATGAACGTCAGCGTCATCTGGCGTTGGGTGCTGCCGCTCAGGTGGTTGGGCGCGGTGGCGTGGCCCGGATCGATGCGGCATTGGGAGTCTCGCGCGTTACAGTGCGCAGCGGCGTGCGAGAGCTGCAGCACGCCGCCGCAAGGGATCGGCGTGTGCGTCGGCCCGACGCCGGGCGCAAGCGCCTGGTAGAGCGGGATCCTGGGCTGCGCGCCGCTCTGGACGCCTTGGTGGACCCCACGACGCGAGGTGACCCGGAGTCTCCGCTGCGCTGGTCGTGCAAGAGTACGCGGCAACTGGCGGCGGAACTGACCCGTCAGGGGCATCAGGTGAGCTATCCGGTGGTCGCGGAACTGTTGCATGCTGAGGGCTACAGCCTGCAGGCGAACGCCAAGACGCTCGAGGGCAACCAGCATCCGGATCGGGATGCCCAGTTCCGTTACCTCAACGAGCGGGTGGAGGCATTCCTTGCGGCCGGTTTGCCGGTGATCTCCGTGGACGCGAAGAAGAAAGAGCTCATCGGCAGGTTCAAGGCCGCTGGACGCGAGTGGCAACGACAAGTCAGCCGGAACGGGTCAACGTCCATGATTTCGAGGATCCCGAATTGGGTAAGGCGATCCCCTACGGCATCTACGACGTGGGGCGCAACGCAGGATGGGTCAGCGTGGGCCGGGATCACGACACAGCCACCTTTGCCGTTGAGAGCATTCGGCGCTGGCGGCAGGCGGTCGGCCATCGTGCCTATCCCGACGCCGATCGCATCCTGATCTGTGCGGACGGTGGGGGCAGCAATGGCTACCGGTTGCGCCTATGGAAGTGGGAGCTCAGTCTCTGGGCTCAGGGAACCGGACTCGCCATCACCGTTTGCCATCTGCCACCGGGCACGAACAAATGGAACAAGATCGAGCATCGGCTGTTCTCGTACATCACCATGAACATCCGCGGTGGGCCGCTTGAAAGCCAGGAGGTTCTCGTCCAGCTGATCTCCGCAACGTCCACCCGGACGGGCGTCAGCGTCGAGGCGCGAACCGACGACGGCACCTATCCAACGGGAGCCAAGGTCACGGACGAAGATATGACCGTGCTCAACATCGAACCCCATACCTTCCATGGCGAGTGGAACTACACCATCTCGCCGCCACAGGGGAGATCCCCCACAAGTGGATAGGTGATTCGCTAACGAGCCCTTAGCTTCCGTTCAGGTCACAGGCCACAGTCTCGATCTCGAGCGCTTGGCGTCCCGGAATGTCGATACGCATCAACGCAGACTCCCGGAAGCCAATTCAATGCACGGCGGACCTAGATTCTTCGCGGACCCCCGACCCGAAGAGCGCGAGCGCTGCCACCAGGACGATGGCCACGATGGTGAAGACCGTGCGGTATGCCAGGAAGCCCAGCAGGATGCCGGTGACGATGGGACCAAGGGCATGACCGACGTCCCAGAGGCTGCCAAAGGTGCCCATGGCGGCGCCAAGGTTGTTTCCTTTGGCCACGTCAGCGATCAGAGCTGCGCCGGCGGGCGTGACGGCGCCAGAAGCGAGTCCGAACATGCCTCCGACCAGGACGAGCGCCGGCGTGCTCGAAAGCCACGGCACTGCCGCCACAACCAACGCGGCGACAGACAGACCAGCCAAGATGATCGGCTTGCGTCCGATGACGTCGGACCAGTGGCCGAAGATGGGCCGTGCCACCAGAGTGGCGAGACCCTGCGCCGCAAAGATCAGCCCGATCGACGCAGGGTCGACACCTTGCGTTACGGCGTAGAGGGGGAGGAACGCCTGAAGGCTACCGAACCCGAAGAACAGCGAGCCTTCCGCCAAGGCGGCAAAGAGGATCGTGCGGTTGTGGGCGATCTCCCTCAGGGCCTTGCGGACGTCGGGTAGCGCCTGTGCCGCCTTCTTTGGCTGGTCTTCCGGGACACGGCGCGTCAAGAGCGCGATGCCCAGAACCAGCGGCACGATCCCGATCAGACCAGACAGCCAGAAGGTGTGCAGAAACCCCATGGCCACAAGCGCGCCACCGCCGACCAGCGGACCCAGGACGACGCCCGCGTTCTCAGCAGCACTGTAGATCCCAAGGTAGCGTCCACGAGCGGCGGGAAACAGCTTGGCCACGAGCGCTGACGCTGGGGGCGCATAGAGTGCAGTGGACAGCCCGTGGAACATGCGCACGATGAAGAGGATGGGAGGTGTGACGGCTAGGGAGTAGAGGAATGGACCGACAGCCTTCGGGATCGTGCCAAGGAACATTAGCCGCCGAAAACCGAACGAATCGGCCAGCGCTCCGGCTGGCATCTTGATGAAGATTCCGGTGATGGTGGCGGCAGCGACGATCAGGCCGATGAGTGCGGGAGGCGCGCCTAGATGGCGCGCGTACAGGGGGGTGACGGGTGAACGCAGCATCTCGTAGCTCAGCCGACCGAGAAATCCCATGGCGGAGATGACGACCAGCAAGCGCACTTGTCTTCTTACGTTGGGTCCCTCCTTGGTTCAACGCGTTGCGACAGCCCATGGCTTCGGCTAAGCGGTAATCGTTTTACAGACGCAACGTACCAGAGTTGGATGGGTCTACTCC
>JAJYTE010000037.1 GCA_021793215.1 Bacillota bacterium
TCGGGCAGTTCTCGGTGGGGGCGAGGCCGAACGGCCTCGCCTACGACCCTGTTCGCCAGAGCCTCCTCGTGGCCGACGTCGGTACTGATGCCGTGAGCCTGCACGAGATCCCGTCAGGTCGGCAGAGCGCTGCAAGGAGTCTGCCCGGCCGGCCACGCTGGTGCATCTTCGATGCAGAACGCGACCGCTTTCTCATCGCGCTCCGCGAACCTGCCCAAGTTCTCGCACTGGGCGCCAAGGACCTCGAGGTCTCGGCGCACATAGACATACCGGCCAAGGGTCCGCACGGCCTGGATCTGAGCCAAGCCCTCGGGCTCGGCTTTACCGCCTGCGACGATGGCCAGGTGGTCGCCTTCACACTCGATGGCAGCGAACGGCGCTTCACCTGCCAGGTCGGCGGGAGCCCGGATGTGATCTGCCACAACGACCGGAGCAACGAGCTCTACGTCGCGACCGACGAGGGCGTCCTCGCCGTGGTCGACACCCTGCACGGCGTGCTGGCCCAGACTGTGCCAACGGGTGAAGGCGCCCACACTTTCGCCCTCGATTCCGAGCTCCAGCGGCTTTACGTCTTTGTACCTGAGCCGCCACAGGCGCTGCTCTTCGGTGTAGCGTCGCGGCAGGGCTGAAGATCGCCGGGAAGTGGCTGCATGCGTTTCCATTGGATCGTGACCCACGGCGGGCGGCCGTTCAGCCATGTTCGGCATTGGACGGCGCCGGTCAGCACTCTACGACCTTTGAAGCGACGGTCGGGTAGGCCTCGCGACGCGGGCGGCGAAGGATCCAGCCGCCCGGTACGTCGCGCGGACGGAGCCCGAGCAAGACCGTCAGGTGTACACACTTTATCCACGCCAGAACCCGGGCCGCGTGCGGCCCGGGTCCCTTGTCCGTATGGTGTCTATTCGGCTCGTCTAGCCGTGGTACGGGTTGGGCAGCCCGGCCGCCCGAACCGTCGCGTTCCAGAGCGTGAAGTCGTCCTCGAGCGAAGCTCCGCCCGGGCCGCCGACGCTGGTGCACGCGGGGTTCTCCTGGAAGACGTAGGTTTTTCCGCCGGCGAGGAAGCTGAGCTCGGACCGGGCGCCGAAGTCCGCGAGGCAGCCGTGGGTGCCGCGCGCGTCGACCGGCAGGCTGTCGACGATCTTGCGAAGCGGTCCCCAGGCCGAGGGCGACGTGAGCGTGACGCTCGTCCAGGCGTCCCCCGCCTTCGCCCGCACCTTGATCGTCAGCGACTTCACATCCTTCGGGACGATGCTGGCGTTTGGCCTCTTCGGCGGAACGATCAGCTCCATCGCCGCGGAGTAGCGGCTCGCATCCGCTCCCTGCGGATCGACCGTCAGGACGAACGTCGCGTACTTGCCATGTTGGAATGCCCAGTTGGAGCCGCAGGGCCCCGACGGCCCGCACGACTGCCCTGTGACACTGGCGCTGTACCCGAGTCGCAGGAGCTTTGGCGCGTAGTAGTCGTGGACCTCTTGCGGTGTCATGGTGACGGAGTAGGTCTTCACCGTCGTCTGCAGGTCGGGCGAGCCCGGGCGCTGGAACGGGGTCACCGCCGCGCTGCTTGGGCTGGCGCCGCCGGGCGGGGGCACGGGGATTGCAGCCTGGCCGTTTGCGGCGGGCGGTGGGTAGATAACGGGCGGCGCGGGGCGCGAATGCAGCAGGAGCGCTCCGGAAAGGGCCAATAGCGCCAGCGCGCCGAGCGCGCCAGGAAGCCAACGTCGCAGGGACCCTCACCTCCGGAATGTGGCCGCGTGGCCCGACCTCTTGGGTCTGCCGCGCGGCGGGCTCTCGCCCTTTCGAACACCGCGCGCGCCACCGCGTGTCGTCCCGAGGGAGCGTCAGGCCCGGTTCGTCTTCCAGTTGGCGAACGCGAGGGAGATGCCGAGCCAGAGCGCAAGGACCGCTGCGATGGAACCGAGGAAGACGCCCAGCACGCCCGGCACGCTACGCAGGAAGGCGCTCAGGGCTCCGAAGGCGGCGATGATCAGCGCGACGAGCAGCCAGCGCCAGAAGCGGCGCCCGGTGAACGCTTCAGGGAACGCGGCGCGCAGGGCGGGTCCCGCCGCGCTGCCGCCGACGAACACCCCTGCCTCGAGGCTGTAGATCACCGGCGTGCTCACGAGCCCGAGGCAGAAGGACGCTAGGAACAGTAGAAGCGACGTGTCCACCAGCCCCGCGCCACCGCTCACACCCGCGTCGAAACTGCTGATCACGGTCGCGACCAGAATTGCGAGCGCAACCGTGCCGACGATGAGGGACGGCAGCGCGAGGAGCATCGCGAACCCAATCGTCCCGAGCGTGCGCCAGAAGAATGCCCGGCCGCGCGCGATGTAGGGCGTCGGCGCGTCGCCGCGCACCGCCTCTCCGATCGCCGCGAAGGCGGCGCCGACCGTGAACGACAAGAGCGAGAGGAAGACCGCGATCCCCAGGACCCAGAGCACCACGGCCGCTGCGCCCGAGAGCAGCGTGCCGAGACTGGCGAGCACCGCAGCGAGCAGTACCACAGCGTACGCGGCCGCCATCTCCAAGAGGGCCGCCGGTCGCGCGCGAAGCACAGTGCCCCAGGCGGCGAAGACAAGGCGCAAGCATTTCATCCTTCTCTGCGGCGCTTGAAACGGCTGGGAGAGACTCTGGCGATGTTTCTAGGATAGCAGTTGCGCGCACCGGCGCACACGCAAAGGGAGGACGGCCTTCAGGCCATCCTCCCTCTTCGGTCGTCGGCTCAGCTGCCGCTCGCCGGCATGGCACCGAGCACGACCTTCACAGTCGTCGTCGAACCGTTCTCCCAAACCGACATCGTCACCGTCTGACCAACCTTCGTGTTGATCTCGTCGGCGATCAGGTCATTCGACGTCGGCGTCGCCTTCCCGTTGAAGGAGAGGATCACGTCGCCGGCCTTAAGCCCGGCCTTGGCTGCTGGGCCGTTCGCGATGACCTTCGCGATCAGCACGCCCTGCTGCGAGGTGTAGCCCTGCGGCACCTGGGGTGCGCCCTGGATGTCCTCGATCTCGACGCCCAGCCACGGCTCCTGCGGCGTCTGGCCCTTCTCGAGGGCCGGAAGCGCCTGCGTCACCGTGCTCGTAGGGATCGCGAAGCCGATCCCCTGACCCTGCGTGGAGACCGCGGTGTTCACACCGACGACCTGGCCGAAGTAGTTGAGCAGCGGGCCGCCGGAGTTGCCGGGGTTGATCGCCGCGTCGGTCTGCAGGAGGTTTCGGTAGGTGCGGCTGCCGATCGTGAGCGGCCGCGCAAGCCCGGACACGACGCCCGTCGTGACCGTGTGGCTGAAGCCGTACGGCATGCCGATCGCCACGACCGGCTCACCGATCACTGTGTTCGTGGGATTCGCGAACGTCAGGTACGGCAGCGGCTTCGGCGCCTGGATCTGCAGCACCGCGAGGTCCAGGTTGTAGTCCGTTCCGATGACCTTCGCCGGGAACGGGTTCGAGTACCCGAGCACCGACACCTGGATGTTGTGCGCGTTGTTGACCACATGGTCGTTCGTCACGATCTCGCCGCTCGACGAGACCAGGAACCCGGATCCGAGCACGCCGACGTTCTGCGTCGACGGCTGCTGGCCGAAGAAGATCCCCTGCGACGTCTGCGTCTCGGTTGCGTTGATCTGCACGACCGCCGGGTTCGCGCGCGCCACCATGTTCGGCACGGTCGCCGTCGTGATCGTCTTCGGCTGCGTCGCTTGCGCCGATGCGACCGCTGCCGAAGGTGCGCCGTTGCCGAGGATGGATGTCGCTGCGACCGTCGCCAGCGAACTCATGACGGCGACGACCACGAGCGGCACGATGATCCTGCGTTGCACGTGGCATACCTCCTCTTTCCGTCAAGCAAGTTTTTGCACTGAAACCGTACCACCCGAAACTAAGGAATGGCTTAGGGCGATGCCATTGCGAGAACGATTTGCACGGAACTGCGCAGGGTCTTTAGATGGCGCCGCCGAGGGCGTCCCCGCTGCCAGTGTGAGGTTCGCACGAAGAACCAAGACACCTGCGCGCCGAGCGGTGCCGTCATGGACGTGGGATTAAGTCTAGGTGATACGGATCGGACGAGCGCCTGTCACGCTCGGTGGTTTGGCCGGCACGAGCAACCACTCCACCTCGCGGGGGAGTGCCTTCTCCGTGACGGGCGGAATCCGTCGGTCGCGCTCTTCCACATGAAAACTTGTCGACATTTGCGTGGGAAACGACTGGCGTGAAACAGCATGCCCGGATTGTTGCGCAGCAGGCGGTTCATGCTCCCGCCGCGCGCCTCCGATCGCTCCGTCTAACCGAGCAGCGCCGCTCCGAGGCGCGAGAGCGCCTGTTTGTGCAGGCGGAAGTAGGTCGCGCGCGGCAGTCCGAGCCGATCGGCGATCCCCTCGTGGCCGCCGACGCGCTCCATGTAGTAGAGCCGCAGGATCTCGCGTCCGGTGCCCTCAGGCTTGCCGAGATCCGCCGACAGCAAGGCGTCACGCAGGTAGGACCCTGGATCGGCGCCCTCGCCGTCGCGCGCCTGCAGGAAGTCCGCAAGCCGCGTGCCGTCGAGGTCCCCGGTGATCAGGCGCCCCAGTGCCTCCTTGACCGCCAGGGCGCGCTCGCGTTCCGTCAGCGCGGCTGCGCGGGGCGCTGAAGGCAGCCGGTCGAGCAGTTGATGCGCCTGGCCAGGCGCCTCGAACTCGCAGAGTGCGCCGTACGGCGAGACCGGCTGGAAGCCAAGGAGGTCGAGGAGGTCCTCGCCGAGGGGCCCGCGCAGGCTGCCCGTCGCGGCGTAGACCCGCCGCGAGATGATCCAGTCGGGCACGCTCGAGCGGACGAGCACTGCCACCCCGCCGATGGCGCCCGTCGTCTCGCCGCCCGGACCGAGGAATGCCCCGCCCCGGTGCACCAGCGCTGGAGGCAGGGAGGTCCAGAGCGCATGCGCCGGCAGGGGACCGCCGCGCACCGGCAGCGGCAGGAGCGAGAGCCAAGAGAGCAGTCCGCCGCCTGCGCTGCGCAGCGTCAGGAGGGCTAGCGGCGCATGTTCCATGAGCCAGCCGCAGAGCGCCTTGTCCTCGGACGATGCCTGTGGCAGCGACCCGAGTTCCTCCTCCGCGAGGTCCCCGCGCTGCACGGTCCAGCCGGCTCCGCTCTCCGCGGCCGGGTGGAGCGCTGCGTGCCAAGGCGTGCGTCTCGCGAGCGCCGCGATCTCCCGCCACGCGTCGTCCTGCAAGGGAGCGCCGCGCTGCGCCCGACAGCGCGCCAGCGCAGCGTTCAGCACCGCGGCCCGCCAGCGCTCCACCTGCCAAGGACGCACCCTCGCGACCTGCGCCGCGAGCGTGACCCGCAGCCGCTCCGGGATGCGGTAGCCGCCTTCGCCTCCCTGGGCGATGCGCATGAGAAGGTCCAAGCCTTGCTCTAGCACGTCGCCCCCGACCGCAACCCGCAGCGCGTCGCGCTGCACCCTGGGCAGGGCGACGGCCGCCGCGACGAGCTCGTCGCCAGAGCTGCCGCGCGCGCGCCAGCTCTGGCGGCGTGAACCCGGGTGGAGCAGCTGCTCGACCACCCTGCCGGCCACCTCCGCGGGGCCGCAGGCCGGCGTCGTCTGCAGCGCGTCGGCCGCCGCCAGCAGGCTGCGAGGCCAGCCGCCCACCGCGGCGTAGGCGGCGAGTCGCATGGCTTCCTGACCGATGCCCTGGCGCGCGAGGAGTTCCGACGCCTCGTGCGCCGGGAGTTCACCGAGCGCCAGCGGCCGAACGAACGCACGCCAGACGCGCTCGCCCGGCCAGAGCTGGGTGGGGCTTGGTCGCCCGCAGAGCGCGACGAGCGTGCCGGCGCCGATGTGGTAGAGGATCTGCTCTCTCAGCCAGCGCTCCGCCGCACCGAGATCCTCGTAGCCGTCCACCGCGAGGATGAGGCCGCTGCGTCGCGCCGCGCGTTGCAGTCCGCCGCGGACTGCGGCGAGCGTCGGCTCGGTGGCGTGTCCCATCTCGGTGAGCTGCGCTGCCAGGAGCGTGAGGATGGCCTGCGCTCCCTCCTGGGCCTGCGCGCCGCGCAGGAGCAGGGCCGGACGCCCTGTCTCGCGCAGCAGCGCGCGCAAGAGCGCCGACTTCCCAATCTCCCGCGGTCCATGGATGTACACAGCCACCGGGCTCTGCGCCGAGAGGCGCACGAGCTCCGCGAGCGCGCGACGTTCCGCCGAGCGCCCTGCGAAGAGCCGCGACTCGATCTCCCCGAACGCATGCTGCAGCGCCACCCCGCACCTCCAAAGGCCTTGCCGCTTGTCCAGATCATGGCAGTCGCGGACGAGGCCGCATGGCGATGCCTGTCGAGGACTCCTCGACAGGCATCGGGCAGCGTCGACCGCTGCCGCGTGGCCGGGGCTGCGCCTTCGGCCATCTGAGACCCCGCGCGGGACTGAAGCGGCCGGCGCAGAGCCCTATGCTCTTGGCGGAGGATCTTGGCCACACGTGACGGCCAAGCGGGAGGTGTGGTGTGATGCTAGATCCACGGCAGCCTGCGCAGTCGGCGCGGCGCGCCGCAGCGCTCGCCTGGAACCTGGACGAGCCGTCCGAGCGCGACGTTCTGCATCGCCTGATCGCGCTGCTCGCCGACGCGGACTGCGCCGTCGCGGAGCGCTTCCTGCGCCATCTCGTGCTGACGTCCTACGCGGACCCCGGCGTACTCGTCTCGGTCGTGATCGGGCCGCAGACGCAGGGGGTGCTTCGGCGCTTCGCGGACGAGGTTGAGCGGGTCGGGCGGCTCGGCGTGCGCCATCGCCTGATCCGCTCCGACTTCTGCCGCATCGACGGCCACAGCGACGACCCGGAACAGCTCTGCGCCGATCTCACTGAGCTACCTGGCGTCGCCGACGTGCGCCGGGTCGACGACACCATCTACGTGCTGGCCTACCCGCCGGACACGGGTTCCCTCTAACCGCGGCACCAGAAGAGGAAGGGCCCGGTTTCGCCAAGAAGTATCGCCTGTAACATTATGGAGGCGAGCGATTGGTGAACCCGAGTGACCTCGCGGCGCGTATCGCGGACGAAGTGGAGAAGGTGATCGTCGGAAAGCGCCCGACGATTCTCCTCGTGCTCACGGCGCTGGCGGCCGACGGCCATGTGCTGCTGGAGGACGTTCCGGGCGTCGGCAAGACGATGCTCGTGCGCGCGCTCTCGCGAGCCCTCTCCCTCGAGACCCGGCGCCTGCAGTGCACTCCGGACCTGATGCCGCAGGACGTGACCGGCCTGCACGTCTACAGCCGTCGCGACGAGCAGTTCAGCTTCCAGGCGGGCCCCGTCTTCACGAACCTGCTGCTCGCCGACGAGCTGAACCGCGCCACGCCGCGCACGCAGTCCGCTCTGCTCGAAGCGATGCAGGAGCGACAGGTGACGGTGGACGGCGAGACGATGGCGCTGCCGCAGCCGTTCTTCGTCCTCGCGACGGAGAACCCCGTGGAGCAGGAGGGCACGTTCCCCTTGCCCGAGGCGGAGCTCGACCGCTTCCTGCTGCGAACGGCGATCGGCTACCCGGAGGCCGAGGCCGAGGAGTCGCTGGTGCGACTGCACCTCGGCGCAGACCGCCTTGCGGCGGTGGAGGCCGTCGCCGGACCGGCCGACATCCAGGCACTGCAGGACGCCGCGCGCGGCATCGAGATCTCCGCGCCGATCCTCGGCTACCTCGTCGGCCTGACGCGCGGACTGCGGCAGCGCCCGGGCGTCGCGCTCGGCCCAAGCCCCAGGGCGACGCTCGCGCTCGCCCGCGCCGCCCAGGCGCGGGCGCTGATCGCCGGCCGCGACTTCGTCGTGCCGGACGACATCCAGGCGCTCGCGGAACCCGTGCTCGCCCACCGGCTGATGCTTGACGCCAGCGCGGAGCTCGCCGGCACGACCGCCTCAGAGGTGGTGGCCACCGCCCTTGAGCAGACGGCCGTCCCGTTCGAGGGCCCGGACCGGTGAGCAACCGGGATCCTGCCGACCTGCGCACAGCCGCGCTCGCGGCGCGCGTCCAGGCGCGTCAGAGCCGGGTGCGCAGGCAGTACGGCCGATCCACCGATCGCTTCGGCCTGCTGCTGGCCATCGGGCTCGTGTTCGCCGTCGTACGGGCGGACGCCTTGCTCACGGCGCTGCTCGGGGTCGCGCTCGCGGTGCTCGGCGTCTCGTGGTACTACCGCCGCTTCGCCGGGGAGCAGCTCGATATGTCGGTGCGCGCCACGCCGCGCCGCATCTTCCAGGGCCAGACGTTCTCTCTCGAGGTGACCGTCCGCAACCCCGCCCGCCTGCCGCTCCCCTGGCTGCGCGTGCTCGCCCACCTGCCGCGGCGCGTCGAGGTGGACGGCCAACACCTGGAGTACTCGCCCTACGAGGCGATCCTGCGGCTGCCCTTCTCGCTCCCGGGGAGGCGGAGCGCGTCGCGCAAGGCCGAGGCCTCCTTGCCGCAGCGGGGTCTCTACGCCCTCGGTCCGGTGGAGGCGTACCTCTCGGACCCCTTCGGACTGCGCGAGACTCGCCGCAGCGGCGACGAGACGGCGCGGCTTCTCGTGTACCCGCAGGTGCACGCGCTCAGCGCCGACCTGCGGCGCGCGCTGCCGATCGGCGACCGCCGGGGCCGTTCCTTCCTCGACGAGGAGACCCACTACCTCGGTCCGCGCGCCTACCAGCCGACGGACTCCCTGCGCCGCATCGACTGGCGCCAGAGCGCACGCCGCGGCGACCTCTTCGTGAAGACGTACGAGACGGTGGCGACGGCGGCGACGGCGCTGTTCTTGGACCCGACGACCGCCCGCGACCCCTGGGAGGGCATCGACACCGAGGTGCTGGAGCGCACTGTCGAAGTGGCGGCGTCGCTGGCGAACGACCTGATCGGCAAGGGCCAGGCGGTGGGCCTCTACGTCACCGGCGTATTCACCGCCGTCGGCGGCAGGCGCCCCTTCTCCTACCGCGAGCCCCCGCGCACCGGTCCGCGCCAGCTCTCACGCCTGCTGGAGGCGCTCGCGCAGCTGCGACCGCCCGGCCTCTTCCGGGATCTCCCGCGCATCATGCTCGAGGAGGTCCCAAGGCTCCCGTACCACGTGCACATCGTCGCGATCGCGCCCTACCTGACGGCGGAGCTGCAGGTCGCCCTCCTGCGCGCTTCGCGCAGCCACAAGGTCTACTTCCTCCCGACGGGGGAAAGGGATCCCCTGCGTGACGCGGACATACCGCCCGGCGTGCGCACGCTCGCGGTGCGCGCGACGTGAGCGCCCGAATCCTGCCGCGACTGATCCTTGACGTTGCCGCGGCGGGCTGGGTGGTCGCCCTGAGCTTCTCCGCCTCCTTCTGGCTCGGCGATCCCATGCCGCTCTGGCTGCCGATCGCCGCGTTCGGGCTCACGGCGCTCGCCCGGCGCGCCTCGCAGGCGGCCGGGATCGTTGCGCTCGTTCTCGCGTGTGGCCTCGGCACGTTCACGCTCGGTCGGCCGGACGCGCTCGCCTTCCTCGTCGCGCTCGCTGCCGCGTACCGCGCGGTGAGCCTGCCCCAGACCGCACCCTACTGGGCGCTGCGCAGCGAGTTCAGCCTTGGGCTCACCGCCGTGTTGATCGTCGCGATCCTGCGCCTCGCGCTCGGCAGCCCGCCAGCCTACGCCCTCGCGCTTCCGGCAGCGGCCGTGGTCCTCTCGGGTCTCCTGGGTCTCCCCTACGTGCATAGCGTCGACGCGCTCGGCGCGGACCAGGGCACCAAGGTCGCCAGCTCCGGCCTGCGCCTCGGCGGCCTGATCCTCGGGGCGAGCGCGCTCCTCGGCCTGCTCGTCGAGGGCGTGCGCCTCCTCTACCTCGGCGGCCACCTGGGGTTCCTGTCGACGCTCGTCTACTGGATCTCCTACCCCTTCGTCTTCCTCTTCTTCTGGGCGTTCACGCCGGTCGCCCAGCGCCTGCAAGTCCGCGGCCGGCCCGCCGGCCCGCCCGGTCACGCGCAGCACTTGCCGAAGCCGACCCCACTCTCCCCGCACGCGCTCCTCATGCTGCGCATCGGGGAGGTCCTGCTGCTCGCGCTCCTCGGCGCCGCCGTGCTCTACCTCGTCTACCGCCGCCAGCGCCGGCTCGCGATGGAACTCGGCGAGCCGAACGCCACGGGAGCGGCTGGTCTCTCCATCTCCCGACTGCTGCCCCGCGCCCGCCGCGCCGCAGACTACGGAACTGGCGCGCGAGCCCGGGTGCGCGCCGCCGTCGGCCACCACGTGGAGCGCACGGATCTGCCCCCGCACGAGACCGCACGCCGCCTCGCGGCGCGCGAGCAGTGGCCGGAGGCCGAGCTTGAGGCGTACGAGCGCGCGCGCTACCGACTGCGCGCGACGTTCGGCGACGAGGAGGCCTCCCACTTCCTGCAGCGCTTCACGGCCTGGCGTCGCGCCCGCCGCCGGCGGCGGTGACGGAGCGCCCCTCCCGCATCGCGGGAGGGGCGCTTCGTTCGCTGCTTGGACTATTGGCCCTAAAGCCGCTTCGCCGCGGCGAGAACCTCCTCGGCGTGCCCGTCGATCTTCACGTCGGCGAAGATCTTCGCGAGGACGCCCTTTCGGTCGACGAGGTACGTCGTGCGCTTCGCCATCCCGTTCTCCTGCAGGATACCGAGGTCCTTGCAGGCGGCCCCGCCGCCGTCGGAGAGCATCGGGATCCGCCCGCCGACCTTCTGGGCGAAGTCCTCGTTCACCTCGATCGGGTCCGTGCTGGCACCGAGGACCTCTACGCCGATCTCATGAAACGCATCGAGCGACCGCTCGAAGGCTTGCGCTTCGAGCGTTCACCCGCCGGTGTTCGCCTTCGGGTAGAAGAAGAGCACCAATGCGTCCTTGCCGAGGTGCCCCATGAGGTCCTGCAGGTTCGGAAGCCGCGGGAACGCGGCACCCTCGCGCACCGTCGCCTCGATCATCAAAGCCCCCCTCTTCGCCTCAAGCATAACCCAACTGGGTCACAAAGCCTGCACCCGCGCGGCGAGTTGCCGCAGCGCGACGCTCGTCGGGGAGAGCGGGAGCTCCTCCACCAGCAGCCGGCCGGCGCCCGCGAGGACGTGCACGCGCGGATCCTCCTGCAGCACGCCCCAGAGTGGGACGTCGATGCCCGTCTCCTCGCGCGCCCTCGAGCGGAACGCGAGCAGGCGGTCGACGGAGCTGCGGTAGCTGTGGACGCGGTTCACCACGAGCGCACCGGGGCCGCGTCCTATCTCGGCGAACGACTGGAGCAGTTCGAGGGTGTCCGAGAGGCCCGCTGGCTCGTCGGCTGTGACGAACACCACGCGATCCACGCCGGCGAACAGACTCGTCACGTCGCTGCCGATCCCCGCGCGCGAGTCGACGATGACGAAGTCGAACTGCGGGCGCAGCGACTGCACGACCGTCAGGATCGTGCCGAGCTTCCAGGCGGAGGGGTCGGAGAAGCGCGTCCCGGTCGCGCCCGGAAGCACGCTGAGGTTGGGGCGGACATTCCGCCGCAGGACGTCCTCGAGCTTCTTCTTGCCCTCCAGGAGGTGGCCGAGGTGCGGCTGCTTCGGCAGGCCGAGGTTCACCGCCACATCCGCCGTCCCGAGGTCCGCGTCGACGAGCGCGACCCGCGCCCCCTGCCGCGCGAGCAGAAGCGAGAGCGCCGTGGAGACGAACGTCTTGCCAGTGCCGCCCTTGCCGCCCGTCACGAGGACCGCCCGGCCCTCCTTGGCCATGAAGAGGACCTTGTCGAGCATGGACTCTGTAAGCTCCACCGCGTAGCTCGGCACGGGCCGCAGGGACCGCGCGCGCACGCGCCCGGTCGCGGTGTGCAACCCGTCCCGCTGCAGGAGTTCCACCTCGGTGCCCTCGGCGACCCAGGGCAGTCCGCCCTCGCCCCGCGGCACCTGGACGTGCAGGCTGCGCCCGCCCGCTGCGCTGACCGGGCAGGCGACGTACTGCTCCTCGCGTCCACGGATGCGCAGGCGGACCTGCACGTGGATCATCGACCGGTAGGGCACGCTCCCACTCCTCCTGGACACAGGGGAAGTTCTAAGCTCTGATTCGCCTCTCCTCTACGCGCGGGCGAAGAAGAAGGGTCGCACCTGACGCAGCCCGATCTGCTGGGGTCGGAGGATCGCCTCCGTGGACCCGACCATCAGGATCCCGCCGGGGGCAAGCGATCGCGTGATGCGCTGCATCACCTGCTCCTTCGCCTGCTCGGTGAAGTAGATGGCGACGTTGCGGAAGAGCACCAGGTCCTGCTCGTCGGGGTAGGGGTCCCGCAGGAGGTCGTGGTGGCGGAACGTGATCTCCTGCTGCAGGTCCGGGCGGATGCGGTACCCCTTGCCGTCGGGCGAGAAGTAGCGGGTCCGCCGCAGCGGGTCGACCTGGCGCAGGTCCTCCTCGCGGTAGACCCCCCGGCGCGCGAGGTCGAGGCTGCGCTCGTCGATGTCGGTGGCGAGGATCTGGTAATGCTGGCCGGGCCGCTCCTCCTCGAGCAGCATCGCGAGGCTGTACGGCTCCGCCCCGATCGAGCAGCCGGCGCTCCAGGCGCGCACGGTATGCGGCGGCTGTGGCAGCTGCGGCAGGAGGAGGCGCAGGTCGTCGAAGAAGCGGGGGTCGCGGAAGAACTCCGACACGTGGATGGTCAGGTACGAGAGCAGTTGGGACTGCAGGGCGCGATCCGGCGCCAGCGCCTCACCGAGCACTGCGAGGCTCGCGTACCCTCTCTGCGTTCCGAAGGCGCGCAGCCTCCGCTCCATCTGCTCTCGCTTGTAGAGCCGCAGATCGAGGCGCATCGCGCGCAGCACCACGTCCTGCAGCAGCTCGTAGTCGTCAAGCGCCATGCGCGACCTCCTCGCACTGACGCACGATCTCGGCCGCGACATCCCCGAGGTCCCGCACGCTGTCGGCCGCCCCGACGTCGACGACGGCCTTCGGCATGCCGTAGATGAGCGCGGTGCGCTCCGACTCCGCGATCACCCGGCCGCCGTGCGCGCGCACCTCGAGGGCGCCGAGCGCCCCATCCCGCCCCATGCCGGTGAGGACGACGGCGATCACTGGACCGCGGTAGCCCTGCGCCGCGGAGCGTAGCGTGACGTCGAGCGCCGGGCGCACGCCATGCTCCGGCGCGGCGTCCGAGAAACGCAGGGTGTGCCCGTCCACGAGAAGGTGGTGGCCGGCCGCGGCGACGCGCAGGTTGCCCGGCTGCAACAGTTCGCCGTCCTCCGCCTCGCGCGCAGGCAGGGGGCCTGCGTCGTCGAGCCGCTCGGCGAGGGCGCGCGTGAACCCGGCCGGCATGTGCTGCACCACGACCAGTCGCGCGGGAAAGCCCTGCGGCAGCTGCGGCACCACGGTGAAGAGCGCGCGCGGTCCGCCGGTCGACGCTCCGATCACGACGAGCGGAACCTGCGCGCCGCGCTGCGGGATTGGCGCCCGCGCCAGAGCGGGGGCGGGCGCCAGGTGTGCCGAGAGGGCGCGCGCGCCGCGCTGCCCGAGCTGCAGGATGCGCTCCGCGACCAGCGGACCGATCTGACCGAGTTCCTCACGGCGGTACGGCTTCGGGACGAAGTCGAGCGCCCCCGACGCCAGCGCCGCGATCGTCTGCGGGCTCCCCTCCTGCGTGACGCTCGACACCATCAGGATCGGGGTGGGGGTCTCCGCCATGATCCGGCGGACGGCCGAGATGCCGTCGAGGACCGGCATCTCGACGTCCATGGTCACGACGTCGGGGCGCAGGAGTTTCGTGAGTCGCACCGCCTCCTCGCCGTCCGTCGCCCTGCCGCACACCTCGATCCCTGGCACGCCCTCCAGGGCATGGACGAGGAACTGGCGCACCAGGGCCGAGTCGTCGCAGATCAGCACCCGAAGCGGCCTCTCCATAGTCAGTCCTCCAACTAGATCGACACCTGCGGACTGCTCAGCACGCGCACCGCGATCTCCTGGCGCAAGGGGTCGAACTCGACGGAGCGGCCGCGCCTGCCCCCGGTGTCGTCCTGTACGATCGGGATCTCGAGGTGGGCAAGCCCCATGCGCACCGCCGCGACGTTCTGCTGCCCGATCTCCGTGCCGAACCCGAGCACGTTCGCCCCCCCGGTGATCGCGGCGCGCAGCTCCGAGGGCGCGACGCCCAATGAGCGCATCTCGGCGACGAGCGCCGGTAGCGCGGTGTCGGCGAAGCGCCCGACCTTCCCATCGCGCCCCGCGCTTTGGGGCAGGACGACGTGGGCGACGCCCACCGCCGGACTGCCCGGCGCGAAGAGGTAGAGCGCGACGCACGAGCCGAGGCCGAAGATGCAAAGGCGCTCCTCGGCATCCGCAGAGACCGCGATCTCCCCGATTCCCACCGCGGTCCGTCGCAAGGCATCCCTCAAGTCGCCTGCTCCTTCGGCGCCGCGGCCGCGCCGCGCAGGAAGTAGCGCACGTCGGCCACGAGCGCCAGTTCGCCGCTGCCGAGGATCGTCGCCCCGGTGAGGCCGGGTACCGTACCGAGGAAGTCTCCGAGCGACTTCAGCACGATCTCGCGCTCGCCCATGAGGGCGCCGACCCGCAGCGCGACCTGGCGGTCCCCCGCGCCGACGACGACGGCGAACGGCTCGCCCTCGCGCTCGGGCCCCTCGAAGACGCGCGAGAGGGACTGAAGGCCGATCAAGGAGCCGCGGTCTGAGAGCAGCGGGCGACCGTGCGCCGTATGCAGGTTGCGCTCGCTGAGCTTGACGATCTGGCGCACCGCGCCGATCGGCAGGGCGTAGACCTCATCGCCGGTGCGCACAAGGAGCGCGCGCAGGATCGCCAGCGTCAGCGGGATGCGCAGGCGGAAGGTCGTGCCGCGGCCGGGTTCCGAGAGGACTTCTATCGTACCCGAGAGGCGCTCGAGCGAGGCGCGCACGGCGTCGAGCCCGACGCCGCGCCCGGAGATCTCCGTCACTTCCTCCGCGGTGGAGAAGCCCGGCGCGAACAAGAGGTCCTCCACCTCGCGCTGCGTCAGGCGTTCGGCCTGCTCCGGCGTCAGGATGCCGCGCGCGAGCGCCGTGCGCTTCACCGCCTCCTGGTCGATGCCCGCGCCGTCATCCACGACGTCGATGATCACGTAGCCCTCCTCGGTCGCCGCGCGCAGGGCGATGCGGCCCTCCTCGGGCTTGCCCGCGAGCATCCTCAGCTCCGGACACTCGATGCCGTGGTCCACGGCGTTTCGCAGG
The DNA here is from genome assembly GCA_021793215.1 of Bacillota bacterium. GTDB lineage: Bacteria > Bacillota > Sulfobacillia > JAJZYS01 > JAJYTV01 > JAJYTV01. Next base: position 15,122 of record JAJYTE010000037.1, read on the forward strand.
ATGTGCGTCAGGGGATCGCCGAGCTCGTCCATGATCATGCGGTCGAGCTCCGTGTCCTGGCCGTAGAGCTCGAGGTGAACGTGCTTGCCGGAGCGCGCACCGAGATCGCGGACGAGGCGCGGGAAGCGCCGGAAGAGCTGCTCGATCGGCAGCATGCGGGCCTTCATGATCGTCTCCTGCAGGTCGAGCGTGACCCTGCCGAGGTGCAGCGAGGCGCGCGCGAGCTCCGCCTGCCGCTCGTCTTCCTCGTGCGGCTTGCCGCCGTCGAGGCCGGCGACGAGGTCCGAGATGCGCGTGCGGTCCAGCACGAGCTCGCCGACGAGGTTCATCAGCTTGTCGAGGACGTCGACCCGCACGCGCACGGTCTGGGTCGCGGCCTCGCGCTCGCCGTCTCCGCCCGGCGACGCAGGAGCCGCCGCCTGTTCCTTGACGCTCTCGAGGTGGATCTCCTCGAGGCCCGCCAGCGCGCCCTCGACCTCGTCCGCCCGCTCGACGCTGAGGACGAGCGTTGCGCTGCGGCCCTGAAAGTTCGAAAGACTGTCCTGCTGCGGATCCGCTCCCTCGATGCGGCCGAGGCGCGAGAGCTCCTGGTAGGCCTGGAACACGCGCACCGCAGGCATCGCGCATTCGGCGTCGACCGCGAGGGTGACGACGAAACGGCGCTGCGCGGAGGGCTCCTGGACATGAGCTGGCATGACATCCCCTCCCGGGGAGGCGGCCGCCGCCGGGTCCTCCCGGGGCATCGGCTGCACCGCGGAGGGAGATGCACCTTGGGCGAACTGCGCGAGCATCTCGCGCAGCGCATCGATCCCCGAGAGCACCTGCTGCACGAGCGCGGGCGTCACGGCGATCCGCTCGCCGCGGAGGTCGTCGAAGAGCGCCTCCATGTTGTGCAGGTACCCGGCCATGCCGTCCTCGCCGATCATGCCGGAGTTGCCCTTGAGGGTGTGCGCCGCGCGGAACATGGCCTGGAGGAGTTCGGGGCCGTAGCCGCCGCGCTCCAGTTCCAGCGCGCCCTCCTCGAGCACCTGGACCATCTCCTCCGCCTCGACGAGGAAGATCTGGCGATCGTCGTCCGTCAGCGTCCAGCCGCCATCACTTGCCATCGAGATCACCCCGCACGGCCAAGAGCTCCTCCGGTCGCAGCGCGAGGTCGAGGTCGAGGAGGACGCAGAGCCCGCCCTCGAGCTTCGCGATGCCCTCGACGTAGCGCACGTCGGGTCCGGTGATCGCCGCTGGAGGCGGTGCAACCGAGGCGACGGGGATGCGCGCGACCTGCAAGACGCCGTCGACCGAGAGGCCGGCGACGGTGCCCTGCACCAGGGCGATCACGATGTGGGTCGCGCGCGACGCGTCACCGCCCAGGCGCAGCCGCTGGCGCAGGTCGAGGACGGGGATCACGCTGCCGCGCAGGTTGATCACGCCCTCGACGCACGCGGCGGCGGACGGGACGCGGCTCACCTCGGGCCGCAGGATCACCTCCAGCACCCGGTCGACCTCCACGCCGTAGGTGACGCCCTCGATCTCGAAGAGCACGACCTGGAGCTCCCAGTCCTCGCCCCTCGGCTGCAGCTCTCCCCCGGGGCCGCTCATGGGGAGACCTGCCGTCCTACCGCCTCGAGCACCTTCTCCGGTCGGAAGGGCTTGACGATGAAGTCCTTCGCGCCCGCCTTGATCGCCTCGAGCACGATCGACTGCTGGCCGAGCGCCGAGCACATGATCACGCGGGCGGTCGGTTCGGCAGCGCGGATGCGCTTTAGGGCCTCGAGCCCGTCCATCTCCGGCATGGTCACATCCATCAGGACGAGATCCGGCTGCTCCTCGCCGAAGCGCTCGACCGCCTCGCGGCCGTTCGGCGCCTCGGTCACCACGTGACCTGCCCCCTCGAGCAGGCCGCGCAGGCGGCTTCGCATGAACATCGCATCGTCGACCACGAGAATTCTCGCCAACGAAGGTCCCTCCAAGCAGTGGTTACGCGATCACGCGGACGACCGTCGTCGCCTGCTGCGCCCGCTCACTGAGGTCGAGTTCCGACCAGGGTTGGAGCCGCGTGCCGTCGGCTCCTTGGAAGACTCGCACGACGGGGCGGGACTTGAGGTTCTCCGGCACGCGCAGAACAACCGCGCGCTGTCCGGTCGAGAGTTCCACCTCGGTTCCGACCGGGAACGGCGGCACCATGCGGTGGAAGGCGGCGACGTTGTCGTAGTCGAGTTCCGTCCCCGCGGAACCGGTCACCTCCGCGAGCGCCTCCTCCGACGTGAGCTCCGCGCGGTCCGAGCGAGGCAGCAGCATGGCCGCGTAGATGTCGCAGACCATCAGCAGTGCGGCCGTCGGGTGGATCTGCTCACCCCTGAGACCATTCGGATAGCCGCTGCCGTCCAGCCGCTCATGGTGCTGCGCCACGGCGGTGCGCGTCACCCCAGTCCAGCCCTGCTCGGAGTCGAGCAGACGGACGCTCGCCGGTACGTGCGCGCGGATGATCTCCCACTCCTTCGCCGAGAGCGCCTCCCGTTGGCGCAGCTCCTCGGGCGTCAGAAGCATGCCGAGGTCGCAGGTGAGCGCCGCGAAGATGATGTCCTGCAGGTAGTTGCCCATCCGCCGCTGGCGGGTCAGCCGTATGGCGAGGCTGGCGCGGTTCAACGCATGGATCGCGTCGCGCTGCGCGAGGTTGGCCGGCGTGAGATGCGCCAAGCGGTCGAGCGACTCGTCCTCGGCGTCCTCTATGACCGACTGGGAAAGCCTCACGAACGGCTGCCGCGGCGCCGGCGCCGTCGGATCGGCCCGCACCCTCTCCCGCACCTCTGCGAACACCGCCACCGCGAGACGCTGCGTCGCGGGGGTGACGAGACTCGCGAACTGGAGATCCCGGAACGCCGGATCGTCAACCCAGATCTGCTGTACGCCCGCCTCGTGCAGCCGCTCCAGGAGCGTCGCATCGAGCGTGGTGCCTCGCGCGGCGAGCGGCCGGCCCGTCTGGTCGGTGGGCGGCTCGTCGATCACCATACCGATCGCCGCTTCGTCAAGCCGCATACGACGCATGGCGATCAGACCTCCTCTTGCGCATCAAGCTTGCCGAAGGGCGACGGACAGCAGGAGTTCCGCGCCGGGGAACTGGATCGGTACCACGAGGCGCTGGCGCTCCATCGTCGATACGACGGCGCCCTTGCCGCGGATGACGACGGGCGGCGTGATGTTGCACGCGTAGCCGGCGCTCTCGAGGAAGCGCAGCGCCGAGCCGGAGATCATGTTCAGGACCTCGCCCAGCGCCGACTCCCCGAGCTGCTCGTTGAAGGAGACGCTCTGGCCGACCATCCGGTCGACGATCTGCTGCGCGACGGCGTCCGTCATGCCGAGCAGGACCGAGCCGAAGAGCACGCCGCTGATGCCGAGCATCGCGGTGACCTCCTCGGTGGTGTAGGGCTTCTCCTGCAGCTCGATCGGCCCGAGCTGGGGCCGGTCGAACGCGACCGCCTCCCCGAGAACGTGGCTTGCGGCGCGGATGAAGGGATTGATCCACTCGACCTTCACGACGCCTGTCCCCCCTCCTTGGGCTGCGCGAGCGCCACAATCTGCAGGCCGTAGCGGCCATCGGTCTCGACGATCGTCCCGCGCGCGAACGGCACGCCGTTCACGCGAAGCACGAACATCTCCTCGATTCGGCCACTCAGCACGATCAGGGAGGAGCGCCGCAGCGACAGGAGTTCGCCCAAGTCGAGGTCGGCCGTGCCGAGTTCGACGGTACAGGTCACGTCGACGTCGAGAAGCATCCGGACGCCATCCGGCAGGCCTGCCGCGGGATCCCGAAGGCGCGGCGGCGGAGCAGGCAGCGGCAGCGGAGCAGGGGCGGCTGCAAGGTCCGGCCTCACCGCCGCAGGCTGCGCCTCTGCCACCGCCTCGCCCATGCTGCGCAAAAGGGCGTCGATCTCCTCCTGGCTGAGCATCGGATCGTCCGGCACGGTGTCACCCTCCAGCCTGCGTCGGCGCGCAGCCCACGATGGACTGCACTTTCCTCAAACCCCGCCAAGATGCTACTCTTGGTGTCAGATGGACGCGATGGCGTTTTTAGGTTCTGTCGCAACCCGCATTTATCCTGCGCCGTTCGACGCGATCTGTCATGGTTCGCAGCATGGAGAGGGGGTGCCCCCCCGGTGACCAGCCTGACGTTTCCGCCGGGAACGATCGTCTCGCTTGAGCCCCTGGAAGGCTCGGGCGAGAAGCTGGACGCGACGTTCACGCGGTTGGAGGACGGCCTCGTCGTCCTCACGCCGGCGCAGGGCGTACGCGGTCTCTCCAGTCGGTTCCCTCCAGGCATGCGCCTGATCGCGCGGACCGCGTCGGACGATCCCGTGCAGCTCTCTGCCGTCGGTGTCAGCGAGGCCGGAGAGCTCGTCGCGCGGGTGCCCGCGATCGGCGACTTCTTCGGCAAGCGGCGGTTCTACCGATCGGCCGTCGACCTCCCCCTGCGCATCGACGGCAAGATGTGCCGCGCTGTCGACCTCTCCGGCTGCGGCCTTCTGGCGCATGTGCCGCCGGATCTGCCGCTCCCCTCCGGCAAGGCCGTCCGTGCGGACCTCGCGCTGGAGCGCAAGGTCGTGACCGTGCGCATGACCGCCGTACGTGCGGGTGAGGGCACCTTCCGCAGCCAGTTGGTCGGCTTCGACTTCGTGGAGGTCGACGAGCGGGACCAGGATCGCATCATCGCCTACGTGCTGGGGCAGGAGCGCAAGCGCGTGAAGGCCATGCGGGGTCGCTGAGCGCGGCCTTGGGCGAAACGGCGAGAAAAACGGCACCTCCACGGAGCAATGCGCTCCATGCGTCGTCTTTTGGCGGCTCAGGCCCCAATAGAGCCCAAGAGGGCTGTTCCGGATCCGAGTCCCCCGGGCGATAGGACAGGTAGAACCTCTCGAGGGTTCCCCTCCGGATGCTTCCCGACGGGGAGGCGACACCACCAAGGAAAGGAAGGGATTCCGCGTTTGGGGGGCGCGGAAGCGGCTCATGTTTGTCAACACGAACGTCGCCGCGTTGAACGCTTGGCTGAACCTCGACAACACGCAGAACAACATGACCTCGGTCATGCAGCAGTTGTCGTCGGGCCAGCGGATCAACTCGGCGGCCAACGACCCGGCAGGGCTGGCGATCAGCCAGCAGATGCAGAGCCAGATCAGCGGCATGAACCAGGCGTACAGCAACGCGCAGTCCGGCATCTCGCTGCTCCAGACGGCTGACGGCGCGATGGGGCAGGTCCAGAACATCCTGCAGAGCATGTACTCGCTCGCGTCGGAAGCCGCGACGGGCACGAACAACACCACGGACCTGCAGGCCCTGCAGCAGGAGATGAACCAGTACGCGCAGGAGATCACGCAGATCGCGAACACGACCCAGTTCAACAACCTGAACCTCCTGGGCGGCGTGTTCCAGAACCAGCAGATCCAGATCGGCGCGAACTCGGGCCAGTCGCTCGGCATCTCGATCGGCGCAGCGGACGCGCACAGCCTCGGCGTCGGCGGCACGACCGTCACGACCATCAACACGAACTCCGGCCTCGCGCTGATCGACACCTCCCTCGGCGCGAACGCGACGGGGCTCGCGGGCGCCACCTACACGCTCGGCGCGACGGTCACTCCGTTCACGCTGACGTCCGGCGCGGGCGCGAACAACATGTTCACCGACTTCTCCTCGGTCAGTGGGCAGTACACCGGCGCCAGCACGGCGACCATCTCGTTCACCGCTTCCGGCGGCAACGCCGCCTCGATCGTGGTGGCCTTCTCCGTCAACGGCGGCTCCACCACGACCGTGACCCTGGCTTCCGCGAGCGGCGGCAACGTCACGATCAACACCGGCAGCGGCACCCTCGTGTTCAACGTCGGCACCGCGTTCGCCGCGACCGCGGTCACCGTTACGGCGGGCACCGTCAGCGTCGGCGCGATGCAGACGCAGTTCAGCCTCTACGACTCCTCCTCGAACACGGTCATCAGCTCCGCCACCTACGCGGGCGGCATCGGGCCGGACCAGGCGATCGCGCTCACGAACGCCGCGAACACCGAGGCGTTCAGCTTCAACGCAGTGAACAACGCCACGACGTCGACCGTCACGTTCACCGTCACGACCGGTACGCCGACGATCAGCGCCCCCGGCACGGGCTTCACGTACACGAGCGGCACGAACTACAGCGTCACAACCCCTGAGAACGTGGTCGTCTCGGACAGCGGCACCGCCGGTTCCGGAACCGTGTCGAGCTTCACGGCCGGCACCGTCCAGAACGGCATCGACATCCAGGGTCAGTCGAACGCCTCGGCGGCCCTGACGATCATCCAGAACGCGATCAACCAGATCTCCACCAACCGCGCCACGGTCGGCGCCCTGCAGAACCGGCTGCAGTTCGCGTCGTCGGACCTGCAGACCTCGCAGCAGAACCTGACGACCGCGCGCTCGAACATCGTCAACGCCGACGTCGCGCTGCAGATGGTCAACCTGACGAAGGACCAGGTACTGCAGCAGGCGGGCGTCGCGATGCTGGCGCAGGCCAACGCGTTGCCGCAGGCGCTCCTGAAGCTGTTCCCCTAAGTTCCACCGCGGGGAAGTCAGAGGGAGACCGGGTTCTCCGGTCTCCCCCTCCATTGAAAGGTGAACCGGTGAGGAGGCGCGGAGGATGCACGAGAGCAGGAGAAGGCCCCTCGTCTCCACCTGCATCATCGCCAAGGACGAGGCGGCGATGATCGGCGAGTGCCTGAGGTCCGTGGCCACCCTCGGCGGCGAGGTGATCCTGGTCGACACGGGCTCGACCGACGCGACGGCAGAGATCGCGCAAGGACTCGGTGCCACCGTCATCCTGCATCCCTGGGAAGGGGACTTCTCTGCGGCCCGCAACGCGGGGATCGAAAGGGCCCACGGCGAGTGGATCCTCGTACTCGACGCCGATGAGCGGCTCGTGGCGCAGTCCGCGCAGTGGATGCGCCGCGAACTGCCCCTCGTCCGCCCGGACGTGCAGGGCATGAACGTGCAGATCCTTAACCGGGCGCTCGGTTCGGATCCCCTGCGCACGCCGCCGATGGACGTGGTGCGCACGCTGCGGCTCTTCCGCAACCACCCGAGCCACCGCTTCCAACAGCGCATCCACGAACAGATTTTTCCGGCCGTCTCGAAGCGCGGCCTGATCTTTGAGAGCGAGATCCAGCTCGACCACTACGGCTACGACCCGAGGGTCGTGGCGGACCGCGGCAAGGTGCAGCGCAACCTCGACCTCCTGCGGGCGGATCTCGCGGGCGGCGGCCCGCCGGAGTACCGCGCCTACCTCTTGATGCAGCTCGGCCGCGAGTACCAGCGAGCCCAGGACTTCCCGAAGGCCAAGGAGGCGCTCGAGGAGGCGATGGCGCTCGTGCTCGTGCAGAAGGAGGCGCCGTCCTTCGCCGAGGCGCTCGGGATCTACCTCGCGGAGTCCTGCCTCGAGTGCAAGGACGCAGACGGCGCCCGGCGCGCCTGCACGTTCGTCACGGAGCGCTTCCCGCTCTCCTCGGACGCCTGGTTCCTCCTGGGGTCGGGCGAGATCGACGCAGGCGAACTCGGGCAGGGTGTGACGCACCTCCTCTGGTCCTGCGCGCTCGTCGAGCGCGCGGGCAACCGCCAGGTGATGCGCTCGCCCATGCGCTGGGAGAGCTCCTACGCGCGCGCCGCCGGTCAGCTCGCGAACGCGGGCGCGTTTGAGGCGGCCGCGGAGATCGCGCGCGTCGGCCTCGAGCAGATGCCGCACTCCCTGGCCCTCGCCGCCGTCTACGCCCAGTGCGCCCACGGACGCCCCGAGGTGCTCTCGCGGATGGCGAAGTCGTCCTCCGCCCCGGCGATCCTCGCGGTCGTACGCATTCTCCTGGCGGGGGATGCGGTCGACGACGCGCGCGCCTTGGTGCTCGCGACGCCGCAGCAGGCCGCAAGGCAACTCGTCGCCTGGCAGGCGATCCTCCGGGCGGAGCGGCCGACGCGGCGCGAGTTCACCGCGCTGCAGAGCCTGGACGCCCCGATCGACCTCTACCTCGGCGCGCTGCTCGCGCGACGCTTCGGCGAGCAGGCGCTCGCGCAGGCCCTCTGGCGCACCCTTGAGCACGAGCACTACGGGGGCGCCACGCTCGGCGTCGATACGGATGTTCTCGAGACGCCGCGGCGCGCGGCAGAGCGTCTTGGCCTCCTCGAGGCCGCCCAGGAGACCATGGGAGGCGAAGTGCAGTGAGAAGGGCAGCGGAGCTCTACAAGACGTACGCACGTGAGGTTCCAGGTGGCGAGAACGCCGTCGTCGCGGTCTACGACCAGCTTTGCCAGTCGGTGCTCGTGGCGCGGCGCGCGATCGAGGCGGGCGAGCTGGAGCTCGCGCACAGAAACCTCCTCGCGAGCCAGGACGTCCTCTCCTCGCTTGCGCAGGCGCAAGCGCAGGACCAGTCCTTCGCAGGCGGCGAGAACCTCACCTCGCTGCTTCTCTACTGCCGGCAGGAGTTGATCGAGGCGAATCTGAAGAAGGACACGGGGCGCCTGGGGCCAGTGCTGACCGTCCTCGGGACGCTGCGGGACGCGTTCATGGAGGCATCGCACCAGTTGCACGGCGGAGGTGACGAGCGGTGAGTTCGAGCAGTCCCTCGAGCATCTCGAGCCTCCTGAACAACCCCACCCTGCTCTCCGCCATGTACCCGGGCCTCAACCTCTCAGGCCTCGCGAACCTCTACCAGGCGGAGGAGCAGGCGCTCGCGTCGCCGCTCACCAACATCACCTCGCAGGTCCAGGGCCTCAGCGCCTCGTCGCAGGCCTGGAGCCAGGTCGAGTCCGCCATCTCGCAGCTGCAGAGCGACGTGAGCGCCGCGAGCACCGCCTCGAACTGGGCGTCGCCGAGCGTCACTTCCTCGCAGAGCAGCGTGCTCGGCGCGGCGGTCTCTTCGGGAGGGACGCCGGTGAGCGGCGTCTACCAGATCTCCGTGAGCGCCCAAGGGCTGTACAATACGTACCTCAGCCAGAGCGAGTCGTCGTCGACCACCGCGCTCGGACTTTCGGGCAGCTTCTCGCTGAACGGCACGAGCGTGAACGTCGTGTCCTCCGACAGCCTCTCGGCGATCGCGCAATCGATTAACGCCGCGAACACGGGCGTGACGGCCACCGTCCTTACGCAGACCTCCTCCGGAGGCACCGCCTCCTACTACCTTTCGCTGTCCTCGACGATCTACGCCCCGATCACCATCTCCGACCCGAACGGCATCTTCGCCGGCACGGGCGCATCGGGGCTCGGCGAGACGCAGAACCAGGCGGCGCAGCCCTGGAGCTACACGGTGAACGGGCTGCAGACCTACAGCCAGAAGAGCACCGACAGCGCGACGATCCCTGGCCTCACCCTCACGCTCCAGGGCATAGGCACGACGACGCTGGCCGTTACGAACACGAACCAGCCCGCGACCTCCGCCATCCAGAAGATCAGCTCGGACTACGCGACGCTGCAGAGCACCCTCAGCCAGTACACCGGGCAGGGACAGCCCCTCGCCGGCGACGTCACGGCGGAGGGGATCCTCGGCCAGATCAACGGCATCCTCCTGCAGTCGCAGAACTCCGCCCCCGTAGGTTTCCAGAACCTTTCGTCCGTGGGGCTCACGCTCTCGTACGACAAGTCGAACACGTCGGCGAAGCTCGGCTTCGCCCAGGCCACCTTCGACTCCCAGTACACCGCGAACCCGACGGCAGTGCAGAACCTCTTCGTGGGCGATGGAAGCATCATGGGTCAGCTCTCGTCCTACCTCACCCAGTTGACAAGCCCGACAGGCCAGATCAGTTCGCTGCAGAAGGGCATCGCGAGCGAGATCCAGTCGATGACCCAGCAGGAGCAATCGCAGCAGAACCTGATCCAGATGCAGCAGAGCTCGCTCTCCAGTCTCTTCAACCAGGAGATCACGAGCCTTCTGGCCGTATACTCGCAGAAGTCCACGGTGTCGGCGCTGATGAGTCAGCTGACCGGCGGCTCCAGCTCGAGCTCGAGCGGCTCGAGCACCACCGGCGGATAGACAGGAGGCCCCCATGGAGATTCGGGAAGCCCGCGAGGAGGACGCCGCGGCGATCGTCGCCCTGATCGACCAGGTCGCACTGCAGGACGAGACGCTCGGCCTCGACCGCTACCCCGGCGGGGCGACGCAGCTGCGTCAGCAGATCGCGGAGACGCCTCCCGAGGCATCCGCGTTCCTGGTGGCCGCCGACGAGGGCGCCGTGATCGGCTACGCGTTCGTCGGCCGCTACGTCACACCGTCGCTCTCCCACGTCGGCGTACTCTCGATCGTCGTCGATCCTGGGCACCGCCGCACCGGCACCGGGCGGCGCTTGATGCAGCGGGGCGAGGCCTGGGCGCGGGCCGCAGGCGTGCGCAAGCTCACCCTCAGCGTCCTCGCGACGAACCGGGCCGGCAGGGCGCTCTTCTCCGCCTGCGGTTTCGAGGACGAGGCCGTGCGCAAGGGGCAGCTGCGCGTCGGCTCCGCCTTCCTGGACGAGGTGCTGATGGTGCGGTGGCTCACGTGAGCTGGGCACGCCTGATCGAGCTGCTCGAGGAGCAGGAGGCCTGCCTCGAGCGCCAGGACTTCGCGCAGCACCTCGCTGCCCTGCCGGAGATCGAGCGCGTGCTCTCGGCGCTTTCGGGCGGACCTCCGCCGACCGGCGAGCAGAAGGAGCGCGTCGAGTCCCTCTTGGACGGCACGCTCCAGAGTTCCCTGCGCCGGGTCGCCCGCACGGGCGCTGCCCTGCGGCACCAGGAGCGGCAACTCACCGCGAATCCGCCCCGCCTGATCGACCGGAAGGGGTAAGCCCCAGCAGGGCTCGC
>JAJYTE010000007.1 GCA_021793215.1 Bacillota bacterium
GGGGTGCTCGTGCAGGCTCTGGTGTTCTGGCTCCTGCGGCACGCCTTCCGGCGTCACACCATCGCCGAGAAACTGCTGCAGCGCACACGCAACGTCGCGCCATCTGCGACGGCGCTCGTTGCTGTCCTCCTGGCGAGCCCGGCCCTGCACTTCGGACTGCGCGCGACCGCGTTCCTCCACGAGCTGGTGACGGTCGTCTCGATCGCGGTGATCGCGTGGGCGCTGATCGTACTGACCCACGCGGCGGAGGACATCGTGCAGGCGCGGTACGAAGTTTCTACCGCCGACAACCTGCACGCACGCCGCATCCAGACCCGCACCGCGGTGCTGCGCCGCGTCGTCACCGTCATCATCCTCGTGCTCACGACCTCGTCCGCTCTCATGACGTTCCCGGCGGTGCGCGCGCTGGGAGCGAGCCTGCTGGCTTCCGCCGGCCTCATCGGACTGGTCGCGGGCATCGCGGCCCAGCCCGTGCTCTCGAACCTGATCGCGGGTCTGCAGATCGCCCTCACCGAGCCGATCCGCATCGACGACATCGTCGTGGTGAACGGCGACTGGGGCACGATCGAGGAGATCGCCGCCACCTTCGTCGTCGTGCGCATCTGGGACCTTCGCCGTCTCATCCTTCCGCTCAGCTACTTCCTGCAGAACCCGATCGAGAACTGGACCTATCGCGACGCCGAGATCCTGGGCTACGCCTACGTCTACGCCGACTACCGCGTCAGCGTGGACGCGATGCGCACGGAGCTCAAGCGCATCCTGGAGCAGAGCCCGGATTGGGACAAGAAAACCTGGAACCTGCAGGTAACCTCGCTCGACGAGCGCGCCGTGCAGATGCGCGCCCTCTTCAGCGCCCAGGACTCGACGCACCGGTGGAACCTGATCGTCCAAGTCCAGGAGCAGTTGATCGCGTTCCTGCGCGAGACGTATCCGGAGTACCTGCCGATGACGCGCGTCGAGGTGCGCCCGCACCCGAGCGCCCCGGAGGCGTCCTCGAAGTAGCTCCGCTGAGGTATGGAAGCCATCCCCCACCGCAAGGCATATGCTAGAATAAGTTTTGTCCCTCAGCGGGGGCAGTCGTCATCATTTTGGTACCGTTGGGTTCTTCCAGAGAATAGCATCGGCGGAGCGCATCGAGGGGAGCAGGTGCTGCGGGCAGTTGCTCGGTACTGCCCGCAGTTTCGCGTACGGGCGCGAAACGCGCCTGGGCGAGGTGCGGGCAGGTGGGCCGTACGGGGCGCCGCGCCCGCTCTTGGGGATCGCACCGCCAGTTTGGAGGCATACCCAAGGCAGAAGGTGCAGGCGACCGGCTTCCCTGGAACCCGAGGCGACGGCCGGCGCGTGAACTTGCTGCGCTGCAACTTCCGGTCCGGACGCGGATCGAACCGAGGTGGATGGGTAGATCATGGAAGCGTCTTCGACGCGGGCAGAGCGCCTGCGAGCCAGGATCAGCGAACCGACGCACGAGTTCGTGCGACTCTTTCTGCCCGTAACCCTGATCGGGGTGGGCGCCGGCTTAGGGGCCGTCGTCTTCCGCAAGTTGATCAGTTTCTTCACCACAGTATTCTTCACGGACTATGCCTCGTGGACCCACGCCATCTATCCGTTCAACATCATCTCGATCCCCGTGATCGGCGCGCTGCTCTTCGGACCGATGATCTGGCGCTGGGCGCGCGAGGCGAGGGGCCATGGGGTGCCGGAGGTCATGGAGGCCGTCGCCCTGCGCGGCGGCAAGATCCGTCCGGTCGTCGCGGTCGTCAAGTCGCTCGCTTCGTCCATCAACATCGGTTCCGGCGGCTCGATCGGGCGCGAGGGCCCGATCGCCCAGATCGGCTCCGCACTGGGTTCGTCGGTAGGCCAGGTGCTGAAGCTGCCGCCGCGCCTGCTGCGGCTGCTCGTCACCGCCGGGGCCGCCGCGGGCATCGCGGCCACGTTCAACGCCCCGATCGCCGGCGCACTGTTCGGCCTCGAGGTCATCCTGCGCGACTTCACGCCTCTCAGCTTCGCAGTTGTCGGTCTCGCGTCCGTACTCGCGGACCTCGTCGCCATTCCCTTCCTGGGATCCAAGGCGTTCTTCGTGCTGCCCGCAGGCGTCGGGCTGCGCTCTCCGTACGAGCTGATCATCTTCGTCGTGCTCGGCCTCCTCGCGGCCATCGTGGGGACCTACTTCACCCAGGCGCTCTACTGGCTCGAGGACGTCTTCAACGGCTGGAAGCTGCACGAAGCCCTGCGGCCCGCGGCCGGCGCGATCCTGCTCGGCATCCTGATCGTCCTGTTGCCCCCGGTCCGCGGCCTCGGCTACAACATCATGGCGCTCGTCTTCGACGGGCGCCTCGGGCTCGGCATCCTGTTGCTGTTCTTCGTCGGCAAGTTCCTCGCCACGACGCTGACGCTGGGTTCCGGCGGTTCCGGAGGGATCTTCACGCCGACCCTCTACATGGGCACGATGCTCGGAGGGCTCGTCGGCCTCGTGTCGGCGCACCTCTTCCCCGGCGTCGTGGGCAACTCGGCCGGCTACGCCCTGATCGGGGCGGCGGCGGTGTTCGCCGCCGCGGCGCGCGCGCCGATCACCGCCGTGCTGATCGTCATGGAGATGAGTCAGAACTACGTGCTCGCGATCCCGCTCATCCTGACAACGCTGGTCGCGACCCGCACGTCGGAGTTCATGATGCAGGACTCGATCTACACCATGAAACTGACCCGCCGCGGCGTGCGCATCCTGCAGCAGACGGCCGTCGACGTGCTCTCGCAGGTGAAGGTCAGCGAGGCGATGCTGACGGACGTCGCCAAGATCTCACCGGACGCGACGCTCGTGGAAGCCACGCACCTCATGTCACGCGAGCGGCGCCAATCGCTCCTCGTGGTCCAAGACGGTGAACTGCAGGGCATCATCACGATCGCCGACCTCGAGCACAGCCAGGAGGGCACCGACCAGGCCCAGACCGTCAAGGAGATCACGGTGCGCGACCTGCTGGTGGCCTACCCCGAGGAGGAGCTGCGCGAGGCGGTGCGCCGGATGAACCGCGCCGGCGTCGGCCAGTTGCCCGTCGTCCCGCCCGACGCCCCCCACCACGTGCTCGGCCTGCTGCGCCGCGTCGACGTGATCTCCGCGCTCGAGAGCAAGCTCGGCACCATGCCTCCGCCGGATCAGGCGGAGGCCCCGCGCAGGGTTCGCGCCGGCGCCTTCATCCAGGTCACGCTGCCTGCGACGTCGCCGCACGCGTACCACCAGCTGCGCGACCTGAAGTTCCCACCGGGCCTTCTCGTCGTCGTCGTCAACCGCGGCCGCCACACGATCGTCCCGAAGGGAGACACGGAGCTCCTGCCCGACGATGAGGTCATGGTCTACGTGATGCCGAAGGAGGGCGCCGATGAGGCGCGCGAGTTCATCCTGTCCGGCAAGCCGTACCGCAAGGGCCCGCAGGAGGAACTCGCCCACCCCGTCGCGTAGCCGTTGCAGACCGAAGAAGCCGGGCCCCCAAGTGGGACCCGGCTTCTTCATGGGCTGCATGGTTACCCCGATGCTGCGCGCAACACCCGCAGCGCGCGGACGGCGCCGAGGAGCAGCGAGCCGACGGTGATGCGCACTTTCGCCTCGCCGAGCGCCCGCATCTCGGCAGGTCCAGCGAGCACGGGCTGCAGGTCCGCGCGCTGCGGCCGCAGACCCCGCGCTGCGCAGACGGTGCCCAAGAGCGACCACGCAGCGCCGTAGAGCAGCGCTGTCGCAGCGGGATCTCCCGTAGAGCCGCGCGCCGCGACGCGAAGATCTTCGACGGGAGCCCGCCGGATCGGGGAGAGAAAGGCACCCAGCGCTTCGATGTAGCGCAGAGGACTCGCGGTTTGGCCAGAACCCTCCGAGGGCGCCTCCGCAGGGGACCGCTCCGCATTGGGCCGCAGCGGAGCCCAGCGAGACAGCGTCCAGCCGTACAGACGGATCTCCGCCCCGCTGCCACCCGGGTACTCGAGCCGCAAGGAGAAGCGTAGCGGCAGCGCGAGCAGCGCGACAGTGACCGAGAGGGCGCCGAGCAGGCCGAAGAGGAGCGTCAACACACCGCCTCCGGCCCTAGAGTGCCTCCTCCTCCGGCTGAGCTTGCGCGAGTTCGGGAAGGTCCGCGAGCGAGGCGAGGTTGAAGCGGCGAAGGAACTCCGCGGACGTGCCGTAGAGTGGTGCGCGTCCGACGCCCTGGGAGCGGCCGACCACCTCGATCAGGCCGAGTTCAAGCAGCGTCTGCACCGTGCGCTCGGAACGCACGCCGCGCACCTCGTCGATCTCGGCGCGCGTGGTGGGCTGGCGGTACGCGATGAGCGCCAGCGCCTCGAGCGCCGCCGCTGAGATCTCACCGGCCGTCGCGGGCAGGCGATCGGCGAGGTAGGTTCCGAGATCGGGAGAGGTCGTGAGCGAGACGTCCCCGTCATGCCACGACAGCGCGACGCCGTGCCCCTCGAGGTGCGCGGCCAACTCCTCCAGAAGAACCCGCACCTCGAGTGTCGAGGTCCTGAGGTGACGCGCGATCGCGTCCTCGCTGTACGAGCGGCCGCTCGCGAAGAGAAACCCCTCGAGTTCACGCCAGTTCGCCACCATGCTCCCCCTCCCGCGCCACGAGGTATAGCGGGCTGTAGAGCGCGCTCTGCTCGATGCCGGCTTCGCCAAGGCGCGTCAGCTCGAGCGCGCCGAGAACCTCCAGGATACCTTGCCCGCGGGTGCTCCCCGGCGCCGCGATGCGCAGGCGCCGCTGTGAGCGGAGCGCTCGCCGCAGCTCCAGGAGCACGCGGCGGAACGCCATCCTCGGCCGCTGCCTCAGGCGCACGCGCCGCCCGATGCGGCGGCTGCGCCGCACGATGCGCTCCATCGCCTCAACGAGCGCGATCGGTGGGTACTGGGCGAGGGCGGCACGCACCGGATGCCGGTAGACGGCTTGGCGCGCGCGCGCGCGCAGGAATGGCACCCCGACCTGTACCTCCAGCGCGTCCTGCGCCGAAGGCAGTGTCGCGGCCTGCTCGTCGTCCTCCGCGATGTCGTACTCGCCACGCTGCCAAGCGGCCTTCAGGCGGATCAGCCTCGCGGAGAGCACTGCGAAGTCGCCGACGTCGGTGAGCGGCAGGTCCTGGGCGCCGCGCAGCTCCTCCTGGAACGCCCGGACGATGCGGCTGAGGGAGATCTCGGGCAACGGCAGATCGCGCTCGAGGCACAGGCTCACGAGGAGCTCTAGTGGCCCCTGGTAGCGCTCCTGCTGCACCCGAAACTCCATCCGATCGCCCCCCCGTTATGCGGACAACAGTATACCGCAGACGAGCGCACTGCGGGTGCCCGCGACTTGCGCTCCGGGGCCATGCGGGCCACTTCAGGGTGCAAGCACCACCTACCCTTCGTCATCGTTGCACCGGGCGGGATCCAGCGTCCTGGAAGGCGACGATGTGGAATGCCGCAGGGCAGAGGCTCGCCTGCGGCGAAACGCCTCACGATCTGCGAACGGAGCAGGAGTGTCTCCCTTTGCCCATGGTGGAGCGAAACGGCATCCGATTGAACGTGGAGATCGCAGGCAGTGGCCCGCCGCTGCTCCTCATCCCAGGGCTTGGCCTCGCCGCAAGCGAGTGCCGGCCGCTGACGCGCGCCCTGGCCGGTCACTGTCAAGTCATCTGCATCGACAACCGAGGCGCGGGCCTCAGCGACAAGCCTGATGAGCCCTACACCGTCGGGATGATGGCGGAGGACGCCTCAGGGGTGCTGCGAGCGCTCGGAATCCCCGCGGCCCATGTGCTCGGTATGTCGATGGGCGGCAAGATCGCCATCGCACTGGCACTCCAGCAGCCTTCGCAGGTGCTGAGCCTCGTCCTCGCCTCGACGCAGGCGAAACCACCGTCTGCCGCGCAAGGAAGGCGAGTCGGATTCCTCATCGGGTTGACGAGGCTCTTCGAGACCAGCGAAGCGTACCAGGGGCGGGAGCGCCAGAGGAAGGCATCCCACGCGTTCGACGCGTGGGACCGTCTGGGTGAGATTCGCTCCCCCACGCTTGTTCTCCATGGCAGGAGCGATCGCGTCGCTTCGTTCGCTCTTGCCAGAGAGATGCATGGGCGGATCGTCGGGTCCAAGTTCCTCGGTTTCCCGGGAGGCCACATGTTCCTCTTCGTGCGACCGGCGCAGTTCACTGCGGCCGTCGTGGACTTCATCGCCAGCCTCGACCAACCGACGCCCTGACGCAAGACCCCACTCTTGCCCCTGGGCGCCGAGAAGCATGAGGCCCCGCTGACGCCGAAGTCGCGCCAGGGGGGCTCAGGTCAGGCGCGCGCCCGGACGAAGAACGACGCGAGGATGCCGAAGATGAGTGCTGCCTTGATCCCGGCGCCAGTCGCCTTGAACGCCCCGCTGAAGATGGCGACCCACCCCTCCTTGGGGATCTCCTGGATCAGTCCGGTGATCATGCTGTAGCCGAAGCCGGGAAGGGGAATGGTCGCCCCGGCGCCCGCCACCTTCGCGAGCGGCTCGTAGACTCCCACCCCGCCGAGGATCACGCCCAGGACGACGGCGCCCACCAGGATGTGCGCCGGCGTGAGGCGCGTGAGGTCCATCACGAGCTGGGCGATCAGGCAGAGTGCACCGCCGATGAGGAAGGCCAGAAGGAACGTCATTCGACCGCCTCCACTTCCACCGCGTGCGCGATCGTCGGGATCGACTCGCCCTGCTGGTAGGTTCTTGGGCTGTGCAGGCTGCCTGTAGCGACCAGTAGCACGCGGCGCAGCTCGCCCTTGCGCATGCTTGGCAGCACCATCGCACCCATCACGAGGGCGGAGCAGGCAGCCCCCGATCCGCCGGCGTCGACGTTCTGGTCCTCGGAGTACAGCCGGATCCCTGCATCCTGCAGGCGCTCCTTTGGGTGGATGCGCTCTTCTGCCAGCAGGTCCTCGAGCAGCGGGTGACCGATGCGGCCGAGGTCCCCCGTGAGGATGAGATCGTAGTCCTCGACGCGGCGGCCGCTGCCTAGCAGGTGACGCAGGATCGTGTCCGCCGCCGCTGGAGCCATCGCCGCGCCCATGTTGTTGGGATCCTTCAGGCCGTAGTCCTGCACTCTTCCCACAGTGGCGCAGGTGATGCGCAGGGCCTTGCTGTCGTTCCGCGAAGGAGCCTTCCCAGAGGGCTCCTTCGTACCGTCCTCGACCATGAACGCAGCCCCGCCGGTCGCGGTCCACTGCGAGGTGGGCAGCCGCTGGACGCCGAGCTCGATCGGGTAGCGGTACTGGCGCTCCGCGGAGAGGTGATGGCTCGCCGTTGCCGCGACCGCGCGGCGCGCGGCGCCGGAAGCGACGGCCATGGCCGCGAGAAGGATCGCCTCGCTGCTGGTCGCACACGCTCCGTAGACGCCGACGAGCGGAATTCCGATGTCCCGCGCGGCGAAGTTCGCCGTCACGAGCTGGTCCAGGAGGTCCCCTGCGAACATCAGGTCGACATCCGTCGCGTGGTGGCCCTCGATCGACAAGAGAAGCTCCACCGCTCCCTTGAGCAGCTGGCGCTCGGCGCGCTCGTAGGTCCTCTCGCCCATCGCCTCATCGCGCACAATCCGGTCGAACTTTCGTCCGAGTGGTCCTTCGGTCTCCTTCTTGCCTGCGACGGTAGCCCATCCGGTGAGCACGGGCGGGTGCGAGAACGTGAGATGGCCGCGTCCCGCGAGCGCAACCTCTTGGACGCTCACGGCCAGACCCCCTGCAGGGCAAAGCGGACGACACCGACGACGAACGCGGAAAGCAGGCCGAACGCGATTACCGGGCCGGCCACTTGGAAGATGCGCGCCCCGGTGCCCATCACGGCGCCCTCGTTCTTGAACTCGATCGCGGGGGCCACCACGGCGTTCGCGAAACCGGTGATCGGCAGGGAGGCTCCCATGCCCGCGAACTTCGTCAACTGGTCATAGAGGCCAGTCGCCGTGAAGACGGCTCCCAGGAAGACCATGAAGACTGCGGTCGGCGCCTTCGCCGTCTCGGTACTGTATCCAAGGGCCAAGAGGGCCGTCTGCACCCCCTGCCCGATCAGGCAGATCGCGCCGCCGACCAGGAAGGCGAACAGCGCGTTGCGCGCCACCGGCCGCGGCGGCTCGACTTGGCGCGCTCTCTTCTGGTACTCTGCCTTGTCCATGCGGCACACTCCCCAGGGATGGAATGTCGAAGGTACGGGCGGGGGCAGCCCCACCCGTACCTTCCGGCCTACTCCGTGAAGGCCACCTTGACGTTGGCCTTGTACTCGACGAGCTTGCCGGCGTCTACCTGCGCCGTCCAGTTCGCGACCTCCACACCGGAGATGTTCTTGACCGTCTTCGACGCCTCGCGTACGGCCGACGCCACTGCGTCCTGCCAGTCGGTATGCGACTCGCCGACGAGCTCGAGCACTTTCACGATCGCCACTTCGCATCCCTCCCTCGTTTCACCGAGTTAGGGTGCCACGCGGTCGCCGAGCGATACCTCAGCGGCCGAGCAACTGGCGCACGCGCTGCAGCGCTCGGCGCTCGATGCGTGAGACGCGTACCTGGTGCGTTCCAAGGCGCGTCGCGACCTCCTGCTGCGTCTGGTCGGCGAAGAACCGGAGGAACAGCACGGCGCGCTCCTCCTCGTTGAGCGACTTGAGCGCCTCGCGCAGGTCGACTCGGTCGATCGCCTGCAGATCGTACGCCGCGCCATCGTCGAGCCGGTCGATGCGAAGGAGGTCGTCGCGGTCGCCATGCCCGATCACCTCGTCGAGCGAGTGGACGGCCTGCGTCGCCTCGAACGCCTCCATCACCTCGTCCACGCCGAGTCCTACCGCCTGCGCGAGTTCCTTCGGCGTCGCCTCTCGACCGAGCTGGGCTTGCAGCGCCTCGGCGGTGCGGTGCAACTGCGCTGCCCGCTCGCGCACGCGCCGGCTCACCTTGATCTGGCCGTAGTCGCGGAGGTAGCGACGGATCTCCCCGATGATCAGAGGGACGGCGTAGGTCGAGAAGCGCACGCCGTAGGACTCGTCGAAGCGCTCGCAGGCACGCCAGAGCCCAATCGATCCGATTTGGAAGAGGTCCTCGGGCTCAACGCCGCGACCGTTGAATCGGGAGACGATCGACCAGACGAGCCGAGAGTTGCGTGCGATGATCTGCTCTCTCGCGGCTGCCTCGCCCGCCCGTGCGCGCCGCAAGAGTTCCATCTGCTCCTCGTGCAGGTGGTCGGCCGAGGGAGCCATCAGCTCGCCTCCGCGGGGGCCTCCCGGCGTTTGTGCATCTCCACCCGGGTGCCCCGCCCCGGGGCGGACTCGACCGAGAACTCGTCCGAGAAGGACTCCATGAAGACGAAGCCGAGCCCCATGCGCTCGGGATCCGTCGTGTACGACGCCTGGCGCGCTCTCTCGACGTCCTCGATGCCGACCCCCTCGTCCCGCACGCTGATCGAGATCCCATCCGCGATCTCCTCGCAGTGCAGCCAAAGGGCACCCTCGCCGCCAGGGTAGGCATGCACCACGACGTTGGAGACGGCCTCCGAGACCGCCACCTTGATCTCCTCGATCTCCGCGACGCTGAACCCTGCGTTCGCGGCGAACGTCGCCGCCGCGACCCGGCACAATCCCACGTTCTCCGCCCGGCTCGGGCAGTGCAAATCGAAGTGGTTCGCCATCAGCGCGGCACCTCGCTCTCGGAGCGCAGCACGGGCACGACCTGCGGCACCCCGCTCATCTGCAGGACGGTGCGCACGGCGGGCTGCGCACCGACGAGGAACATCTCGCCGCCCTGCTCGCTGAGCCTGCGGTAGCGCCCGAGCAGCACGCCGAGGCCAGAGGAGTCGATGAACGATACCTTCCGCAAGTCGACCACGAGGCGCCTGTGCCCACCGTCGATCAGCCCGTCCAGTTCCTGGCGGACGCGCGTGGCGGCGGTCAGGTCGAACTCCCCGGCGAGCACCGCAGTCGCGGTGCGACCCTGCAACTTGACCGTGATCTGCAATTCGTTCCCTGCCCCTTCCATCTGCACCAGCCGCTTTCGCGGGTCTGGGGGGCCACTCCTCCTGACGCGGCTCGACACCCCCGGGCCGCGAGCAGGGATTCCTGGCGCATGAAGGGGACAGGTGTCGGCGCGTGACGACGATTCGGCGCCCCGCCGAAATTTTCAGCGGGGCGCCTCGGGTTCTCTGCTAGAACTGGACCGCTTGGCGCAGGACGGCCGTCAGAATGCCGATCCACGTCGCCCGCGCCACACCCCTCGCCGCGATGAGCGGTACGGACGCGATCTTCTGACCGGCGGAGAGGATCTCCGCCTCGCCGACCGCCTGCCCCTTTCGCACCGGGGCGCGGAGTTCCTGCGGCAGCTTCGGCTGCAGCTTGACGGTGAGGGCCTCGCCGCGCGGACGCACAGCGTGCACGTCCCGGGCTACGACGACGGGCACGTCGGTTCCGGTGCCGCGCAGCACCTTCACGCTGCCGAGCGGTTGGCCGCCCTTCGCGAGCAGCACCGCTTCGAAGTTCGAGAAGCCGCTCTGCAGCAGGGTTGTGATATCGGCGAAGCGCTCCTTGGACGTCGCGTCCCCCATCACGACTGCGACCAGCCGAAGGCCCTGGCGCTGCGCCGTCGCGGTGAGGCAGTAGCCTGCCTTGCCGGTGTATCCGGTCTTCAGCCCGTCGAGCCCGGGCACCTTGCCGAGCAGCCGGTTCGTGTTGACGAGCCAGAGGTGGCCGCCCTTGCCGTCGCGGATCGTGCGATCCTCCCGCTGCGAGGTCAGTTGCAGGAGCCCGGGGTCCGTGACGACAGCTCGCGCCAGGATCGCCATGTCCTGCGCCGTGGTGTAGTGTCCGTCGGCGTCGAGCCCATGGCTGTTCGCGTAGTGCGTGTGGGTCATGCCGAGGCGTTTCGCCTCCGCGTTCATCTGCGCGACGAACGCGCTCTCCGATCCGGCCAAGTGCTCCGCGACCGCCACGCATGCGTCGTTCGCAGAACCGATGGCGATCGCCCGCAAGAGCTGTCCGAGGGCGATCGTCTCGCCAGGCTCGAGCCAGATCTGGGACCCGCCAAGGCGGTAGGCGTTGTCGCTCACCGAGACGGGATCCGTGACGCGGGCGCGATGGGTCCGAAGCGCCTGCAAGGCGAGGTGGAGCGTCATCACCTTGGTCATCGACGCGGGTGCGCGCTCCTCCTGTGCATTCTTCGAGAAGATCGTCTGACCGGTGGACGCCTCGACGAGGATCGCCGAGGGCGCGCCGACATCGATCTTCGGCGGTGTCGCGGCCGCTTGGGTCGCGCTCGGGGCAAGCATTCCGACGAGTACGACGGCCAAGCACGCGAGGATTGCGGATCTGCGCACGGGGGCATTACCTCCTCGGCGCTAGCATGTCCGCCTCGCGTGCTGGCGAGTATGCGCCATCTCAGGCGCGCGGATGCGATCGAGAGTACACTTCCTTGAGGCGCGCCCGCGTGAGGTGCGTGTAGATCTGGGTCGTCGAGATGTCGGCGTGGCCCAGCATCTCCTGGACTGCGCGCAGATCCGCGCCGTTCTCAAGCAGGTGCGTCGCGAAGGAGTGGCGCAGGGTGTGCGGCGTGATCGACCGGTCGATGTGGGCCTCCTGCGAGTAGCGCTTGACGATCTTCCAGAATCCCTGACGCGTCAGGCGGTGGCCGTGGTGGTTGACGAACAGGCACTGCTCCTGCGGCGTCCGCACGAGACGACCCCGCGCATGCCGGAGGTACTGCGATAGGCTGTCGAGCGCGAAGGACCCGATCGGCACCAGCCGCTCCTTCTGCCCCTTGCCGATGCAGCGCAGGTAGCTCTGCTCGAGGTTCACGTCGGCAAGGTTCAACGAGACGAGTTCTGACACGCGGATCCCCGTCGCGTACAGCAGTTCCAGCATGGCGCGGTCGCGCACGCCGGACGGGTGCGAAAGGTCCGGCTGGCGCAGGATGCGCTCCACCTCACCGACCGACAGCACCCTGGGGAGCCTGCGCTCCAGCTTGGGCGATTCGAGGTTCATGGTGGGGTCCTCAGCCATCAGCCGCTCGCGTACGAGGTACTGGTAGAACGCCTTGAGCGCCGCGAGCCGGCGCGCGATGGTCGCCGTCGCCTTGCCTTCCTTCTGCAGGTGCAGGAGGTAGCCGACGATCGTCTCGCGCGAGACGGCGTCGAGGGAGGGGTAGTCCTGCGCGCCGAGGTACTCCGCGTACTGGCGCAGGTCACGGCCATAGGACTCGAGCGTGTTGAGCGCGAGGCCGCGCTCGACGCTCAGGTAGTTGATGAAATCCGCGATCCAGTCGCTCACAGGCCTTCCCTCCCCCGGCGCCGATCGCCCTATGCGCGTAGGATGTTCCGCAACTGGACTGACTATACAGTTGCCGAGGGCCCCGGCGGCGGCACGAGGCCGTCCGCCGGGGCCCTGTGGGCGCACACGCGGGCTGGTGGCCCTCGACAAGATACCTATGCAGGCGCCCGCGACTTCAGAAGCCGAGGATCTGCTCGACGGGAGTCGTCGCGATGTCGTGGGCTCGTCCGACCGCCTCATAGGTCAACTTGCCTTCGTAGGTGTTGACGCCCTTACGCAGCGCCGGGTCTTGGCGCACCGCTTCCTGGAAGCCCAGGTTGGCCATCCGCAGGAGGTACGGCAGCGTGACTCCCGTGAGCGCAAGCGTCGACGTGCGCGGCACGGCGCCCGGCATGTTCGCGACGGAGTAATGCACCACGCCGTGGCGTACGTAGGTCGGGTTCGAGTGGGTGGTGGTGCGGTCGATCGTTTCGATCGACCCCCCCTGGTCGATCGCGACGTCGACGATCACGGAGCCGGGACGCATCGATTGGACCATCTGCTCGGACACGAGCTTCGGGGCGCGCGCACCGGGGATCAGGACGCCTCCGATCAAGAGGTCGGCGTCGGCGACCTGCTCCGCAATGTTGTGCTCGTTGGAGATCAGGGTCTGCAGGCGACCGCGGTAGATCTCGTCGAGGAAGCGCAGCCGCTGCGCCGAGACGTCGAGCACCGTGACGCGGGCACCCATTCCCACCGCGATCTGCGCGGCGTTCTCTCCGACCGTGCCGCCACCCAGCACGACGACATGCGCGGGCAGTACGCCAGGTACTCCGCCGAGCAGCACCCCGCTGCCGCCATGCGGCTTCTCCAGGCAATGCGCGCCGATCTGGGTGGCCATGCGGCCCGCGACCTCGCTCATCGGAGTCAGAAGGGGCAGCGAGCCATCCGAAAGCTGCACCGTCTCGTAGGCGACACCCACGACGCCCTGCTCGAGCAGCGCCTCGGTGAGCACTCGCGCAGGCGCGAGGTGGAGGTAGGTGTAGAGGACTTGTCCACGGCGGAAAATGCCGTACTCCTCCGGCAATGGCTCCTTCACCTTGACGATGATATCCGCGCGCTCGGCGATGCGCCGCTTGTCCGCGTCGACACTCGCCCCGAACTGCGCGTACTCGCGGTCCGGGAAACCGGATCCGACCCCGGCCCCCTCCTCGACCACGACCTCATGGCCAGCACCAGTCAAGACGCGCGCGCCAGCTGGCGTGAGACCAACGCGGTTCTCATCCGCCTTGATCTCCTTGAGTAGTCCGATGATCAACGGGGTGCACTTCCTTCCTCACGGACGCGCGCTTTTCCACCCGGGGTGCGCACGGTCCGCATCGAGCTCGGCATTCGATCAACTTCCAACATACGGCCACAGGAGGTGCAGGGCAAGGGGGCTGATGTACGCTTCCACGATGGCCGCAAGGACAATGCCCGCGAAGGCCAACCCTCCGAGCGCGGCGAAGCGGATGAGCGCCTGCGCGATTGCCGGACCGCGCCAGCGGGCGTGGTAGAAATCGGTCAGGTAGGCCACCGCCGACTCGCAGAGCAGCATCAGGCTGGGCACGACGAGCAGGGCGGGAGGCACCACTCCCAGCATCAGCAGAACGAGGCCCCGCGTTCCGAGCTCCCCGAGCAGGAACGCTCCGCTGAAGCCGATCGCGAAACCCTTCACGCCGAGCGAGAGCCAACTGAGGAAGACGCCAAGTAGGCTGAGTGCGAGCACCCAGCCGACCAGCACGAGGCGACCATCAGAGACGATCGCGGATCGCATCAACTGCGGTCCCGACGGCAGGCCGCCGTGCAGGCTGCCGAGGAACCCGCCAAGGTACCCAAGCAGATCCGCGCGTTGCACGGCGCTCAGTTGAGACGCCGCGAACACGCCGAAGCAGATGGCGAGGACGAGCCAGGCCGCCGCGGCGACGTACCAGCCCATCCGGCGTACGACCCTTGAACGCGCAACTTCGTAGTATCCCCGCAGCGGGTGCAAAGGCGTCCCTCCAGCTACGAGGCTATGGCCGAAGACACGGGATATGTCCCAATTCCAGGGCCGAAACGGGCAGGAGTCCCTGCGAAAACTGGCGAAAGACCATCCGTTGCCGTCGCTTCCTGGCGCCCTCGCGGGCGGGATCTCGTTCCCGCGGGCGGCGACCGGCCCGCCCAGCCGCCAGGCAACTGGCAAGCCCAGAAGCTGCGCAATGAGGTGAAAGGCAATTCCGGACACGTTGGAACCACAGTCCGCGGCGCCGCAGACTGCGCTCGAGACCCTTCTCGCGCTGTCCGACCAGCTCGGCCGCGCAGAAACCCGCTCTCAGATCCTCAATGGCTCCCTGGAAGTCCTCTGCCGCCACTTCGACTCAACGACCGGTTGGATCACCCTGCGCACGCCAGATGGCGAGCAGGAGGTCGTAGCGCACCGTGGACTACCGCCCGCCTTCGCCGCCAACGATCTCTCTGCCCTGCGATGGACGCCATGCCGCTGCCAGAGCATGCACCTGCGCGGCGCCCTGCCTGAGCCCTGCGTTGTGGCTTGCGACCGACTCGAGCTCGCGAGCGGGGACAACGCCGGCCTGCGCCACCACGCCACCGCCATCCTGCGGTCCGGCGAGCGGGACCTCGGCATGCTGCATGTCGCACTCTCAAGCGAACGGAAGCTGACGATCGAGCAGACCGCCGTCCTGGCCGCAGCCGGTCGGACGATCGGTTTCGCGCTGCAGCGCCTCGCCTCACCACAAGTGAACGGACGCGACGCGACGGAGCAGGGCGCCATGCTCGCCCTGACTTCGACCCTGCTCAGCCTCCTGGACGCACCGCAGATCGCCTCGGAGACGGTACGCATCCTTCTGGAACCGGTCGGCGCGCCAGTCCTCGGCGTGCTGTCCTACGAGCCCTCTACCTCACAGCTCGTCCTGCGCGCCAGCTCCGGTCTCGGAGTCGGCGCGACGGAGATGTGCATCTCGCTCGGTGACCTGGACGATCCGCTCGTCGCCGCCACCCGCGCGACCGTTCCCTACGTCCTGCGCGGCGACCAGTTGCCTCTGCCGCTGCGCAACCAAGGGATGCGTTCGCTCGCCGCCGCGCCGATGACCGTGGCCGGAAAGCTGATGGGCCTTCTGATCGCCGGTGACCGGGACCCCGATCGCTTCCGTGCACCCGATCTGCGATTTCTGGCACTCGCCGCCGACCAGGTGGCGCTTGCCTTCGACCGCACCGACATGCTCACCCGCACGCGGCGCCAGGTCCGGGACCTCGCCTCCCTGCACCAGCGCACGGCGGAGCAGACGCGCCAACTGAGCGAGACCTACGGGGCAACCCTGGCCGTGCTCGGCGATGCGCTGGAGCTGCGAGACGAGGACACGATGGGCCACACCGAGCGCGTCGTAAGCCTGGCGGTCTCGCTGGGGCGACTGCTCGGCCTGCCGTCCGAGGAGCTCATGCACCTCGAGTGGGGTGCCTACGTTCACGACCTCGGCAAGATCGGCGTACCGGACGCCGTCCTGCGCAAACCCGGCCCGCTCTCTCCGGAGGAGTGGCGGCTGATGCAGCGCCACCCGGAGCAGGGGTACGCGCTCTTGCAGCGTCTCCTGTTCCTCTCACGTTCGCTGGACGTGGTGCGCTTCCACCACGAGCGCTTTGACGGGAAAGGCTACCCCATCGGCCTGGGCGGCAACGAGATCCCGCTGCTCGCGCGCATCTTCGCCGTCGCCGACGCGTACGACGCGATGACGAACGACCGTCCCTACCGTCGCGCCATGACGGGCGACGAAGCGCTCACGGAGATTCGGCGAAACCGGGGCAGCCAGTTCGACCCTGCGGTCGTCGATGCGCTCCTAGAACTCCCCGATGCGGAGCGTTCGCCGATGCGACGCGTGCCGCAGAGCATCTCCCGGGAAGCGCAGCAGGACGCTGCGCCCCTGGCCGGAGGCGGCGAGACGCTGCTGCAGTTCGCAGAAATGGCCGGTGCCGTCCTGCGCGCTTCGGACTTGCCGAACGCCCTCGAGACCGTCGTCGCCGAGATCGAGCATCGCTTCGGCTACCCGTCCTGCGCCGTCCTCCTGGCCGAAACGGAAGGGCAGAGCATGCAGCTCGCGGCCCAGCGGGGCTTCCAGGCCGGGCAGGGACTCTTTGGCGACCCTGGGATTGTAGTGGCACAGGCGGTCGACGCGGCGACGCCGATCTACGCCCGGGACATCGGCACACCCCCCGCGCACCACCACGTGCGCTCCGAACTCGCCCTGCCCCTGACGCTGGACGGAGTGGTGCTGGGTGTGCTCGACGTCGGCAGCCCCGAGCCTGACGCCTTCCCCGATCCCGTGCGGAGCGTCCTCGAGGCGTTCGCAATGCTGGTCTCCTTCACGATCGAACGCTCCCGCCGCGATGCGGAACTGCAGCGCCTCGCCCTGACAGACCAAGTCACGGGGCTCGGCAACCAGCGCGCGCTGATGGACGCGGCGGAGCGCGAGCTCGCGCGCTCTGCGCGACATGGCACGTCGGTGTCGATCCTCTCGCTCCACCTGGACCAGTTCGCGGACCTTCACCGCCAGAGCCGCCAGCACTCCGAGGCGGCACTGCGCACCGTGGCGCGGCTCCTGCACCAGGCCTGCCGCAAGGAGGACGTCGCCGGCCGCCGCGACGGCGGCGAGTACGTCGTCGTGCTGCCCGAGACGGCCAAGGTGGGGGCGCTGCTCGTCGCGGAGCGCATCCGCGCGGACCTCGCACGCCTTACGAACGCTTTGGGCGGACTGAGCATCTCGGTCGGCGTCGCGTCGCTACCGGACGACGGCCAGGAGCTGCCGCATCTCCTGGAGGCAGCCGACCAAGCGATGTACCGTGCCCTGCGGCGCGGTGGCAACGAGGTGGTTGCGGCGACGCGTCGCGCGCCGAACTGAACACACACGGATGAGGCGCCGTCCGGGAAGACCCCGGACGGCGCCTCGCTGTTGCGGCAGACCCGGCTTGCATCTCTAGGGCGTCGCGAAGCGACCCCAACGGCCGCCGCCTCCGATGAGCGCCGGAGGTGCGCCGCGCCGCATTCCAAGGATCACCTCGGCCCTTTGGCCGCCGAGCGCCGCACGCAATTCGTCCGCCGTCGCCTCGTGCAGCGCCGCGTGCTCCGAACCGAATCGCTCCACGACCGTCCTGCGCGCAGCCGGCCCGAAGCCCGGCAGCAACGTCAGGGGAAGCTGGTAGTAATAGGCTGGGTAGCTACGCGCCGACTTCGGCGGCTCCATCGCGGCCGCCCGGTCGAGTACGCCCGTCACGACGCGGTGCGCCGGGTTCCGCTCGCACGTGAGCTGCGGCGGAGGTCCAATGGCCGTCGCAGCGCAGGTGAGGCAGTAGGTGCGATGGTACTTGCCGAACGCAGGGTTCATGCCGTAGATCGCCTCCGCATCCCCGCGGCGCAGCCCCAAGAGCAGCTCGAAGCCGGGCGACTCGCCGAAGATCGCGTTCATCTCGCGGCCGATCGTCTCGGGACCGTGCGCATCGGACCCGCCCAAAAGTCCGCACTCGCCGACCGCCCCGACGCCACGGGCGATCTCCACATCGGCCGAGAGACCAAGTTCCAGTCCCAGCCCCAGCGGCTCGCGGAACACGTCGCCGATTCGGAGGCCGACGCCAAAGAGGCCGCGGTGCGGGGTGAACGCGTGCGCGATCACAAGGAATCCCCCCGCCGCCTCCGCAGCACTGCGAAGGTCCTCTGCGGACGCGTGGACGCGCTGGGTGGAAAGCTTCGGGTTGCGCACCGTGTCGGCGTAGAACGCGTGCAGCGCCCGCGCTCCGTCGAGTCCCGGAGCGTACGCGAGGAGGTGGAAGGGCCCTGACGGCAGAATGCGAAACTCCGCCTCAAGCCCAGCCACCAGCCGGGTTCCATCGTCTCCCGCGAAGCTTCCGTCGTGCGTTTCGCGCAGCCAGCCCGCACGCAGCGCGCCCTCGAGTTCCAGCAAGCCGCGCGACGTGGCGAGGTCCACCACGGCGCAAAGGTCGACGCCGCGCGCAGGCAGGCGCTCCAGCACACGCGCCAGCGTCAGCGTGAGGCCGGCCCCGATCTTGATCGGAGCGCCGTCCGCCGTGCCCCCGAGGTGGACGTGGGTGTCGACGAGGTACCGCCTCATGGCGCGAGGAGGAGACCGAGCGCGGTCTTCGCGTCGGCGATCTCTCCGCGGCGCACCATGCTCTGGGCTTCGCGAAGGTTCATCCGCACGATCTCGATGTCCTCGTCCTCATCGCCCGGCAACCGCGAAGGCCGAAGGTCCTGCGCCAGGAAGAAGTGGAAGACCTCCGACGAGTAGCCCGGCGCGGCGAACGAACGAAGCATCGGAGAGAGCGTCCGCGGATTGAATCCGCACTCCTCCTGCAGTTCGCGACGCGCCGTCTCCTCCACGGGCTCCCCGGGCTCGCACGTGCCAGCCGGCAGTTCCAGCACGACCTGGCCGAGCGGGTGACGGTACTGGCGCACAAGCAGTACGTCATCACCGAGCATCGCTACCAGTACGACGGCGCCGGGGTGCTGTACAAAGGCGCGCCGGTACGAGCGCTCGCCGTCCTGCAGGTGATCCAAGAAGATGCTGAACGGCCCCTCGTAGAGCGCGTCGCGCGCGGTGACGCGGGGATGGGCGTGTTCCATGGGAGTCCTCCTTCGGCGATCTCGGGAGCAAGCGTCGCGCACCGCCCGGCGCCAGAGCTGCGCCAGGCGGTGCGCCGAGCCGCGGAGGCTAGGTTGGGCTAGACGGCCGTTACGACCGGCATCGACGGCTTCCGGCCGGCCGGAACCTGCGCGTGCGCGTGGTAGGAGGAACGTACGAGCGGGCCAGACTCGCAGTGGGCGAACCCCATCTCGAGCGCGGCCGCTTTCAGCTCCGCGAACTCATCCGGCGTGTAGTAGCGCTGGAGCGGCAGGTGGTGCATCGAAGGGCGAAGGTACTGGCCGATCGTCACGATGTCGACGCCGGCGTCGCGCAGGTCGCGCAGCGCCTGCAGGACTTCGTCGTGCTCCTCTCCGAGTCCGAGCATCATGCCGGACTTCGTGAACGATGCGGGGTTCATCAGCTTCGCCCGGCGCAGCAGTTCGAGCGAGCGTGGGTACTTCGCCTTGGACCGTACGCGGTCCGATAGGCGCGCGACGGTTTCGATGTTGTGGTTGAGGATCTCGGGCTGCGCGTCCATCACGAGCTGCAGCGCGTCCCAGTTGGCCTGGAAGTCCGGAATCAGCACCTCCACCGAGCACTCCGGGCGCGCGCGGCGGATCTCCCGGATCGTCGCCGCGAAGACCGCGGCACCGCCGTCCTCCAGGTCGTCGCGGGCGACGGATGTCACCACGACGTGGTTCAGGCCGATGTCCGCGACGACCTCGGCGACGCGGCCGGGCTCGTGCAGATCGAGTTCGTTCGGACGGCCGGACTGCACTGCGCAGAAGCCACAATGCCGCGTGCAGACGCGGCCCAAGATCATGAACGTCGCCGTCCGGTTGTTCCAGCACTCTCCGATGTTCGGGCAGCGCGCCTCCTCGCAGACCGTGTGCAACTCGTGCCCGCGCATCATCTGCTGCACCTGGTGGAAGTTCCCTCCGGAGGGCAGCTTCACACGCAACCACTCGGGCCGCCGGCCCAGGTCCTTCTGTTCCAGGGACATCTAGTACACCGCCGTTTCTGGTCCCATAGTCTCCAATCGGCGCTTGACCGACGCAAGGTACTGGTTGGCCGTCGCGCCGTCGAGGACGCGGTGGTCGAATGAGAACGAGAGGAACATCATCGATCGGACCGCGATCGCGTCTCCCTCGACGACGACGGGCCGCTTGACGATCGCTTCCATCGAGAGGATCGCCGCCTGCGGCTGGTTGATCACCGGCGCGGAGAACACCGAGCCGTACGCGCCGGGGTTGTTCACGGTGAACGTGCCGCCCTCGAGGTCCGCCATGGTCAGGCGGCCCGCGCGCGCGCGCGTGATCAGGTCGTGCGCGCCACGCGCGATGCCCGCGATCGACAGCCCGTCCGCGCTGCGCAGAACCGGAACCACGAGCCCGTCGGGCACGGCGACGGCGATGCCGACGTGCAGTGCTCCGTGCAGGATGATCTTGTCCCCGCCCCAGCTCGCATTGATCTGCGGGAACTCCCGAAGTCCCTCCACCGCCGCCTTCGCGACGAACGGCAGGAAGGTGAGCGGGACGCCCTCACGCTCCTCGAACTGCGCACGGATGCTGGCGCGCAAGGCGACGACGCGACTCATGTCCACCTCGAACCAAGCTGTGGCATGCGGCGCCTCGCGCTTCGATCGTACCATGTGTTCGGCGATGCTGCGACGCATTGGCGTCAGGTCGATGAACCGGTCGCCGGTCGCCGCTTGCAGGGGAGGGGCGGGTGTGACCCCGGCGACCGGCGCGGTAGCCGCCGCCGCGGGGGCCGAGGCCCTCTCGGGTGCGGGTGCAAGCGGCACCCCTTTCTGATAGCGCGCAAGGTCCTCGCGCGTCAGGCGCCCGTCCGCCCCTGTCGCAGGCACGAGCTGCAGGTCGATGCCTGCGTCCTTCGCGAGTCGACGGACGTAGGGAGACGTGCGCACGCGGCCCCCCGCCTGGGCTGAGGGAGTCGGCCCGGGCGCCGCCTGGGGCGCTGCGGCCGGGGCCGGCACGGGCGGAGCGGGTGGTTCGGCCTGCGCCGGCTCAGCGGCGGCCTTGGTCGCCGCACCGCTTTCCGCGATCTCGCAGAGCGGCTGGCCGACATGCAGCGTTTCGCCTTCCGGTGCAAGGATCTCCGTGAGGACGCCGGCGAAGGGACTCGGCACTTCGGCGTTCACTTTGTCGGTTGTAACCTCGACGATCGGTTCGTACTTCTCCACCTGGTCGCCGACCTGCTTGAGCCAGCGGCCGATCGTTCCCTCGGTGACGCTTTCCCCGAGCTGGGGCATCGCGACTCTCAGACTGCTTACCTCCCTACGCGCGTCAGGACGCGAGCATCTCCCGCGCCGCGCGCGCGATCTTCTCGGGATTCGGCATGAAGTTTTCCTCTTGCACGGTGTTGAACGGCATCGCGGGGACGTCCGGCCCCGTGAGGCGGCGGATCGGGGCGTCGAGTTCGTAGAGCGCCTCCTCCGCGATGAGCGCCGCCACCTCAGCGCCCGCACCCATCGTGCGGTTCGCCTCGTAGACGATGAGCGCGCGATGCGTCTTCGCGACCGACGCGAGGATCGCCTCGCGGTCAAGCGGAAGGAGCGTGCGCAGGTCGACGACTTCGGCGGAGATGCCCTCCTTCTCGAGTTCCGCCGCCGCCTGCTCGGCGAAGATCGCCATCAGCCCGTAGGCGAAGATCGAGACGTCCTTGCCCTCCCGCACCATGCGCGCCTTGCCGATCGGAACGGTGAAGTCCCCGTCGGGGATCTCGCCGCGCACGAGGCGGTAGGTGCGCTTGTGCTCTAAGTACATCACGGGGTCCTCGTCGCGGATCGCCGACTTCAGGAGCCCCTTGGCGTCGGCGGGCGTCGATGGGACGACGACCTTCAGGCCGGGCACGTGCATGTAGAACGCCTCGACGCTCTGCGAGTGGTAGAGCGCTCCGTGCACGCCGCCACCGAACGGGGCGCGGATCACCATGGGCACGTGGAAATCGTTGTTGGAGCGGTACCGGATCTTGGCGGCCTCGCTGACGATCTGGTTGAACGCCGGGTGCATGAAGTCGGCGAACTGCATCTCGGCGATCGGCCGCAGTCCGTTGAGGGCCATGCCGATGGCAACGCCGGCGATGCCGGACTCGCCGAGCGGCGCGTCGATCACCCGCCCCTCACCGAACTCGCCAAAGAGGCCCTCCGACGCGCGGAACACGCCGCCGCGCACGCCGACGTCCTCGCCGAGCAGCACGACCCTGGGGTCGGCCGCCATCTCCTCGCGCATCGCCTCGCGGACGCCGTCGATCAGGTTCTTCACTGCCATCTGACTCGGCCCCCTACTCCGCGTAGACGTGCCGGTACATGTCCTCCACCGTGGGGAATGGCGCCTGCTCGGCGTAGCCGATCGCTTCGTCGACCTCCTGCTGCACCTCGCGCCGCAACGCCTCATCCTCCTCCGGTGTGAGGAGACCCTCGGCGAGCACGTGCGCCTGCATGCGCTGGATCGGGTCCTTGCGCTTCCAGTCCTCCACCTCTTCGCGGCTGCGGTACGTGCGGTCGTCGTCGTCGGAGGAATGCGGCACGGTGCGGTAGGTCTTGAACTCGAGGAGCGTCGGCCCCTCGCCGCGCCTACCCCGCTCTGCCGCTTGGAACGTCGCCTCGTGGCAGGCGAAGAAGTCGTTGCCGTCCACCGTGAGTCCCGCCATGCCGTATCCGAGCGCGCGCTCGGATACGTCCTGCACCGCCATCTCCCGGCTCGTCGGCGAGGAGATCGCGTACTCGTTGTTCTCCACGATGAACAGTACAGGCAGTTTGTAGATCGAAGCCCAGTTCAGCGCCTCGTGGAAGTCACCCTGGCTGGTCGTTCCCTCGCCGAGCGCGGTCGCCGCCACGGCGTCCTCGCCGCGCAGCCGGCTGGCGTAGGCGATGCCCACCGCGTGCAGCACCTGGGTGCCAACCGGTGAGGAGCCGGTGATGATATTGCGCTCGCGCCATCCGTAGTGCCCCGGCATCTGGCGGCCGCCGGAGGTAAGGTCCTCCCGCTTGCCCAAAAGTGCGAGCATCGCCTGGCGCGCAGTGTAACCCAGGGAGACGGCCACCCCGAGGTCCCTGTAGTAGGGCAGGAAGAAGTCGGTCGGCCGCAGCGCGGTGCCCCACCCGACCTGGGCGGCTTCATGTCCCCGACAGGGGATCACGAAGGGCGCCTTGCCGGCGCGGTTGAGCACCCACTGGCGCTCATCGATCGTACGTGTGAGAAGCATGTCGCGGTACGCCTTGCGGACCGCCTCCGGCGTCAGGGAAAGTGCGGCTGTCGCGCGAGCCTTCATCCTTGCCATGCGAATCCTCCCTCCGTACATGAGGTCTTTGGCGCCAAGCGCGCCTTAGTATCGCCAGCAACCGGCAACTTGGCGGTGGCCGGTTCTCCTCCGCGCAGGAATCTCCATAGTCACCTTAGGCATGGCCCTGGGCGTAGTCAAGCGCTGGCTCCAGACCCAACAGGGCGCGCAGTGCGCCCTGCGCCAGCGCCTGCATCTCCGCCTCGCCTGGAAAGACGAAGCATCGCTTCGCCAGGAATTCCGCCCTCCGGAGCACCGCGCGCACGAGCCGGGCGTCGTGCGCACCGCCGCCCGTCAAGACAAGCGCATCGACCGGCCAGCCGCAGAGCGCGGCCTGCCGGCCGCACTCGCGCGCGATGCCGAGCGCCAGTGCGGCGCGCACCTGCGCGCCCCTCCCCTCATCAGGTATGCGGCGAAGGTCTGCCGTGCCGACGAGATCGACGAGACCGCCCTTGCCGCTGATCCGATCGAGCACCGCGCGAAGGTCGATGCGGCCGTCCGCGTGACGCGTCCAGAGCTCGAAGAGCGGCAGGCTGCCGGATCGCTCGGGTGCGAGCGGTCCGTCGCCGTCCAGGCCGTCGTTCGCGTCGACGATCTGTCCCATGTGGTGCAGGCCGACCGAGACACCGCCCCCGATGTGGGCGACGACGATCCGCAGTTCCTCGTAGCGTTCACCCAGCGCGGACGCCGCCCGTTTGGCCATCGCGCGTTGGTTCAGGGCGTGGAGCAGCGAGCGCCGCCTGATGCCCTCCACGCCGCTCTCGTGCGCCGTGTCCGTGAACTCGTCGGTGACGACGGGATCCACGATGAAGGCGGGGCAGGGGGCTTGGCGCGCGATGCGCAGCGCGAGCGGCGCACCGAGATTCGACGCATGACTGCCGCGTTCGGCCAAAAGCAGCTCCGCGCAGAGCGCCTCGTCCACGCGGTAGGTCCCGCCCCTGAGGGGCCGCAGCAGCCCTCCCCGGCCGACGACCGCTCCGAGGGAGTCGGCGCGTAGACCGTGCGCGCGCATCGCTTGCTCGACGTCCGACGCGCGCAGCTCGAACTGCGCCGCGATCGAGGGGAAACCCGCGAGCTCCTGCGGGGCGTGGGTCGCCTCCTCGCGCCAGATCTCCACCTCGCCGTCGAAGCAGGCGACCTTCGTCGACGTGGAGCCCGGGTTCACCGCCAGGATCCAAGGGGCCATCAGCTGCGCGGGACGAACATCCGGTTCACCTGCGCGATTTTGCGGATGCGCTCCTCGGCGAGGTGGTCTGCGGCCTCGTGCGGGGCGATGCCCTGCTCGCGCGCGATCCGGAAGATGTCGAGCATGCGGTCGTAGATCCGTGCCACGCGGGAGAAGGCCCGGTCCCGGTGGTAACCGCCCGGATGCATCTCGTCGGCGACGTTGATGACGCCGCCGCCGTTCGCCACGAAATCCGGCGCGTAGACGACGCCGCGTTCCTGCAGCATCTTGCCGTGGCGCGGCTCCTTGAGCTGGTTGTTGGCCGATCCGACCACCACCTTCACCTGCAGGCGCGGGATCGTGTCGTCGTTCAGCGTGGCGCCCAGGGCGCATGGGCAGTAGACGTCGCACGCCTGGTCGTAGATCGCGTCCGGCGCAACCGCGTGGGCACCGAAGCGACGGCAGGCCTCGTCGATCTTGGCTTGGTCGATGTCGGTGACGTAGAGCTCTGCGCCGTCATCGTGCAACCGCTCGCACAGCAGCACGCCGACATGCCCCAGCCCCTGCACCGCGATCTTGCGACCGCGGACCGTCTCGTCCCCGTACGCTTCGTGCAGAGAGGCCCTGAGCGCAACGTAGACGCCGTGGGCCGTCGCGACTGAGGGGTCGCCCGATGCCTGCGGTAGGCCGCGCACGTGGCCGGACTCCTCCGCGGCGATCTCCATGTCCTGAACGGAGGTGCCGACGTCCTCCGCCGTGACGTAGCGCCCGCCGAGCGTCTCGACGAAGCGGCCGATCGCGCGCATCGTGATCTCGGTTTTCTCGCCGCGCTGGTGCTCCAGCACGACCGCCTTGCCGCCGCCGAGGCGCAGCCCCATCGCGGCGTTCTTGTACGTCATGCCCCGCGAAAGGCGCATGACGTCCTCGATCGCCTCTTCCTCCGACGCGTACGGCCACATGCGGCAGCCGCCGAGCGCCGGACCGAGCGTCGTGTCGTGCAAGCCGATGATCATGCGAAGTCCCGATGCCTTGTCGTAGCAGAATACCAGCTGCTCGTGCCCCATCTCAGCCATCTTGTCGAAGATGCCCACTGCAGAACGCCTCCTCGCCTACTGGCGAACCTTCGATGCGGAGCCTGATGCCACACGCATTCCCAGTCCGATCGAGAACAGCTTCGCCTCGGGCAGGTCGCTGCGGGAGGTGAGCACGACCGGGCAGCGGGCACCAAGCAGGATGCCGGCGACGCGTGCGCCCTGGAAGTACGTGAACGCCTTGTAGAGGATGTTGCCCGCCTCGATGTCGGGCACGAACAGGAGGTCCGGCCTGCCGGCGACGAGGCTCGTGATTCCTTTGTGCGCGGCAGCTTCGGCGGAGATCGCGTTGTCGAACGCGAGGGGACCGTCGACGATGCAACCGGGGATCTGACCGCGATCACCCATCTTGGCGAGGTTGGCCGCGTCGACGGTAGCGGGCATCGCCGGATCCACGAGCTCGATCGCCGCGAGCGCGGCCACGCGCGGCTCCTCGATGCCCAGGGCGTGCATCGCCTCCACGGCGTTGCGCACGATCTCGACCTTGGTCAGCAGGTCTGGCTGCACGTTGACCGCGGCGTCGGAGAGGAAGTAGATCCGGTGGTGCGATGTATCCTCGAGCGCAGCCAGGTGGGAGATCTTTCGCCCGGACCGCAGGCCATGCCCTTTGTCGAGGATGGCACGCAGGAAGTCCGACGTTTCGATCAGGCCCTTCATCAGCATCCGGGCCCGTCCGGCGTGAACGAGGTCTACCGCGGTACGCGCGGCGGCACGCTCATCGGGCTCATCCACGATGCGGCGCTCATCCAGATCATAGCCCACCTCGCGGGCGGCCGCTGCGATGCTCGCGCGACCGCCCACCAGGGTTGCCTCGATCCAGCCGCGCTGCTCGGCCTCCTTCACGGCGGAAAGCACTTCACAGTCGCCCGCCGCGGCCACAGCCATCGGAACCCTCTGCGCTGGTACGCCCTCCAGCAACTCCTCGAAATTATGGTAACCCATCGTATCCCTTCTCCTTGATGCTCGCCCAGGCGGCGATGCCCCAGCGTACGTCGGTCAGGCAGACCGGCGCGAGGTCCTCCAGCGCGCGCTCGGCTTCCCGGCATAGCGGCTCGTCGCCTCCGAGCCAGATCCCATCCGGCGGGCCCCCCATCGCCGCGGCGAGCCTTCCCACCGCTTGCCGCAGGCGGTGGCGGTAGGCATCGATCGGCGCGGGCGCGGCGAGTCCCGACCCGGTGAATAGCCTGTGCGCGAACTCCTCGCCGCCCTCGAGCATTGCTTGGAGCGCACGGCGCGCCGGCACGGCACCGGTCGTTTTCCCGCCGATCGCCTCCTCGTCCAGACTGCGGAACGCATCCTGCAGCCTGCCGTCCCTGAGTCCCCATCCGACCGTCTCCGGTCCCACGAGCATCAGAACTGCGCGTCTCGCGCCCGCTGCGGCGCGCGCCAAGAGGTCACCCTCGCAGTGCGGGGGTGCGCTCCTGCGCAGTTCCCGAATGCCCAGCACGGCGGCCGCTGCAGGCAGGCGACGAAGTGCGAGGGGCAGCGCCCTCACGGCTGCGATCCCCTGAAATGCCCTGCGCGCCTGCGCGCGCGAGGTCGCGGCAGTCAGGATCTCGCTTGCGCCGCACACCGAGAGCGCGGCCCGCAGCCCCTGCGGCTCGCCGCGCCACGAGAACCCTTCCTGCCAGACCTCCGCTTCGTACGGGAGCACGCGCGCGTAGGTTCTGATCGCGACCATCTCGTTCCGCGCCCTGCCGTCAGCGAGCGTTGATGCAGGGCAACTTGGCGCTTCCGGGAAGACCCGCCCAATCGTACCATTCGCGCGAAGGTCCCTCAACCGACGAACAGTCCCCCCCGTTCGGACCTGGCACAAGCGAAACGGCCGCCCCCGGCGGGGCGGCCGTTCCTCAGCTCGCGCGGGACTCCATGCGGAGCTTGTCCGCGACCATCGCGATGAACTCGGAGTTCGTCGGCTTGCCGCGTTCCTTGCTGACTGTATGACTGAAGATCTTATGGATGGCGGTCAGATTCCCGCGGTTCCATGCGACTTCAATGGCATGCCGGATCGCTCGTTCGACCCGACTCGGGGTCGTCTTGTACTTGCGCGCGACGGACGGGTAGAGTTCCTTGGTCACGAGCGAGAGGAGACCGACATCGTCGATGACCATCAGGATGGCCTCCCGCAGGTAGAGGTAACCCTTGATGTGCGCCGGGATGCCGACCTCGTGGATGATCTGCGTGACTTCCACGTCGAGGCTGCGCACCGCGCCAGACGAGCCCGCCACCACTGTTACCGACGGCCCGTTCACCAGTTGCCGTACGCGCTGCGCCAGAACGTCGAGGCTGAAGGGCTTCAGGATGAAGTAGTCCGCACCGAGCGAATGCATCCGCTGCGTCAAAGACTCCTGGCCGAAGGCCGTGAGCGCGATCACC
Source organism: Bacillota bacterium (assembly GCA_021793215.1). Lineage (GTDB taxonomy): Bacteria > Bacillota > Sulfobacillia > JAJZYS01 > JAJYTV01 > JAJYTV01. Next base: position 27,829 of record JAJYTE010000007.1, read on the forward strand.
TTGGGCCTCGTCTCACGCTGTTCACGGGCGAGCCGCTCCAGCACTCCGATGCCATCGAGGTGTGGCATGATCACATCAAGGATCAACACGTCCGGATGCTGCTGGCTGACGAGTTCGAGCACCTCCACGCCATTCTCGGCGACCCCGACCAACTCCAGGTCGGCTTGGTGCGACATGAACTCGGAAACCACCTGGCAAAACTCCTTGTTGTCGTCCGCGAGCATGACACGGACACTTGCCAAAATGTCCCCTCCTGTCCAGAACCATGGGCATAGGGTTCGACGCCTTCTATTGCCTCCCTTCTGAAATTTTCCCAAATCGTCCGCCACCGTTCGCGCTCCAGGACCCAAGAACTGTGTTGTCTCGAGGTCCCGGAGCGCAGCTTGCCCACTCAGGCGACTGAAGCGGAGTCGCTTGCCTGCGTCAGGTGTCGAACGCCTGCACCAGGGGAGCGAGAGACGAGGTCCTGGTGCATCCAGTCCGCGAAGGTTCCGTAGCCGCGGGTCGGGTCATGGATGAACACGTGGGTAACCGCACCGGCGATGCGCCCGTCCTGCACGATGGGCGAACCGGACATGCCCTGCACGATGCCGCCGCACTCGCGCAAGAGCCTGCGGTCCGTGACGTGGATCACGAGGCTCTTCGACCCTGCGCGCCGCTCGGTCGTCACACGCTCGATCTGCACCGAGAACGCGCGCACCCGCCCGTCGCGCAGGACCGTGTAGAACGTGGCACCGCCTGGGTGCACCTGACTCGCGGAGGCGAGCGGCATGCGACGGCCCGGGAGCCGACCCGCTGGCAGTACGCCCCCTACCCCGACGTCGCCGTTGCGCTCGATCCTGCCAATCACCTGCGCGCTCACGACGCCGATCTTCTGCCCCGGCTTGCCGCGCCGCGCCCGCTGGACGCCGACGATGGCCGCGGGCAGGATGACCCCCGAGGATGGCGCAACGCCAGACCTCGACAGCGCGACGCGGTGTCCGAGCGCCGCGAAGCGCCCGCGATCGTCGGAGAACGTCAAGGTGCCCACGCCAGCCATGTGGTTTCGCACGAAGATGCCGAGACGGTAGCGGCCGAGCTCCCGGTCGAACGTGGGCCGAACCGAGACGCCGAGCGGGCGCCCGTCGCGTGCGACGTTGAGCCGCACCGATCGGTGGCCGCGTCCGGCGCGATCGACGAGGTCCGCGACCTGCTCGTCTCCCGTGACCTCATTACCGTCAACGCTGAGCAGCTGGTCTCCGACGCGCAGTCCAGCGCCCTGACCGGGAGTATGGGTCTCTCCCTCGGTTGTCTGGATGCGGTCGAACCCGACGATCGTCGTCCCTTTTCCGCGCACGACGACCCCGATCGCCTGACCGCCCAAGCTGACGACGTGCCGCGGGGCCACTCGCACGTCCACGCGCTTCATTGGTACACCGCCAAGCAGCAGGGCGAGCTGGCCATCGCTCCGCGCCGTGACCTCCACGGCCTTCGGCCCAACGGTCTCTCGTACGCCTCCGCGCGCGCTCCAGACGAGTCCTGGCACGCCCCGTAGCGCCATGACGTCGCCCGCAGGCAGCGTCAAACGCGACGGCACTCCGGCGAACGCACGGTACTCCGGCGAAAGGAACCCAGCGCATAGCAGTGTTACGGCAAGAAAACTCGCGATTTTTCGCGCATCCACTCTGTGGCCGCCTCCCATCGTCCGCCTTCACCCATTAGAGTGCGACATGGTACGTGGCGTGATGCTGGCAAGACGACAGAACGCGCACCGAAAGGTGCGCGCCGATCTGACCTTCATGCAGGAATCTTTCGCAAGCGCAGGGCGGTTCGTTCCCCGCGTTCCCGAAGTTCTACGCCTCTTCCAAAAGCTGCGCAGCATGTCTGCGCGCGAGATCTCCGCCTTCTCCCGACAGCATGCGTGCGATCTCCTGCACGCGCTCCTCTCCGTCGAGGACGTGGGCACGTACGATCGTCCTCCCATCCTCGAGCTCCTTGCGCAGGCCGATGTGCCGATGCGCCTTCGCGGCGACCACCGCATGATGGCTGACAGCGATCACCTGGCGATGCTCCGCGACGGCCCGCAGGTGGTCGGCCAAGCTGCGCGCCGCGCGACCGCCGAGGCCCTGGTCCACCTCGTCGCAGACGAGCGTTGCGCGCTCGTCGCGCGCGAGCACGGAGCCGAGCGCCAGCAGGACGCGACTCGCCTCGCCGCCCGACGCGATCTGCGCGAGCGGACGCGCGGCCTCGCCGGGATTCGGTGAGAAATCAAACCGCACGGCATCGTCCGAGACCCCCTCGCGAACGGACACGCGCAAGGCAGCGTCCTGCAGCGAAAGGCGTACGAGCTCCGGCGCGACAGCTTCCTCCAGCGCCTTCGCGCCAAGCAGCCGCTGTTCATATAATGCGCGAACGCGCTGCGCGAGTTGCACCTCGCATCCCTCGATCTCGGCGCCGATTCGCGCCGCCTCCTCCTCCCACGACTGCAGCCGCGCGAGTTCGGCGGCTGCCTGCTCCGAGAAGGCGAGCACCTCCTCCTCGGAGTCGCCGTACTTTCGCCGCAGCGCCACGAGTTGCGCCCTGCGCTCCTCTGCGCTCCGCAGCGCGCCGGGATTGAACTCCAGTTCCTCGGAGAGGCTCGCGGCGGACGTCGCCGCTTCCGAAAGCAGTGTGGCGCCCTCCTCCAGCACTGCGACGACGCGTGCGATCTCGTCGTGGAGTCTTGTGAGCGGCCGCAGCCGCGAGATCGCCAGGGCTAGAAGTTCCTCCGACGCACCATCGCCGCGCAGGAGGGCGTGCGCCTCCGAAAGGGCGCCGAGGATGTCCTCCTGCCTGCCGAGAAGATCGATCTGCCGCTCGATCGCGTCGAACTCGCCAGGCGTTACCCCGGCGGCCGAGATCTCCTCGACCTGGTGGCGCAAAAGTTCCGCCTGGCGCTCGCGCTGTCTGGGATCGCCGCCAAGCTCCGCGTGCTGTGCGCGCAGCTCAGCAATGCGTCTTCCTAGCTCCGTCACCTCGTCCTGCAGCGCCTGCGCGCCGCAGAAGCGGTCGAGGAGCTGCCGTTGGCGGTGCGGGCGCAGGAGCGTGGCCGCCTCGCCCTGCGCGAGGAGTTCCACGAGTCCGTCGGCCAGTGCCCGGATCTCGGCGAGCGAAGCCACCCTCCCGTCGATCCGCGAGAGGCTGCGCCCGCTCTCCGTCACCTCGCGTTCCAGCACCGTCTCCTCGCCCTCCGACGGCCAGAACACGGCGACCACGCGCGCACTCTCGGCACCCTGCCGCACGATCTGTCGGCTGGCGCGGGCGCCGAGTGCGAGATCCAGGCCGTCGAGCAGGATGGACTTGCCTGCACCTGTCTCACCGGTGATCACGGTGAGCCCCTCGGAGAACTCGAGTTCGATCTCGTCGACGATCGCCAGTTCGCGCAGCTGCAGCAGGCGCAGCATCAGAGCATCAGGCGGCGCAGGTGCTCAGTGACCGTTGCCGCTTCCTCCATCGGCCGCACGACGAGGAACACGGTGCGCTCGCCGGCCATCGTCCCGATGACGTTCGGCAGGCGCAGCGAATCGATCGCTTCGCAAACCGCGTCGGCCGTCGCAGGCAGCGTGTTCACGACGACCATGTTGCCGCTGAAGTCGACCGTGAGCACCGAGTCGCGGCAGATCCGCATCAGCTTCTCATCCGCCGACGGCGGCCGCACATCGCTGGCGTAGTGCTGGCGGCCGTCCGGCCCCGTGCGCTTCAGCAGGCCGAGCTCCTTGATGTCCCGCGACACGGTCGCCTGGGTGACCGCGAGGCCCCCCGCGCGCAACCGCTCGGCGAGCTCCTCCTGGGTGGCGATCACCTCATCGCGCACGAGTTCGAGGATGCGCAGCTGCCTGCGCGCCTTCTCGCGGGAAACCGGACGCTCCGCGGCCGCCCTACTCGCCGGCATGCGCGCCTTCCTCCTCCTGCAGCTTGCGCCGAAGCACATCGTAGAAGTTCCAGCCCGGTCGACGCCAGAGCACCGTCTGCTCGGTGGCGAGCCGCGTCACGACCACGTCGCCAGGCGACAGCTGGCTGCCGTGCTGCCCGTCGACCGTGACGAACGCATCGGTGGTCGGGCCCAGCACGCGGATGCGCACCTCCTCCGCAGGGTCGACCGCGACCGTGCGCGCGTAGAAGGAGTGCGGGCAGATCGGCGTGATCGAAAGAGCCCGCACATCCGGCGACAAAACGGGCCCGCCCGCCGACAACGCGTACGCCGTTGAGCCCGTCGGCGTCGACAGGACGATCCCATCGGCCGGCCAGATGAACGCAGGACGTCCGCGCAGTCCGACCTCGACGCGGATCAATCGGGAGAACGGGCCCTTCGAGACGACCACGTCGTTCAGCGCCAGGAAGTCCTGCACCACGACGCCGTCGCGAACGATCTCCGCCCGCAGCATGTTTCGCTGGTCCAGGACCCGGCTGCCCGTCAGGAGACCCGGCAGGTCCTCGTCCATCTCCTCCGGCTCCAGCTCCGTAAGGAAGCCGAGGTGCCCAAGGTTGATGCCGATGATCGCGACGTTGAGCGGTGCGAGCCGCTTCGCTGCCTGCAGCAGCGTTCCGTCACCGCCGAAGACGATCGACACCTCGACCCGGCCGGCCCAGCCCTCGAGCGGCTGCGGGCGGACGTCCAGCCCGAGCAGCGCCGCCGCGTCGGGCTCAAGCCACGCTGTGCGGCCGAGGCGCTGCAGAAGGCGCACGACTTCCGCCGCGCGGCGCAGCGCGTCCGGCTTCTCAAGGTTGGGCAGCAGACCGATCGGTGCAGCCACGTGCACCCTCCTACCGCATCATTCCGTTGACAGTAGGGAACTTCGCCGCACCCGCGCCCGCTCCTGCGGCGATCCGGCTCCCCCGCGGCCATGGGATCCCCGCCTGAAGTGTGCCCTGGCCGGGTGCGGGCCGGACGCTAGATCCCGAGGAGGCGACGTGCGACCTTCGAGGCGCGCTCTACCCCGTCACTGGGCGCGAACACGCCGACCTGCCACAGGTCGCGGTAGCGGTCGCGCAGAAGCTCCGTCTCGGCATCGCCGCCGGGTGGGGCGTCAAGAGGGAAGATGCCCTCCGGAAGTCTCGTCGGCACCCGCATCTCGCGGAACTCGGGGGCCGACGGGCAGGCGATCGTGACGTCGCGCGGCGAAAGCCCCGCACCGCGAGCGATCTCCGCCTCCGCCTCTCGCCGAGCAGCAGGCGGCGCGAGCCTCTCGTACAGATCGGAAAGGTGCTGCTCGCCGATCTCCCGGCGCCCCGCGACAAGGGCACGGCGGTAGAGTTGACGGTTCGCGATGGCCCGCGCGAGGTGCGCCGCATCCTCTCCGAAGCGGCCCGACCCGAGATGTGAGAGCAGCACGTCGTCGGTGAGCGCGTAGAGTTCATGCGGCGCGAGTCCCTCGAGCGCGGCGAGTTCCACCGCCTTCGCGAGCATCGCTCCCGCCGCGATCTTCGTGTGGTGGAGGTAGACGCGCTCGGTGAGGATGTACCGCATGCGGAAGAGCTGCAGCACCTCGCTGCGCGCGTCGAGCCGCAGCCGGCCGTGTCGCTCGAGCTGCACCCCGAGACGCCCGTCGAGCAGCGAGAGCGACTGCAGCACGCGCTCGTCGTACGCCTGCCGCACCCCGGTAAAGTAGGCGTCGCGGCGCAGGTAATCGAGAAGGTCCGCGTCCACGGAACCTGCAACGATGTCCCTCGCCCAGCTGGGCACGTCGGGCGCATCGGTCAGGAGGGCGCGGACCGAGTCGCCGAAGGGAAGGCGCCCGAGCGCCTCCCCCAGCGCGCCGGAGAGCGCCCGCGCCATGCGCTGCGGCGTGTCGTGACGAGGCAGGAGCGGCCGCTCATCCTCGAAGGTGTGACCGAACGGCGCGTGGGCAATGTCGTGCAGCAGGGCAGCGACCTGGACGGTTTCGGCCCACTCGTCGTCCGAACGCCCGACGGCGGAAAGCATCAGCCGCGCGGCGTGCGCCGCTCCCAGTGAATGCTCGAAGCGGCTATGCTGCGCGCCAGGGTACACGAGGTACGCGAGCCCGAGCTGGCGCACGCGGCGCAGACGCTGCATCTCGGGCGTATCGAGCAGCGCGGCGCACGTGTCCGGCAGCGCGATGTCGCCCCAGACGGGATCGCGGATCAGCATCAGCGCCACGCCTCCTGGACCGCCGCATCGACGTCAATCTCCACCTCGGCACCCGGGCCGAAGTGCATCAGGAACTCGCGGTTGCCCGAGGGACCGAGAATCGGGGAGGGACAGACTCCCCGGGCAGCGAGCCCGATGTCCGCGGAGAGCGTCGCGATGTCTGACAGAACACGCCGGTGCACTTCCGGATCCCGGACGACTCCACCCTTCGACACGAATGCCCGGCCCGCTTCGAACTGCGGCTTGACGAGCGCGATCACGTCCGCGCTCTCCGCGCGCAGGGCGCGCACCGCAGGCATCACGTGGTGCAGGGAGATGAAGGAGAGGTCCAAGGTGAAGAGCGATACCGGCTCCGGCAGGTCCCCTTCGCGCAGGTAGCGGAGGTTGGTGCGCTCGAGCACCACGACGCGCGCGTCCTCGCGCAATGACAGCGCGAGCTGGCCGTAGCCTACGTCGACGGCGTAAACGCGCTCCGCGCCCTCGCGCAGGAGGACGTCCGTGAAGCCTCCGGTGGAGGCACCCGCGTCGAGCGCCACCCGCCCCGGGACCGCGACTTTGAAGCGACGCAGTGCCTCGATCAGTTTCAGGGCACCGCGGGACGCGTAGGGGAATGGCGCCTTCAGCGCAATCTCTGCGGTCTCCGCCACCGCCATGCCCGCCTTCGGCGCAGGCTGCCCGTCCACGAGCACCTGTCCTGCGAGGATCATCGCCTGGGCGCGGCTGCGCGTCTCGCACAGCCCCCGCGCGACGAGGGCCTCGTCAAGACGCGTCTTGGTTGACATCGAGGCGCTGCTGCACGCGCTTTGCGATCTGCTGCGGCGTCAGTCCGCACTCCTCGAGCTGCTCCTGGCGGGAGGCGTGCTCGATGTAGCGGTCCGGCACGGCGAAGCGCTCGAAGCGCCCGCGGAAGCCATCCGAAACCAGTTCGGAGAGCACCGCGTCACCGAAGCCTCCCTGCTCCGTCGCTTCCTCGAGCGTCGCGACGAACGGGTACTCCCCCGCGCGGCGCACCATCTCCACGTCCACGGGCTTGATGAACCGCGCGTCGGCGACGGCGAGAGAGATGCCCTGCGCGTTCAGGAGCTGCGCGGCGTCGAGCGCCGCCTGAACCATCGTCCCGACCGCAAGCAGGGCGCCGTGCGTGCCTTGGCGCAGCCACTCGCCCTCGCCGACGCCGAAGGGACTCGGCACGCGGTCTACCCCGGGGCAGTTGCCGCGTGGGTAGCGCACCGCAAACGGGCCGTCGTGGCGCAAGGAGAGTTCGAGCATCGCCGAAAGTTCCGCTTCGTCGCGCGGTGCGGCGATCACGTAGCCTGGGATTGCCCGGAGGTAGGCGAGGTCGTACAGACCTTGGTGGGTCGCGCCATCCTCTCCGACGAGGCCGGCACGGTCCAGGCAGAACGTGACGGGCAGCCGCTGGATGCCGATGTCATGGATCAGCTGGTCGTACGCGCGCTGCAGGAAGGTCGAGTAGATGGCGCAGAGCGGACGCAGTCCTTGCGTCGCCATACCTGCGGAGAACGCCACGGCATGCGCCTCCGCGATGCCTACGTCGAAGAAGCGGTCCGGATGGACCTGCCGGAACCGGACGAGTCCCGTACCGTCTGCCATGGCGGCCGTCACGGCGACGATGCGTGGGTCCTTCTTGCCAAGTTCCACCGCGATCGTGCCGAACGCCTCGCTCCAGCTGGTTCCCGACTTGCGGGCCGACTTGCCTTGCCCGGTCTCCACCTGGAACGGCGCCGTCGAGTGCCACTTGTTCGCGTCCTGCGCCGCGGGTTCGTAGCCGTGGCCCTTCTCCGTGACAGCGTGCACCAGCACCGGCCCGCCGATCTCTCGCGCGCGCCGCAGCACCGTGCGCAGCATGCCTACGTCGTGCCCGTCGATCGGCCCGAGGTAGCGCACGCCCAGTTCCTCGAACAGCTGCCCCGGTACGAGCAGGTGCTTGACGGAGTCCTTCATGCGCTCCGCCGCCTCGGCTGCGCCGCGTCCAACGAGAGGGATCGCCCGAAGCGCCGACTCGACGTCGTGCTTCAGGCGGGAGAAGGCTGGAGCTGCGCGCAGGCGCGTCAGGTAGGTGGAGACGGCCCCGACGTTCGGGGAGATCGACATCGAGTTGTCGTTCAGGACGATGATCAGGTCCGTACCGAGCTGGCCCGCGTTGTTCAGTCCCTCGTAGGCGAGACCCCCCGTCAGCGCACCGTCGCCGACGATCGCCGCGACGGCGAAGTCCTCCTTGCGCACGTCCCGCGCCGTCGCGACCCCGAGCGCCGCGGAGATCGCGGTCGAGGCGTGCCCCGCTCCGAACGCGTCGTGCTCGCTCTCGGCCCGGCGCAGGTAGCCGCTTGCGCCGCCCTTTTGGCGCAGGTGCTGGAAGATCTCGCGCCGGCCGGTCAGCAGCTTGTGGGCGTAGGCCTGGTGCCCGACGTCGAAGAGAAGCTTGTCCCTCGGCGACTGCAGTACGGCGTGCAGCGCAACGACGATCTCCACGGCGCCTAGGCTCGGCGCCAAGTGGCCGCCGACTCGGGAGACGACGTCGATGATCTCATGGCGCAGATCCGTGCAGACCTGGCGCAGTTCTGCGTCGGTGCAGTTCGCGAGATCCTTGCCGGTTAATTCTCGGGATGCCAACGCTCAAAGCCCTCCCCGACGCCGCTTGGGCGAGTCCTCCAGAATGTGCAGCGGCAGTACCCGCTCGACTGCCTCGAGCAGTCTTCCCGTGAGCCAGACGACCGTGTCCGCCCGCCGAACGGCGAGTCCCTTCGCTGCTGATTTTAGCCCAATCGTCAACGCGGAGACGAGTGCAATGGCGACGATCGTCGAAACGGCCTGCCAGTCCGGCGGTGCGATGCGAATCGCGAGGCTCGCGGTGAGTGCTCCGGAAAGGGTGCCCGCGATGTCTCCGACCATGTCGGAGCAGACGGTCGCAACCCTGTCCGCCTCCCGCACGAGGCGCAAACCCTTGCGCGCACCCGGGCGCCTCGTGGATGAGCGCGCGTGGAAGGGCGTCTCGTGCGCGCGGGTCGCCGCGACGCCGACGATGTCGAACGCGACACCCAGGAGAATGATCAGCAGAAGAACTGGAAATCCTAGCAGCGCTGGCCAACTGGTGGCGGCCGAGTGCGTCGGCCACGTCACCAGGAGCGCAACGACGAACGCCACGGCCGCATAGCGCAAAGCGCGCAGGCCGAGGCGTGGTTGCTTCCTCGTCACAAATGCCTCCATCGGAAGGCTTCGGGTGGAAGCGCGCAGGGTAAACGCTGCGTCTTAGGTCCAGCTGGCTTTCCCAACCGAAGAACCGGACGTTGCCGGCCGGCGGTTCCCCATTCTCTCCGGTGCGCCCTGTCACCAAAGGCGCTGCTAGATTGCCACTCAGAACGCACTGTAATCCCCTGCGCGCCTCGCGGATCGCGAACAGCCTAGGAGTTTTCCTCGCGGCGCGTGTGTTCCCTTAGCCTCTTTTGCCAGGCGGGTTTCGATCGGCAGCGGCAGCGGATCAGGGCCCCGATCGCGCATGCCGGAACCCGACATCCCTCCGCCCAGCTCAAGGCAGGCTACGCTGTACCAAGCGCCTGGCCATGCCCAGCACCTGGTTACAGGTACAACTCCAGGCCATAACTTCACCCGCAGGCGGGTGCGCCACGAACCTGGGCCTCCACGGGGGTTGGGTGCGGAACCACATGCCATTATGGGTGCCCCAACCTCCCTGACTCCCAGCACGAACCCGGACTTGGCGTTCCACGCCCGCACCAGGAGCTTCATCGATGTGCCCTTCGACGGATTTTTAGGCCCGCCCTAGGGGAGACACGTCCGGCTAGGATACTGCTCCACCCGTAAAGTTCACATGTCGAGTATACCACCACGCCGACGCGACGCGCGATGGCCGTCAGCGCCTGCGATCCCCAAGTTCCTCCAACAGCGCGCCGAGTCTGCTCGTCTCGACGCCTGACGCGCTCGCAGTTTGCAGCGCGTCCCGCGCGAACTGCGCATGCTCGTCATGGTGCGCGCGTGCACCCTCGACTCCCAAAAATCGGACGATGTTCGGCCGTTCTTTGTCCGCGTCTTTGCCCAGGCGCTTTCCGATCTCCGACTCGAGGCCGACGACGTCCAGCAGATCGTCGCGAATCTGGAACGCGACACCGAGCGAGCAGCCGAACGCGCGCAGCGCGTCGACCGCCGGTGCCGTGGCGTCCGCGAGTTGCGCGCCCATCGCTGCGGCTGCGCCCATCAGCGCGCCCGTCTTCGCCTGCGCGACGCGCATGGAACCCGCCGCGTCCTGCGCTCCCTTGAGGTCGAGCACCTGACCGCCGACCATTCCGCGACCAACGCCCGCGCCGCTCGCCAGTTCGCCGATGGCGCGCAGGGCACAACTTGGTGCGACGCCTCGCAGTTCGCGGGAGAGCAGATCGAAGGCGAGCGTCAGCAGGCCGTCGCCGACCAGGATGGCGGTCGCCTCGCCGAACGCTTTGTGCGTCGTGGGGCGGCCGCGGCGCAAGTCGTCATCGTCCATCGCGGGCAGGTCGTCATGTACGAGCGAGTACGCGTGAACGCATTCGACGGCGGCGGCCGCCGGCAGGAGTTCATGCCAATCGGCCCCGCAGCCCTGCGCGGCGAGCAGTACGAGCGCGGCGCGCAGCCGCTTGCCTCCCGCCAGCGCGTAGGCCATCGGGCCCGCCAGGGGATGGTCCGTGCCCGGTGCCCTGCGGATTGCCTCCTCGATCTTCGGGAGGAACTCCGAGAGCGCGTTCAAGATCCGCTTCCCTCGCTCAGGTCCGCCGGCGGGGCCCCCTGCGCGTCGCCCAGCAGTTCTTCGATCCGCCCCTCGGCTTGGCCGAGGATCTCCTCGCACTTCCTCGCGAGCTGCATGCCTTCCTCGAACAGCTTCAGCGACGCGTCGAGTTCGCCGCCGCCCGACTCGAGCTGCTGGACGATCGCCTCGAGCCGCGCGATCGCTTCTTCAAACGACATCTTCCGTCTCCCCCCGCGCCACGCCTTCGATCCGCGAGTGCGCCCTTCCGTCCTGGAGCCGCAATGTCACCTGATCGCCGACGCGCAGGGCGCCAACCGTTGAGACCGCCTCGCCTTCCTTGAGCACCAGCGCGTAACCGCGCCTGAGAGGCCCGCTGGGGTCGAGCGCCCGAAGCCGGAGGTCGAGGTTCGACAGCGCCGCGCGCCGCTGCGCGGAGCCGGCACGACCGAGGTGCTGCAGTAGTCGAAGCTCCTGCGCCAGTCGGTCGCGGCGCGCCTGGACGATGTCCATCGGCCTGCGCAGGGGCGGACGCCCGGCGAGTTGCGACGCATGCCTTCTGCGATCGTAGACGGCGCGCCGGACGCCGCCCTCCGCCCGGCCGCGCAGTTCGCGCACGCGCGAGAGAAGTTCCAGCAGGTTCGGCACGCAGATCTCGGCGGCCGCGCTTGGCGTAGGCGCGCGGTGGTCCGCCGCGAAATCCGCGAGCGTGAAGTCCGTCTCGTGACCGATGGCCGACACGACCGGCACCGGGCTCGCCGCGATGGCTCGTACAAGCGCTTCGTCGTTGAAGGCCGAAAGGTCCTCCTGTCCTCCGCCGCCGCGGCCCAGGATCACGACGTCGACGCCCGGGGCGCGCGCCACGCGCAGCAGTTGGCGGACGATCTCCTCCGCGGCACCTTGCCCCTGGACGCGGGCCGGTGCGACGAGGAGGTCGACGGGAGGGTGGCGCCGCCGTGCGATCTGGATGATGTCCCGCAGTGCAGCGCCCGACGCCGACGTCACGACACCCACGCGGCGCGGAACCAGCGGCAGGGGGCGCTTACGCTCCGGCGAGAAGAGGCCCTCGGCTTCCAGCCGAGCCTTCAGCTCCTGCAGCCGCAGGAGCTGTGCGCCGAGGCCGATCTGCTCCACGCGCTCGGCGTAGACCTGCACCTGTCCCGCCGGTTCGTAGAACGCAACCTGGCCGGTTACCAGCACCATGTCGCCGTCCTTGGGAGCGAACGCGACCTGGCGGAAGCGGGATCGGAACATCACGCCGCGCAGCTGGGCCCGATCGTCCTTCATCGTGAAGTAGAAGTGCCCTGAGGGATGCGCCTTGCAGTTCGCAAGCTCCCCCCGGATGCAGACGAGGCGGAGCCGGGGCTCCGCCTCCATGATGCCTGTCAGGACGCGTGCGACTTCGAAGACACCGAGGATCTCCACTGCATCGCCTCCAGGCAGTTGCGCAGCAGGAGCGCGATCGTCATGGGACCGACCCCGCCGGGGACCGGCGTGATGCAGCCGGCAACGGGCTCGACCTCGTCGAAGAGCACGTCGCCCTTCAGCTTGCCATCCTCACCCCTGTTCGTGCCCACGTCGATCACCGCTGCGCCCTCCTTGACGTGCGCCTTGCCGATCAGCCCCTGTCGGCCGGCTGCGACGACGAGGATGTCCGCCCTGCGCGTCACCTCCGCGAGGTCACGCGTGTGCGAGTGCGCGATGGTCACCGTGGCGCCGGCGCCGAGCAGAAGGTGCGCCATCGGCTTGCCGACGATCGCGCTGCGGCCTACGACGACCGCCGCCTTGCCGTCGGGGTCGACCCCGACGGAGCGCAGGAGTTCCATGACCCCCTGGGGTGTGCACGGGCGCAGTCCCTTCTGCCCCAGCAGCAGGCGCCCCGCCTGCACCGGGGTCAACCCGTCGACGTCCTTCTCGGGGTCGATCGCCGCCACGACCGCCTGCGGGTCGATTCCGGACGGTAGGGGCAGCTGCACGAGGTACCCGTCGATCTCGTCCGCGCGGTTCAGCTGCTCAAGTAGCTGCAAGAGCGCCTGCTGCGTCGTGTCGGCTGGCAGCCTGTGCACCTCGGAGTGGAAGCCGACCTCCTGGGCTGCGCGCTCCTTGTTGCGGACGTAGATCGCGGACGCGGGGTCGTCCCCGACGAGCACGACCGCCAGGCCCGGCACTCTGCCGTACTGCTCGCGTACGCGCTTCGTTTCCTCCGCGATCTCCAAGCGAACGCGACGCGCGACTTCCTTGCCGTCAATGATCTGAGCCATCGTCCTTCTCCACTTCTTCCTGCTGGTCTTGATCCCGATCGCGCAACGGCCGACCGATCTCCTCGGCGAGGCGCGCCAGAACCCCGTTGACGAAGCGCGGGGCCTCCTCGGTAGAGTAGATGCCCGCGAGCTCGACCGCCTCGCTGACCACGGCGGTCGAGGGGATCCGAGGCTGGTGCATCAGTTCGTACGTAGCGAGGCGCAGAAGGCTGCGATCCACCGAAGCAAGCCTCGGCAAGCTCCAGCCGCGCGTCAGGCGCGAAATCCGCTCGTCGATCTCCTCTTTGTGCTCGAGAACCCCTTCGCAGAGCGTGCGCGCGTAGTCGGCGAAGCCCTCGGGCTCGCCCTCCAGTGCCTGGCGCAGCGCGTCCGCTGGATCCTGGCGACCTACGTCGATCGCGAAGAGTGCACGCAGGGCCAGTACGCGCGACTGCCGCCGCGCCATCAGTCGCGATCCCTCGTGAAGATCCGCTCAAGGAGGCCGCCCCAGTCCGCGCTTTCAAAGTCGAAGCGCGTTCCGATGTACCAGCCCACCACGCCCGCGAGCAGCACGAACAACGCGGCGAAGAACCCGATCTCCACCGCGAGCAGCGCCCACACCACGCCGATGGCCCCGCCTACGAGGGCACCGGGGCGCTCCTGCCAAAGGTGCAGCCAAAACTCCCGCATCTACTCCACCCGTCCGCGCCGAGATTCCGGGCTGATGTGGTCGATCTCCACCCGCACGCGCGAGACGGCGATGCCGACGACGCGCTGCACCTGCGTCTGGACGGCCTCCTGGATCGTACCGGCCAGCTCGGAGATCGGGGTCTCGGGACCGACGGTGGCGCGCACGCGCACCGAGAGCCCGTCGTCGAAGTTCTCGATCAGCGCCTTCGCGTCCCGCACGCCGGCTACGTTGCGCACGAGTCGCTGAACCATCCCCTCGATCGCGTGCACGGAGACCCGCACGTCTCCGAGGTCGAGCGCGTGAACGATGGCCCGGCGGCGGGGCGAGCCGGCGATACCGACACCCGTCAGCCGCACGCTCACCAGGAGCAGCACGGCTCCGACGATGAAGAAGCCGACGCGGCCCCCCAGCGTGGGAACGCTTGTCCGAAGGAAGTCCAGCGGAGCGCCCCATCCCGCTACCGCGATCAGAATGAGCAGGATCGACACGAGTCCGAGGCTGATCGTGTAGAGGGCGAGGATCACGCGGTCGAAGTACCCGAGAACCTTCACTTGACCCGCAACCCCTCTGCATCCTTCTCCATATCGGCGAACGCCACACCCTGGATGTGGACGTTCACCTCGACGACCTTCAGTCCAGTCATCGACTCGACCGCGCTCTTGACCCGATCCTGTACACGCTGGGCGACCTCGGGGATCCGCGCGCCGTACTCGACGAGCACGAAGAGGTCGATCGCGGCCTCCCGCTCGCCCACCTCCACCTTCACGCCACGCTGCAGGTGCTTGAGGCCGAGCCGCTCTGTGATGCCCCCGACGATGCCACCAGCCATCCCCGCGATACCTTCCACTTCGTTCGCGGCGATTCCGGCGATCACGGACACGACTTCGTCGGCGATCCGTACCGCCCCGGTGTCATCCGTCACGAGCGAGAGCACCTCGTGCTCTTCCAAAGCGGCCCACCTCCTTCCGCATTATAATACCTGCCGGCTTGACCCAATTCCACGAAGGTGCGCCAGCAAGCGTCGCCTCGGCGGGCCACGCGAAGGCGCGACTGACGGAGAGGGCGCCAAAGGGACTACGCGTCGCCGGCGAAGGAGCCTCCGGCCAGCCGCCGCTCGAGGAAGTTGATGTCGATCCTGCCCTCGACGTACTCGGGATCCTCCATCAACTGCAGATGGAGCGGGATGGTCGTCTGCACGCCTTGCACGTGGAACTCGCGCAGCGCGCGGCGCATGCGGGCGATCGACTCCTGCCGATCGCGTCCCCAGGTCATCAGCTTGGCCACCATCGAGTCATAGAACGGAGAGACCTGGTTTCCCTCGCGGACCCCGGAGTCGACGCGGACGCCGAATCCACCCGGGGGGTCGAACGCGGTGATCATGCCGGGTGAGGGCCGGAAGTCCTTCTGCGGGTCCTCCGCGTTGATGCGGCACTCGATGGCGTGCCCGACGAGCGGCACCCGGTCCTCGGTGAAGCTCAGCCCGTCGCCCATCGCGATCCGCAGCTGTTCCTTGACGATGTCGATGCCGGTCACAAGTTCGGTCACGCCGTGCTCCACCTGGATGCGCGTGTTCATCTCCATGAAGTAGAACTCGCCGCTCTGGTCGAGCAGGAATTCGACCGTGCCGGCGCTCTCGTAGCCGACGGCCTGCGCCGCACGGGCGGCTGCGTCCTCCATGCGCTGGCGCAGCTTCGCGTCCACCGCGACAGACGGCGCCTCCTCCAGGACCTTCTGGCGCCTGCGCTGGATGGAGCTCTCACGCTCTCCGAGCGCCGCGACGCGCCCCTTCCCGTCCGCGAGCACCTGGATCTCGATGTGGCGTGGGTCCACGAGGAAGCGTTCGATGTAGAGACTGCCGTCGCCGAAGCTCGCGAGCGCCTCGCTCGCCGCGCGCTCGAGCGCGCCCGCGAGGTCCTCTGGCTCCTGGACGACGCGGATGCCGCGGCCGCCGCCGCCTGCCGACGCCTTGACGATCAGTGGGAAGCCGATGCGCGCGGCGACCTCCTCGGCCTCCGCGAGGCCCGAGACGACGCCGTCGCTTCCCGGGACGACGGGCACGTCGGCTTGGCGCATCGTCTCCTTCGCCTGCGCCTTCACGCCCATGCGCTCGATCGCCGAGGCGCCCGGCCCGATGAACTTCACGCCCCACAGCTGGCAGACCGACGCGAACCCCGCGTTCTCCGCGAGGAAGCCGTATCCAGGATGCACGCCATCGGCCCCGGACTGCGTGACGAGGTTCATGATCGCCGGAATGTTGAGGTAACTCTGGCGGGCCGGTGCCGGTCCGCACAAGTAGGCCTCGTCGGCGAGTTCCACGTGCAGGGAGTCCTTGTCCGCCTCGGAGTAGATGGCGACGGTTTGAAGGCCGAGTTCGCGGCAGGCGCGGATCACGCGCACGGCGATCTCGCCGCGGTTGGCAACCAGTACCTTGCGGATGCGATCCCCTCCTCAGAGCACGCGAGCCTTCGCCCGGAGCGACGCAAAGTCCTGCCGCACGTGGCGTCTAGTCCTGTGGCACGATGCGGATCGACTGGGGGCCGAGCCCCGTCACCGCCTCGACGTACGAGGCGATCCCCTCGACCTGTCCGAGCGTCAGACGCTTCACCGCCACCAGCACCTGGGCACTGCCGGAGTCGATCAGCGTCGCGGTGAACCAGCCGTGCGCCCCGAGCACCGCGTCGGTCTCCTGCTCCTGGCGCATTGTCTGGGTGATCTGCGACGCCTCGTCGCCGGCTACCTGTCTCGCCTGGGAGGACTGCGCCGTCGAGGCGATCTGCTCGAGGTCCGCGATCGACTTGCTCTGCGTCTGATCGCGGCTCAGCCGGAGGTTTACGATCACGGACGTATCCCGCGCGGACGGCAGGGTCGTCCGCGCGACGGCCTGCGTCGACCCGCTGGGCGGCAGCTCAGCCGCCGGATGGTTGCGCCACGCGAGGTATGCGGCCGTCGCACCGATCAGGACGAGGAGAGCCGCCACGCGCACCAGGCGGTCCCGGTCGAGGATCATAGCCCACCACCGCCCGGAAGGACCTCGATGGCGTAGGCCGGCAGTCCAAGGAGCGCCTCGGCCGCTTGGGTGAGTTCCTCCCGAACCATCGGGTCGTTCGCCCCGGTCGCGACGATCAGCGCACCGACCACCTTCGGTGCGACCTCCTGCGTCAGCACGGGGGACTGTCCGCTGCCCGACGTCGCAAGCGTCGTCTGGGTCGTGGTGTCGGTCGTCGCGGTTCCAGACGACGTCCCGGTCCCCGTGTCAGTCCGCTGCGTCGTCTGGTTGAACGCGTAGAGGTAGCTGGGACCTCCCCGCAGGTCGAGCGAGACCTTGACCCGACCCGCCCCCTTGATCTCCGAGAGTACCGACGAGAGTTCGGTCGAGAGTGAGCCCTCGTAGCCCAGGAGATCCTGCCCGCCGTGCCCGCCGGAACTGGACGTGGAGGCTGGCGAACTGAGTGCGGGGAGCGCCGTGGTGCTGCCCGACGCCCCCCCGCTCCCCCCACCGCCACCGCCACCGCCACCGCCACCGCTGAACAGGGTGCCCGAAAGCAGCAGGAGCACCGCTGCGGCGACGCCGACGATCAGCCATGTCTTGAACTTCCCCAGATCGAGACCGTTCAGGGTGCCCTTCACGGTCCGACACCTCCTTCGGTCCAACTTACGCGGACAGAGCCTGCCGAAATGCCGAGTGCTGTCCCGACCGCCTGACGCACCGCGGCGATGGTGGCGGGACCACCGGACGAGGTGACGATCTGCAGGCTCGCAGACGTCGGGGCCTCTTGGACGTCGAAGCTCACCTGCGCGACGGCCCGGTGCACGCCTTGGACTGCAAGCGCTGCGGACTCCGCGGCGCGGACGAGCGCGCTCTGGTAGGTCGCCGTCGCGTCGCTCTGCTCCTTCTGCTGCAGGAAGACGCCCTGCTGCAGGAGGCTTTGCACGTCGCCCGTGCTCCAGAACGGGCGGGCCAGCGCCGGCAGGCGCGATCCCAGAAGCGAGACGATCGGGTGCAGGATCGCGACCATCAGCAGAAGGCCGATGGCGAGCCGGGTGTAGCGCTTCATCGCGCTCGCTGGCTGCAGCGCCTCAAACAGCCAGCCGAACAGGGCGACGACCAGGATGCCGCGCAGCCACGAGAGCCAGTCCATCAGCCCCAGACCCCTTTGCCGGCCGAGAACACGATGGTCATCGAGAGGAAGAACATGATCCCCACGGCTCCGAGGGCGACGGCGAGGTGGGCGAGGCTCGTGGCGAACTGGGAGAGGGCGTCGGTGATCAGCTTCGCCCCGATCGGCGCCAGGACAGCGGCGGCAACCCGGAAGACGAGGATCAGGATGAGGATCTTGACCAGCGGGATGATCACGACGAACGCGACACCCAGCAGGCCCGCGATGCCGACGGCCTCCTTCAGGAGATAGGTCGACCCGAACACCATCTCCGTCGCGTCGGAGAAGAGCTTGCCCACCACGGGGATGAAGGTGTTCGCCAGGAACTTGCCGCTGCGCAGCGCAACGCCGTCCATCACCGGACCTGCGTTGCCGTAGATCGCCACGAGCCCGAGGAACAGCGTGAGGCCGGCGCCGGTCGCCCAGAGTCCGATCTGGCGGAGCAGGTTGGCGATGCCGGAGAGCTTGAACCCGCTGACGTTCCCGACGACGTCCAGCACGACACCGGCGATCAGGGCGGGTACGACGAGTCCTTGCACGAGGATGGCCACGAGGTTGATCGCGATGAGCATCAAGGGATGGTAGATGCCCGCGGTCGTAAGCGCCCCGACGCCGGCGAGCAGGACGGTGATCAGCGGCAGGAGGGATTGCATCAGCCCCACCAGCAGCGAGAGCGCGGCTCGCACCGAGGAGACGGCCGCGAAGAACGTGGAGAGCGCCAGTACGGCGAGCGCGACGTAGACGGCCGCCGTGCCGAACCGGCTGACGTCCTGGCGGTCGAAGCTCTCCGCCAGGAGTTCGAGCAGCGCGGCCACCACCCCGAGGGCGAGCAGTTGGCCGAGCAGCCGGGACTCCTGGGCGAGATCCGACGTGAAGACGCCCCACAGGCGCCCGATGATGCTGCTCGCCGAGAGTTGCCCTGACCCGTGCAGCACGCCGTCGATGATCGACTGCAGCGAGAGGCTGGGCAGCTTGCCCCCGGTCTGCTGGTTCACCTGGTTGAGGAAGTCGCCCAGCTGCGAATTCTGCACGGTCTGCCAGGCGGGGCTGAGCTGCGGTGTGACGCTGGGGATGGGCGTGCTCGTCTGGGACGGGGTGCTCACTCCGGGCCCGGCAGCACTGGCGACGGGCAAGAAGGCTCCGAGCGTCAGCAGCAGGGAGAGCACCAAGGCACCCGCGCGCGCCAGCGTCACAACGCCACCCCCAGCACCAGGTGCACCAGTGCGCCGACGATCGGCACGGCGAGGACCAGGATGAGCACCTTGCCGCCCAACTCCACCTTTTGCGCCAGCGCGCCCTCTCCGGCGTCACGGCTGACCTGGGCGGCGAACTCCGCGAGGTAGGCAATGCCGATGATGCGCAGCACGACGTCGATGTAGACGACGTGCACCCGGCTGAGCGCCGCGAGCTCATCGATCAGCCGGATCGCCTGCGCCACCTGGGGCAGGATCAGCAGGAACAGTACGGCGCCCGCGGCGAGCGAAAGGAGCACCGCGAACTCGGGGCGCTCGCGGCGCAGGACGTTGATCAGCACCACGCTGGCGAGCGCCACTCCCACGTACGCTACGATGGCCAGTCGGCGCCCCTCCCCGGATCACAGATTGAAGAGCGTCTTCACCGATGCGAAGAGCTGCGTCAGCAGGCCGACCACCACCATGAAGACGATCGATACCGCTGCCAGCGTCACGAGATGGCCGATCTCCTCCTTCCCCGCCTTCGCCAGGACCGTGCTGATCACGGCGACGAGGACCCCAACGGCCGCCAGCTTGAAGATCAGATCGATGTTCAGACCGCGTCCCCCCTCCGTCTAGAGCAAAAGGAGCGCTAGGGCCATGCCTGCGGTCGCTCCGAGCGTGCGCCACATGCGCTCGCCCCGGCCGCGCTCGTCGGCGGCGCGCTGGCGCTGGACCGCGACGCGGGCGAGCGCGTGCTCCAGATGCCTCGCGTGCTCCTCGCGGCCGAACTGTCCCAAGGCGTCGCCGAGTTCGCCGATCGCGACGATGTCGTCGGGCGCCAGGCAGCTCTGCGCGCGCAGCCTCTCGAGCTCCTCGTGCCAGACGTCCTGGACGCGCACGTGTCCCTCCAGGCGGCGGGCGACGCGCTGCACGAAGGTGCGCGTCGGTTGGCGCACGGAGCGCGCGATCTTCTCGAGCGACCGGGGCAGCTCGAGCGCGCCGTAGGCGACGTCGCTCTGCAGCAGCTGAAGGAGCGCCTGCCACTCGTCGAGCTCCTGCACGCGGCGGCGCAGGCGGTCGGCGAACATGCTCCCGAGCGCGTAGCCCGCCGCCCCAACGACCAACGCCAGGGCGATGCGCAGCGCGATCATCTGGCGGCGCCCCTGAGCTCCCGGCCAGTCTCGTCCTCGACCCGCAGCACGAGCCCGGGCCGGGCGCCGGGAGAGAGCAGGATGAGCCGGCGAAAGACCCTCTCGTCAAGCAGCCGCCGCATGCTCGGACGCAGCCGGAGCTCGGCGAGATCGGCCGCATGGGCCGTCGCCAGAACCCGCACGCCGGAGCGCGCCGCGTCCAGCGCCGCCAGCGCATCTTCCTCTCCCCCCAGTTCGTCCGTGACCAGCACCTCGGGGCCGAGGGACCGCAGCGCCATCCGGAGCCCCAGCACCTTCGGGCAACCATCCAGCACATCGGTGCGCTGTCCCACGTCCCGACCGGGCAGCCCCGCCCGGCAGGCGACGATCTCCGATCTCTCGTCGATCACCACCACCTGGTGCGGACGAAGCCCGTAGAGCCCGTCCGAGGCGGCGCGCGCCATGTCCCGCAGGAGCGTCGTCTTCCCGCTGCCGGGCGCGCCGACGAGCAGAGTCGGGAGGATCTCCTGGCCATCGCGCAGGACCTCTGCGAGCCCCTTGGCCGCCCCCTCGACACTGCGCGCGATACGGTAGTTGAGTCCGGAGACGTCGCGCACCGCGAGGCGCCCGCCGCTTGCGGCGGCCCATCGACCCGCGACGCCGACACGGTGTCCTCCCGGGATCGTGAGGAAGCCCTGCCCGATCTCGTCCTCCCAGGCGTACAGAGAGTGCTGTGTCAGGTGCTCGAGGCATTCCCTGAGGTCCGTCGGCGTGATCGCAGGTCCCTGGCTCCACTCGCCGCGTCCCACGAGTACGAGGCGCGCGTCGCGCCCGGCCCGCAGCCGCAGCTCCTTGGCCTCGGACCAGACGTCGGCGGGCACTTCATCCAGCACGCCGGCGAGCCGCGCCGAGAGGTACGGGCGAACCGCCGCCCAGACGCCGGCCCCGCGTTCGGGGCGCTGCGCGAGCATGGGCATGCCACCACCTTCCGGACCTAGAGCTATGTGGCAACCGCTGGGAATAGTCCAACCGGTGCAGGTGCCCCAGGAGCCCTCGACAAACTCCTCGGACGAAGAGGGTGACCTGTTGCTGACTGCGTCGCAGATCGAGGAACTCACACTGGATCTCGTGGCGGTCCGCTCCGTGAATGGCACGCCGGGCGAAGCCGCCGTTGTGGATCTCATCGCGTCCCGGCTGGAGGGTATGCGCACCGCGCGCCGCGATCTGCGGCTGCACCTCATCCGCTCCGCCCACGACCCCTTGGCCCGACCGACCCTCGTCGCCCACAGCCCTGGGACCGGGCCTACGGGAGTGCTGCTGATGGGCCATATCGACACGGTCGGAACGGAGGACTACCTCGAGCTCGAGGAACTCGCGACGCGGCCGCGCGAGCTCACGGCACGCGCCGCCCAAGGGGCCTTGGGCGAGGAGATGGCCACGGCCGCTCGGTCGGGAGAATGGCTCTTCGGGCGCGGCGTCCTCGACATGAAGTCCGGCGTCGCCGCAGCGCTTGGGGCGTTCCTCGACCTTGCAGAGACCCAACCGGCAGGAAACCTCCTGTTCGCCGCGACGCCGGACGAGGAGGGTGCTTCGTACGGCGTGACGGCGCTCAACGAATGGCTGCCGGACTACCTCGCCTCGGAGGGGATCGCTCTCGGGGCCGTCCTGAACACCGACTACACGACCGGGCGACCGGGCGACGGGGGTGCGATGCACGCCTACGCGGGGAGCACGGGAAAACTGCTTCCTGCCGTCTACGTGCAGGGCGTACCGAGCCACGCTGCGGAGCCGGAGCGCGGTCTCGACCCGAACGCGGTCGTCGCCGCGATCACGGGAGAGGTCGCCTACAGCGAGGAGCTGTGCGACGGCTCCGGCGCAGAAACCGCACCGCCGCCTGTGACGCTGCTGCAGCGCGACGCCAAACCGTTCTACGACGTGCAGAGCGCCCGCAGCGCGGGCGCGTACTACAGCCTCTTCCACCGGCAGCGCACACCGCATGAGCAGATGGAGCGCTTCGTCGCCCAGGTGCGGCGCGGCGTAGAGAACTTCGCGGCGCGCACCCGCGGCCTCGGGCTACAAGGTGTGCGGGTGCTCTCCTTCGAGGAGCTGCGCGCCGAGGCGGACGGGGCCCCCATTCCCGATGTGCAGGGGCTCGATGTGCGCGAGGGGGCGCGCCGCATCGTCGCGGCGCTCGTGGAGCAGGCCTTCCCCGACCAGCCCATCGTCGTCGCGTACTTCGCGGCCCCGCTCATCCCGAGCGTCGAGAGCGCGCCGTGGGCGGCGCAGGCGGTCGAGACCGCGATCCGCACCGAGGGCGTGGACTATCGTCTACACCGCCACTACCCGTACATCTCCGACCTCTCGTTCCTGGCGGCCTCCCCGGACTGGGACGATCCGGGGTTCGCCGCCAACTACCCGCTTGCGGCGACGGGCGCGGAGCGCCAGCTGCCGCCTCGCCTGCAGCTGGCACCCCTGATGCTCGGTCCCTACGGCTTCGGCGCGCACCAGCGCGTGGAGCGCGTGCTGCGCCGTCACGCCTTCGAGGTACTGCCGCGCCTCGTGCACCGCGCGGCGCGGGAACTCCTCTCGGCGCAGCCAACAGGGAAGACCACGGGGAGGTGAATTGGTGCGCGTCCTCGGAGTCCGCGCGCTGAACCGCGCGAGCCTTTGGCGCCAGATGCTGCCCGCGCGCTGTCCGGCGAGGCGGTCGCGTCGTGAAGGCCACCCTGATGCGCGGCACGCTCCACCTCGTCTCGCACGGCGAGTACCCGGACGTGTGGCGGGCGCTGGAGCCGGTGAGGCGCCGCACCTTCGCGAGCTTCTTCCCTAGGGAATCGCGCCTGCTCGATGAGGCCCGGCTCGTCGCACTGGTGAAGGAGCGCCTGAGCGCGGCGCCGACCCTGTACCGCGACCTGGAAGCGCACCTCGCGCCCCACTTTCCGGACCTCCGCCCGACGAGCCTCTCCTTCGCCGCGAAGTGCCTCGCGCCGATCGTGCAGCTGCCTTTGTCCGGCCTGCGCGGCCACGCGGGTGCGGCGACCTGCGGCTGGCTGGGGATCGAGGACGCCCAAGAGCCCGCGGGTGATGCCGCGTGGCTCGTGCGACGCTACCTCGCCTCCTTCGGACCCGCGAGCGCCCAGGACGTGCAGCAGTGGTCCGGGCTGCCGGCCGCGCATGTGCGCCAGGCGATGGCGGCGGCCCCAGATCTCCTGCGCCTGCGCGGCCCGGACGGCGCCGTGGGACATCCAGGGCGCACCGGATGCCGATGTGGACACTCCTGCGCCCCCACGGCTCCTGCCGCGCTGGGACAACCTGCTGCTCGCCTACAAAGAACGCGCGCACGCACTGCCGGAGCCATACCGCGGGCGCGTGCTCCAGCCCGACGGCAGGGTGCGCCAGACCTTCCTACTGGACGGTTTCGTCGCCGGGACCTGGGAGAGCGCGGTGCTGGCGGGCGAGGCGACGCTCACCCTCTCCCCGTTCGAGAGCCTGCGGCGCGAGGACGAGGATGCCTTGACGGCCGAGGCCGCGGACCTGTGCGCATGGCTCCATCCGGGTGCCGAGAGCCACGCATCCGCGATCGCGCGCTCACGTGCGGGCGGCTGATCCGCATCGCTCCGATGGGAAGCCCGTTCCACAGGGCTTCCCAGATTCGCCGAATCCTTCGCGTTGGAGGGATCAAGTTGCAAGCACTGCCCAAGCACGCCTGCCTTCTCGTGATCGATGTGCAGGAAGGCTTCGATGATCCGGCGTGGGGACAAAGGAACAATCCGCAGGCGGAGTCCAACATCTCCGCTCTCCTCGCCGCTTGGCGCGAAACCCAAAGGCCGGTCGTCATCGTGCAGCACCTCTCGCGAGACCCGGCGTCGCCGCTCGCGCCAAGCGCACCCGGCGCGCGACTCAAGGCGGTCGCCATGCCGAGGCCCGGCGAGGTCCACATCACGAAGCACGTGAACAGCGCCTTCATCGGCACGGACCTCGAGAACCTCTTGCATGAGAGAGGCTGGGACGTCCTCGTCATCGCGGGCCTGACGACCCCCCACTGCTGCAGCACCACAGCGCGCATGGCCGGGAACCTCGGCTTCTCCACGTACGCTGCGGGCGACGCCATGGCGGCGTTCGACCTCACGGGACCGGATGGCAGAGTTGTCCCCGCAGAAACAGTCCACGCGGTCGAACTCGCGAGCCTGCACGGAGAGTTCGCGACCGTCCTCGACACCGCGGAGATCTTGCGATGCCTCGGCTAGAAGCTCGGCAGGAGACCCGGGCAGCAGGGGCCAATCGATCTCATCATCTGTGACGCCATTGGGCGACGTTGCGCGTCCATCCGCCTCCTGCAGTAGCGACGATCCGTCGCCGAGCGGCGGGTCCTCGAAGACCACGAGTCCAGGGACGCGATGCGCGTTGAGGCACCGGGTGGGACAGTCCCACCCGGTATGCATGTCGCCAGAGCAGGCGACTTCGGGAGCGGGTCCTTTTCTGACTGGCCCAATGGCCGCTTCGAGCCTGCGACGGGGCTTGTCAGGCCCTCGAAAGGTACTCGCCCGACCGCGTGTCGATGATCAGTCGGTCTCCGTTCTCGATGAAGAGCGGCACGCGTACGACGTAGCCCGTCTCAAGCTTCGCCGTCTTGGTGCCGCCGGTGGCGGTGTCGCCCTTGAGGCCCGGGTCGGTGTCGACGACCTCCAGCACCACGGAATTCGGTAGGTCGACTCCGATCGTCACACCCTGGAACTGCATGAGTCCGATGACCATGTTCTCCTTGAGGAAGTTCAGCGCATCGCCGAGTTCTGCGCGCGTCAGGGCGACCTGCTCGAACGTCTCGCTGTCCATGAAGGCGTACTCGTCGCCGTTCACGTACAGGAACTGCATGTCCTTGCGCTCGATGTGCGCCCTCGCCACCTTCTCACCGGCGTTGAAGGTGCGCTCGACGACAGCACCGGTCTTCGCGTTGCGCAGCTTGGTGCGGACGAACGCGGAGCCCTTCCCGGGCTTGACGTGCTGGAACTCGATGACCGAGAAGACGTTGCCGTCCAACTCGATCGTGACGCCGTTGCGAAAGTCGTTCGAAGAGATCAAAGCAATCCCCCACCTCGCCAGTTTGCGGATCCTTCGCCACCGAACGAGCGCAGCGCCTTCGGGGAAGGCGTCAGCACCTCGCAGCCATCCTCGGTCACGAGCACCGTGTCCTCGATGCGGATGCCGCCGGTCCCCGGCAGGTAGATGCCGGGCTCGACGGTGACGATCATCCCCGCCGAGAGCACGCCCTCTGCGCGAGCTCCCAGCAGCGGACGTTCGTGGATCTCCAGCCCGACGCCGTGGCCCGTGCCGTGGCCGAAGTGCGCACCGTAGCCGGCGCGCTCGATCACGCCGCGCGCGGCTGCGTCCACGCTCTGGCAGGTGGCGCCGCTGCGCACCGCCCGGACTCCCGCCTCCTGCGCCTGCCGCACGACTTCGTACGCGCGCTGCAGTCCCGCCTGCGGCTCCCCGAGGGCCACGGTGCGGGTGATATCGGAATTGTATCCAAGGAAGCGGCAGCCCACGTCGAAGGTGACGAGTTCGCCGATCCCGAGGGGCCTTTGGCTCGCGTAGCCATGCGGCAGCGAGCCGCGGGAACCGGAGGCCACGATGAAGTCGAAGGCTGGGCCCTCTGCCCCAAGCTCGCGCATGCGGGCGTCGAGCCAGACGGCCGCCTCCTCCTCCGTCATCCCTGGACGCAGGCGC
Source organism: Bacillota bacterium (assembly GCA_021793215.1). Classification (GTDB taxonomy): domain Bacteria; phylum Bacillota; class Sulfobacillia; order JAJZYS01; family JAJYTV01; genus JAJYTV01. The sequence goes on from JAJYTE010000007.1 coordinate 53,820, forward strand.
AAGAACAATTCCTCAAGCCCCTGCACTGCGATCTGGCAGGCGTGGCGGACGGCTGCCTGCTCGTCCGAATCCTTCACGGCCCGGATCTCCTCCACGGCTCCGAGGACCGGAGCGAGCTCCACGGGAAGCTCCGCGAGCCGCTGGTACTCCGAGTAGTAGACCCGATCGGCCTCGAAGCCCCAGCGTTGCCCGCCGAGCAGGCGCATCTGCTGGCCGACCGTCTCCTCAATCTTGCCGGAGTACTCCACGGCCCGCGCACCCTGCGCCTGCTCCTGGGCGGTCTCAATGTAGCGGCTGTCTGTGACCACCGCAGCCTCCGAGCCGCCAACGAGTAGGGCGCCCTCGCCGCTGAAGCCGGTCAGGTAGCGAACGTTGGCGTCAAAACTGATCAGCATGCCGTCTAGCCGCTCCGCCTCCATCCGCCGCCGCAGCGCCGCGAGGCGTTCGCTCCTGATGCCTGGCGTGAAAACTCCCCCTTACTTCTGACCGCTGCCACGTCGTGCGAACGCCGCGAGCGCCAGCTCGTACGAGAGCGCCCCGAAGCCCGCGATCCGACCGATGCATACGGCCGCCACGACAGAGCGGTGGCGGAAGCGCTCACGCGCCTCCGGAAGGCTAAGGTGCACCTCGATCACCGGCAGCCCGACGGCTGCGATCGCATCCCGCAGGGCGTAGGAGTAGTGCGTGAAGGCGCCGGGGTTCAGGATCACGCCGTCGACGCTGCGGCGCTCCCGCTGCAGCGCATCGATCAGTCCGCCCTCGGAGTTCTCCTGCCCGAACGAGATCTCGATGCCCAGTTCCACCGCGCGGGTCCGCAGGCCCGCCGCGATCGAGTCCCACGTCTCGCTCCCATAGACCGACGGCTCGCGCTCACCGAGGAGGTTGAGGCTCGGCCCATTCAGCACCAGCAGGCGCACGGCAGACCCTCCCGAGGGATTGTAGCATGGGGCGCTTCCCTACTTCGCAGCCGCCGATTGGAAGGTGCTCCAAAGGTTCGACTCCGACTGCACGCCCCCGAGGCCGGCGACGAACTTCCCGCTGGCGTCGAAGAACGCGAACGACGGGTAGTTCACGACGCCCATCTTCGTCGTGTACGTGAGGTGCGGGTCAAAGTACAGGGGGTAGTTGAGGTTGAAGTCCTTCTCGTACTTGCGCAGCGCCGCGAGGCTGTCGCTCTGCTCCTTGGCCTTGGGCGGCTGGAAGTGGCTTCCGTCCTTCCCGGCGTAGGGATTCCCGAGCGGCCCTGGGACCCCTTGTCCGAGCTGCAGGTTGGCCTGAACGCCGAGTACCTGTCCTCCCGCCTTCTTCACCTTGGTGGTGAACTGCGGCAGGACCCACTTCGCGTCGTAGGCGCAGTACGGGCACCACGTGGCGAAGAAGACGATGACCGTGGGCTTGCCGGAGAGCACGACGTTGACCTGCTTGCCGCTCGTCGACACGAGCGGCACGCTCACCGGCGGGGTCGAGATCTGGACGCCGTAGGCGATCGCGAGACCGATGACGAGTGCCGCAGCGATGCCGATCACAAAGTAGCGTAGGGTCTTCGGCTGGGACCGTCCCATGGCACACCTCTTCCTTGGCGTCGTGAAGTTCTCGTCGGACGCAGGCGATCCCTGTTTGCCCGACTGGTTAAACCCACATGATACAATTTACGGTGTCGGTGACATCAGGACCAGCCCGAAGGCGCCTTCCCAACCAGAAAACCCAGAAGGGGCGGTCGATTCACGTGACTAGGCTAGTATCCGCCACAAGGGGCTCCGCGTTCAACGCCCTCGACCTGCGCGCCGTCAACACCCTGCGGGCGCTGGCGATTGACGAGGTGGAGGCGGCGAATTCCGGTCATCCCGGGCTGCCGCTCGGCGCGGCGCCGATGGCTTACGTACTTTTCTCCCGCCACCTACGGTTCGACCCGCAGAATCCCGAGTGGCCCGACAGGGACCGCTTCGTACTCTCCGCCGGCCACGGTTCGGCGCTCCTCTACGCGCTCTTGCACGTGTTCGGCTACGACCTGCCGCTCTCCGAACTCCGGCGGTTCCGCCAGTGGGGCAGCAAGACTCCAGGTCACCCCGAGCGGGGCGTGACGCCGGGCGTGGAGGTGACGACCGGCCCCCTCGGCCAGGGGATCGCGAACGCCGTCGGCATGGCGCTCGCGACGCAGCATCTCGCCGCGCGGTTCAACCGCGAGGGAGCCGCGGTGGTGAACCACCGCACGTTCGCCATCTGCTCCGACGGCGACCTGATGGAGGGCATCTCCCACGAGGCCGCCTCGTTCGCTGGACACCTGCGTCTCCCGGGACTCGTGGTCCTCTACGATGACAACCGCATCTCGATCGAGGGCTCGACCGACCTCGCGTTCACCGACGACTCGACGAAGCGCTTCGCCGCCTACGGCTGGCACACGGAGATGGTGGAGGACGGCAACGACCTCGAGGCGATCGACGCCGCGGTTCGGTCGGCGCTCGCGCAGGACCGTCCCGCCTTCGTGCGGGTGCGCACGCACATTGGCTTCGCGAGTCCCAAGCAGGATACCGCCGCTGCCCACGGCGCAGCGCTCGGCCCCGAGGCGACGCGGGAGACGAAGCGTGCCCTGGGTGTTCCGGAGGATCCCGCCTTCCTGGTTCCAGGGGACGTGGGCGAGATCGCCGGGAAGCAGCGCGAGGCCGGCAGGGCCCTTTCGGCCGCATGGGAAAAGGAGGTCACCCGCCTGGCCGAGCTGGACCCAGAACTCCACGCGGAGTTCGAGGCGCGGCGCAGGGGCGAGTTGCCGCAGGACCTCGCGGCCCGCATCTCGACGTTCAAGCCGGGAGAGCAGATGGCGACGCGAAACGCTTCCGGAGCTGTGCTCCAGGAGCTCGCGCAGGCGCTGCCCTCGCTGTTCGGCGGCTCCGCCGACCTCGCCCCCTCGACCGAGACGAACCTCAAGGGGCTCGGAAGCGTCGCACCTGGAGACTACGCCGGCCGAAACATCCACTTCGGCGTGCGCGAGCACGCGATGGCCGCAGCGATGAACGGCATGGCTGCCCACGGGATGGTGCGGCCCTTCGGCGGCACCTTCCTGATCTTCTCCGACTACATGCGCCCTTCCGTGCGGCTCGCAGCGCTGATGGAGCTGCCGGTGACGTACGTCTACACGCACGACTCGATCGGGCTCGGCGAGGACGGCCCGACCCATCAACCGGTGGAGCAGATCTCGTCTCTCGAGCTGATCCCGAACCTCCATCTCGTCCGCCCGGCCGACGCCAACGAGACCCGCCTCGCGTGGCTCTACGCGGCGCAGGCCCGGTCCCACCCCACCGCACTCGCGCTGAGCAGGCAGAAGCTGCCTGTGCTCTCCGGCGTGCCGGAGGACGCGGTGCGCCGCGGCGTCTACGCGCTGCGCGAACCCAGCCGCCAGGCGCAGGTCGGCCTCGTGGCATCGGGCAGCGAAGTGAGCATCGCGCTGGAGGCGGCCGACATCCTCTCGCAGGAGGGCATCGCGGCGCGCGTCCTCAGCGCCCCCTGCCTCAAGGCCTTCCTCGCACGCCCCGCGGACGAGCGAAGCTCCGTCCTGCCGCAGAGCCTGCCGCACGTGGCGGTCGTGGCCGGCGACGCCGCGGCGTACCTAGCCCTACTCGGAGGAAGGCGCGCCGCCGTGGACCTCGAGCACTTCGGCGCGTCCGCGCCCGCCGAGCGCCTCTACCAGGAGTTCGGCATCACGCCCCAGGCAGTGGCCGCGGCCGCCAGGGCGCTGCTCTAGACGACCGAAAGGGGGATTCCACATGGCCGACCTCACAGAGCTCCGCGAACTCGGCCAGAGTGTCTGGCTCGACTACATTCTTCGCTCCTACCTTACGAGCGGCGGATTCACCCGTGACGTGAAGCGCGGTGTGCGCGGTGTCACGTCGAACCCGGCCATCTTCGAGCACGCCATCGGCAAGTCCGACGACTACGACGCGCAGCTCGCCAGTCTGTACGCCTTCGGCCTCTCGCCCGACGCTGCGTTCGAGGAGCTCGCGCTGCGGGACATCCGGCTGGCCACGCAGATCCTTCGCGGCCTCTACGACGGCTCGAGGGGCCTCGACGGCTACGTCAGCCTCGAGGTGTCGCCAGGACTCGCCCACGACCCGCAGGGCACCATCAAGGAGGCGCTGCACCTCAAGGAGCGCCTCGGCGTCCCGAACGTGATGATCAAAGTGCCCGGCACCAAAGAGGGCGCAGTGGCGATCGAGGAACTCATCTACCGCGGCCTGAACATCAACGTCACGCTGCTGTTCTCCCTGGGGCAGCACCGCGCGGTGGCCGAAGCGTACCTTCGCGGCCTCGAACGCCGCGTGCGCGAGGGCCGCGACATCTCTGCGATCCATTCCGTCGCGAGCTTCTTCGTCAGCCGCGTCGACAGCCTCGTCGACGAGCGCCTCACGGCGCTCGGCGGCGATGCCTTGGCCCTACGCGGCAAGGCGGCCGTCGCGAACGCGAAGCGCGCCTACAGGCTCTACCGCGAGGTGTTCGAGGACTCCCGCTTCCTGGCGCTGCGCCAGAAGGGCGCGAACGTGCAGCGGCCGCTCTGGGCGAGCACCTCGACGAAGAACCCCGACTACAGCGACGTCCTCTACGTTGAGGAGCTGATCGGGCCGGACACCGTCAACACGATGCCGCCGAAGACGCTCGAGGCCTTCGCGGACCACGGCGTCGCCAAGGAGACGGTGACGCAGGGCATCGCCGAAGCCGACGCGGTGGAGGCGAAGCTGCGGGCCCTCGGGATCGACCTTGAGTCGGTCGGGGAGGAACTGCAGCGAAAGGGCGTCGACCTGTTCGCCGAAGCCTTCGAGAACCTGCGCGCGGAGATCGCGCGCAAGGGCGGCAAACTCGTCCCGAGCGCGCCGATCTCCGCGCGCCTGCCGGCGCTCGCGGGTGCGGCGGCCGAAGAACTGCAACGCCTTACGGACCTCACAGCTCCCGCGCGGCTTCGCAGGAAGGACGCCTCCCTCTACCCCGCCTCCCAGCGGGAACTCGCCGCGCAGCGCATGGGCTGGATCGACCTTCCGGCGACCATGCGGGAGCGCATCGGCGACCTCGAGAAGTTCGCGCAGGGCCTCACAGAGCGCGGCATCTCTCGGCTCGTTCTGGTGGGCATGGGTGGAAGCTCCCTCTTCCCAGACGTCCTGCGCCGCATGCAGAGGTCGCCGCGGATCGCCGTCGACGTGCTCGATACGACGCATCCCGACTACGTGCAGGCGACCTTGCAGGGGATCGACTGGCGCTCCACCGCCGTGCTCCTCTCCTCGAAGAGCGGTGGGACGCGCGAAGTCGATGCGCTCTACCGCATCCTGCGGCAGTCCGCCGACGCGGCGATCGGCGAGGCGGCTCCCGGCGCGTTCTTCGCCATCACAGACCCAGGGACGTCGCTCGAGCGCCGCGCCAAGGAGGAAGGGTTCGGCGGGTGCTGGCTCAACCCGCCCGACATCGGAGGCCGCTACTCGGCGCTGTCGCTCTTCGGACTCGTGCCCGCCGCCGCACTCGGCGTGGACGTTGGCGCCCTGCTCCAGGGCGGCGCCGACGCACTCGCGGAGCTCGAAGGTCCCCCCGAGCGGTGCGCCGCGGCGGCGCTTGCGGCTGCGCTCTCCGCCGCGCACGCCGCCGGCCGCGGCAAGCTCGTGCTTCCGAACCCGGAGTCCTTCCCGTTCAGCGACTGGCTGGAGCAACTGCTCGCGGAGAGCACCGGCAAAGAGGGCAAGGGCATCCTGCCTGCACCCGGTGCAGTCGCGGGAGATGACCGCATCTCGGCGAACTTCGGCGGCGAGGTACCTGCGCCGTCCGTCTGCAGCGAGGCCATCGATGGCATGCAGGCGCTCGGGCGCGCCGTCGTCACCTGGGAGGCGGCCACCGCCATGTTCGGCCTTCTCGCGGGGATCGACCCGTTCGACCAGCCGAACGTGCAGGAGGGCAAGGACAACACCGAGGCGGTGCTGCGCGCGGGCGATCGGCCGAAGGAGCGTCTCGGCCCAGTCGGGCAACCGTCGGAACCACTGGCCGCGAAGCCCCCGGCCTACCTCGCGGTGCAGGCGTTCGTCCCTCCCACCCGGGAGGTACTCTCCGCGCTGCGGGACCTGCAGGCGGACCTCTCGAAGGGCTCCGCCGTCGTTACGGTGGGGGTCGGGCCGCGCTTCCTGCACTCCACGGGCCAGTACCACAAGGGGGGACCCGCCGAGGGATGCTACCTGCAGCTCGTCGCGCCGCCGAAGGCCGATCTCGAGCTGCCGGGGCTTGCCTTCTCGCTCGGTGACCTGTTCGCCGCGCAGGCGGAAGGGGACGCGCAGGCGCTCTCGCGCCGCGGACGGCCCTTCGCCCGCATCCTCCTGGAGGGCGACGTGCCAGGCAGCATCCGGAGTATCGGGCGAACGCTCGCGAAGCACACCGAGGAGGTGAGATAGCGTTGGAGATGGGCATGGTCGGACTCGGAAAGATGGGCGGCAACATGGCGCTGCGCCTGCACCGGGCAGGGCACCGCGTCGTCGGCTACGACCCGAGCGAGGAGTCACGCAAACGCGCCCAGGAGACCGGCATCGGGGCGGTCTCGAGCCTCGAGGACCTCGTCGGCGCGCTCAAGGCGCCGCGCGCCGTCTGGCTGATGGTGCCGGCGGGAGAGGCGACGGAGTCGACGATCCAGAAGCTCTTGCCGATGCTGTCGAAGGGGGACATTCTGGTCGACGGCGGCAACAGCCACTACAAGGACAGCATGCGGCAGGGGAAGTCGGCCGAAGGCTACGGCGTGGAGTTCGTCGACGCCGGCACCAGTGGCGGCATCTGGGGACTCGAGGAGGGCTACTGCCTGATGGTCGGCGGCAGCGCGGAGGCATTCAGCCGACTCCAGCCGCTGCTCAGCGACCTGGCGCCGCCGGGAGGCCTCCTGCACGCCGGCCCCTGCGGCGCGGGGCACTACGTCAAGATGGTCCACAACGGCGTCGAGTACGGCATGCTTGAGGCGTACGGGGAAGGCTTCGAGATCCTGGCCCGCGGCCCTTTCGACCTGCACCTCGGCGAGGTGGCGGAGAACTGGCGGCACGCGTCCGTGGTGCGCAGCTGGCTTCTGGACCTTCTGACCCAAGCGCTGCAGAAGGATCCCCAACTGCAGCACCTCAGGGGCTACGTCGAGGACTCCGGCGAGGGCCGCTGGACGGCCCAAGAGGCGATCGAGCGCGGCATCGCAGCGCCGGTGATCACCCTGTCGCTGCAGCAGCGCTTCCTCTCGCGCCAGGAGGACACGCTGTCGAACCGGGTGATCGCAGCGCTGCGCAACGAGTTCGGCGGCCACGCGGTGAAGAACAAGTGACGGCGTCCGAGGGCACGATCCTCGTCGTCTTCGGCGCGACGGGCGATCTCACGCATCGCAAGCTGATCCCCGCCGTCGCCGACCTGCACCGCACCGGACTCCTGAAGGGACCCTTGCGGATCGTCGGCTACGCGCGCCAGGACCTCGACGACGAGAGCTTCCGCGCGCTCCTTAAGCAGACGGTCGAGGGCGAAGGCACGAACGCCGTGATCGCGGACACGTGCTACGTGCAGGGTGACTTCCGCGAGAAGGCTGGCTACGAACGACTGGCCAAGCGGCTTTCAGAGCTCGAGAAGGAGGGCGGGAGCGCCGGCAGGCTCTACTACCTCGCCGCCCCGCCGAGCTTCTACACCGACATCTTCCAGGGCATCGGCGCCGCCGGGCTCGCCAAGGAGGGCGAGGGCTTCCGGCGGATCATCGTCGAGAAGCCGTTCGGTCGGGACCTCGAGACGGCCGAGTCGCTGAACACCGAGCTCCACCAGGTCTTCCAGGAAAGCCAGGTCTTCCGCATCGACCACTACCTCGGCAAGGAGACGGTGCAGAACATCCTGGTGCTGCGCTTCGCGAACGGCATCTTCGAACCGCTATGGAACCGCAACTACATCGACCATGTCCAGATCACGGTGGCGGAGTCGCTCGGCGTCGAGCACCGCGCGCGCTACTACGAGGAGGCCGGAGCGCTCAGGGACATGCTGCAGAACCACCTGCTGCAGCTGATGACCCTGATCGCCATGGAGCCTCCGGTGGCGTTCGAGGCGGACGCCGTTCGCAACGAGAAGGTGAAGGTCCTGCGCGCGATCCACCTGCCGGCTCCTGAGGACGTGCCGCGACTGACGGTGCGTGGCCAGTACGGCCGCGGCGAGATCGACCAGCAGCAGGTGCCAGGCTACCGGCAGGAGCCGGACGTCGCGGCGAACTCGAACCGGGAGACGTTCGCCGCACTGAAGCTGCAGGTGGAGAACTGGCGCTGGGCTGGCGTCCCGTTCTACCTGCGCACCGGCAAGCGGCTGGCGCAGCGCACGAGCGAGATCTCGGTGCAGTTCCAGCGCGCGCCGCAGCGCATGTTCGCGCGTGAGGCGCGCCTCAAGCCGAACGTCCTGCGCCTGCGCATCCAGCCGGACGAGGGCATCACGCTCTCCGTCGGGGCCAAGGTGCCGGGCATGAAGATCGAGCTGCGCGACGTGGAGATGGAGTTCGACTACGATGCCTTCGGCCACCCGGGTACGGACGCGTACGAGCGCCTGCTGCACGACGCCCTGATCGGCGACAGCACCCTCTTTACGCGCAAGGACGAGGTGGAGTCCGCTTGGCGCGTCGTCGACGCGATCGAGCGCGGTTGGCAGCAGGAGGAGACCGCTCCCGAGATCTACCCTGCCGGCAGTTGGGGGCCCGAATCGGCCGACGAGCTCTTGCACCACGACGGCCGGCGCTGGCACCTGCGATGAGCATCCGCATGGACGTCTCGGCGACAGCGGAGGAAGCGCTCGCGCGCTGCGCCGGGGCGATCGCCGAGGCACTCTCAGCGGCGACGCAGCCCTCGCTCTGCCTCGCGGGCGGCACAACACCGCGCGGAACCTACGCGCTCCTGGCCGCGGACTACGCAGCGGCCCTCGACTGGCAGGCGGTCGGGTACTGGTTCGGCGACGAGCGCTGCGTCGGGCCGGCCCATCCGAAGAGCAACTACCGCATGGCGCAGGAGTCGCTGCTCGATCCCCTCGAGGTTCCCGGGGAGCAGGTGCACCGCATGCTCGGGGAACTCGGTGCGGCGGAGGGCGCGCGCCGCTACGCCGCGCGGCTCGCAGAACGCCTCGGCGCGCAACCCGCGTTCACTGTCGCCCTCCTTGGCATGGGCGCGGAGGGACACACGGCATCTCTCTTCCCCGACAGCCCGGCGCTTGCGTCGAACGAACTCGCGCTCGGCCTCGAGGTGCCCGCGCTTCCGCGAGAGCGCATCACGCTGACGCCGGCCGCGCTGCATGCGGAGCATGTCTTCCTGCTCATTACGGGCGAATCGAAGCGCGAGGCGCTACAGGCGGCGCTCGGTGCGGAGCGTCCGACGCCCAGCATCCCGACGTCGTACGTACGAGGCACCATCGAGACCGTCTGCTTCTGCGACGCCGCTGCGGCGCCGAACGAAGTCTAGGGGGGCAAGGTCATGGCGCAAGAGCCGCGCTACGAGATGCGTCGAGAGATCGGCATGGAAGCCGAGCACATCATGGCGTTGCCGGAGCGCGTCGCGCGCGGCGCCGAGGCCGCCCTACCCCTGCTCGCGGGACGCCCGGTCATCCTGACTGGCTGCGGAACGTCGCTCTTCGCCGCGCAGCTGGCCGCGGACTACATCACCCAGCTGGGCGGCGACGTGCGGGCGGTCAGTTCGCGCGCGCTCCTCGAGCGCTCCTCGGGTCTCCCCCACGACCGGACCGTCGTCGCCTTCAGCCACTCCGGCGGAACGCCGGCCGTCCTGGATCTGCTCGCGGCCTGCAAGGACCAGTCCGTCGGGAGCGTACTGATCACGGGGTTCGCCGACTCCGAGGCGGCCGCACTCGCGAGCGCCGTCGTTCCGACGGGCTACGCGCAGGAGCGCTCCTGGTGCCACACGATCAGCTTCACGCTCTCGTCGCTGGCCGGCCTGCTGCTTCTGGGGTCCGCCGCGGCCAGCGGCCTGCCGGCGGGCATCGCCTTGCCGCAGCCCGCCAAGGTCTCGTCCGCCGTCGGGGAGCTCCTGACCAAGGAGGGCAGGGTGCGGGACGCCGCTGCTGGGCTCCGCCCCGGATCGACGTTCGTGCTCTCCTCCGGCGAGGCGATGGCCCTCGCGCCGGAGCTGGGCCTCAAGCTCGCCGAGGCGGCCTACGTGCAGAACCTGCCGCTCGAGCTCGAGCAGTTCTTCCACGGCTACGTCCCCGCCGCCGACCGCGACAGCACCGTGATCGCCTTCCTGCCGCCCTCCGCGCGCGCGCGCGCCGACGACCTCGCCGGCGTCGCGAGGATCGTCGGCTTCCACTTGATCGCAATCGATCTCGCGGCGCTCAAGGAACTCGCGCCGACGACCGACGCCACATCGTTCCCCTGGGTCGCTGCGACCTACCTGCAGCTGTTCGCCTACCACGTCGCGCTCTCGCGCGGCACGGACCCCGACAAGCTGCGGCGCGAGGACCCGATCTACCTCGCCGCCCGCAAGTCGTACCGCTAGACCGAGGGAAGCGCGACTACTGGTAGATCACCACCAGCGGCGGCGGGTCGAGTCCGAGCACGGTCGAGGGCGACATGAGCGGCTTGTCCTGGGTGTAGAAGAGCTTGATCCCGCCGGCGACGAACGAGGAGTTCTTGTAGTGCCTCACGACCGCCGCGTCTAGCACTCCCGGCGTCTCGCCCTGCAGCGGCTTGATCTGCGCCGTGTACGGGATCGCCTCCTGGTGGATGAACTCCTCGTACTCCATCATCTTTAGCGGCTGCCCGCCGAAGCCGTCCATGTCGCGGACGAGCACCACGTTGGGCTGCTCCTTGATACCCTGCCAGTCCGGCACCATGCTCTGGATGAACTGGTGCAGGATCAGGATCTTCTGCGGCAGGTGGTACTGCGTGACGAGGCCCTGCAGGTAGGTGAGCGCCCAGTTGATCGGCGGGGTCGGCATGGATCCGAACTGCTTGCCGGGGATGTCACCCGGCTTCATCGCGAACTCCGGGTCGAGCGCGAGTTCGACGTCCGGCTGCTTGAGGTACGGTTCGAGGTACTGCACCTCGCTCTGCACCGTCGAGTGGCCGATCTGCACGTCGAGGATCAGGATGAGGTGGTTGCGTCGGGCGATCGAAAGCTCCTGGGAGATCAGCGAGTAGGGCATGCGCAGGCTGTAGTACCCGTTCGGCCCGGGCGAGCCCTGCGCGACGACGGCGACGAGCTCGAGCGCACCGATCGTCGGGTGCGTCGGGTCTGCCGCGACGTAGGCGGCCTCCTGCTTGCGCAGTTCCGCGATCACTTCCTGCGGCGTCGCGGAGCCGAGGATGCCCATGTACTTCGACAGCGGATTGCCGTAGTACGAGATGATCCGATTGTTCGGCAGGAGCGTCGGTCCGAACCAGTCGAGGTTCTGCGAGGCGGCGCTGGCCGGCGAGGCGGCGCCGAGCACTAGCAGTACGGTGAACGCGGCCAAGAGGCCGCGGCGAACGGCATGAACGGAACTTGAAGGCAAGTATAACTCCACCGTTTCGTCCAAAACTGTGCATGTCCACTGTACCATCGAAGCGCATTGGTCTCGATGGCATTTAAATACTTCGCCGAAAACTTCACGCGTCTTGGCAGATTGCCGCAAAGGTTGCGCCGGAGACGGCGCGCAGGGCATCCGGAGCGAGCAGGAGCTCGAAGCCGCGCGCGCCGGCGCTTACCGCCATCTCGGGCAGACGCAAGGCGCTCTCGTCGACGAACACCTCGAGTTTACGGCGCGTGCCGAGCGGCGAGACACTGCCTCGCACGTAGCCCGTCACCCGCGTGATGTCCTTGGGATCCGCCATCTGCGCGCTCGGCGCCCCCCAGGCGCGCGCAAGCGAGCGCAGGCTCAAGGTGCGCCGGCACGGGACGACGGCGAGCGCGAACTTCCCTCCCGACGTGGTGAGCAGCGTCTTAAAAACGACGTCCTGGGCGAGGTCGAGCTTGCGCGCGACCTCCTCCGCCGTCTTCTCGATCTCCTCGTATTCGCGCAGTTCGAATGCGATTCCATGCGCCGAAAGCGCCTGCGTCGCGGGCGTTCTCATGGTGATTCCTCCCTTGGACGGCGGCCTGCGCCGATTGACACAAGTTGCGCGTAGACTCAGAATGGATGCGGCCCAAACTGCGCTTCTCTGATTGTTGCGCACATCGCTCAGGAGGTGCCGCGTTTTGGTCTGCACCCGGTGCCAGCACGCGATCTACCGCACGGACAAGACCACGGAGATGACCGCTTACGCTGAGATGATCCTCTTCCCGCTCGGCAAAGTTCGCGCGCTTGCGCGCAAGGCGGATCACCAGTACGTCGCACTGATCGAATGCCCGAACTGCGGCCGAGAGAATGACGTCCCGATCGACTTCTAGATCCGCGAAAGGAGGGGAGCCAATGTTTCGCGCCATCGGAAACATCCTCAAGGGGCTCGGTACGACGCTGCGCATCTTCGGCACAGTGCCGAACCAGACGATCAGCTATCCCGAGAAGAAGCGGGACCTGCCTCCCCGCTACCGCGGTGTGCATAAGCTGCGCCGCTACTCGGACGGCTTGGAGCGTTGCGTCGGCTGCGAACTGTGCGCCGCCTCCTGCCCCGCCTACGCCATCACGGTCGTCGCCGCCGAGAACGACCCCGAGCACCGCGTCAGCCCCGGCGAGCGGTACGCGGCACGCTACGAGATCGACTACCTGCGCTGCATCTTCTGCGGCGAGTGCGAGCGCGCCTGCCCGACCGACGCGATCGTTCTGACACCGAACGAACTGCCCCCGTTCATTTCGCGCCGCCAGGTCGTCATGACCAAGGAGGACCTCCTCGAGCCGTACCCCGGCGGAGACCCGCCCGTGTTCAAGATGCACCCGTGGGACAACGCCCCAGACCGCATCGACCGCTTCCCCATCCCGGAGCAGCAGCGCTCCATGCACGGCGACTGAGTCCCGAGCGACGGAAGCGAGGCTCCGGCCGATGGCCGGAGCCTCGCTTCGTTCAACCCGCGTACTCCGGGTAGAGGGGGAAGCGCCGGCACAGGTCGCGCACGGCGGCGCGGATCTCCCCGAGACGCCCGGGCGTGCCACGCGCGCGGATCGCGTCGTCGATCCAGCCAGCGACCTCGCGCATCTCCTGCTCCCCCATGCCCCGCGTCGTCGCGGCGGCGGTACCGATGCGCACGCCGCTCGTGACGAACGGGGAGCGCTTCTCGCCGGGAACCGTGTTCTTGTTCACCGTGATGCCCGCCCGCTCGAGCGCCTGCTCGGCGTCCTTGCCCGTGAGGTCGTCGCGGTCGACGAAGGAGAGGAGCAGCACGTGGTTGTCGGTGCCGCCCGAGACGAGTCGGTAGCCGCGGTCCGCGAGCTCCTGCGCCAGTGTGGCGGCGTTCCGGACGATCTGGCGCTGGTAGTCGCGAAAGGCCGGCTGCATCGCCTCCAGGAACGCGACCGCCTTGCCCGCGATGATGTGCTCGAGCGGTCCGCCCTGTAGCCCAGGGAAGACCGCCTTGTCGACCTTCGGGCCGATCTCCGCCGTCGATAGGACGAATCCGCCGCGCGGGCCGCGCAGCGTCTTGTGCGTCGTCGACGTCACGATCTGGGCGTGCCCGATCGGCGAGGGGTGGGCGCCCGCCGCGACGAGGCCGGCGATGTGCGCCATGTCGACCATCAGGAGCGCGTCCACCTCGTCGGCGATCTGCCGCAGAAGCGGGAAGTCGATGATCCGCGGGTAGGCCGAGGCACCGGCGACGATCAGCTTGGGGCGGTGCTCCTTCGCGAGCGCCCGCACCTCGTCGTAGTCGATGCGCTCGCTCTTCGGATCGACGCCGTAGGCGACGAAGTGGTAGTCCTGCCCGGAGAAATTCACCGGGCTGCCGTGCGTCAGATGGCCGCCCTCGCTGAGGCGCATGCCGAGCACCGTGTCGCCTGGAGAGATCACGGCGCGGTAGGCGGCCATGTTCGCCGGGGCGCCCGCGTGCGGCTGGACGTTGGCGTACTCCGCCGCGAAGAGCTCCTTGGCGCGCGAGCGCGCGAGCTCCTCCACCTCGTCCACCACGTGGCAACCGCCGTAGTACCGCTTGCCCGGGTATCCCTCCGCGTACTTGTTCGTCAACACGCTGCCCATCGCCTCGAGCACCGCCGTCGAGGTGAAGTTCTCTGAGGCGATCAGCTCGAGCGTCTCGCGCTGGCGTTCAAGTTCTCGCCCGATGAGCGCAGCGATCTGCGGGTCCACGTCCTTCAGCATTCCTAGACCCCCTGTTCGCTGCCGGTCCACCAATCTCGAAACGCCGCGGAAAGGGCGTCGCGCACCGCGCGCTTCGGCACCTCCCGACCGGCCGCTTCCCACAGTCCCACCGCGCGGCTGCGCATCCCAAGCGCGTACGCCGCGCGGTCCTCCGCCCCGAAGACGTCCGCCCAGAGCTCGTAGTCAAGCGTCAGCGGCAGCGCCCCATGCTGCAAGACTACGCCCTGGCGGCGGACTTGCGCCGAACCGAGCAGCTTTCGCCCTCCCGCTTCGATCTCGTACCACGAGGGCTGGGCAAAACAGTTCGCGTCAGCCTGCGAAGATCCTGGGTCTCCCGCGAGATCCACGGGCACGCCGAGCGCCAGGAGGGCCGCGACGAGCGCCTGGGCGATGCGCAGGTAGCTCGAGCGCACGTCGCCCGTCAGGTTCTCCTGCAGGGCGGTGAACGCGTACGTCACCTCGTGCTGGTGCAGCACGGCACGTCCGCCGGTCGGACGGCGCACGAGGTCGACGCCGAGCGACCGAAGCCGCGCGGCGTCGAACTTCGCAGCGTCCTGCCCGTATCCGAGCGAGAGCGTCGGGCGCCGCCAGCCGTAGAGCCGCAGGCGGGCGACGCCGTCCTCCCCGGTCCTCGCGAGCATCTCGAGGTCGCGAGACATGTTCGCCGCCCCGGAGCGGTCGCCGTCGCGCAGGATCTTGACCTCAGGCACCGAGCGTCTCGCGCAGGCGCGGCGCCCGCACGGCCTTCGCCTCGTCGAGGCGGCCGACGACCGTGTCGTGCGGGGCGGTCTTCACGACCTCCGGGTCCTCCTGCGCTTCCTTCAGGATGCCGAGAAGGATGTCGGCGAACGCGTCGAGCGTCTCGCGCGTCTCCGTCTCGGTCGGTTCCAGCATCATCGCCTCGTCGACGATCAGCGGGAAGTAGACGGTGGGTGGGTGCACCGAGAAGTCGAGGAGTCGCTTCGCGATGTCGAGGGTGCGTACGCCCGTCTCCTTCTTCAGGTCGCGCGGCGGTGCGATGACGAACTCATGCTTCGGCGTGCGGTCGTACGGCTCGTAGAAGGATCCCCGGAGGCGCGCGAGCAGGTAGTTCGCGTTCAGTACCGCGTCGTCCGCCACGCCCAGCAGGCCCTCGCCGCCAAGCGAACGGATGTAGGTGTAGGCGCGCACCAGCATGCCGAAGTTGCCGTAGAAGGAACGCATCTGGCCGATCGAGTGGGGGATCTCGTAGTCGAGCCCGTAGCTGCCGTCCGCCCGCTGCGTGACGGTCGGCATCGGCAGGAAGTCCTTGAGCGCCGCCTTGACGCCCACGGGACCGGAGCCTGGGCCGCCGCCGCCGTGCGGCGTCGAGAACGTCTTGTGCAGGTTGAGGTGGACGACGTCGAAGCCCATGTCGCCCGGCCGCGAGCGGCCGAGGACCGCGTTGAGGTTCGCGCCGTCGTAGTAGAGGAGGCCCCCGGCGCCGTGCACGACCTGCGCGATCTCCTGGATGCGCTCGTCGAAGAGGCCGAGCGTGTTGGGGTTCGTCAGCATCAGCGCCGCCGTCTTCTCCGAGACGACCGCGTGCAGCGCGTCGAGGTCGACGCCGCCCCGCTCGTCCGAGGGGACGTGCACCACCTCGAAGCCAGCCATCGCCGCCGTCGCGGGATTGGTGCCATGCGCCGAGTCCGGTATGATCACCTGCGTGCGCCCCTCGTCACCGCGCAGGCGGTGGTAGGCACGGATCATCAGGATGCCGGTGAACTCGCCCTGGGCACCCGCAGCGGGCTGTAGCGACACCGCATCCATGCCGGTGATCTCCTGAAGGTCCTGCTGCAGTTCCCACATCAGTTGCAGCGCACCCTGCACCGTCTCCTCCGACTGGTACGGGTGCGCGGAGGCGAAGCCGGGAAGTCGCGCCGTGTCCTCGTTGATCTTCGGGTTGTACTTCATCGTGCACGACCCGAGCGGGTAGAAGCCCGAGTCGACGCCGTGGTTGCGCCGCGAGAGTCCGGTGAAGTGGCGAACGACCTGGATCTCGGCGAGCTCCGGCAGCGCGAGTTCTGCCCGCAGCGCGGACCGCGGCAGGTAGCGCGCGAGGTCGATCTCGCGCTCCGGCAGGTATGACGTGCCGCGGCCGGCCTCGTGCTCATCGAAGATCGTGTTCATGCTGCGACCTCCCTGAGCGCCTTCACGAGGCGGTCGATCTCCTCGGGCGTGCGCCGCTCCGTGACGCTCAGCAGGATGTGGCCCTCGAGCTCGGGGTAGAGCCGCGCGAGGTCGAGCGGCCCGAGGATGCCGGACCGGCGCAGCGTGGCGCCGAGCGCGTTCGCGTCGACGGGGCTGCGCAGTGCCAGCTCGGAGCCGAAGGGACCGGCGAACGCGCGCCGGAACCCGCTGCCTTCGAGCGCGTCCGCGAGCTGGTGTGCCCCCTCGATCGAGAGCGCCGCCGCCTGGCGCATGCCGCGCGGGCCCATGAGCGAGACGTAGATCGTCGCCGCCAGCGCCATGAGTCCCTGGTTCGTGCAGATGTTCGAGGTGGCGCGCTCGCGGCGGATGTGCTGCTCGCGCGTTTGAAACGTCAGGACGTAGCCCTTCCGGCCATCGTGGTCCGTCGTCTCCCCGACGATCCGGCCGGGGATGCGGCGCAGGTAGTCCTGCTTGACACCCATGTAGCCGAGGTACGGTCCGCCGAAGGAGACCGGGATGCCAAGCGGCTGCCCCTCGCCGACGGCGACATCGGCGCCGTACTCGCCCGGGGGGCGCAGCACGGCGAGTGAGATCGGGTCCTGGACGGCGATGTAGAGTGCTCCTGCGGCGTGGGCCGCCTCGCAGAGCGCCTCGGGCTCCTCGAGGAGTCCGAGGAAGTTCGGGTGCTGCACGATCACGCAGGCCGCGTTCTCAGCCAGGCGCCGGACCTCGTCCGGATCGGCGCGCCCGTCTCGCAGCGGTGCCTCGACCACCTCGAGGTCGTGACCCTCGGCGTAGGTGCGCAGCACCGCGCGGTACTGCGGATCCACGGAGCGCGCCACGACGACCCGCCTGCGACCGGTGTGGCCGTAGGCAAGCATCGCGCCTTCGGCTACGGCCGTCGCACCGTCGTAGAGCGACGCCTGGGCGAGGTCCATGCCGGTCAGGATCGCGATCAGCGACTGGAACTCGAAGATGACCTGCAGCGTGCCCTGACTGATCTCCGCCTGGTACGGCGTGTAGGACGTGTAGAACTCGGAGCGGCGCAGCATCTCGCCGATGACGGAGGGGATGTAGCGGTCGTAGGCTCCACCGCCGAGGAAAGAGACCATCTGGTCGCCATCGGCGTTTCGCTGCGCGAGCGAGGTGAGCAGCCGGCGCACCTCCATCTCCGGAAGGCCGGCGGGAAGGTTCAGGGGCCGGTTCAGCCGGACGGACCGGGGGATGTCTGCGAAGAGGTCATCCACGCGCTCGGCGCCGATCACCTTGAGCATCGCCGCCCGATCCTCCGCGGTGTGCGGAGAGAAGCGCATCTCAGTGGCCGCCTTCCTGCTGCGAGAGGTAGGCGGCCGCGTCCAAGAGTCCCGCCGCGTCGTCGGCGTCGACGCCCTCGAGGGCGATGAGCCAGCCCGAGCCGTAGGGATCCTGGTTGATCAGCTCGGGGTGATCCACGAGCTCCTGGTTCACCTTCGCCACCTTGCCCGCAACCGGAGCGAACAGGTCGGAGACGCTCTTCACCGACTCCACGACGCCGAACGCCTCGCCCTTCTTCAACTGGCGCCCGACCTCGGGCAGTTCGACGAACACGACGTCACCCAGCTGGTCCTGCGCAAAATCCGTGACTCCAACCTGACCGTCTTTGCGCAGCCACTCGTGATCCTCGGTGTAGCGCAGGTCCTGCGGCGTGTTCACTTCGCACTCCTCCTGTAGAACGGAATCTTGACGACCTCAGCTGACACGGCCCGACCGCGCACGTCGACTGCGATCCGGGTCCCGGGCTGCGCCAGCGCGGCGGGCAGGAACCCGAGCCCGATCGCCGCGCCGAGCGTCGGGCTCGGCATGCCGCTCGTCGTCGTCCCGACCGGCTGCCCCTGCACATCGAGGAGCGGGTAGCCCTGCCGCGCGATGCCGCGTTCCAGCAGGCGGAACCCAGCGAGCCGCCGCTCGGGCCCGCCCTGCTCCTGCACCCGCACGAGGGCGGCGTGGCCGACGAAGTCCGACTTGGCCAGCTTGACGAAGAACTTGAGTCCGGCCTCGAGCGGGTTGTGCTGGTCATCCAGCTCGTGCCCGTAGAGCGGCAGGCAGGCCTCGAACCGCAGTGAATCGCGCGCCCCGAGTCCGCAGGGTATCACACCCTCCGGCTCGCCTGCGCGTAGGATCTCCCGCCAGACGTGGACGGCGTCCTCTGCGGGCAGGTAGACCTCGAATCCGTCCTCCCCCGTGTAGCCGGTGCGGGAAACGAGCGCCCTCTTGCCGGCCACCTCCACGTCCTCCGCCGCGTGGAAGAAGGCGATCTCGCCGAGGTCCTTCGCAGTCAGACGCTGCAGCACCTCCTGGGCCTTCGGCCCTTGCAGCGCCAGCTGCGCTGTCTTTGAGGAGATGTCACGGACCTTGACATCGCCCGCGAACGCGTCCTGCTGCTCGCGGACCCAGGCGAAGTCCTTGTCGGTGTTCGACGCGTTGATGACGAGCAACACGCGATCCTGCAGCCGGTAGACGAGTAGGTCATCCACCACGCCGCCGTCCGGGTAGCACATCGGTGTGTACAGCACCTGGTCCATCGCAAGCCGCATGCAGTCGTTCGCGACGAGGTGGTCGGCGAACTCCAGCGCGTTCTCACCCGTGCACTCGATCTCGCCCATGTGTGAGACGTCAAACAGGCCGGCGCGCGTTCGTACCGCTTCATGCTCCGCGAGGATGCCGGAAGGGTATTGCACCGGCATGTCCCAGCCGCCGAAGTCGACCATCCGCGCACCGAGGGCCACATGCTCGCCGTACAGCGGTGTCCTCTTGCCCATTCTCAAACCTCCTGCGTCAGACAGGGTTCGGCCGCAGCTGCCTGCGCCACACCAGTGCGGTCGCAAGCAGACCGATCAGGCCGACGCCCGCGGCCGCCTCGAACAGGTGCCCGAAGGCTGGAAGGAAGCTCGCGTAGAGGACCGGGCCGGCCGCCGTGCCGAGCGCCCGGAACGTACCGAGCATGGCCACCGCGGAACTCGCCTGGCCTTTGGGCGCGAGCCCCAACACAAGATACTGCAACGGTGCGCCCATGGTAAGGCCCACTCCGCCCCCAAGCAAGAGAAGACCCACGCCAAGACCTTGCGTCCCGCCGATCGCCGGCACGGCGTACGCACCGGCGGCGAGCAACAGGAAGCCGGCGGCGAGCACGGAGCCGGGCCCGGTTCGATCCGTGAGCCTGCCGCCGAGCCATGACGTCACAGCCGCAGCCACCGCCATCGGCAGCAGCGCGACACCGGACTGGACCTCGCTCGCGTGCAGCGCGCGCACGGCGTACAGGGGCACGAAGAGTGCGATCACCATGCCCGCGGCGCTCAGAAGCCCCAGCGCGTACACGAATCCCATACCCCCGCGCAGCTCGAGCGCTCCGAAGATCGAGCCATTCGCGCCCCGCTCCCAAAGGCCGAGGTTCGGCAAGAGCAGGACGCCGAAGACGAGACTCGCGACGCCCAGCGGCAGGTTGCCGAGGTGCACCAGTTCGAAGCCGAACAGGAGGGAGGCGACGGCCGCAGCCGCGAGGATGGCTCCGAGCACGTCGACCGAAACCTGCCTGCGCTCCGTCGCGGCCGGGAAGGAGAGGAGCGCCAGCACCACCACTGCGAGCGCCAAAGGAGCGGTGCTGAGAAAGAGCCAGTGCCAGCCGGCGTAGGCGACCAGGACGCCGCCGATCGGGGGCGCCACGACGGCCGCCAGGCCGTAGACGGCACCCATGATTCCGAGCATCGCGCCGCGGCGGGTGGGCTGGAAGGAAGCACCGATCTCCGCCGTCGCCAGCGGAATCAGCGCCGCCGCTCCGAGTGCCTGCACGCCGCGCGCGACGAGCAGTAGCGCGAACGTACTGCCGAACCCAGCGAGGAGCGACCCCACGCCGAAGGCGGCCGCGCCGGCCACGAACACGTGGCGGCGGCCCAAGCGATCGCCAAGTGCGCCTGCGATCGGCAACCCGACCGCGTAGATGATGCCGTAGAGCGTGACGAGCCATGCACCGTTGCCGACCGTGACTCCCGCGGCACGCGCGATGGCCGTGAGACCAGGCGAGATGAGGTTCAGGTCGACCGCGCCGAGGAAGACTCCGAGCATCAGCGTCCAAAGGAGTGCCGTGCGGTCCCTCTGCAAAATGTCCCCTCCCGGAAAGCCGCCCGTCCAGTACTGGGTATTCTTCGCATCCCCGAAGAGGATTCCTCTCCTGCCCATCGGACGCGAGCGTACAGGTAGTGTCCGAACGGCCCACGCCGCGCCCGCGCTGCGCATGCTAGCATTAGAGAGAAGGGGGAGGTCCCATGTTCGAACAGGGGGAGAACGCCTCGCCGTTCGCCGAGCGTCCGATGCTCGTCTTCTGGGAGGCGACCCGCGCCTGCCTCCTGGCCTGCCGCCACTGCCGGGCGACGGCCCAGCGCACACCTCTCCCCGGCGAGCTCGACACAGCGGAGGCGAAGGCGCTCCTGCGCCAGGTCCGCTCGTTCGGCGTTCCCTCGCCCGTGGTGGTGTTCACCGGCGGCGACCTGCTCATGCGCCCGGACATTTACGAGTTAATCGAGTTCGCGCGCGACATCGGCCTGCACACGGCCGCCGCCCCCGCCGCGACGGAGCTCCTCGACGAACTGGCCCTCAGACGTCTGCGCGACGCGGGCGTCCACTCCATCTCGCTCAGCCTCGACGCCCCGGGGCCTGCGCACGACGAGATCCGCGGCGTCGAAGGTACCTTCGACCGCACGCTGTCCGCGGCGCGCAACGCGCTCTCGCTCGGCATCGGGGTGCAGATCAACACCGTCGTGATGCGCCGCACGCTCCAGACGCTCCCCGATGTCGCCGCGCTGATGGTGCGCGAAGGCATCCCCGTATGGGAGGTCTTCTTCCTGATCGTCACGGGCCGCGCGCTCCTCGACGACGCACTCGACCCCGAAGAGCAGTACGCGGTCGCGCAGTTCCTTCTGGAGGCGTCGCGCTACGACCTCCTGGTGCGCACGGTCGAGGCTCCGTTCGTGCGCCGCGCGCTGCACGAACACGAACGCGGCGATGCACCCGCACCGCTCGCGCTCTCGCTCACGGAGCGCCTGCACACCCTTCTCGGCGATCCGCCGCATCCGGTGCGCATGGGGCGCCGCGGCACCCTCGACGGTGACGGCATCGTCTTCGTCGCGTACGACGGCACCGTCTCGCCCGGCGGCTTCCTGCCGATTCCGCTCGGCAACGTGCGACAGGACGACCTGCCCTCGCTATACCGCAGCGCACCACTACTGCAGCGCATCCGCGCACGCGATTTCCTGGACAGCTGTGGGACATGCGCCTACCGCAACGCGTGTGGCGGCTCGCGCGCGCGGGCCTACGCGTCGACCGGCGACCCCCTCGCGTCCGACCCCGCCTGCCCGTTCGCCACGCGCGCCCTGGGCTAGTGGCCGAACATCTTTGAGAAGGAAAGGACGGCCGGCCCGAGCAGCACGACGAAGATCGCGGGGAAGATGAAGAAGACGAGAGGGAAGAGCATCTTGATCGGCGTCTTCAGCGCCTTCTCCTGGGCCTTCTGCCTGCGCAGCGTGCGCATGTGCTCGCTCTGCGCCCGCAGGACGTTCGCGATACCGATCCCGAGTTCATCGGCCTGAACGATCGACGAGACGAAGCCGTCGAGTTCGGCGAGCCCCACGCGCGCTGCGAAGGAACGCAGAGCCTCCGCGCGCGGCCGGCCGAGCTGGATCTCGCGCAGGGCCCGCCCGAACTCCGTCGAGATCGGATCCGGGAAGCGCTCGGAGACGCGGGCCAACGCCGCGTCGAACCCGAGACCTGCTTCGACGGAGACCGAGAGCAGATCCATCACGTCCGGCAGCGCGCGGCCGAACGTGCGCTGGCGCGCCGAGATGCGCTGCGCCAGCCAGAAGTCTGGAAGCCGCCAGCCGAGCAACGCGAGCGCCAGGGCGATCAAGACCATCCGAGCGCCCAGCGCGAACAGCGAGAGCCCCAGGAGCGCAAGGATCACCCGCAGGCCGAAGATGAGACCGGGCGTCGTCGGGTCGCCAGCGCGCTCCAGCCTCTGGCGCAGCACCTCGCCCTGGCGCTCCGGCAGCAGGCGGGCGAATCTGCGTGAGATCGAGTTCACGAGCGGCGCGAGCACGCGGTCGCGGAAGTGCTCCTCCTCGTTCTGCTCCGCGGTCCCGGTCGCCGAACGCCGGACAATCCTGCCGAGCTGCAGCTTCAGTTGCTCGTGCTCCGCCGTCGGCGCGACGACGTAGAGCCCGACGGCAAGTCCGAACAGAGCGGCCTCCACGAGCAGCAGTACATCCACGTCGCCTACACCTCGATCCGCACGATGCGTCGCAAGAGAACGAAGCCCACGATCTGCAGGAAGGCGGCCAGCACGAGCAGCGCACGACCGGGTCCCGGTTGCCACATCGGGGCGAAGAAGGCAGGCGAGATGGCCGACATCACGGCGACCATGCCGATCGGCAGCACGCCCACCACCATGGCGGACATCCTGCCCTGGGCCGACAGCGCCCGCACCTCGCCCTGAAGACGCACCCGCTCGCGGATCGTCTCTTGGATGCGATCCAGGATCTCGGCGAGGTTCCCGCCGACCTGGCGCTGGATGCCGATCACCGTGACCATCAGTTCGAGATCCGCGGAGCCTGCGCGGCGCGCGAGGTTCTCGAGCGCCTCGTCGATCGGGACACCGACGCGACTCTCCGCGAGCATGCGCTCGAACTCCTGGCCGAGCGCCCCCTTGGTCTGGCGCGCGCAGGCGTCGAGTGCCTGCAGCAGGGAGAAGCCGGCGCGCAGCGCGTTCGCGACCGTCCCGAGCATGTCCGGCAGCGCCGCCGCGATCTGCTTGCGTCGCTCCTGGCCGCGCGCGACGAGCACCAGTGGCGCCGCGACCAGTCCAAGCACTCCGAGCAGTGCGACCAGTGCGCCGCCGAAGTGCGCGCCGAGCAGCGCGCCCACCGCGCCGAAGGCGATGGAGATGAGGAAGAACTCGCCAGGCCGCACGTTCATGTCGGCTGCGCGCAGGCGCATGGCGAGGCCCGCGGACAGCGAGCGGCGCGCGAGGATCGCCTCGATGCGCGACACGAGCCTCGACCGCAGCGAGACTCGCTCCTGGGCAGAGGTCGGGGCGTCCGCCTGCACTCCGCCGCGATGCACCGAGGCCCTTAGGTGGCGCAGCACCTCGGGGTCTGGTGCGAGCAGGGCGATCGCGAGCCACATGACCGCCGCGAAGAGGGCGGCGAGCAACACGTAGCGCATCATGCTCAGAGCCCCCCGCCCGAGAAGATCCGGGGCTCGACCGTCTGGCCGTACATCGCGAGCCGGTCCAGGAACCGGGGGCGCAGTCCCGTCGGCCGGAATCCCTCGTCCGGTCGGTAGAGGAAGATGTCCTGCAGCACGATCACGTCGCCCTCCATGCCTTGGACTTCGGTGATGTGCGTGATGCGGCGAGAGCCGTCGCGCATGCGCTGCTGGTGGACGACGAGGTCGAGGGCGGAGGCGACCTGCTCGCGGATCGCGCGCACCGGGAGTTCGAACCCCGCCATCAGCACCATCGTCTCGATGCGCGAGAGGACGTCGCGCGGCGTGTTGGCGTGGACCGTCGTCAGCGACCCGTCATGGCCCGTGTTCATGGCCTGCAGCATGTCGAGCGCCTCGCCGGCGCGCACCTCGCCGACCACGATCCGGTCGGGCCGCATGCGCAGGGCGTTGCGCACGAGCTGGCGGATCGTGACCTCGCCGCGACCCTCGACGTTCGGCGGGCGGGTTTCGAGCGAGACGACGTGATCCTGCTGCAGCTTCAGCTCCGCCGCGTCCTCGATCGTGACGATGCGCTCGTCCGTCGGGATGAACGACGAAAGACAGTTTAGCAAAGTAGTCTTGCCGGACGCGGTTCCGCCGGAGACGACGACGTTCAGTCGGCCGCGGACCGCCGCGCGCAGCAGCTCGGTCATCTCCGGGGTCAGGGTACCATGGCGCTCCAGGTCATCGACCGTCAGGGGCCGTTCCGGGAAACGGCGGATCGTGAGCGTCGGACCGCGCAGCGCGAGCGGCGGGATGATCGCGTTGACGCGCGAGCCGTCCTTGAGGCGCGCATCCACCATCGGGCTCGACTCGTCGACGCGTCGCCCAAGCGGCGCGACGATCCGCTCGATGAGCTCCATGATCTCGCGGTCGTCGCGGAAGCGAGTCTGGGTTCGCCAGAGCTTGCCGTTGCGCTCGACGTAGACCTGATTGGGTCCGTTCACCATGATCTCGCTGACGCTCGGGTCCTCGAGAAGGGGCTGCAGCGGCCCAAGACCGACGATCTGGGCGTAGAGCTCCTCCGTGGCCGCCTCTCGCTCGAGCGGGCCGAGCCCTTCCTCCTCCCGCAGGATGGCGGCGATGCGGGCGCGGATCTCCTGGTACCACTCGGCGTCCTGGCGATTCTCCCTGCCCTCGAGATCCGATGCGAGGCGCGACTGCACCTGCTGGCGCAACCGCTCGGCGTTCGTCAGCTCCACCGCGCGCTCGACCATTCCGTCGCCCGCATCGGTCCCGGTGCGCAGGCGTTTGTAGAGCGACATGTCCTACCTCACCTCCGCGATCGCCGAGACGCGCCCGCGGTCCCGGTTCTCCATCAGGCTCGCCCCGACCCTGGCGATCGAGCGCGCGAGCGCCGAGCGCCCGCGAAGGCGCACCAGCGGTACGCCGAGGTTCGCGGCGCGCACCGCGACGTCCCCTTCGGAGGGCAGTGAGAAGTGGATCGGGTGGTCGAGCACGTGCGCGATCTCGTCGCTCGTCAGTCCGATGCCGGAGTTGCCGCGATTCAGGACGACCTGCAGCTTCTCCTGTGGGTAGCCGAGCCGCTCCAGCAGTATGTCGAGGCCCTTGGCCGAGTTCTGCAGCGCCGGCACATCCGGGGTCGTCACGAACAGCACGCGCTCCGCCTCGTCGAGTGCGGTGATCACCGCCTCGCCGAAGTCCACCGCCGTGTCGACGACCACCCAGTCGTAGCTGCCGCGCATCACCCGGAGGATCTCCTGCACGTAGTTGCGGTCCGGTTCGCGCTTGCCCTCGCCGTCGACGAAGGCCGCGAGGTCCGGAGTCGGGGGGCCCGCGAGGATCTCGACTGCGCTATGGGCGGAGCGCGTCATCGCCTCCTCGATCACGCCCAGGTTGAAGGCGCCCGACCGGCGGCAGACATCCACGATGGTGGCGCTCGGACGCGTGCCGAAGAGCGTCGCGACGCAACCGAACTCGAGGTCCAGGTCGATGAGGGCGACGCGCTGGTGGTGTCGCTCGGCGAGCACCACCGCGAGGTTCGCGGCAAGCGTCGACTTGCCGACGCCCCCCTTCGTACCGAACACGGTGACCACCCGGCCGCGCCGGGTTCTGCGCTCCCCCTGCACCAGCCGGGCGACGCTCGCCTGCAGTTCCTCCGGCGTGATCGGCTCGCCGAGGTAGTCCCGAGCTCCCGCCTGCATCGCGGCGCGGATCGAGCCGACGTCGGCGCTCGGTCCAATCACGACGACGCGGGTCGCGAGCGCCTGGTCGAGCTCCGTGCAGAGCGCGAGCATGTCGTCGCCGCCGGCGAGGTGCAGCAGCACGAGGTCTGGTCGCTCCTGACGCACGACCTGGCGGACGCGCTCGGGCCCGTCCGCCTCCAGTACGCGCCCAAGGGCCTGCAGCGCGTCTCGCAGCTCCGGCCGCCGTGGCGCGGGGGCGCAGAGCACGAAGACGGGCTGGCGCTCCGCGCTCATCTCGGCAGCCCCCCGGCGCTCACGCTTGCGCTGCCGCTGCCCGCTCCGGCGTGCGGCCGCAGAAGGAACGCGACGGTCCCCTGCTGCTCCGAGAGGGAGATGACCGCGGCCTGCTGCGGCGTCACCGCGAGCGTGACGAGCGTGTACGGAGAGCTGCTGCCGCTGGAGGTCGCGGCGGGCGCGACGCTGCCCGTGCCAGTCCCCAGCGCGAGGACACCGATGTCCTGGACGACGACGGTCGCGTGGGGCGTCACGGCCACACCTCCGTTGCTTGCGCTCGACTGGGCCGTGAAGGTGGCGAGCACATCGACCCGGTCTCCGGCGGAGAGCTGACCTGCGACGCCGCTCACCCCGTTGACGGGTACCGTGAACGCCCGCATGTTCGCTGGGATCTGGTAGTTGAGACCCGCCGCCTGGCTCGACTCCAGCTGGTCGGAGAGGACGGGAGCTCCCGTCGTCAGGTCGGTGCGCGTCACCGCACCGACCGCCGCCCCGACCGAACCGAGGCTGCCCGCGAGGGCTGCCCCAGCGGGAACCGAGCGCAACTGCAGGTCCTGAGACGTCAACACGCTGCCCGCCTTGACGCTGTGCGCTGCGACGACGACCTCGCCGGTCGGTGAAGGCTTGCCCGCCGTCAGCTTCGCGACAACGGCGGTGACCATGAGCGCCACGAGCAGCGGGACGATGATGCGGGTCAGCCGGCTGCGCGTCATTGGATCAATCGCTCCGACTCGAGACCGTAATCTCCCGCGCCCGCGCCGAAACTGCCGTTCCGCACGAGGCGCATGAATTGCCCTGTGACAGAGCCGTCACAACCGGCCGACTGCAGGTAGAAGGCGGCGAACCCGAGGATCGTGACGTCGCTCTTGCCGCAGCCCGAAGAGGAGACCACGGGCAGGTAGAGCACGCGCGGCGAAGTCGGCAGCACCGTCTCGTACGTGCTGTTGGGGTCGGCCGCAATGCGACCGTCAAGGCCCTGCTGGGTCGGGCCCACCATGTTGCCGGGCTCCGTCGACACCTGCTCGCCAATCGCCAGGGTTGCCGAGTAGCCATTCTCGAGGTTCTGCCGGTAGACGGAGGCGCCATTGCCGCCAAGCGCCAGCGCCCCGAAGTTCCCGCAGCTCTCGCCTTCTGATCCGCCCTTCAGGGAGTAGGTCTGACCGTAGACGAAGGACTGCAGGAAGACCCCGAGCGGCAAAGCGCCTTGCAACTGGTCCTGGGGCCCGACCTGGGCGGCCGACGTCTCGCTGAAGCTTCCGGAGTCGACGCCGAACAAGGAGGCGAAGTAGTAGGGAATGGTGCCTTTGGTCGTAACCGTGATCACCTCATTCCCCTGCGATACGCTGATCGCGACGTCTTGCGCCGAGAGGCCGTTCGCCTGCGCGGCCGCCTGGGCGTCGACGGCCGCCGCGGTCGGATTCGCCGGCAGGTCCTGCGCGCCCGCGAGAGCGGCCGCGTCCGCGGTGGACTTCAGGTGCTGCGAGAGAACGTAAGCCCTCCCCGCGTCCAGCGAGAGTGCCCCCATCGAGAGGAGCGCCACCGCGGAGATCGCGAAGAGGACAGTAGCCTGACCGCTCTCGCCCCGCCTACGCTGCATCGTCCTCACTCCACGCGCATCACGGCGGTGCTCGAGAGCTGCACGGTAGATCCGATGATCGGCGCGAGCAGCGGCACCGCGACCGTGACGGAGTATGTTCCCTGCACTGTGAGTTCCGTGCCCTGGGCCCGCTGTGAGGCGGGCGGACTGACGGTGACCTGCAGGGCGCTGGGCTCTAGGCTCGGCGCGGACGCATCCACGACCGCGACGATCTGGCTGTCCGACTGGCCGAGGATTCCGACGCGCGCGCCTTCCACGACCGCCTGCTGCAGTTGGAGGTAGTCCTCGATGACCACCCCGACCTGCAGGAGGCCGAGCATCACGAGGACGAGAACCGGAAGGATCAGGGCGAGCTCGATGGCCGCCTGACCCTTCCGGCTTGCGCGCCCCGAGCGCCGGGGCGCCCTGCGGGATCTAGAGCTTGGTCGTGATCGTGTTGAGAACATTGTTGATGCCGCCGCCGAGCAGGGTCAACCCGGTAATGGCGACGACGGCGACCAGCACGATGATAAGGGCGTACTCCACCATGCCCTGACCCTCGGTGGCGCGCAGGCGGCGAAGCAGGTGCGAAACGGCGATTCCGATCACTCTCTACCCCTCCTTACTCCCCGCCCCGAATACAAAAAGCCACCCAAGTTCGCCTTGGGAGGCTAATCTTCTACAGCCTTCCCTTCGGCAGCCCGGCGATCGTAGCCTTTCGGCCGTAGACCCGTGGCTTTGCGTCCGACCCTTTCGGTGTCGTTTGCCATTTTCGCGGGGGTATGTTGTGGGCACAGCGTACATGCCCTATCAAAGGTTGTCAATAGGCAACGTAAATTCCTGTATTGGTCAGTCTCGGGCCATCGCAGCCAGGGTCTCGGCGGCCTCCTCACCGACTTCAACCAGTTCGCAGCTGCCGATGCGCAGGGGGACGACGAGGCGCAGCCGACCGGCGTGCCGCTTCTTGTCCCGGCCGATGTACGGCAGAAGTGCTCGCGGGTCGCCAGACCAGGAGGTCGGGAGTCCGAGCCGCCGCAGCGTCGCGATCACGCGGGGCGCCTCGCGGAAGCCGTGGTGCGCTGCGGCGTACCGCGCGATCGCCGCCAGGCCGATCGCGACCGCTCGTCCGTGTGAGACGGCGTAGCCGCTCTGCGCCTCGATGGCGTGCGCGACCGTGTGGCCGAGGTTCAGCTTCGCGCGCTCCCCGCTGCGTTCGAACGGGTCGGCGGCGACGATGGCTACCTTCGCCGCGGCGGCACGGCTGATCGCGAAGTCGAGTTGGGGGCCTGCGGGCAGGCGGGGCCAGCGCTCCGCAGCCGCAAATAGCTCCGCGTCGAGGCCGACGCCGCACTTCACCACCTCGGAGAGGCCGTCGCGGAACGCGCCGTGCGGCAGCGTGCGCAAAGTCTCCGGATCGATCAGCGTCGCGCGCGCCGGGTGGAAGGCCCCCACGAGGTTCTTTCCCTCCGGCAGATTGATGCCCGTCTTTCCTCCCAGCGCGGCATCCGCCTGCGCCAGCACCGTCGTCGGCACCAGAACGAGCGGCACTCCGCGCAGGTAGGTGGCCGCGACGAACCCGGCCAGATCGCACACGGCACCGCCGCCGAGGGCCACGACGGACTCGTCGCGTCCCATGCCGAAGCGGGCCGCCTGTTCGAGCAGGGACGCGTAGACCGAAACCTCTTTGGCCGTGTCGCCGTCGGGCACCAGGGCATCCTGCACCTGCCTGCCGCCGTAACGCAGCTGGGCAAGCAGCGGCCCTCCCCAGACCTCCCGGACGCTTGGCTGCTGCACGAGCAGCGACTTGCCGAAGCCGCTGAAGCCGCCGGCGTGGCGCCGCGCTCCGCGGCCGAAGTACACGCCCGGCCCGAGGCGCTGCATCTGCAGAAAGGATTGGATGCGGTCCACGGCGCGTCCCGGTGCGGACTCGGTCCAGAACCAGGCCTCCGCGACCTCCTCGTAGAGTGGGCTGCGCACACGCCTCAGGTCCTGCAGACGCTGCGCGGGGTCGGGCGACAGCACGGGTCGGCCCTTGCCGCCGCGCAGCCGCCCCAGCAGCTGCCCGTCACGCGCCGTCAGCCCGACCACCCGCACGCGGTGCAGGAGCTCCCTGTTCTCGGCCCGCAGGATGGTCCCCCCGCCGGTCGAGACGACGCGCGACTCTCCCTCCAGGGCCTGCGCGAGCACGATGGACTCCTCCGCGCGAAAGCGCTCCTCGCCGAGGCTCTCGTAGAGTTCGCCGGCTGGCAGGCCGAAGCGAGACTGCAGCAGGTGGTCTGTGTCGAGGA
The DNA here is from genome assembly GCA_021793215.1 of Bacillota bacterium. GTDB lineage: Bacteria > Bacillota > Sulfobacillia > JAJZYS01 > JAJYTV01 > JAJYTV01. The sequence continues at coordinate 83,811 of JAJYTE010000007.1, forward strand.
ACTCGAAGCGCAGGCGCTGCGCGAGTTCCCGTCCGATCCGGGTCTTGCCGGCACCGGGAAGGCCGACGAGCGCGACGATCACGGCTGTAGCCTCTTCGTGTAGTGCGCGAGAGAGGCCGCGACATCTCCCATGCTGTCTCCGCCGAACTTGTCCAGGAAGAGATCCGCGAGCACTAGCGCCATGACGGCCTCAAGCACCACGCCAGCCGCCGGAACCGCGGTGATGTCGGACCGCTCCACCTGCGCCAGGAAGGGCTCCTTCGTCTCGAGGTCGACGGAGCGCAGCGGCCGCCGCAGGGAGCTCAAGGGCTTCATCGCCGCCCGCGCCACCAGCGGCTCGCCGTTCGTGATCCCGCCCTCGCTGCCGCCCGCCCGGTTCGTCGGCCGCACGTACCTGCCGTCCTCGAAGAGAATCTCGTCGTGCACCGCGGAACCCATCTGCCCGGCTGACCAGAACCCCATGCCCACCTCGACGCCCTTGATCGCGGGGATCGCCATCAAAGCCTGCGCCAGCAGGCCATCGACCTTGCGGTCCCAATGCACGTGGGAGCCCAACCCGACAGGCAGGCCAGTCGCGACCACCTCCACGACGCCGCCTAGCGTGTCGCCGTGCAGCTGCGCCTCGTCGATGGCACGCATCATCGCCTGCGCGGAATCGGCATCGGCGCAGCGCACGGGCGATGCGTCGATCTCCTCCCGGTCGAGGCGCTCTGGGGCGCGGGCCTCGACGCCGCCGAGCGCGACGACGTGCGAGAGGATCTCGACACCAAACGCGCGCAGAAACTCCCGCGCTACGGTGCCCAGGGCGACGCGCATCGCCGTCTCGCGCGCCGATGCCCGCTCGAGGATATCGCGCGCGTCGGTGCGGTCGTACTTCTGCGTCCCAGCGAGGTCGGCGTGGCCAGGGCGCGGCCGCGTGAACGGGCGGCCGGATGGCTCGCCTTCCGGCGCCATGCGATCGAGCCAGTTCGCATGGTCGCGGTTCCTGATCATCAGAGCGATCGGCGAGCCGAGCGTCACGCCGAAGCGCAGGCCTGAAAGCCACTCGACCTCGTCCCGCTCGATCTTCATCCGCATGCCCCGCCCGTAGCCGCCCTGGCGCCGCGCCAGCTGCGCATCGACGGCCGCTCGTCCGACCCTCAGACCCGCCGGCATCCCCTCGAGGATCCCTACGAGCGCCGGACCGTGCGACTCCCCCGCCGTCAGGTAGCGCATCCTCACTCCCCCTTGTCCAAGAGAACGTCAGCCTGCATCGCAGTCTCCAGCGCCGAGGCCATCGCGCGGTGCGGCGGTACCTCGTCGTACCAGAGCCGCCAGGCCAGGAGCGCCTGCGCGAGCAGCATCCCGCCGCCGCCGAGGACGCGACAGCTGCGGCGTTGGGCGCGGCGCTGCAGTTCGGTCCGATGGTACAGAAGGTCGTACACCACGATCCCCTGCGGGATGTCCGCCTCCGCCAGCGGCGACTCCCCCGACCGGGATCCCAGCGTCGTCGCGTTCACGATCAGGTCGATCCCCTGGCAGGTCCCCCTGGAAGCCCAGTCGAGCGTCTGCGCGCTGAACTCGATCGCGAAGCGCCCGAGCTTCTCGCGGTTGCGACCGGCGACATGCAGCTTCGCGCCCTCGCGTTCGAGGGCTGCGCAGACCGCGAGCGCCGCGCCGCCCGTCCCCAGGACGAGCGCGCTTCGCATCGGCCGGCCCAGCGCCGCGAGGGGCTGCCAGAAGCCGTCCGCGTCGGTGTTGTGTCCCACCCACCCGCGTGGGCCGCGCACGAGCACGTTGACCGCACCGATGCGACGCGCCCACGGGTCGAGCTCCTCGCACAGCAGCGCCGCCTCCTCCTTGTGCGGCGTTGTCACGTTGGCGCCGCGCGCACCGAGCAGGAAGGCGCCGCGCATGGCGACATGCAGATCCTCCGCGGCCACGGGCCAGAGCATGTACTGGCCGCGCCGTCCGCTCTCCCGCAGCGCCGCCCCATGGATCGCCGGGGAGTAGGATCCGTCGATGCCTTCCCCAAACAGGCCGAGCAGTTCCACCGCCACACCTCGTCCCTCGTCCCGCTGCCGGCGTCAGCCTGTCCGATGCAGAGAACTCGCCAAGGCGCGCAGCGCGGCCTTGGCGAGTTCGCCGACGCGATCAGCCAGCGTGCGTCGGAAGATGCAATCCCTGCCGTTCGAAGTGCCGCAACACGAGCCCCTCAACCCTTCGTACCGCCCGTGTGCCCACGAACTCCTCGCGCGCGACAGGCGACACCAAGATCGTGAAGAAGCCTGCCCGGTTGCCCCCGAGGATGTCCGTAAACACCTGATCCCCGATCACGGCAGTCGTCTGCTGCGTGGTGCCCAGAAGCTCCATCGCTTGCAGAAACCCGCGAATCCGAGGCTTTCGGGCGTTCGCGATGCAAGGCACGCCGACCGACTTCGCGAAGTCCCGCACCCTGCCCTTGCCGTTGTTGCTCAGGATGACGGCCTTGATCTGGTGGCCACGCAGCCCCTTGAGCCAGGTGGCGACCTCCTGGGTTGGTTGGAGCGCACGCCATCCGGCCAGCGTGTTGTCGAGGTCGAGCACCACGCCTCGTATGCCCTGACGGCGCAGCAGCCTCAGGTCGATCGCCTGGACCGAATCAAGGTACAGGTTCGGGCGCAGCTTCGACAGCAATCGAGATCCCCTTCCGGAGTTGGGAGCATTATAGCATACCGGACGCCGGTCCCAAGACTGTTGTCTCCAGCGGCAGGCAGGTATATATTGAGGTTCACGGAGAACGACCCGGCGCTCGCTCCCAGCGCAGCCCGGAGTGAGGAGGCCGCTTCGTGGCGTACGTGATCGCGGAACCCTGCATCGGGACGAAGGACAACTCGTGCGTCGATGTCTGCCCGGTAGACTGCATCCACGGTGGCTCTGGAGACGTCCAACTCTACATCAACCCCGACGACTGCATCAACTGCGGTGCATGCGAGGCCGTCTGCCCGGTGAACGCGATCTTCGAGGAGTCTATGCTCCCGGCCGAATGGGAAGGGTACCTCGAGAAGAACCGCGCGTACTTCGACAAGTAGTGACCTCCTGGGAGGAGGGGCCTTCCGGCTCCTCCTCCCCGCGTTAACCGGTCATGCGCTGCGCGTATGTGACCAGGAACGCGGCGAGCACGACGTAGGCGCCGCCGAATGCGTACGTCAGCATGGTCCGGCCGCGCGCCGCGGCGTAGACCACGTACGCCGCGAGGAAGCCTCCGATGAAGCCGCCGATGTGATCCCACACGCCGATTCCCGGCAGTGTGAAGTCGAAGCCGAGGTTCAGCACGAGGATCACGCCGAGCCAGCGCAGGAGGTAGGCGCGCACCGGACCTCCCGCGTGCAGCGCGATCACCGCGGTCGCGCCCAGAAGGCCGAAGATGGCGCCCGATGCCCCCACCATCACCACGTTGAGCGGGTAGAGCGCGAGGGACAGCAGCGCGCCGAAGATCCCTCCGAGCACGTAGACGAACAGGAAGTTCCTCGTGCCAATCGCCGGCTCGACGAGCTGCCCCATGACGTATAGGCTCCAGCCGTTCAGGAGGATGTGCGTCCAGCTGAAGTGCAGGAACATCGAGGTCAGCAGCCGCCACCACTGCCCACCGAACAGGACGTAGCCGTTCACCTGGGCCCCCATCGCCACGAGGCGCGTCATCGACGGTTGGCCGGAGATTCCAGCCTCCGCGAGGAAGATGACAAGGAGCAGCGCAAGGAGCCCGTAGGTCGCCGGCATCGTCCGTACTTGCGTGGGTCTCCCCAATCGACCGCCCCCCGCACCATTCTATCGCAGCGCAGAACGTGTGCCGACAACCCGGAAGAAAGCGAGCGATCTCCTTGCGCCAACTGCGCCTCGAGCGAACCGTGTGGAGGGCCGCCCTGCCGATGGGCGTCTCGGTCGCCGCGCTCGCCTGGATCGCGTTCCTGGGACTGGGCGGCGCCCAAGGGGCGATCCGTGAGGGCACAGTGGTCCCTCTGGCCGTCTTCCTACTGAGCGCGCTCGCCTTCGCCTACGCTGGGTTCCGCGCCCGCCGCATGGGCCTTACCGCCTCGCAAAGCGCGCAGGCCGGCGCGCTGGCCGGCCTCCTGACGGGGCTGCTTTCGGACTTTTGGCGCACCGCGGCGCTCTTTCTAAGCCAGCCGTACATGGCGTGGATTCAGATGTCGCCCCATCCGAACGTCGCGCTCGCCCGGATGCCGCCCCTTCCGATCACGCTGCTGGCCGCCCTGATCGGCGTCGCCGTCTCGTCGATCGCGGTGGGTGCCGCCGCCGGCGCGATCGGTGGGTCCCTCGCGGAGAAGCCCGCAACCCCTCGCCCCTAGGCGCCGTACTCCTGCTCGACGGAACGGTCCGCCGCTGCGCCCGACGCCGGGTCGTACACCTGGCGCAGCCACAGCTCGAGCGCCACCAGGACGTAGATCAGACGGCCCATGCCGTTTCGGGTGCCGCCGAGGCTCCGGATGGCCCGCTCGACCGCGGTGCTCTCGAAGAGGCCGCGCGCCCTGGCGGTCCCATCGGTCAGGACATCGTAGCAGAGGCTGCGCAGCGGACCTGACAGCAGGCGGGAGATCGGCGAGGGGAAGCCACGCTTTCGCCGCATGGCCACCTCCTGCGGCAGGTGCCGCATGGCCACCTGCCGCAGCACCCACTTGCCCTGCCCACCGAGCTTCTGCTCCCACGGCAGGGCGTCCGCGAGCGCGACGACGCCCCCGTCGAGGTAGGGCACACGCGCTTCGAGGCCGAACGACATCGTCAAGCGGTCCAGTTTCAGCAGCGCCTCGTCGGGCAACCAGACGGTACGGTCGACGTACAGCATGGCAGCGAGCCAGTCGGCGCCTGCGCCCTGCGCCTCGTCAAACGCCGCGCGGGCGAGTTCCTCCGCCGCCCCGCCGCCGATCCGCGCGCGCACGTCCGGTGCGTAGAGCGCCATCCTTTGCGCCCCGGTCCAACTCATGCCGATCCCCAGGTAGCGGTCCTCGAGCGGGATGAGGCTGCGCCGGGCGAATCCGCGCCCGGGCACGCGCAGCGGCAGCGCCGCCAAGGCGCGCCGAACGCCCTCCGGCACAACGCGGCGAAAACGGTCGACGACTAGAGGTTCGTAGTACCCCGGGTAGCCGGCGAACATCTCGTCTGCGCCCTCTCCGCTCAACACGACCGGGACATCCTGCGCCGCCCGCTGCGCGACCGCACGCAGCGGCAAGGCGGTCGGGTCGCCGTTCGGCTCGTCCACGTCGCGCGCGACCGCCAGGAGGTGCCGTTCGGCATCCTCCGGCGTGATCTCCACCCGGTGGAGCGGTACGCCGTAGGCCGCCGCCGCGGCTGCGGTAACGTTGAACTCCTCCCCCTCGCCGCCAAAGCCCACGAAGCCTGCGGTGTACGCCTGCAGGTCGGTCTTCGCCTGCGCGGCGTAGTGCAGCACGAGGCCGGAGTCGATGCCGCCCGAGAGCAGAACGCCGATGGGCTGGTCGCCCTGCAGGTGGCTGCGCACTGCGGCGCCCAGACGCCGGTCGAGTTCGTCCACCGCGTCGTGGGCCTCCGGAGCCGGGCGGGCGATGGCACGCGCGGTGAAGGCCGACACGCTGACCGCGCCCTTCGCGTCCACCTCGATCGTATGACCGGGCAGCACGCGCCGGATGCCCTCGATGATCGTCTCCTCGCCGACCGCCGTGCGGTAGAGGAGGTAGCGGTCGAGCGCGCCGATGTTCACCTCGGGCAGATCGCCGATCCGAAGCAGAGAGCGCAGCTCCGAACCGAAGGCGAAGCCGTGCGGCGTACGGCGCCAAAGCAGCGGCTTGATACCGACCGGATCGCGCGCAAGCAGGAGGCGTCGCGCAGCGGTGTCCCAGAGGGCGATGGCGTACATGCCGTCGAGCCGTTCGACAAAGCGCCTTCCGTACTCCTCGTAGAGGTGCACGACGACCTCCACGTCGGAATCGCTGCAGAACACATGTCCCTTCCGCTGCAGGCTGCGGCGCAGCTGCGCATGGTTGTAGATCTCGCCGTTTACCACCGCCACGATCCTGTTGTTCTCGCTGTAGAAGGGCTGGGCGCCGTTCGCGGGATCCACGATCGCGAGTCTGCGCATGCCCAGAGCGATACCCGGACCGGAATACTCCCCAAGGTCGTCAGGTCCGCGATGGCGCAGCGCGTCGAGCATCTTCGCCAAGGCGAGCGGCGCATCGCCGCGGCCATCGAGATCGAGCATGCCTGCTATGCCGCACACGCCAATGTTTCCCCCAGTCCCGTCGTTCCCTGGAGCAGTGTAGCCAATCTTCGGTGAAAATCGTCTGAGCGGTTGCGTCAAGGTTCGTCAACGCGACCTGAGGCAGCTCGTCACGAGACGTCCAGCCGACAGGACACGACAGGACATGCCATGGCTCCTTGTCTGTGGGACTTGCCATTCCGTGATATTCTTGAGTCCTACGGTATGAAATTTGAAGTGTCTTGGGAGATGGTCACATGCCGCGAACGAAGAAACGAAGCGCTGGGCCGGAAAAGCGCACGGAAGGAGCCTTCCTGCCGACAGCGCACGGAGACTTCACGGCGTACGCCTACCCGCAAACGGGCGACGGCGAAGCCCACCTCGCGCTGGTACACGGCGACCTCCATACGGACGCGCCCGTACTTGTGCGCGTCCACTCCGAGTGCCTCACCGGCGACGCACTCGGTTCACTGCGCTGCGACTGCGGTCCGCAGCTGCAGCAGTCGCTGCGGGAGATCGGCCAAGCGACCGCGGGTGTGCTGCTCTATCTGCGCCAGGAGGGACGGGGCATCGGGCTCGCGGCGAAGATCTCCGCCTACGTTCTCCAGGAGGGCGGCCTTGACACCTACGACGCGAACCTCGCGCTCGGCTTCCCGGCCGATGGGCGCGACTACGGCCAGGCGGCCGCGATGCTGCGCGACCTCGGCGTCAGACAGGTGACGCTCCTTACGAACAACCCGGAGAAGGCGGCGGCGCTCCGCGCCCTGGGCGTGGACGTCGTCGCCGAGCGGGCGCTCGAGATCGCACCCAGCCGCCACAACTTGCGCTACCTTTCGGCGAAGCGCCAGCGCTTCGGCCACCGGCTGACGCTGGTTGGTCCGACCGACGAGAGGAGGGCACAGTAGCACCATGGACCAGAGAGATGACAACGAAACCGAGCAAGGCTACGTCAAGGCGCTCGCGCTTACGGAGTTGCCCGACGGTGAACTGCGCAGCGTCCGCATCGGGCAGAGCGCAGTCCTGCTGGCGAACGTCGGCGGAACGATCCACGCGATCGGCGGGATCTGCACGCACGAGCAGGAGGACCTCGCCGATGGCGAGATCGAGGACGGCTGCGTCGTCTGCCCGATGCACTTCGCGCGCTTCTCGCTCGAGACCGGAGCAGTGATGGACGGTCCGGCTCCTGCGCCCGAGCCAGTGTACGACGTTCTCGTGGAGGACGGCGCGATCCTCGTCGGCCGGCGGAGGGACTAGATGCGGAGCGCAGCGATCATCGGCGCTTCCGTCGCCGGCATGGCGGCGGCGAAGGCGCTGCGCGCCGGGGGCTTCGACGGCGACCTGCACCTCATCTCGGCGGAGGACGAACTGCCGTACGACAGGCCCCCACTCTCGAAGGGTTACCTGCTCGGCAGCCAGCGG
>JAJYTE010000008.1 GCA_021793215.1 Bacillota bacterium
GCCTCCCTCTTCGTGCTCTCGGCCTGCGGGAGCGCGAGTCCCGCCGCGGGTCCGCATCCGGCCGCGCGGCATCACCAGGCAACGCCGGAGGCTCCGGCGACGAGCGGTTCGCAGGACGCGGTGCCGTTCGCAGCCCCAAGCGGACCCGTGATGACCCCCGGGATCCCGGTGTCGGACACCACCGTCAACGGATGCAACCCGACAGAGATCAATGGCGCGACCGGTCCCTTCGGGATGTGCCTCGGGGGCCCCCCGCACTTCAGCTGCTGCAGTGGGGGCTACATGGCGTCGTCCGGCATCGTTGCCGGCATGGTCCTCGACATCAAGGGCGCGGTGCCGATGGATCCGGCGACCGGCAAGCCCCAGAGTACGGCCGTGCTGATCCTCGACCCCGCTGGCAAGAGTACGGCGATCCCGGTGGCGCCGGATGGCGGCTTCGACGAGAACGTCACGTTCCAGGGAGCGGGGGCCTACCAGCTCGGCGTCCTCTACCAAGGGGCGCCCGCGGACCTCATCAGGTTTGGCGTCGGCTGGAAGTACAACGTGCTGAGCGGCCAGACCCTGCAAGACCTCTTTCCCGGCCAGCGCCCGTGGCCGGCCTACGATACGGTGCTCGCGGCACCGACCGGGACTCCCGCTTCCTGGACGCTCGAGGTCGAAAGCTCTGGCGGTACGCCGCAGCCGGGTGCCCGGCTCACCCCGGAGGGCCTGACGGCGAACAGCTCTGGCGTCCTGAACCTCGCCGCGCCGACAGAGTCCGACTACGGGCCGCCGAACGAGGTCGCGACCGGCCTCTACGTCCAGTACTACTCCGACATCCGCCCGCAGGGGGCTCTGCTCACGGGATTCCCCGCGCAGAACGCGGGACCCGTGCCGGAGGCGCCCTTCTCCATCCAAGAGACGGGCCAGACCTACTACGACGTGAAGGATTTCTTCTGGCAGGTGCTGAGTGCGTTCCGCGCCGGTGGACCAGGAATGCCGCCAGGCTACAGCTTCGACGCGCAGGGCGGAGTGCTGCAGCTTCTGGACGCCAACCGCTACGCCCTCTCCCGGGTGCTCACGGCGAGCGGCGCGCTGCAGACGGGCAGTGTCACGGGCGACTCGGGCGACGTGACGTGGACCACGGTCGGCAAGGTCAGCCCTATGGTGCAGGGGGATCGCGTGTACCTGACGCTCGGGGACATGACCGCGCTCGCGAAGGCCGTCGCGTGGGCGGCTCCGGACGGCCAGGGCGGCATGCTCTTCTCCGACTCCTGGATCCCGTGACCGTCTCGCCGGCCCCTCTCGCATGCCGGCGAGACCTGGCACCGAACTGCCATCCCTGGTTGCGCTCTGCTATGCTCAGCGCATGGGAACGGCAACGTTGACCGCGGAGGACCTTCTCGAGATTCGCTTGGTTGGCGCACCGGAGTTCTCGCCGGACGGCGCGGGCATCCTGCTGACCGAGCAGTGGCTCGACGGGAAAGACAACCGGACGAAGACTCGCCTCCTGCTCTGCGATCCCGCGAGCGGCACCTCGCGCCCCTTCACCCAGGGGCCCTCCGATCGCCTGCCGGCCTGGTCGCCGGACGGCAGGCAGATCGCCTTCCTGCGGCGCGTGGGTGAGGAAGCGCAGCTCTTCCTGATGCCGGCGGACGGTGGCGAGCCTCGGCAGGTGACGCGCCTGCGGCACGGAGTTGCGGCGTTCTGCTGGCAGGGCGCAGGGCGTTTGGCGCTCTCGGCCCCGCTCACGGGCGGGCGGATCGAGGAGGGCGAAGCCCCACAGCCCGCCGACGACTTCGAGAGGTACACTCGGGACGTGCGCCGCGTCACGCGGCTCTTTTACAAGCTCGACGGCGAGGGCTTCTTCGACGGGACGCGCCGGGCCCTGCTCGGCTTCGATCCCACGAGCGGCGAACTGCGAGTGTTGGACACCGGCGAGTACGACTGCCTCGACCCGATCGCCTCGCCAGACGGCAGCATGGTCGCCTTCACGTCGCTGCGCCGACCGGATGCGGACCGGCTCACGGGCGTGCGGGACATCTACGTGCTGCCCGCCGAAGGGGGCACGCCGCGGCGCCTGACGGACGGCACGCTCGAGGTGCGGCAGATCGCCTTCTCGCCGGACGGGCGGAGCGTCTACTTCACGGCGGCCGACCCGGACGACCTCGGCTACGGACACACGAGACTCTACCTGGCGACTTTTGATGGCCGCGTGGAGGCACTCTCCGCGACGCTCGACCGCACGCTCGAGGACGCGAGCGGCACCGACATCGGCGCCCCCGCCCGCGCGCCGCTCCTGCCGATCGGTCAGAGCGTCTACGCGCAGGTTTCGAGCGAAGGGCGCGTCGGGATCTACCGGCGCGACGCGTGCGGCGGATGGTCGGTGGAGGTGGGGGGCGACCGCTGCGTCTACGCCTACGACTACCACCCGGCGTGGGGCTTCGCGATCGCCTACGCCGACTTCACTGCGCCCAGCGCGCTCGCGATCGTCGGGCCGGCTGGCGAGCGCCGACTGCTGAGGGGTGAGATGCCGAAGCGCGTCGAGGACGCGTTCGCGCCGCCGGAGCACTTCACGGTGCGGTCGCAGGGCGGGCCGGCGATCGACTGCTGGCTCCTCCTGCCCGATGCGCCGGCTACGAAGGTGCCGCTCGTCGTCGAGGTGCACGGCGGCCCCATGAGCATGTACGGCATGCGCGCCCACTTCGAGTTCCAGCTGCTGCGCGCGCAGGGCTGCGCGGTGCTGTTCACGAACCCGCGGGGCAGCCAGGGCTACTCCGAGACGTTCTGCAACGCGATCGTCGGGGCGTGGGGAGAGAAGGACTACCAGGACGTCCTCGCGTCCTTGGACGGGGCGCTGCGGCGATTCCCGCTGCTCGACCTCCTGCGGCTTGGGATCGCGGGCGGCAGCTACGGCGGCTTCATGGTCAACTGGGCGATCGGCCACTCGGGCCGCTTCCGCGCTGCCGTCACGATGCGCTCCGTCGTGAACCGAATGAGCGCGATGGGCACCTCCGACGTCGGCTTCGAGCGGGTGCCGCAGTACGGCCCGCTCTGGTGGGAGGACCCCGCGCCGTACCTTCAGCAGTCGCCGCTGACGTACGCCTCGAACATCCACACGCCGCTTCTGATCGAGCACGAGGAGCAGGACCTCCGGCTGCCGATCGAGCAGGGAGAGCAGCTCTTCAGCGCACTGAAGTACCTCGGGCGCACCGTCGAGATGCTGCGCTACCCGGGCGAGAGCCACGGCATGAGCCGCAGCGGCCGTCCTTGGCACCGCGTGCACCGGCTTCGAGCGATCACCGAATGGTTCAACCGCTACTTGTAGGGGAGAGATTCTCGGAGGAGAGCACCTCGGACACGATGTCGCGGGCGATCTGCGGCTGCGCCCGCCCGACCGAGGCGACGAGCCGCTGGTGCGTGCGCAGGCGGTCCCCGAGGTCACCCTGCGGCTCGCGCTCGTAGGCCGCCTCGATCAGCGGCTTCGTCACCGCGGCCAGCACGCTGTTCTGGGCGACCGCCAAGAGGCAAAGATGCAGGTCGCGCTCTGCGCTCCAGTACTCCTCCGGCGTCGTCGCCGCGTACATGCGGCGCACGTGGTCGCGCAGCCGCGCATGACCGGACGGGCCGGCGCGCAGCGCCGCGATCGCGGCGATCTCGCCCTCCAGCACCGTGCGTGCCTCCAGGGCCTCAAGACTCTGCGGATCGGGTGCCGCACTCCGGACGAAGGACGGACGGCCTTGGCCACCCGCGATGCGCCCCTGGGCGCGGAGGATGGCGAGCGCCTCGCGAACCATGGCGCGACTCGCGCCGAGCGTGGCGGCCAACTGCCGCTCCGACGGCAGGAGCGCGTCCTGGTCGTGGCAGAAGCGGGTCGCGATGCTGTCGGCCAGGCGTTCCGGAAGCCGAGCGTCCGGCATGTCCGATCCCTCCGGTCCGATGGTACCATGCGGGCGGAGTCACTTCGCGTCGATTCGCGGCGCGACCTGCCAGAGAGGATTGGACCGAAGCAACCCGGATCGCAGCGCTCCCGCACCGCCCGCCGTCCCTGATGTCCGGAGCGCGAGCCCCTTCGCGACCCGGCCAGGTCGGGCCGTCCCGCCCTGCGGCGAGCCAGGAACGGGCGACGCCTAGGACACCTGCCGGTTGCGGTCGAGCGTGACGTACACGTCGGTCCTGACGACGAGGCTGCCCGTGTCTACGTAGGGCATGTCCGCGAGCGCGCGCGGGTCGACGCCCGCCTTCGCGAGAGTGAGCAGACGGTCCGTGAGGCGCGGGGCGAGTTCGCTCCCAATGCGCTGCTCGAGTGCCGTGTCGGTGAAGCCGGCCGCCACGAGCTGTGCACGACCGTAGACGAACCCCAGGAGGTGCAGGCGCACCAGCACGCTGCCGTCGGAGGCCGTGCGGACGCTGGCCTTCGCCGAGCGGGCGCCGAGGATCACGGGGTTTTTGGACCAGCCGGGAAGATCCACCCGGTAGATTTCGGGACCGCTGGTCAGCAGTGGCACGACGAGTGACGCGTCGGACGTTGGCACGACGCTCACCTCGCGTCCGCCCCGCAGGACGACCTGCCCCAGGAAGTCGACTCGCTGCTGCGCGTACGTGAATAGGGGCAGGAGAGCCGCGAAGCGCGCATCGGACGCGTGGCTCACCGTCGAGAAGAGGTAGCCGGGACGCAGGGCGAGGTCCTGGATGGCCCGCGACTGGAAGATCGAGTAGACCGGACGCTGCTTGAGCACCTCCGGCGCGCTGAGGAAGGCCCGGGCGTCCTCGCGCGTCGCGGCGACGTACGCGCGCCAGGGCATCTCGTGCAGCGCCGCTACGGTGTAGATGGCGTCTTGGGCCCCGTTCTGCAGCAGCCCCTCGCCCATGACCAGCAGCCGTGCACTGCCGTAGAAGACCTGCGCTGGGAGTTCGTCCTCGAGCCGGCTGATCGCGTCCTCGGCCGTGGTCCCCGTCTCCGTTCGCACGGTCAGCGGCTCCTGCGCAGGGCTGCTGGCTCCGCCAATTCCTCCGGACGAGCCACCCTGGCCCCCGGTCAGGTTCGAGAAGACGTACGTGACGGCGTACTCGTGCGCCTTCTCGTCGTAGTCGACGCCGATTGCGAACATGAGGGTGCGCCGGTTCACGTCCAGGATGTCCCTCGAGCAGCCCCCCAGCAGCACGCCCGCACAGAGCGCGAGGGCGAGCAGCAACCTACGCAACCTTGTGCACCCTGCCTGCGGGCGTCTCGCGCAGGCGGAGCAGCAGCCACGCGGTCCAGGGGCCGACGACGACCGCGAGGTATCCCCAAACGGTCCAGAACATGACCATGTCCTCCTGCAGGGTGACGCTCTTCGTCCACTGAGAGAGCACAAGGGTGATCACTGCCAGCACCGCCGCCGCCAGATGGCGCGGCACGCCCAGCCAGAGGTGCAGGATGTGCGCTGCGCCGGCGAGCGATCCGGCGACCACCACCCAGGAGACGCCGTACCAGATGATTAAGGTCAAGGGCCAGAAGCTGGAGATCCCGATGTACGTGGCGTTCACGGTGCTGAGGGCGTTCAGCGGGGGGAACTCGAGCAGGGCGAACGAGGGCTGCGCGAACAGGAGGTGCGGCAGAACGAAGAGCATGCCGATCAGCAGAACCGAAGAGAGCGTGGCGCTGTAGAGCACCCAGGGTCGCCCGGCCGCCCGCGGCCAGAGGCCGAGGAACGCGAGCGCGAGCGAAAAGCCCCGGGCTCCGAGGGCGTAGCCGAAGTCGGCACCGCTGATCGGAACGGTGGCCGGCGACTGCGAGAGGTAGCCAAGGTGCAGCGGCCCGAGGTACGCGATCGTCGCGAGGACGACGATGCCGGGCAGCAGGATGAACGCGAGCACCTCCGTTGTGCGGCTGAAGACGACGTACCCCAGGGCTGCGGCGTAGAAGGAACAGGCCGTAAGGGCAGCCCCCGTCATCCAGGTGGAGGTGTAGGGCAGCGTTGTCGACTGCACGATGCGCAGCAGAAGGGTCAGGTTGCCGACCGGTGCCCAGAGCGCGACGTAGACCGTCACGCCCAGCAGGAAGACCGACGCGAGGGGACCGAAGGCGCGGCGCGCCACCTCCACCAGCGAGGCGCCGGGAGCCGCCCGCGCCAAGAGTACGACGCCGGCGGCGGCGAGCGTTCCGACGCATGCCTGCAGCAGCGGCAGGACCCATACGTGCCCACCCAGCTCGCGGTGAAGGGTGACGAAGGAGAAGGGGGTGACGCAGAAGGAAGAGATGAAGACGATGGTCCACAGCTGCCACGAGGACATGCCCTTCCTGCGTGCACTAATCCTTCATCCCTCCCTTCGGTTGGCGGCGGAGCGTCACGGGGCGGTAGACGCCAGGACGCAGCGCGCGTTCGCCGCGCGTCCTCGACATCAGGGTGTAGCTCTTGAGCGACCACGATCTGACAGGGCCGAACGGCGTCGCGTACGGCGCGTCCAGGGACTCCTGGGCGACGAGGTGGATCGCGATGGCGATCAGGCACAAGGTGAGGCCGTAGAAGCCGAGGATGCCCGCCAGGATCATGATGGGGTACTTGGTGATGCGTACCGCGTACGCTAGGGAGATGTCCGGGATCAGCAGCGTGCCGATGCCGGTGACCGCGGAGACGATCACGATCAGCTGGCTACCGAGGTGCGCCTGGACCGCAGCCTGTCCGATGATCAGGCCGCCCACCACCGTGACGGTCTGCCCGATCGGAGAGGGAGCCTGCTGGGAGGCCTCGATGACCATGTCCAGGATGAGCAGCAGCCCGATCGTCTCGAACAGGACGGGGTACGGCACGCCCGCACGCGTCTGCGCCACTGCGACCAGCGTGTCGGCCGGAAGGAGGCTCGGATTAACGCTCAGGACCGCCACGTATGCGGCTGGCGCCACCATCGACAGGAAGCCGCCGACGAAGCGCAGCCAGCGGACGAAGATCACGGTGACGGGGGGGCCGAACAGGGCTTCCAGGTACTTCGTGATGGCTCCGAGCGTCACGGGCAGCAGGATGGCGAACGGCGAGCCGTCGACGATGATGGCGATCCGGCCGAGCCCCAGGGCGCGGGCCACCCGATCGGGGCGCTCCGTGCGCTGCGCGGTGGGGAAGGGCGTCCAGCTTCTGTGGAACGCGAGCTGCGCCAGGTCCTCCGACGACAGGAGGGTGTCCGTCGCCACCTTCGACAGTCGGTCCAGCACTTCGTCGACGAGCTCGGGCGCTGTGACGCCGTCGATCCAGACGGTGGCGACCCTGGTACGCGACAGCGTGCCGATCGTGTGCTGGCGCACGCGCAGGGCGGGCGTCGCCAGAAGGTTGCGCACCAGGTTGAGGCTGGTCGTGAGGTCCTCGTTGAACGCGACCTTCGGGCCCAGCAGGGAGGCTTCCGTAGTGGGCTGAGTGACCGATCGCGAACGGTCGACGCGCACGTCGACGAGCGCGGCGTCCGGCGCGCCGGGCTTGAAGACCGCGGCCTTGCCCTGAAGGAGCGCCGAGAGCACGTCGCTGCGCTGCGTGACGAACGAAGCGTTCGGGAGATCACGTCGGGGATCACTGCGGGACGACGCGATCAGCGGAGCACCGACGTCGGAATTGAGCAGCGTCACATCGATCTGGGGCGCGAGGTACGCGACCTCGAGGCTGCCCCCTGCCGTGACGACGGATTGGAGCGTCAGGTCGTCGCTGGCGAACGCGGCCTTCAGCCATGCGGTATCAGAGAAGGGCTGAACCCACCCTTCCGCGATCCAGCGCTGCAGCGTCTGCTCCAGGCGCTGGGCGGTTGCGGCGAGGTCACTCAGCATGTTGCGGCCTTGCATGTCGTCCTCCTCCGGCCGTCCTGGTCGCTGGCCCAAGTCCCCCACATGCTTCATCGTGTCCCAAGCGCGCGAATTGCCACGCGCGGGTCGGAGGCGCCGCGGCTCGCCGCGGCCCGGCTACGATGAACTGTTGCAATCCGGCACGTCGCGTGGTATCGTTCGGACCAATACAGGCGTTGAAGGGGCAAAGTAGGCCGAGGACCGCCGGGAAGAGAGGGGAGCACATGGTGCAAGCTCCCTGCGGTGGATGCGGCGCGAAGTTCGCCCCGGAGCTGCACGCTGAAGCCCCTGCGGGGGTGGGTAGGCGTCGCCGGATGCCCACCGTGATCGGGGCCGGATGTCGGAGGTTCGCCTCCCGCATCTAGAGAGTGGTCGCCCTCGGGCGGCCGAGTAGGGTGGTACCGCGGGCCAAGGCTCGTCCCTCGTTGGGGCGGGTTTTTTTGTGTCCCGAATCTGGAGTGAGGGGGCGATGGCGATGGCAGGGGAGCTCTTGGTGACGCAGGATGCCGGTGTGACGCGCGAGGTGTCCGTGGGGTTCTCCGTGCGGTTCGGTGGAGCGCAGCCGGTCGTGATCGCCGGCCCATGCTCCGTCGAGTCCGAAGAGCAGATCGTCGAGACTGCCGAAGCGGTGCGCGCTGCGGGGGCGCTGATGCTGCGCGGCGGAGCGTTCAAGCCGCGCACGTCGCCCTACTCCTTCCAGGGACTGGGCCCCGAGGGACTGCGACTGCTCGCGAGGGCGCGCGCCGAGACGGGCCTGCCGGTCGTCACGGAGGTGCTGGACCCGGCGGACATGGCGCTCGTCGCGGAGTACGCCGACATGCTGCAGATCGGCGCGCGCAACATGCAGAACTACAGCCTGCTGCGCGCCGCCGGGCGCTCCGGCCGGCCGGTGCTCCTGAAGCGTGGGCCGGGTGCGACGCTTGACGAGTGGATGAGCGCCGCGGAGTACCTGCTCGCGGAAGGGAACCCGGACGTCGTGCTCTGCGAGCGCGGCATCCGCTCGTTCGAACCGCACACGCGCTACACCCTCGACCTCGCGTCGGCGCTCGCGGCGAAGCAGCGCACGCACCTGCCGGTGATCGCCGATCCGAGCCACGGAACCGGGCGGCGCGAGCTCGTCGCGGCGATGAGCCGCGCGGCGATCGGCGCGGGCCTCGACGGACTGATCCTCGAGGTGCATCCGTCGCCCGACGCATCGGTCAGCGACGCCGCCCAGACCCTCTCGACGGCGGAGTTCGCCGCGTTGATGCGCTCGCTCCTGATCGCCCCCGCGACGGACGACCTCGTGGCGCTGCGCGGCGCGATCGATGCGGTGGACGAGGCGCTACTCGGCCTGATCGCCCACCGGATGGCTCTCTCGGACCGCGTCGGTGCGGCGAAGCGCCGCCTCGACCTCGCGGTGCACCAGGTGGAGCGCGAGACCGCGATCCTCGGCCGCCTGCGCGAGAAGGCGCCGCCCCTGCTGCCGCCGGACGGCGTCGCGCGCATCTGGGACGCGATCCTCGCCGTCTCGCGCGCGGCGCAGGCGGCCGCGGCGGAGGAGAGCGCGTGAGCCGGGAGCTGCGCGTCGCGATCCAGGGGGAGCGGGGCGCCTACAGCGAGGAGGCCGCGCTCGCTCTCTACGGCGAGGAGATCGAGGTCGTGCCGGAGCGCACGCTCGCAGACGTCTTCGCGGCGCTCGCCGAAGGGCGGGCGGACGCGGCCGCCGTGCCGGTGGAGAACTCCCGCGCGGGCACCGTGGTCGGCGCCTACGACGAGATGGTGCGCCATCCGTTCGCCGTCTACGGCGAGCACCTCCAGCCGATCCACCATTGCCTGATCGGCATGAAGGGCGCCGAGCTCTCGGACATCCAAAGGGCGATGTCCCACCCGCAGGCGCTCTCGCAGTGCCAGCAGTACCTGCGCCGCAGCGGCATCGAGGCAGTCGCGGCGTACGACACCGCCGGCAGCGCGAAGGACCTCGCGAGCCTCGGTGACAAGGCCTGCGCCGCGATCGCGTCGCGCCGCGCCGCCGAGATCTATGACCTCGTCGTGCTGGAGGCGGAGATCGAGGACGCGCGCGACAACCAGACGCTCTTCTACGCCGTGGGCGCTCCGCCCGCAGCGCCGGGCCTGGGCGAGGGCCGCACGGTCGTCGCGTTCACCGTGCCGAACCGCCCGCAGGCGCTCGTCTCCTGCCTGCTCCCGTTCTCGCGCGAGGGACTGAACCTTTCGACGCTCGTGTCGCGGCCAAGCGGCCTGCGGCCGTTCGAGTATGTCTTCTACACGATCGTCGACGACCACTCAGGGTCGACGCGCTGCTCGAATGCGCTCGGGGGTCTCGCCGAGGTCGCGTCCTCCGTCCGCGTGCTCGGCTCGTATCGCCGCTGAGGCGCCTTGTCACTCGCGCCCTGGAGCGGTAGCCTCTTCGTGGTGGGTGATGAATTGGCGGATGCGTCCGGCAAGCTCGTTCAGGAATCGCGCGTAGAGATGACCGAGATCGTGATGCCGAACGACACGAACCCACTCGGGACGATCTTCGGCGGGCGCGTGATGCAGTTGATGGATGTCGCCGCGTCGATCGCGGGGTTCCGTCACGCGCGCTGTCCCGTGGTCACGCTCTCGGTGGACAGCCTGGAGTTCCAGCGCCCGATCCGCCTTGGAGACGCGGTGGTGCTGCATGCCTGGCTCAACTGGGCAGGGCGTACGTCGATGGAGGTTCAGGTCGAGGTGCACTCCGAGGACCTTCTGACCGGCGTGCAGGCGAGGACATCGACGGCCTACTTCACGTTCGTGGCGGTGGACGATGACGGCAGGCCGACGCCGGTGCCGCCGCTTTTGACGACGACGGAGGACGAGGAGAAGCGCTACCGCGAGGCAGCCGCGCGGCGCGCCGACCGGCTGCGCCGCAAGCAAGGGGAGGACGAATGATGGCTCAGCAGGACGTGTATGTGATCGATGGCGCCCGCACCCCGTTCGGCAGCTTCGGCGGCAGCCTGAAGGACGTCTCCGCGATGGAACTCGGCGTGGTCGCCGCGAAGGGCGCGATCGCGCGCGCGGGCATCGCGCCGCAGGAGATCGACGCCTGCTTCTTCGGCAACGTCATCCAGGGCGGCCGCGGCGCCGCCTACATGGCGCGCCACATCGCGCTGCGCAGCGGCCTACGCGAGGAAGCGCCGGCACTGACGGTCAACCGGCTCTGCGGCAGCGGGCTTGAGGCGATCCTGCAGGGGCTGCGCGCCATTCGGCTCGGCGAGGCCGGGGTTGTCCTTGCGGGCGGCACGGAGTCGATGTCCCAGGCTCCCTACCACCTGCAGGGCGCGCGCTCCGGCTGGGGGCTCGGCGGCGCCCAGGTGCAGGACGCGCTCTGGGACACGCTGACGGACGACTACTGCGGCTGCCAGATGGCCGACACGGCGGAGAACCTCGCGGAGCGCTACGGCGTGACGCGCGAGGAGCAGGACACCTTCTCGCTCTTGAGCCACGAGCGTGCGCTCGCGGCCTGGCGCGACGGCCTGATGCAGGAGGAAGTCGTGCCGGTTCCGACGGCGAAGGGCGAGGTGTCCCGCGACGAGCACATGCGCGAGACGAGCATGGAGAAGCTTGGACGCCTCAAGGCGCGCTTTCGGGAGAACGGCACGGTCACGGCAGGCAACGCGTCCGGGATCAACGACGGCGCGGCCGCGGTGATCGTGGCGGGCGAGGACGCGCTGCAGCGCCACGGGCTGCGCCCGCTCGGGCGGATCACCGGGTACGCCACGGTCGGAGTCGACCCGACCGTGATGGGCATCGGACCGGTGACCGCCATCCAGGGCGCACTGAAGATGGCCGGCTGGAGCGTCTCCGACGTTGACCGGTTCGAGGTGAACGAGGCGTTCGCCGCCCAGTACCTCGCGGTCGAGAAGGCGCTTTCCCTGCCGCGCGAGCGGACGAACGTGCAGGGCGGCGCCATCGCGCTCGGGCATCCTGTGGGGGCGAGCGGAGCGCGCCTCGCGCTGTCGCTGCTCTACCAGCTGCGCCGCGCGGAGCTTGGGCGCGGCGTCGCCGCGCTGTGCATCGGCGGCGGACAGGGAATCGCGGTCGCGGTGGAACGCGCCTAGGCAGCGCAGCACGGCGCGGCGGACAGGAGGGGCACAGATGGCAGAGATCAGGACGGTCGGGGTCGTCGGCGCCGGTACCATGGGATCGGGCATCGCGCACGTCGCGGCGCAGGGCGGCCTCGAGGTGGTCGTCGTCGAGGCGCAGGAGAGCCAGCTCGAGCGGGCGCGCAAGTACATCGGGGAGATCAACGCGCGCAACGTCGAGAAGGGGCGCCTGAGCGCGCAGCAGGCCGACGAGATGATGGGGCGCATGCGCTTCCAGACGGATCTTGGGGCGCTCTCGGCCGCGGACATCGTCGTCGAGGCGATCTACGAGGACCTCGAGGCGAAGAAGGAAGTGTTCCGCGCCGTTGACAAGATCGCGCGCAAGGGCGTGATCCTCGCGACGAACACTTCCTCGATGTCGATCACCGAGATCGGGCGGGCGACGAGCCGCCCGGCGCGCACCGTCGGGCTGCACTTCTTCAACCCGGCCCAGGTCATGAAGCTTGTCGAGGTCGTGCGCGGCTACTACACGAGCGACGAGACGATGCAGGAGGCGCAGGCCTTCGCGCAGTCGCTCGGCAAGACGGCGATCGCCGTGCAGAAGGACCAGCCCGGCTTCGTCGTCAACCGGGTGCTGATGCCGTTCCTCGCGGAGGCCTGCAAGGTGGTGGAGGAGGGCGTCGCGAGCATCGAGGACGTCGACACGGCCGTGAAGCTCGGCCTGAACCACCCGATGGGTCCCTTCACCCTGATGGATTTCACCGGCGTCGACGTCTGCTACGCCGTGATGGACTACTTCTACCGCGAGTTCGGCGACCCCGCCTACAAGCCGCCGCTGCTCTTGCACCAGCTGGTGCGCGCCGGCCGCATGGGCAGGAAGTCGGGCGCCGGATTCTACGACGCGAAGTGACGGACGAACTGCGCCTCGGCGCGCACCTCTCGATCAGTCAGGGGCTGTCGAAGGCGGTCGACATGGCCGTCGAGATCGGTGCCAACACCTTCGCCTACTTCACGCGCAACCCGCGCGGCGGCGCTGCGCGCAGCATCTCTCCCGAGGAGATCGCGGCGTTCATCGCAGCGAAGGAGCGCACGGGCGTGCGCGATACGGTCGGGCACCTTCCGTACACCGTGAATCCCGCGGGCAAGGAACGCGTCGCGGAGTTCGCGCGAATGGTGCTGCGTGAGGACATCGAGCGCGCCTCCGCCTTCACGGGGGAGTTCCTCAACTTCCACCCGGGCAGCCACCAGGGAGACGGCCCCGAGGAGGGCGTCGCGCGCCTGATCGCGACGCTGCGCGACGTCATGCCCGAGGCGAAGGGCGACGCGATGCTGCTCCTCGAGACCATGTCGGGGCAGGGCAGCGAGGTCGGTGCGACGTTCGCCCAGATCCGCAGCGTACTCGACGCGGTGCCGGACCCGCGCCTCGGCGTCTGCCTAGACTCCTGCCACCTCTTCGCAGCCGGCTACGACCTCAGGACGCCGTCGGGCGTCGCGGCGATGGTAGCCGAGCTCGATGAGGTCGTGGGCCTTTCGCGCGTGCGGGCGATGCACCTCAACGACTCCAAGCAGCCGCTCGGCTCGCACCGCGACCGTCACGAGAAGCTCGGCCAGGGGCAGATCGGGGAGGAGGGCATCCAGGCGATCCTGCGCAACGAGTTCCTGCGCACGCTCGCGATCGTGCTGGAGACGCCGATCGACGACTACCGCGAGTACGCGGCGGAGATCCAGGTGGCGCGGCGGCTCGCAGGCTAGTCATGGCCCACCCGCGGGGCGCATAGGGAAGGAGGTAGCCAAAGGGGGTGCCCCCTTCGTGCGACCTCTTGGGCGCATCGCGCTACCTCTGCTCATCGCTGCAGCGGTGGCGCTCGCGATCGTGCCGCACCTCAACCTGCAGGGTTTCACCCGTGGACTCGACGCCTTCCTGAGCCCTTCCACCACACGCAGCGATCACGCCCACTCTCCCGAACTCCTCGATACGCAACACCAGGACGGTCTGCCGACCCCGCTCGTGATCGGCTACTACTCCGGCAGCGGCAGCGGGCTCGGCTTCCAGACGCTCGAGAAGGACGCCCACCTCCTGAACGCGATCGTCCCGGACTGGTACACGATCTGGCGCAACGGTGCCGTCACCGGCCAGGCGCTGCCGCAGGTTCTGGAGCTCGCGCAGCGCAAGAACCTCTGGGTGTTCGCGATGGTTTCGCAGAACGAGTACGGGGGCGCCGTGCTCGGGCCCCTGCTGCAGGACCCGGTGGCGTCGCGGCGCGCGATGGAGAACCTCCTGGCGCTCTGTGAGCAGCAGGGCTACGACGGCATCAACCTCGACTTCGAGGGCGTACCGCCGAGCGACCGGGCCGACTTCACGAACTTCGTGTCGCAGCTCGGCGGACTCCTGCACCGCTACGGCTACTACCTGACGCTGTCCGTGCCGGCCGAGACTTCGGACCAGCCGTCGAACAGCTGGAGCGGTGCGTACGACTACAAGGCGCTCGGCAAGATCGCAGACCTCGTCATGGTGATGGCTTACGACCAGCACTACTCGACCTCCACCGCCGGCCCGATCGCCAGCACCGCCTGGGTGGAGCAGGTCACGTCCTTCGCCGCGCGCACGATCCCCCTCCCGCGCCTCGTGCTCGGTGTACCGGTCTACGGCTACGACTGGGGAAGCGGCCCCGCCCAGGGGCTCTCCTGGGAGCAGTACCAGCAGATCGCACAGTCGCACGGGCTCTCGCCCACATCGCAGGACCTCGTGTACTGGATGAACGGCGTTCGCCACACCGCGTACTACGAGGGACTGCAGGACTTCGCGGCCAAGGTGCGCGTCGCCACCGGGTACGGCCTGCGGGGCATCGCGCTGTGGCGGCTCGGCCTCGAGGACCCTAAGATCTGGAACTACCTCGGCGGCGTCTGATCGCCTCGATCGCCGCCGCATCCGGCGTGACGAACAGCGTCTCATGGTGATCGTAGAGGACGAAGCCGGGCGCCGCGCCGCGTGGTCGGCGGACGTGGCGCACGAAGGTGTAATCCACAGGCACGTGCGACCCCTGGCGCTGCTTCGAGTAGTACGCGGCCAGGAGCGCCGCGTCCAGGCGGTCCGGCGCTCCGACCGCGCGTCCGGGCAGCGGGCGGAGGATGCAGTGCGCGCCCTGCCGGTCCTTGGTGTGGAACCAGAGGTCCTGGGGACGCGCGGCGCGCGTCAATGCGTCGTTCTCTTTGGCGCTGCGTCCGACGACCACCTCGTGCCCGCCCGCGGTGATGAAGCGCAGCGGACCGCTGCGCTGCTTCGCCTCGCCGTCCTCCGAGGCATCCGGTAGCACCTCGCGGCGCAGCGCGCGCAGCGCGGCGCTGTCCTCGGCGCGCTCGACCTCCCCGAGCAGCAGCGAGAGTTCGGACAGGCGTTCCTCGAGGTTCTCGACCGCCTGCCCGAGGTGCGACGCGCGCGCCCGGAGCTTCTGGTAGCGCTTGAAGATCCGGGCCATGTTGTCGGCGGGCGATAGGTTCGGATCGAGGGGGACCTCGATCAGCCTCGATGGGTCGGAGGGATCCGCAACCCGCGCGCTCTCGAGACCGGGAGGAAGGTCGCCGAGGTGCAGCTTGAGTGCCTCACCTTGGGCCAAGAGGGCCGGCAGATCAAGAGTCTCCGCGAGCTCCGCCTGCGACTTCTCGAGCGTCCGGAGCGCGCGCTCCCGCTGGGCGGTGAGATGCTGGCGCAGCGAACTGCGCAGTTCGCGCACCTCCATGTCGCCGAGGCGCTGCGCCGCGACGCGGCTCAGGGCCGAGAGCATGTCGTCGGCCGGAGAGAGCGCACCTTGCGCGGGCCAGGGGAGGGCCCGCGCGTCGAAGGACTTGCCGCCGCGTACCTCGACCATGGGGGAGTACGCGCCTGAGGCGATGCGGCGAAGGAGATCACCCGGCGCGAGTTCATAGCCGCGCAGCGTGCGGCCGGGGGGCGGTTTCGGCCCGGGCAGCGCGAAGGCGTCGCCGACGGCGAGGCGACGGCCGCGCAGCGCGAAGAGCACCTTCCCGCCGGAGCCGAGCACCACGTCGGCGTGGGTGCCGAAGAACTCGCCGCAGAGGAAGAGTTCGCGTTCGTCTCCGAAGCGATCGCGGCCTAGGAGGTGCAACGCGAGCATGCGCTCGCCGAACGGGGCGCAGGCCCCTTCGACGCGCGCTCCCTCGAGGTCGCGCCGCAGGAGCTGGAGCGTTGCGCCGGGTGTGCGCGCTTTCGCGGGAGCACGCGGGAGCAGGTAGACGGAAGGCAGTTCCTGCCGCGTCTCGAAGGCGAGCGGCAAGGTGCGCCCCTTCGCGCGCAGCGTGACGACGAGACGCCTCGGGTCGAGGTGCACGCCGTCAACGCGGGCCCCCTTCAGGGCAGCCACGTCCCGCGCGGCAGCCTTCAGTGTGATCCAGTCGGTCACGCAGGTCCCTCCCAACGATCGGTGGCCCGGCACATGGTGCGTCAGGTATAATGGCCGGACGGGACTCCGGCGAAGGGAGGCGACCCGGATGAGCTGGTTCCCCGCGCCTGCCATCGCGCGCAGGCGCACCTTCGGCTGGGTCGACCTCCTGGTGCTCTTGGCCGTGCTGCTGCTCCTGCTCGGAGTGGTGCGTCTGGGTTCCGGCATGGCGGCGCCGCTTCGGACCGCATCGCACATCTCGCTCTCGCCCTGGTCGCTCCCGCTCTACGCGGGCGAGAGCCTCCTTCGCATCGTCATCGCCTTCGTCTTCTCTCTCGTCTTCGCGGTGGCCTACGGCTACGCGGCCGCGAAGACGAACCTCGGCAGACGCCTTCTCGTGCCGCTGCTCGACATCCTGCAGTCCGTTCCGGTACTGGGCTTCCTGTCCGCCACCGTCGCATTCTTCGCCGGCCTCTTCCCGGGCAGCACGGCCGGCCTCGAGATGGCGTCGGTGTTCGCGATCTTCACCGCCCAGGCCTGGAACATGGCGTTCAGCTTCTACCACTCGGAGATGACGCTGCCCCGCGACCTGCAGGAGGCGTCAACAGTCTACCGGCTGGGACGCTGGCAGCGGCTATGGTACCTCGAACTGCCGAGTTCCGCCATCTCGTTGATCCTCAACAGCATGATGTCCTTCGGCGGGTCCTGGTTCTTCCTCGCCGCATCGGAGAACGTCACCTACGCCGGCCGCTCCTACCTCCTGCCGGGCGTGGGCTCGTACATGGCGGTCGCGGAGCAGCGCGGCGACGCCGGCGCGATGGTCGCCGCGGTGCTCGTGATGATCCTGCTGATCGTGCTCGTGGACCAGATCTTCTGGCGTCCCGTGATCGCATGGTCGCAGCGGTTCAAGATGGAGCAGACCCGCGCCGCGGACGAGCCCACGTCGTTCGTCCTGATGATCCTGCAGCGCTCAATGCTCGTGGAGATGCTCGAGCGCCGCGTGCTCCGGCCAACCCTGGAGGGGGCGCTGCGGGCCCTCTCGCGTCCACCCCGTCCCGCGCAGGTGCGCCGCCTGGGGCGCGGAGCACTCGGCTCAGCCGGGGGCCTCCTGGCGGTTGCGCTGCTCGCCTGGGCGGCGTTCTCCGGCGCGCATCTTCTGCACGGGATCGGCGGCGCGCAGGTGCTGCACGTGCTCTGGCTCGGTATCCTCACGCTCCTGCGCGTCGCCGCGGCGGTGTTGCTGGGAGCGCTCTGGACGGTTCCTGTGGGTGTCTACATCGGCCTCAGCCCGCGCGTCAGCGGCTGGGCGCAGCCGGTCGCCCAGATCGCCGCGTCCTTCCCCGCGAACATGCTCTTCCCTGTCGTGGTGGCGCTTTTGCTGCGGATGGACACCGGGCTCGACATCGGGGCGATCCCGCTGATGATGCTCGGCACGCAGTGGTACATCCTCTTCAACGTGATGGCGGGAACCATGGCGATCCCCTCGGACCTCAAGGAGGCGGCGCGCGTTTTCGGCGTCAGGGGTGGACTGCGCTGGCGCCAATTGATCCTCCCCGCGATCTTCCCGTCCCTCGTCACAGGCGGCGTCACGGCCGCGGGCGGCGCGTGGAACGCCTCGATCGTCGCGGAGGTCGTGGGCTGGGGCGGGCACCTGCTGGTCGCGCAGGGCGTCGGGGCGTACATCACGCTCGCGACGGCGCACGGCCACTTCGGCGACATCCTGCTCGGCATCGCCGTGATGTCGGTCTTGGTGGTGGCGATGAACCGCCTCGTATGGCGGCCGCTCTACCGACTGGCGGAAACGAAGTACCATCTCGACTGAGCAGGGAGGCGCCGCCGACCGCGCTATACTAGAGACGAGAAGAGGCGGCCGGCGCTGGGCCGCGGTTGATCCACCCGTTCCGGAAGGGGGCGAACGCCATCTCCGAACCGCTGATCACGCTGCGGGGCGTGCACAAGCTCTACGAGATGCCGGGCGGCGGCACCGGGACGGTGCTTGAGGACATCGACCTCGAGGTGCGCGAGGGGGAGATCCTCGCGGTGCTCGGTCCGAGCGGGTCTGGCAAGTCGACGCTGCTGCGCATCATCGCCGGTCTCACGCAGCCCTCGCGCGGCAGCGTGCGCTACCGCGCAGGGGTGGTCGGCCACGGTGTCGCGCTCGTCTTCCAGTCCTTCGCGCTGTTCCCGTGGATGACCGTGCAGGAGAACGTGGAGATCGGCCTGCGCGCGCAGGGGCTCGCGCCGAAGGAGCGCGAGCGCAAGGCGCTGCAGGTGATCGACATGATCGGGCTCGACGGTTTCGAGGGGGCCTACCCGAAGGAGCTCTCCGGCGGCATGCGCCAGCGCGTCGGGTTCGCGCGTTCCCTTGTGGTGGACCCCGACGTGCTCTTGATGGATGAGCCCTTCTCCGCGCTCGACGTGCTGACGGCCGAGAACCTGCGCCGCGACCTTCTCGACCTTTGGCTCGAGCGGCGCATCCCGACGAAGGCCGTGATCATCGTCACGCACTCGATCGAGGAGGCGGTGTACCTCGCCGACCGCGCGGTGATCCTCTCGCGCGATCCGGCGCGCATCGCCGCCCAGGTGCCGATCACGCTGCCGCATTGGCGCGAGCGCGAGGACCCGCGGTTCGTGCAGCTCGTCGACCAGATCTACGGCCTTCTTACGCGCCGCGAGGCGGTGCCTGCGCACGCTTCGAACCGCAGGGTCCAGACGGTGCCGCCGGTGCGCAGCGGCGCCTTGAGTGGGCTCTTGGAGCTCTTGGAGGACCAGGACGAGAAGGTGGACCTCTACCGTCTCGGCGAGGAGCTGTCGCTCGACGTCGAGGACCTTCTGCCGATCGTCGAGGCCGCGGAGCTTCTTGGCTTCGCCAAGGTGGCAGAGGGCGACATCGAACTCACGCAGGAGGGCCGGGACTTCGCCGAGGCGAGCCTGCTGCGCCGCAAGGAGATCTTCCGAGACCAGGCGCTCAACCGCTGTCCAGGTCTCGAGAACATGGTGCGCGTGCTCGGCCAGAAGTCGAACGGTCGCATGAACCGCGAGTTCTTCGTCGACGTCCTCGAGCGCAGCGTGGGGCCGGAGGAGGCGGAGCGCCAGGTCGACACCCTCATCGACTGGGGCCGCTACGGTGAGATGTTCGCCTACGACACGGAGTCGCGCCAGCTCTACCTGGAGTCCGTTGTGGAGGAGCAGGAGAGCGCTCCTACAGATTGATGTGCACGCCGGCTGTGATGCCGCCGATCAGCATGGCGAAGAGGATGGCCGGCAGGAGGTTGCCGACCTTCACCTTGGTCGCGCCGACCATGTTCAGGCCGATCAGGGCGATCAGCACGCCTCCGACGTACGTGAGGGGGGCGATCACCGCTGCGCTGAGGAGCGGCGCGACGAGCGCCGCGAGTGCCGCGATCAGACCCTCGTAGACGAAGACGGAAGCGGCGGCCAGCAGGACACCCGGACCGAAGGCCGCGGAGAAGAAGATGGCGCTCGTGCCGTCGAGGGCGGACTTCGTGAAGAGGATCGTGTCCCTTCCGGTGAGCCCGCTCTGGATCGCGCCGAGCACGGCGAGGGCGCCGATGCACCAGACGAGCGTCGCGAGCATGAACCCCTCGACGAACGTGCCGCCGCCCCCGAAGCGCTTTCGCATGCGCTCCGCGAAGCGCTCCAGGCGCTCCTCGAGCTGCAGCCACTGCCCCGTGGCGGCGCCGAGCGCCATGGATGCGATCACGATCAGGAAGTTCGGCTTCTCGAGCGCCATGGAGATGCCGATGAATGCCGCCGCCGCCCCCAGCGCCTGCTGCACGATGTTGCGCACCGGCTCCGGGATGCGGCGGACGAGGAGACCTAGGAGCGCCCCGACGAGGGCCGCGACACCGTTCACGAGTGGCCCGAGCTCATGCGCGAAGAAGGTCAAAGAGGGCATCCTCCTGCGGCATGCTGTTCGCGCCGCGAGGCAGCATCCCTGCCGGGTCAGGCGCTCCGGCGCGTTTTCGGTCGAACGGCCGAGAGTGAGGGACCGGAGCGCGGAGATCGCCGCGCTGAAGGCGGTGGCCGCTGCGGTTCACGGGCCGAGGAACAGCGTCTCGGGTGTCCCGTGCGGTGGAGAGAGCAGCACCTGCGCGCTGCCGCCTGCCGCAGGCAGGAAGGCGGCCTCTGTCTGCCCGCCGAGATCCGCCACCGCGAGGACGCCGGAGGAGAAGGGCCAGGTCTTCGTGACAAAGGCGGCTGACCCGAGCCCTTGCGCCCAGGCGCTGACGCGTCCTCGCAGCGGCGCGGGGAGGTCCGTCGGCGCGACCGGGGTGACGCCCGGGCCAGCTGCGGGCGGGAAGGGGATGTACCAGCCGCTCTCGTTGGTGCGGCCCACGAGCCCCAGCGTGCGCGGACCGATCACTTCCATCGCGGCGAAGCGCACCTTGCCATCCTGGCCGAGCAGCATCAGAACCTGTTGTCCGCTGACTGTCCTCGTCTTTCCGTGCTGGTCCGATTGCTCGGTGAACGGGCTCGCGTAGACCACCTGCGCCGCGTCGCCACGGAACAGCATGCGCGCTGCGCGGCGCGCCGTCGCGACCGCTTCGGCGCGGGAGATCGACTTCGCCTGGAACGCGGACATGGACCCTCTGGCGGCAGCCGCGTCCAGACCGTGGAGTGCAACGAGCGCGAGCAGTCCGAGCGCGATCAGGGTGAGGCCCGCGAGCAGGACGACTGGCGTTGGGCGACGCGGCATCACCAAGCACCTCCAGATATGGCCGTTCCGCCGCCGGAGAGTACCTGGTAGGAGGCCGTCGCGCGGGAGATGTAGAGGTCATAGCCCGGGAACGCGACCGGACCATCGTAGCCCCCGTAGCGGCTGCCCTTCGGCGGCGTTTGGGGGCCGCCGGTGTAGATCGCGTTCACACCGAGGTTCTCGAGCTGGATCGACCCGTTGCGCCAGGTCGCCTGCAGCCGGTAGGTGCGCGCCCCGGGCCGCCGCAGCCAAACCTCGTAGTTGCCGTCCGAGATGCGCAGCGCGCGGCCGACTTCGAGTCCGGGGAAGACGGTGCCGAACTCGCGCACGGCGCGCTGCGGCAGGGCCGCAAAGCGGGCCGTCGTGTGCCGCCCGGTAGGGACAGCCATCGCCTGTGGGTAGCTTGCGGGGGTGGCGATCCCGGCGAGGAGTGCGAGGGCACCGAAGCCGAGCAAGGCCGTACCGATCCAGAAGACCCGCGGCAAGCGCCGCGGGGGCGCACTGCTCCTAGGGCCGAGGGAGAGCCAGAGGGCGCTGGGGACCCCGACGAGTAGCAGCAGTCCCGCGAGCACGAGGCCCGGCGCGAAGCCGGCACCCTGCCAGCGCCAGATCAGGAGACTTGCGCCGGCCAGGAGGACGACGCCCCCCAACGCAGGAAGCGCTGCGCGCCTCATTCGGCGTCGCCGCGCAAGGCGCGCAGCATCTCGTCGTACTCCGTGCGGCTGATCTCGCCGCCCGCGAAGCGGCGGCGGAGTGTCTCCTCCGCGCTTGGGGGCTGCGCTTGTGGGCGGAAGTACTGCACGAGCCCGACGATCACGAGGACGATCCCGACGGGGATCGCGAGAACCAAGAGTTCCATGAGCACGGAGAGGATCGGCATCCAGGGAGAGACACCGGACGTCGCCAAGGGGAACCCTCCCATCCTGTGGCGAGTGTACCCCGGCATGGCGCGCTGCGCGGACAAGAAACGGTGAAGGTTCGCCGGACGGTGCGGGCGAGGGCGCCCGCCGTGCGATAATGCCGGTATGGACGTTCGCATCGTGGTGATCGAGGACGACCCCGTGATCTCCCATCAAGTCGCAGGCCACCTGCGCGAGCGGACGGGCGCGAGCGTCGACGCCTTCCCGGCGCTCGCGCCGGCGAAGCGGGCGCTCTCGCAGGCGGACCTCGTCGCCCTCGACCTCAACCTGCCGGACAGCGACGGGCTCGAGACAGTCCGCAGCGCGAGACTCCTCGCGCCGTCGGCGTTCCTGATCGTCATCACGGCGCGCAGCGCGCTCGCGGACCGCGTCGGGGGGCTGCGCCTCGGTGCGGACGACTACCTGGTGAAGCCCTTCAGCCTCTTGGAACTGGAGGCGCGGGTCGAGGCGCTGCTCCGACGCCGCGGCGGCGCGGCGCCCCCGACGGGCTCGGACCTCTCGTGGGACGTCGCCGGGCGGCGGGTTCGGCGCACCGGAGAGGACCTCGGGCTCACGCCGCTCGAGTACGAGGTGTTCGGCGCGCTCGCGGCGCGCCCGGGACAGGCGCTCTCGCGCGTCGAACTGCTTCGCGACGTGCTCGGACCGAACTTCTACGGTTACGAGCGGGTGATCGACGTGCACGTCGGCCACCTGCGCAAGAAGCTTGACCCCGACAATACCTTCCGGTACATCGGCACCGTGCGACACTACGGCTACCGCTGGGACGCGCCGGCGCCGGAGAAATCCGATGCGACCTGAGCGGGAGGGCGGCCTCCTCGTGCTGCTCGGGGGGCTCGTCTACGGCATGTGGCCGCCGGCGCCCCCTGAGCGGATCTGGTGGCTATTGGCCTGGGCCGTTTTCGCCTCGTGCGCCCTGCTCTGGCTGCGGCTGCCGGCGCGCGGCCCGGCGGCGGAGGGGGGGAGCGCCGCGCCCGAAGAGCCCGCGAGGGACTGGGCGGTGCACATCGCGCACGACTTCCGAACGCCGCTGATGCGCCTTCGCCTGCACCTCGGCGCCTTGGCGGAGGGGAATCCCGCGCCGCAGACGACGGCCGCCATGGAGGCGGAGATCCTGCAGCTCGAGCGGTTGGCGGACGGACTGATCGACCTCACGGCCCAGGGCAGCGCGCCCGCAGGGGAACGCCCCGGCGATCTCGGCGCGCTCGCGAGCCGGCTTTCGGACCGACTCGGACCGCTCTTCGCGCAGCAGGGTCGCGCGCTGCGCTGCGAAAGCGAGGAGGGTTGCCGGACGACACTGGACGAAGCCGCCGCGGAGCGCGTCCTCGAAAACCTCCTCAGCAACGCCCTGCGCTACGCCGAGGGAGAGGGCGACGTCGCCCTTCGCGTGAGGCGCGACGGCCCCTTCTTCGTGCGTGCGGAAGTGACGAACCCCGCGCGGGCGCCTGGCGTGGACATCGAGACGCTGCGCGCGCCCTTCGTACGTGGGCCCGCGGCGGAGGCGGAGCAGGGGTTCGGGCTCGGACTTGCCGTCGTTGAGCGCCTGTGCGGCCTTGCAGGCGGGCGCATGCACCTCTCCTACGACGACACGGTGCACCGGTTCTCGTCGGCCGTCGTCGTACCCAGGGTGCGCCGGGGCGGCGAAACCGCCTAGGTTCGCCACGGCCACCAAGCGTATGGCGGGAACGGGCATCCGTCGCACCCCAGGTCTTGTGGCCTTCGCCTGACGATTCGGCCGCAGTCCGACAAATGACGCCCTCATGGATTGCTGCATAGGGACGGATCGCGTCGAATCATCCCGCGACATGGCGGTACCTGTCATCAAGGGGACGTTCGCGCTACCTGTGGATTTTGTAGAAAACCCTGTTGACAACCGCTTCTTGGGGGAACTTGTCGTGGTGCGGCCAATGCTATACTTCCCGTAGATCTCGCATGGAGGAACCGCCATGGATCTTCGCCCTACGTGTCACATCGATACCTACGGCTGCCAGATGAACGAGAACGATTCCGAGATCCTCCTGGCCTACCTCGAGGAACTCGGTTACACATGGACCGACGACGTGTCCGAGGCGGACGTCGTCATGGTGAACACCTGCTGCGTGCGCGAGTCGGCGGAGGACCGCGCCTACGGCCGCCTTGGGGAGCTGAAGTCTCTCAAGGCCGCGCGGCCGGAGATCTTCATCGGCGTGGCCGGCTGCATGACGCAGCAGCCTGGCGTCGCAGAGGAGATGGCGGCGCGCTACCCGCACGTGAATCTCATCCTCGGGACGCACAACCTGCGGCGCTTCCCGGAGCTCTTCTCGGCGAGCCGTGCGGTGGACCGTCCGCTCGTCGACATCGCCGCGGAACCGGAGGAGATGCCGATCTTTCCCCGGGGCGTCCGCGATGGCGGCGTCACGGCCTGGGTCACGATCCTGCGCGGCTGCGACAAGAGGTGCACCTACTGCATCGTGCCGTACGTGCGCGGGCGGGAGATGTCGCGGCCCGTCGAGGAGATCGTCGCGGAGGTGGAGGCGCTCGTAGGGGACGGCGTGCGCGAGGTGACGCTGCTCGGCCAGAACGTAAACGCCTACGGCAAGGACCTGTCGGGCGGCCAGATCAACTTCGCGACGCTGCTCCTGGCGCTCGACGAGGTAGAAGGGCTCGAGCGGATCCGCTACACCACATCGCACCCGCGGGATTTCACGCAGGAGATGGTCGAGGCGATCGCGCAGACCGAGAAGGTGTGCGAGCATTTCCACGTGCCCGTGCAGTCCGGGGCGAACCACATGCTCCGGCGCATGGCGCGCGGCTACACGCGCGAGCGCTACGTCGACCTGATCGAGCGGATCCGCAGGTCGCATCCGACCGCCTCGATCACCACCGACCTGATCGTCGGCTTCCCCGGCGAGACGGAGGAGGACTTCGCCGAGACGCTAAACCTCTGCGAGGAACTGCGCTTCGACAAGTCGTACACGTTCATGTACTCGCCGCGCAAGGGCACCCCAGCCGCGGACTTCCCGGAGCACATCCCACTCGCCCTGAAGAAGGAGCGCCTCGCGCGCCTGATCGAGGTGACGGACAGGCTCTCGCGCGACGCGAACGAGCGTGCGATCGGCAGCGAGGTCGAGGTGTTGGTCGAGGGCGTGTCGAAGAAGAACGCCCTGCGCCTGATGGGTCGCACGCGCCAGAACCA
Organism: Bacillota bacterium; assembly: GCA_021793215.1. Taxonomy (GTDB): domain Bacteria; phylum Bacillota; class Sulfobacillia; order JAJZYS01; family JAJYTV01; genus JAJYTV01. Next base: position 25,054 of record JAJYTE010000008.1, read on the forward strand.
GCCGGTCGTGTTCCCGGGAGATGGCAGTTGGGCCGGTCAGCTCCGCAGGGTGCGCGTGGCGCGCGCGAACACATGGACATTGGAGGGAGAAGTCCTATGACGACGCGAGCGGAGATCCTGCACCGCGCGCGTGAGCTCGCGGACGCGGTGGCGGACTCCGAGGAGATCGCGGAGCTGCAGCGCTGCGAAGCGGCGCTCGCGGAGCTGCAGGGCAGGGATGCGGAGAGCTTGGCGGACGACCCGAGGGCCACCGCCTACGCGGCTGCCAAGGATCGCGCCGAGCGGCTGATCCGTCAAGTTTCGTCGGCGTTCCTCTTCCCGCTCACCGGCAGCCTGCAGCAGGGAGGCCGACCGGGCGCCGCGTGCGCAGGCTGCGAGCGTACCGCCTAGGCCAGGAGGGAATCGCGTGTCGGAGCGTACCCCGCTGATGCAGCAGTACGAGCGCCTGAAGGCGGAGAACCCCGGTGCGCTGCTCTTCTTCCGCCTTGGCGACTTCTACGAACTCTTTGGTGAGGATGCGGAGGTGGCGGCACCCATCCTCGAGATCGTCCTCACGTCACGCGACCAGAAGACGCCGATGTGCGGCGTGCCGCACCATGCGGTGGACGCCTACGTGGGCAGGCTGGTGGCGGCAGGGTACCGCGTGGCGATCTGCGAGCAGATGGAGGATCCCGCGAGCGCGAAAGGACTCGTGCGGCGCGAGGTGGTGCGCGTCGCGACGGCGGCGACCTACCAGGCGGAAGGGGACGAGCTCTCACGGTGGCTCGGCGTGATCGTGCAGGCGGACGAGGGCGTCGGCCTCGCGCTCCTCGACATCAGCCATGGGCGCTTCCGCGTCGCCGCCCTGCGTGGGAGGGATCCGCAGCAGCGGGCGCGGCGAGAGATGCAGCGCGCCGGTGCGGCGGAACTGCTGCTCTCAGGGGCTGAAGCAGGGGAGCTCGCCACCCTGGTGCAGGCTCCCCTGCCGTCGCCCGAAGCGGTCCACGCGAGCCGCACATCGCTCGCCTCCGCGGTGCGGCATCTGCCCCCACCGGCGCAGGAGGCTGCGGTGCTCGGCCACGCCTACCTCGCTGAGACCCAGCGCGGAGCGCTTGCGCACCTCGAGTCGCCGTACCTCTACGAGGTGGAGCACGGGCTCGGCATCGACCCGGCCACCCGGCGCAACCTCGAACTCGTGCAGCGGCTCGACGGGTCGCGCGAGGGGTCGCTCCTCTGGGTGCTCGACGAGACGCGCACCGCGCTTGGACGCCGACTGCTGCGCGAGTGGATCGAGCGTCCGCTGCTCGAGCGCGGGGAGATCGTCGCGCGCCATGAGGCGGTCGCGGCGCTGCTCGCGGCGGGGATGCAGCGCGGTCGCCTGCGCGATGCGCTCTCGGGCGTGCGGGACATCGAGCGCCTGCTCGCGAGGATCAGCGCCGGTCAGGCGGGTCCCCGCGAGTACTTGGCACTCGGCCAGACGCTCAGGGCCTGCCCCGAGATCGCGGGGATCGCAGCCGACTTGGAGGCGGACCTCGTCGCCGCGCTCGCCGTTCCCCTGCGCGAGGAGCTCGCTCTCGCAGGAGAAGTCCTGCGCTCGATCGTCGACGATCCGCCGGCCAGCGCGCGCGACGGCGGCTTCGTGCGCGAGGGGCTCGACGCCGAGATCGATCGGCTGCGCGCCGCACAGGGCGGCGCCAAGGAGTACCTCGCGGCCTTCGAGCGCACGGCGCGGGAGTCGACGGGGATCCGCGGGCTGAAGGTCGGGTTCAACAAGGTCTTCGGCTACTACATCGAAGTGAGCCGCGCGAACGTGTCGCTCGTGCCGCCCGCGTGGGAGCGCAGGCAGACGACGGCGAACGCCGAGCGGTACGTCACGGACGAGCTGCGCCGCCAGGAGGAACTGATCCTGCGCGCGGAGCGCGAGCTCTCACAGCGCGAGGCTGCCGTGCTGGAGAGGCTGCGCGGTGCGGTCCTGGATCGGGCCGACGAGATCCGAAAGAGGGCGGCCGCGCTGGCGGGCCTCGACTGCCTGCAGTCCTTCGCGGAGGCGGCACGCCGCAGGCGCTACGTGCGCCCCGAGATGCGCGAGGAGCCGGTTCTCGAGATCGCGGGAGCGCGCCACCCTGTCGTGGAAGCGCTCCTGCCGGACGGCCAGTTCGTCGCGAACGACGTCTCGCTCGACGCGCGCGCGGCACGCCTCTCGCTGATCACCGGACCCAACATGGGCGGCAAGTCGACCTACCTGCGCCAGGTGGCCCTGATCCAGGTGATGGCGCAGGCCGGCGCCTTTGTGCCGGCAGAGCGCGCCGAGATCGGCATCGCCGATCGGGTCTTCACGCGGGTCGGCGCGTCCGACGACCTGACGCGCGGCGTCTCGACGTTCATGGCGGAGATGCTCGAGGTGTCGCTGATCCTGCGCGAGGCGTCAGCGCGCAGTCTCGTCGTGCTTGACGAGGTCGGCCGGGGAACGGGCACGGCCGATGGCGTCGCGATCGCCGCGGCCGTCACGGAGTACCTCGCAGCCGTCGTTCGCTGCCGCGCCCTCGTCGCGACCCACTACCTCGAGCTGTGCGCGCTTTCCCAGGAGTACGGAGCGGTGCGCAACCACACCGTCGCCGTGGCGGAGGAGGGCAAGCACGTCGTCTTCCTGCACCGCATCGTCCCCGGGGCCGCCAGTCGGTCGTACGGCCTGGACGTCGCGCGCCTTGCCGGGCTGCCGGAGGCAGTGCTCGGTCGCGCCGCGGGGCGTCTACGGGACGGCATGCCGTCGCAGCGGCCCTCGGAGGAGAGCCAGCTCGCCCTCTTCCCCGTGGCGCCGCATCCTGCGCTCGTGCACCTGCAGCGCCTCGACCCCCAGCGCATGACGCCGCTCGAGGCGCTCGTCGAACTCGCGGAACTGCACCGGCTCGCAGAGGAGGACGCCTGATGCCGATCCGCGAGCTCCGCGCCGAGGTGATCAACCAGATCGCCGCCGGCGAGGTGGTCGAGCGCCCCGCCTCCGTCGTCAAGGAGCTCGTCGAGAACAGTCTGGACGCTGGAGCGCACCGGATCGTCGTGCGCATCGAGGCGGGCGGCGTCTCCCGCATCGAGGTGCTGGACGACGGCGGCGGGATGTCCCCCGACGAGCTGCCGCTCGCCTTGCGGCGCCACGCGACCTCCAAGCTCTGGACGCTCGGGGACCTTGATGACCTGCCGAGCTACGGCTTCCGGGGGGAGGCGCTGCCGGCGATCGCCGCCGTCTCCCGGCTGCGCATCGCGTCACGCGCGACCGGCAGTGATGTCGGGTACCTGTACGACGCGGGATCCTTTCGCCCGGTGCCGACCGCGATGGCCGCCGGGACCCGCGTTACGGTCGAGGACCTCTTCGGCAGCGTCCCCGCGCGACGCAAGTTCCTGCTGGCGCCAGAGTCGGAGGCGCGCAAGGTTGCCGCCGCACTCGAGCGCCTTGCGCTCGCTGCACCGAAGGTCTCGTTTCTGCTGGAGATCGAGGGGCGAGAGGTACTGCGCACCGGCGGCACGGGCAACCTCGTCGAGGCGTTCGCCGACATCTTCGGACGTGAACTGGCCGAGACGCTTCAACCCGTCAAGCTGCGCTGGCCCGCCGGTTCCGTGGAGGGGCTCACGAGCCGGCCTGGCCGCGACCGCGGCAACCGCCAGCTGCAGTTCTGGTCCGTCGGGGGACGCCCGGTGTCGGCGGGGAGCCTGCGCTTCGCCGCGGAGGCCGCCTACCAGGGGCGGCTGCTGAAGGGACGCTTCCCGCTCTACTGCCTGCGCATCGAGGTCCCCATCGGCGACGTCGATGTGAACGTCCACCCGGCGAAGCTCGAGGTGCGCTTTCGCCGCGAGCGCGACGTGGCGGCCCTCGTGCGGGCCGCGGTGGCGGACGCGATCGGCGCGTCCGACCCGCCTGCGCCCTACAAAACCGCGGGGGGGGCGGGACAGGCTTCGGCGGACGCGGCGCCCGCGGCGCTCTTCCTCGGGGAAGGGACGTTGGAGTACAGCGGCGGATGGGCGCCCAGGGAAGTGGCGGCGGCCACGGCTGCGGATCCGCCCGCCCTGCAGCCTGCCGCCCGCGGTGCGGCGCCGCGCCCGATAGGGCAGGCGCACGGCCTCTTCCTCGTGGCGCAGGACCATGACGCCCTCTACCTCTTCGACCAGCACGCGGCGCACGAACGGATCGGCTACGAGCGCCTGGGGGAGGCGTCCGAGCGGTCCGCGCAGCTCCTGCTCGCCCCGGTCGTACTGCGCCTTGGACCAGAGCAGGCGGCTGCGCTCGTCGCCTCGCTCGACTCGCTGGCGGAGTACGGCTTTCAGGTGGAGCCGTTCGGCGCGCGCGATGCGCTCGTGCGGTCGGTGCCGCGCATCTTCGGCCAGGCGGCGGACGCCAAGGTGCTCCTCGAAATCCTCGATGCGGTCGGCGGCGTCGGCGAGCACCCCGTGGAGCGCCTCGAGCGCGTGCGGCGTGAGATCGCAGCCTGCCGCGCCTCTGTGAAAGCGAACGACCGGCTCTCCGTGATGGAGCAGGCTGCACTGATCGAGCAGCTGTGGCGCTGCGAGGAACCGCGCTTCTGCCCACACGGGCGGCCGACGTTCCTGCGCCTGACGGCTGAGGAGATCAAGGCGAGGCTCGGTCGAAGGTGAGGGCGCGCATTGCCGTCTTCGGACCGACGGCGGTCGGCAAGACGAAGTTCGCGATCGAACTCGCCCGCAAGGTCGGCGGCGAGATCGTCAACGCCGACGCGGTGCAGCTCTATCGCGGCTTCGATCGCGGCAGCGCGAAGCCCTCGCTCGCAGAGCAGGGCGGGGTGGCCCATCATCTCCTGGATATCGCCGACCCCGAGATGCCGGTGAGCGTTGCCCTCTACCAGGAGATCGCGGAGAAGGTGATGGTCGAGATCGAGCGGCGCGGCGCCGTTCCGATCGTCACCGGGGGTTCCGGGCTCTTCCTGCGAGCGGCGATGGGGGAGTGGGACGACTTCGGTGCGCCGCCGAACCCTGAGGTGCGCAGATGGGCCGCGAGCGTGGATGTCGCGCAGGTCTGCGACCGTGCCATGTCGGTCGACCCTGCGGCGGCGGGCCGCCTCTCGCCGGGAGACCGTCCGCGCCTGGTGCGGGTGATCGAGCGTGCGCTTTCGCCGAGAACGACGGCGAGTCGAGGGCTTCGGGCGCGCTTCCTCAAGATCGGGCTGCAGCGGCCGCGTCCGGAGCTGTACGCCCGGATCGACGCGCGTGCCGCGCTGCTCTTCCCTGCGCTGTCGGAGGAGACCCCGAGACTGATCGCGCGCGGCGAAGCGGCGGAGGTCCTCGTGCGGCGAACGCTCGGCTACCGGGAAGCGGCCCGCGCGATGGATGGCGAACTGTCACCAGAGGAGGCGCTCGCGGTCCTTCGGCAGGGCACGCGGCGCCTTGCGAAGCGCCAACTGTCCTGGTGGCGCGGCGAAGCGAACGCGATCTGGGTGCGTCCGGATGACGGCATTGGGCAACTCGGACCCACGTTGGTGGGGCACTGTTCCCGTTGACAACGGGGGATTCGTTCGCTTGCGCAGAAAGGATTTCTGAACCAGCCCGCGAATACTGCTGAACAATCTACATGGGAGGTGGTGGAACTCCGCTCCCACTGTGTTCGAGCATCTTGAAGGGAGGGTTCTCTACAGTTGGCAACAGCGACAGCTCCTGCGACAAGTGGCAACCTTCGTCGCGAGTTGACCTTCCTTGACCTGACGATGACGTCGCTCGGCGGTATCATCGGGTCCGGATGGTTGTACGGTGCCTGGAAGGGCGGGTATCTCGCCGGCCCCTCCGCCGACCTCTCATGGGTGATCGGCGGCATCGCGGTTCTGCTGATCGGACTTGTCTACGCCGAGCTCGGCGGCATGCTGCCGGAGGCCGGTGCAATCGTGCGTTACCCTCAGTACTCCCACGGAACCTTCGTCAGCTACATCATGGGCTGGGGCGCGTTGATCGCGTACGCTTCCGTTCCGCCGATCGAGGCGGAGGCGGCGGTGCAGTTCATGGGGTACTACTGGCACGCGGTGTACAACACCGCGACCGGATCATTGACTGCGACCGGCATCTGGATGTCGGTGGCCTTCATGCTCCTGTTCTTCTTCATCAACTACTTCGGAGTCTGGATCTTCGGCAAGACGAACACCGTCTGGACGCTGATCAAGCTCGCGGTGCCGACGCTCGCCGTGATCGTGCTCCTCTTCGGCGGTCACTTCAACGGCGCCAACTTCACGGCATTCGGCGGGTTCACGCCGAATGGCAGTTCGGCGATCTTCGCCGCAGTACCGCTCGGCGGCATCATCTTCGCCTACCTGGGATTCAGGCAGGCGCTAGACCTTGCCGGCGAGGCGAAGAACCCGCAGCGCGACGTGCCGCGCGCCGTCCTGACTGCGATCATCATCGGCGTTGTGCTGTACGTCTTCCTGCAGAGCGTCTGGGTCGGCAACATGCCGGCTTCGCAGCTCGCGCATGGATGGGCCGGCACCAAGGGTGAGTTCACCGCTCCATTCTCCGACCTCGCGAATCTCGCCGGGTTCGGCTGGCTGGCCGTGATCCTGCTGATCGACGCGATCTGGTCCCCGAGCGGGACCGGCAACGTCTACCTCGCGTCGACCTCGCGCGTGATGTTCGCGATGTCGAAGAACCGCTACTTCCCGAAGTTCCTGCTCTGGGTCCACCCGAAGAGCGGCGTGCCCCTCTGGGCGCTCACGCTAACCGGCGTCCTGGGCCTCGCCTTCCTGCTGCCGCTTCCATCATGGTCACAGCTCGTGGGACTCGTCTCGAACGCGACGGTGTTCACCTACATCATCGGTCCGGTCGCGATCGCGGTCCTGCGCAAGACCATGCCCAACCTGCCCAGGCCGTTCCACCTGAAGGGCATCGGGTTCTTCGGACCGGCCGCGTTCGTCGTCGCGTCGCTGATCCTCTACTGGTCCGGTTGGTCGGTCGACGCGCCCGTGGCGCTCATCCTGCTGATCGGCATCCTGCTCTACGCCTACGGTGTCACGACCTTCGCGGATGACACGACGATCTACTCGTGGCAGTACGTCAAGGCCGGCATCTGGCTCGTCGTGTACATCATCGTGATGCTCGTGATGACCTACATCGGGTCGTCCAACTTCGGCGCCCCGCACCAGCTGATCCCCTACCCGTGGGACATCCTGGTGGTGGCGGTCGTCGCGCTCGCGTTCTACTACTGGGGTGTCGCGAGCGGCTTCACGACCTACGAGGTCGAGGCGAAGAACAAGGAACTGGGATCCGGTCCGTCGCGGGCTTCGGCGGACTGATCCGACAAGGCCAACCGGGAAAGGCCCGACCTCTTCGGAGGTCGGGCCTTTCCCCATCGCCGGGGAGATGCGCGCTACCGTGCCGCGAGTTCCACGATGGCGTCAGCGTAGATCTGCGCGGCGCGGACGAGGTCCTCGACGAACACATGCTCATCCGCCTGGTGCGCTGTCTCCGGGCGCCCCGGGAACTGCGGACCGAACGCAACCGCGTGACCCAGGGTACGCGCGTAGGTGAGGCCGCCCATCGTGCCCGGCGCCGTCGAGTCTCCCGTGCGGCTGCGGTAGACGGTGAGCAGGCGCTGCACCAGGGGGTCCTCGGGAGGGACCCAGTGGACGGGCGCGTCGAACTCCTTCACAACCCTCGCGCCCAAAGGGCGCACTCTCTCCGCCACGATCTTCGCGATCTCATCGCCCTGCACGCCGTGCGGGTAGCGGATGTCCAGCCAGACACGCGTTCCCGTGGCGTCGTGGTTCACGATGCCGAGGTTCAGCGTGAGGCCGCCAAGGTCCGGATCCTCGCGCCAGATCCCGAGAGACTGTCCGTCGGTGTCGGAGGTCAGGAGTTCGAGCAGCGGATCGGCGAGCTGGTCGCCGAACAGGCGGACCGCCTCGCGCACCGCGTTCGTGCCGAGCTCGGGCACCGAGCCGTGGGCGCCCGCTCCGAGAACCTCGAAGGAGCGCTGCGGGTCGTTGTCGTCCGGCACGACCTGCACCCCGAGTTCGCGGGCGCGCTCAACGACGAAAGCTGCGGGCAGCTTCTGCGCGAACTCGAGGCGCGCGCGGTCCGGTACGACGTTCGACTGCTGCCCGGCCTCCATCAGGTAGCGCTGCGGCGCGCGCGGATCGCGCTCGATGCGCAGCGTGAGGCCGCCCTTCTCGCCGTGGATCAGGGGGAATTCACTGTCCGGCGTGAATCCGAGCGTCGGACGCTCGGCGTGCTGCAGGTAGTGCTCCATGCACTGCCAGTAGCTCTCCTCATCACCGCCGGCGATCAGGCGGACGCGCCGCCGCAGTGGCGGTCCTTGGGACGCGACGGCCGCGAGCGCGCACAGCGCCGCTGCGGCGGGTCCCTTGTCGTCGATCGCGCCCCGCCCGAACAGCCTGCCGTGCTCGACGATCCCGGCGAGCGGTGAGACGGTCCACCCGTCGCCTTCCGGCACGGTGTCGAGGTGTACGAGGACAGCGAGGATCTCCTCGCCCTGTCCGATCTCCACCTCGATCGCGTAGCCATCATAGTCGCGCACGGCGGTCAGGCCCATCCCTTCGGCCGAGCTCCGGAAGGCGTTGAACGCCTGGCGTACGCCCGTGCCGAACGGGGCGCCCGGCTGGGGCGCTTCGCGAACCGAGCGGATGCGGATCAGGGCGCGGGCCACCCGCACGATATCCTCGGACGAGATCTGCCAGTCCATGCAGGCATGTCTCCTCTCCGACGGGTACGCGTCTTCACTTCCGCGGCGCGGCCCCGGTTCCTGCTCCGCTGCGGCCACCGACGAGTGCCGCTGCGGCGGCGAGGGCAAGCATCGACGCGAGCGCCGCCCAGGTGAAGGGGAAGCCGCTCGTGGCGGCCAGAAGGCCGATCAGCGGCGGGAAGGCGATGGAGCCGGCGAAGATGGATGCGGCGATGAACCCGATCGCCCTTGCGGCGCGCTCCGGCGCGACGCGCTCGGCGGCCCACGTGAGAAGAACGGCGTTCCAGCCCATCGCTCCGGTTCCCGCGACGAAGTAGAGCGCGACGCGGAGCGGGTAGGGCGCGCCTGGACCAAGCCCCGGCGCGAGAAGTATCCCCAGGGCGCCGAGTCCCGACGAGATCGCGACGACGGCGGGGCGGCCCCCGAGACGGTCACTGAGCGCGCCGAAGACGATCCGACCGGTGACGCCGCCGATCTGCGAGATGGCGAGCAGCAGGCCGGCGCCCGCGAGGCCGACGAACTGCGACTGATCACCTACGGTATAGGTCAGCAGACCGTACTGGCCCGCTGCCAACACGAAGCCAATGAGCGCCGGGAACGCGAGCAACGCGAGGTCTCCCCCGAGTTGCGAGGGAGCCGCGGCGCGCGCGGATCGCGGGGTAGCGGGCGTCTGCAGCGCGAAGGCGATGCCGAGCGCGCTCGCGATAAGAGAGAGGAAGAGCCATGGGGAGAAGGGACCGTGCAGTGCGACGTAGGCCGGGAGCGTGGCCGCGGCGAGCGCCGCCCCGAACGTCACGCCGGTCTGGCGGATGCCCATCGCCGTGCCGCGCCACGGCCCGCTGAAGCGGAAGAACACGGCACGCGATCCGGCGACGGGAACGGCACCGATCGAGAGTCCGACGAGCGCAAGCGCTACGAGGAGGATGCCGTAGCCGTGCGCGAAGGTGAGCGCTAGCGCAGCGACAGGTCCGAGACACGCGGACGCGATCAAGACGGGCCGCGGTCCGTAGCGGTCTGTCGCGCTGCCGCCGAGGAGCATGGCCGCCATGACGCCGAGCGACGTCGCACTCACGAGGGTGCCGGACTGCGCCAGACTGAGCGAGAGGTGTGAGCGAAAGGCGAAGCTCAGGACGGCGATGCCCTGCTGCGTAACGGAGACTCCGACCTGGGCGAGGGTTGCGAGCAGGAGGAACGGGACACCAAGGGCACTGATGCGGCGCGAGGCCAAAGGGCACCACCAAATCAGGGGTTCCGTCCGTGCGCCCGATCTCCTGCCGCGCGGACGGGCCAGGAGATCGGGTGCGCTGCGCGAAGACCGCCCACTGGTAGAAGCGGAGGTGGGCGCGATCGGGAGCCAGACCATCACTGTCGTGCGGCCACTGGGGCAAAGGCAGAGCGCACCGCAGGCGCAGCCCGGCGCGCTCGAGGCGCTGCGCCGGCTGGTCGGGCTGCGCGAGGTCAAGGAGGCGATCGACGAGATCCTCGCGCTGCACCGCGTCGCGGCGCGACGCTCGGCGATCGGTCTGCGCGCAGAGCCGCAGACCCTGCACATGGTGTTCAGAGGCAATCCTGGTACCGGCAAGACGACGGTGGCGCGCCACCTTGGAACGGTGCTGCGCGAGGCGGGCGTCCTCAGCCGCGGACACCTCGTCGAGGCGGAACGGGCCGACCTCGTCGGGGAGTACATCGGCCACACCGCGCAGCGAACGCGTCGCCTCGTACAGCGAGCGCTTGGCGGTGTGCTGTTCATCGACGAGGCGTACGCCCTGGCGCGCGGTGGCGAGCGGGACTTCGGCCGCGAGGCGATCGATACGCTCGTGAAGGAGATCGAGGACCGCAGGGGCGACCTGCTGCTGGTCCTCGCGGGGTACCCGCGGGAGATGGACGCGTTCCTGGCCAGCAACCCCGGCCTCGTCTCGCGCCTGCCAATCGTGTTGAGCTTCCGGGACTACTGCGCGAAGGAACTGATGGAGATCACCGACTGCCTGCTGCGTGAGCGGGAGTACCAGCTCGACGACGCCGCGCGCGAGTTGCTCGACGCGGGCTACCGCGCGCTGGTGCGCGACGGCCAGACAGGCGAAGCGAACGCCCGGCTCGCCCGCAACGTCGTCGAGGCTGCGATCCGCCGCCACGCGCGCCGGATCGACCGCAAGGCGGGGGCGACGCGCCAGGATCTCCTGCGCATCCAACGGGACGACCTGCCGCCGCTCCTCGGGTTGCCCGCAGGCCGGCCGCGGTTCTCGGAGGATTGGGGAGAGGCCGCGCCGCGGTGACGGGCCCTCGGCGAAGGATCGGCTGCTGCGGCGCGGCGAAGCCTACGCGGCAGGGAGCCGCGCTCCGCGCGCGGAATCTCGACGACGAGGGGGCGCCTTGTGGACCACTACTTCAGCGCGACGCCGAAGGCACCGTCCGAAGAGCGGGATGTCCTTCTCCAGGTCCTCGGAGAGGAGATCCGCTGCACGACGGACCGGGCGGTGTTCGCAAGCCGGGGCCTGGACGAGGGCACCCGCATTCTCCTGGAGTGCGTCGAGGTGCCGCACGCCGCACGCCTGCTGGACCTCGGCGCCGGATGGGGAGCGATCGCCGTCACGCTCGGCGTGCACTACGGCTGCGAGGTGCTCTGCGTTGAGCGCAACGAGCGGGCGGCCGGACTCTGCCAGCGCAACCTGGAGCGCAACAAGGTGCGCGGGCGCGTCCTCGTCGGCGACGGCTTTGCACCGGTCGCGGGCGAGCGGGTGGACCTGATCACGCTGAACCCGCCGATCCGCGCGGGCAAGTCCGTCTACTACCCGTGGCTAGAAGAGGCGAAGCAGTACCTTCGGCCCGGCGGCGCACTGTGGGTAGTGGTGCGAACAACCCAGGGTGCGAAGAGTCTGGAGCGCGAACTCTGGGCGCACTACGACACTGTGCGTGAGGTCGAGATCAAGCGGGGCTACCGCGTCTACAGCGCGAGGTGACGGGAGAACCACTCCGCCTCGAGCGCAAGGCGCGTCGTCTGCACCATGGGCGGCCACGCGTGCACTGGTCCGCTCTCGGAGAAGACGTGCTGCGCGACGAGGTTGCCGTCCGCGACCCGGGCGGCGCGCTGCCTTCCCACGTCCGCACCGAGCAGCAGCAGAACGGCCGGCCGAGCCCCTCCGGGCGCCGCCCCGGCCAGTTGGGTCGGAAGCTCTTCGGGCGGATTCGTGAACGCGGCCGCGCGCGCTTCAGGCAGGAGCGGCCAGTCGAGCAACGCGTCGTCTCCTTCCGCGCAGACGCCGAAGCGTCGGCCGTCCAACTGCGGGAAGGCGCCGAGCGCGGCTGCGCGCGCGGCACCTAGCAGGCCCGGGGGCGCCGCGATCACCGCGAGGCCGCCGGATGCCATGGTTTGGGCTTGGGCGGAGAAGCCGTGGCCGCAGCGCGAGGCGAGCAGCACGAACGGTGCGCTCTCCGCCGTCTCTGGCAGGTAGAGGTGCGCGAAGGCGCCGCCCTCCAGCGCGAGTGGATACGGCGCGAAGCGCTGCACGTCTGCGAGGCCGGGCTCCTCGTGGCGCGAACGCAGCAGGAGGTGTCCGGCAGTGTCGCGCAGTTCGAAGCGTGCCGGCCCCAGCTGCTCGGCGACCACGAGCGCCGTACGGCTTCCCTCGTCATCGATGGCGAAGCGCGAGACCGGCAGGCCCTGCGGCGAGCGGGGCCGGCGCGCCAGGCGCGGGCGCACCTCCGCCAGTTCGTACCTGCCGGGCGTACCTAGGAGCGCGTAGACGGAGCTGCCGTCGATGCTGTAGACGGGGGCATGGCCCGCCGCCGGCGGCGGAGCGTCTCCCGGCCCTTCGGCGTAGGGCTCGGGCACACCGCCTTCAGCGCGTACCGTGTACAGCGAAGGGGCGCCCTGGCCGGGGGGGCGCGCCGCGAAGATGACGTGGGTGGCGTCTGGTGAGAATGCGGCGGGGCCGGGCTCGTACTCTGGCCCGACCAGAAGCTGAGCATCGCCGCCGTCGACGGAGACGATGGCAAGGCAGTTCCGCCCTGCTGGCTCGCGGGCGAGGAAGGCCACACGTCCCCCGTTCGGCGCGAACGCCGGACGTGAGCAGGCGAGGCCGTCGACCGAGAGCTGGCGCCAGGTGCCGTCCATCTGCAGGAGGATCAGGGCGTCGGTCGCGTCGGCGGGGCTGGGCTCGCTCGAATCTCCGGCGGCGAGGGGACGCGGACCGCTGGGGCCCGCGGGTACGATCGCTGCGATCGAGCGGCCGTCGAGTGACCACGAGAACTCCCGCACGCCGAAGGACAGGCGCGTGAAGGGCATCGCCTCTCCGCCTCGCCGGTCGAGGAGGTAGATCTGGGCGGCGGCGCCGTCGCCCCGGAGGAACGCGATATGGCGCCCGTCCGGCGAGTAGCGCGGGTTCGTGTCGCGTGGCCCGCGGGTCAGAGGGGCGGGTTCTCCTGACTGATCGAAGCCTCGCCACAGAGCGGTCGCGCCGCTCGGCTCACGCACGGCGTAGGTGAACTCGTCGCCCGCGGGAGCGATCGCGGCGTCAACGACGGCGCGCAGGGAGAGCAGATCCAAAGGGCGAAACTGTCGCACGATGGCAAAGCCCCCCCATGGTGTCGTACTCGTTCTTCGCGACCGACGTTGGACATCCTTCGGGTGCAGGGATGAGAGTGGCGGAAGATCTGAGGCAAGGAAGGGATCGGCTGGTTGGAGCGTGCACTACTCATCTACGCAGGACCGCTGCGCGGCGGCGACCTCGACTTCTACGTCGACGAGCTTCGGGGGCTCGCGGACGCGGCTGGCGCGGAGGTGGCGGGCGAGGTCGTGCAGTCCACCCAGGAACCGGACCCGCGTAGCTACCTCGGCCGCGGCAAGGCGGAGGAGGCCCGACAGGACGCGGACGAGTTCGGTGCGACGCTCGCAATCGCCGCGCATCCGCTTGGGGCGTCGCAGCAGCGACACCTCGAGGAGGCGCTCGGGCGTCCCGTCGTCGATCGTACGGCGCTCATCCTAGACATCTTCGCGCAACGCGCGCAGAGCAGCGAGGGCAAGCTGCAGGTAGAACTGGCACAGCTCGCCTACTGGCTGCCGCGTTTGCGCCGCAGCGCCGGTTCGCTCTCACGCCTGGGCGGTGGGATCGGGACGCGCGGACCCGGTGAATCGAAGATCGAGACCGACCGCCGCCACATCCGGGCGCGCATGGCCGAGATCCGCGCGCGCCTCGCGCGCGTCGAGCGCCAGAGATCTGTTTCGCGCGCCCAGCGCGGCAGTCTCGCGCGCATCGCGCTCGTCGGCTACACGAACGCCGGCAAGAGCACCCTGCTGCACGCGTTGACGGCGTCCGGCGGCGGGGAGGATCGGCTGTTCGCGACGCTCGACCCGACGACGCGCCGCCTCGAACTCGGCGGTCACCAGGAGATCCTGCTGACCGACACCGTCGGGTTCGTACAGAATCTGCCCACGGAGCTGGTCGCAGCGTTCCGCGCGACGCTTGAGGAGACGAGGCAGGCGGATCTTCTCCTGCACGTCATCGACGCATCCCATCCCCGATGGTCGGATCAGGAGCGCGCGGTACTGGACACGCTGGAAGAGATCGGTGCTGTGAGCCAGCCGACGCTGACGGTGTACAACAAGGTGGACCTTTTGCTACCGGCCGCCAGGGCGCAGTTGCCGGGAGTCGCGGTCGCGGCGCGTACGGGGGAGGGAATCGAGGATCTGCGCGATCAGATCGCCAAGGCGCTCGCGGCGCGGCGGACGCGCCGAACGTTCCGCGTGCCGCACCAGCGGGGCGACGTGCTCGCGCTGATCGCCGCGCACGGTGAGGTGCTTTCCAGGCGTTCGGATGGGGAGGGAACGACCGTCGACGTCGAGATCGAGGCGGACTGGGCCGGCCGGATCGCAGCCCTTCTGGCGCGTGGATAGGTATGAGGCGGCTCGCAGGGCCGCGGATGACGTTCTCGCCGAAAGCCGCGCACAACATTTCGCGCTTGCGCGCGCAAACGCGCGACGTGTACTGGACGCCTTCCGCAGCGCGCGCGTTGCGGAGTACGACTTCGCGCCGTCGGTGGGCTACGGCTACGGCGACCGCGGCCGCGAGACACTGAACGCGGTGTTCGCGGCGGCGTTCGGTTGCGAAGCTGCGCTCGTCCGCCCGCAGATCGCCTCGGGGACCCACGCCATCGCGCTGGCGCTTTGGGGCGTGCTCCGACCGGGGGGTGAACTCCTCGTGGCGACGGGCACGCCGTACGACACGCTGCAGTCGGTGCTGGGACTGCGCGACACGCCGCGCTCGCTGCGGGAGTGGGGCATCGAGACGCGCGTCATCGACATGGCGGAGGGACTGGATCCCCTGCGCCTCGCATCGGCGCTCCGGCCAGGGACGCAGGCCGTCCTGTTCCAGCGCTCGCGCGGCTATGCGGCGAGGGACTCGCTGCGACCCGAGGCGCTCACCCCGGCGCTTCATGCGCTGCGCGCGCGCGGCGTCGTCTCGGTCGTCGACAACTGCTACGGCGAGTTCGTCGCCGACCGCGAGCCCGAGGCGGACCTTTTGGTCGGGTCGCTGACGAAGAACCCTGGCGGCGGCATCGCCCCGAGCGGCGGGTACGTCGCCGGACGGCGCGAGTTGGTCGAGGCGGTGGCAGACCGCCTGACGGCGCCGGGTCTCGGCGCGGACGTCGGCAGCTTCCCCGCGGGCAAGCGCTCCCTCTTCCAAGGGCTCTTCCTGGCTCCGCACGCGGTGGCCGAAGCGCTCTGCGCGGCCGACTACGCCGCGGCGTTCGCGCACTCGCTGGGCCTCGGGGTAGACCCGATGCCGCTCGCGGCGCGGGGCGACATCGTGCAGGTCATCCGCTTCGGAGGGCGGGAGCCGCTACTCCGCTTCGCGCAGGCCCTGCAAGCGCACTCGCCAGTGGAGAGCGACGCGCGCGTCGAGGAGGCGCAACTGCCGGGATACCCCGATCCGGTCGTGATGGCCGGCGGCACATTCTTCCCCGGCGCGTCGCTGGAGCTCGGGATGGACGCTCCGCTCAGGCCACCCTACGACGGCTACCTGCAGGGCGGCATCGCGAGCCCCTACGCCGTCGAGATCCTGCAGCGCGCGTTCGTGACGGCCGAGCTGTGAGATGGCGGGCGCTCGCGGCGCATAGGCGTGAGCCGAGGTGGGAGCCATGGCGTTTCTGCTTGCGACAGCTGTCGCGTTCGGTTGGCTTTTGGTACTGGCCGGTGTGCGCCACGGCCACTGGGTGATGGGAGCGGGGCTCCTGCTCGCACGGCTGACCGGCGGCATCAGCACGCGACTGTTCATCGAGGTCGGGCTTCTACTGCTGGTGGCCGTTGGATTCGACAGCATCCTTGCCTCGGCGCTGCAGCGCAGCGGGTTCGCGAAGGGCCTGCCGCGCTGGCTGCCGCTGGCCGGCGGTGCAGTGGGCGGTGCGATCGGCCTGATGGCGGCGGGCAACCAGACGGGAACGCTCTACGGCGCCTTCTTGGGGGCGCTGCTTGCGGGATGGGTGCGCGGTGCAGGCGAAATCCGGAACCTGAGTCCGCTCTTCTGGGTCTCGGAGTTCGTGCGCGTTCTGAGCCTGTTCGTCTCCGCCGTCTGGCTGATCTTCCGCCTCTCCTGAACGCGAGGGCGCGCTGCGGCAGGAGGCGCGCAGCCGCCCCGTCGAACTCAGGGCGAGAGGTGATCCCATGGAGGTCGTCGTGCGTCCTGTGCGCGAGGAGGATGCGGCAGCGCTCCACGCCATCCAGCTCCAGGCCGGTGTTCTGCCGTACATCCTTCAGCTGCCGAGCGTTCGCCTCGCCCAAGCGCAACGCTACCTTGCTGACCTCGGTCCGGACATGCACTACTTCGTCGCCGAGGTGGAAGGCACGACGGTCGGATACGCCGGTCTGCGCTGCGCGCAGGGGCGGCTCCGCCACAGCGGCAACCTGTTCGTCGCCGTCGACCCCGGGAGCCACGGCCAGGGCGTTGGCACCGCGCTGCTGCGGGCGATCATCGACCTCGCGGACAACTGGCTGATGCTCGAGCGGCTGGAACTGACCGTGCTGGGCACCAACCCTCGCGCCCAGGCGCTCTACGAACGCATGGGATTCGTGGCCGAAGGCAGGAAGCGCGGCTCGGTGATCAGTGCCGGTCGCTACGTCGACGAGATCGCGATGGCCCGCCTCCGCCCCGGGGGCCTTCTCGCGCAAGCGCAGCAGGCGGACGTGCCCTCGTAGGCGACGGCATGGTAGATTGAAGACGAAGGGCGGCGACGGCTTGTCGGAAGACCCGCGCGCGGGCGTCCTGCGCCTCGCGGAGGAGCAGCAGGTGGAGATCGTCCACCTGCAGTTCACGGACATCCTGGGCACGATGAAGAGCGTCAGCATCCCGCGGCGCGAACTCGCGCGGGCGCTTGCGCGCGGGATCATGTTCGACGGTTCCTCGATCGAGGGGTTCGTGCGCATCGAGGAGTCGGACATGTTCCTGCGACCGGATCCCGCGACGTACCTTCGCTACCCATGGCAGCCCGCGGCCGCGCGCCTGCTCTGCGACATCGTCCGACCCGATGGGAGTCCGTTCGCGGGTTGTCCGCGCACGGCCTTGCGGCGGGCGGTTGACGCGGCCGCCGCGGAGGGCTTTCAGTTCGCGGTTGGCGCGGAGCCGGAGTTCTTCCTGTTCCCGCGCGGCGCTGACGGCAGGGCGCAGCTCCAGACCTCCGACCAGGCCGGCTACTTCGACCTCTCTCCCGCCGACGTCGGGGAGCGGGCGCGCGCGGACATCGTCCAACAGCTGTCGGAGATGGGCGTCGCGGTGGAGGCGGCACATCATGAGGTGGCTCCCGGTCAGCACGAGATCGATCTGCGCTACCTGCCGGCCCTGGAGATGGCGGACCTTCTGGCCACCTTCCGCATCGTGACCCGCGCGATCGCAGAGCGCCACGGGCTGCACGCGACCTTCATGCCGAAGCCGATCTACGGCCAGAACGGCTCGGGCCTGCACGTGCACCAGTCGCTGTGGCGCGATGGAGAGAACGCGTTTTGGGACCCGAACGCACCGGACGGACTCTCGGCGACGGCGCGCCAGTTCATCGCCGGCGTGATGGCGCACGCGCGCGCGATCACCCTCGTGGCGAATCCGCTCGTGAACTCCTACAAGCGGCTCAAGCCTGGCTACGAGGCGCCGGTGCACATCGCCTGGTCGGTGCACAACCGCTCTCCGTTGATCCGCGTTCCGGAGGAGAAGGGCGAGCATACCCGGATCGAGCTGCGCTCGCCGGATCCGTCCTGCAACCCCTACCTCCTGCTCGCCGCGACGTTGACCGCCGGGCTCGACGGGGTGCGGCGCCGCCTTGAGCCGCCGCCGCCCGTGCCGCGCGACATGTACCACCTGACGCGCGAGGAGCGGCAGGAGCTCGGCGTCGAAGAACTGCCGCGTACGCTCGGTGGAGCGGTACGCGCGCTGCGGCAGGATGAGCTGGTGCGTTCGGCGCTAGGCGAGCACATCGCGCGCCAACTGGTCGAGGCCAAGCAGATCGAGTGGGAGATCTACGAATCGCAGGTGCACGGCTGGGAGATCGAGCAGTACCTCATGTCGTACTAGCGCGCAGCGCGCCGCGTTCCGGCCGCTTCGCGGGACTGGCGTGCCGGTTACCGTTGACTCCCTGCAGGTGCATGGGGACATGGCACAGGACAGATACCAGCCGCCCGAGGACATCAAGTTTCTGTAGGGGGCCGCCGGAGCCCCTATTGGGGTCCGGCGGCGTTGCGCATGTATCCTACCGCTCGCGCCGAAGGATCCTCCTGCGCGGGACTACTAGTGCTGGGGACTCGCGCTCGCGCCGTAGAGGCGCAGCAGGCCGACGACGCGGCCGACGATGCCGAGCTCGGGCGGCCGCAGGTCGGCGAACGCCGGGTTTGCGGCACGGAGGATCCAGGCCTGTCCATCACGCTCGAGCGTCTTGACCGTCGCCTCGCCTTCGATCAACGCCACGACGAGCGCCCCGCGTTCCGCGGAGGTCTGCTGGCGCACGATGACGAGGTCGCCGTCGTGGATGCCACGGCCGATCATCGAGTCGCCGCGCACCCGCAGCAGGAAGTGCACACCTGGCCCGACGAGTTCCCGCGGCAATGCGATCTCGCCCTCACGCATCTCCTCGGCGAGGATGGGCTGGCCAGCGGCCACCTTGCCCAACAGCGGAAGCCGGACGAGCTGCGGGCGCTCCCCGACCAGTTCGATCGTCCGGCTCTTCGCACCGTCGCGGCGGATCACATTGGCTTGCTCGAGTCGCAGCAGGTAGGAATGCACGGTGGATGTCGACTTCAGTCCGGCTGCCTGACAGATCTCGCGGATGGATGGGGGATACCCGCGCTCCTCCGTGCTTTTGCGGATGAACTCGAGGATCCGCTGTTCCCGGTCGTGCGACCGTGCGCGCGGCATCGCGTCACCTTCCTCTGTCTGGAGCAATTGCACCATACCAGGGGAGAATTCCTGCCGATGAAAACGCGCAAACGGATCAGATGCGGCGCGGCGGCGCCTGTCGGAGCATTTCCTCCTCCGCAACCTCGATCGCGGCATGCACGAGGCGCCCGCAGTCACGGGCCGAGACGGCACCCCAGCCACCTTGCTCGACGGTCGGACGGACGCCGAGTTTCGGCGCGAGCTGCCATTTGAGTTCCTCGCTCATCAACTTGCCCAACGTGTCTCGCCTCCTCGACGACATTTTCCCTCAACCCCCAAAACGCGACGCGGGCGGAAGATGGTGCGGCAGGAATGGGCTGGACGGCGCCTTGGAGGAGTCGGCCTGTGCGGCCGAGAATCCCAGTCCTCCCTCGACGCAGGAGGAGGGCGAAGATTGCAGACCAGCCTTATCTCCGTTCTCGCCGTGTCTGTGCTCGCGCTGCTGGCACCCGTGCTTACGTCGCGCCTTCGCCCCGTCGTCGTCCCCGTGGCCGCCATGGAGGTCGTGCTGGGCATCGTGTTCGGCCGCACCGGCTTCGGGTTTCTGCAGCCGACGGCCGTCACGGCGTTTCTGTCCCTCTTCGGGCTTTCGTACCTCATGTTCCTCTCCGGCCTGGAGGTCGACGTGGTGCGCCTGATGCGCCCATCCACCGCCGACCGGAGGGGGCTCGCGACGGCAGCGCTGACCGCTGTGGCGCTGCTTGGAGCCGGCATCCTCG
Organism: Bacillota bacterium; assembly: GCA_021793215.1. GTDB lineage: Bacteria > Bacillota > Sulfobacillia > JAJZYS01 > JAJYTV01 > JAJYTV01. The sequence continues at coordinate 44,862 of JAJYTE010000008.1, forward strand.
GCGGTCTCGAACTGCAGCGTCTCGGCATCGTCGGCAACGGCCTCGCGCTGGGGCTCCTGCTCGGGTCCTCCGCGCCGACCGTCGTACTCCCGACGCTCAAGGAGGGGCGGCGAACCGGGACGCAGTTCGGACGAACGGTGCTCTTGGTTTCCTTGCTGCTCGACGTCGTCGGACTGCTCGGCGTCTCGGTCATCGCGGGCCTTCGGGCGGGTGGCCCGAGGGCGCTTCTCTTCATCATCCTCCTGGTGCCGCTCGTGGCTGCCGTTCGGCTCAGCGGCCCCCTGCGGCGTTGGTGGGCCCGGCAGACGCTGGATTCCGTGACGTCTCAGCTCGGCGTGCGTGGAGCCCTCGCGATCGTGGTCATCTTCATCGCCGTCGCCGAGTCCTTGGGAACGGCTGCCGTGCTCGGCGCGTTCGCGGCAGGTATGACGGCGGCGATCGTGCTGGGCGACCGCCTCAGCGCGATCCAGGAGAAGCTGGATGCGATCGGCTACGGTTACTTCATCCCTTTCTTCTTCATCCTGCTGGGCGCGCAAATAAACGCGCACACCGATCTCGCGCGCGTGGCGCTGCTCGCCCTCCTCATGGTCGCCGCCTTCGTGGGCCTTGGCCTCGTCGCGTCTGTGGTCTTCGGCGTGCGCTTCGGAAGTTGGCGAAACGGCCTGGGAGCCGGCATGCTGCTCGCGACCCACCTCTCGGTGACGGTCGCGGGCAGCGCGATCCTCGAGTCGGCCCAGATCATCTCCGCGGCCACCGCAACGGCGGTGATCGTCGCGTCGGTCGTCAGTGCCATCGTGCTTCCGCCCATCTCTCTTTGGCTCGTACCGCCACGCAAGGAGCTGCGCCAGGGCGTCCTGCTGGTCGGTCCGAACCAGCGTACACGGCGGTTGGCCGCCCGCCTCGCGTCGCAGAGCGGCGATGTACAGGTCGTCGAGTCGCTCGCCGCGGTCGACCTCGCGGGAGTCGGGACGGGCGTTGTACTCGGCGAGAGCGCGGAGAACAACTTCTCGCGCGCCGAGAAACTCAGTGAGGGAGGGGTCCCTCGCGTGGTGGTCGAGGTGACGCCGGATCTGGCGAAGGACGCCCGGGAGGCCGGATGGGTTCCCTTCACTCCAGAACTGGCGGCGTCGGAGCTCCTAGAGCTGCTCGTGCTCGCACCGGCAGGGGCGGACCTGCTCGTGGGACACCAGGACGGCGAGATCATCGACGTCACGGTGCGCAACCTGTCGTTCGACGGCGTGCCGCTGCGCCTCGTGGCACTGCCGTCGCGCGTGCTCATCGTGTCGCTCGCGCGGGGCAGGGACCACATCGTTCCGCGAGGCCAGACGGTACTGCGCCTAGGAGACGTCGTGACGCTGCTGGGAAGTCCATCCGATGTCGAACCGCTGCGCGCCACATTCGAGGATGGTGCCGGCTGATCGCGCGGCGGCTGGGCTGTGATCCGCGCTAGATCGGCTCGAATTCGGCCGCGAAGTGGCGCAGCGTCGGCGGTTCGTAGGTGAAGCGGTACCCCTCCACTCCGTCGCGCCTGGCGAGGATGCGCCGCATCGCCTCCGCAACCTGCGCGAGCTGCGCTTGGCTGTAGACGCGTCGCGGGATGGCCAGCCGCAGGAGTTCGAGCGCAGGGTAATCGTGCTCGCCGGTCTTCGGGTCGCGGCCAGCCAGGACAGTGCCGATCTCCACCGCCCGGATTCCCCGCTCGCGGTAGAGTTCCACGCTGAGCGCCCAGGCCGGGAAAGCGTCGCGCGCAATGTGCGGCAGCATGCGTCCAGCATCGACGTAGACGCCGTGCCCGCCGACGGGTGACATGACCGGCACGCCGGAGGCTTCAAGCGCTTGGTGCAGCTGCGCCACCTGTGCCGTCCGGTAGGCGAGGTGCTGCGGCATCACGGACTCTCTGAGCCCTTGCGCAAGGGCGGCGAGGTCTCGTCCCGCGAGGCCTCCGTACGTGGCGTAGCCCTCGTAGAGGATGCCGAAGTCGCGCACTTTGCGGTAGAGCTCCTCCGAGCGGAGGGCGACGAACCCACCGATGTTGACCATCGGGTCCTTCTTCGCAGACATCGTGCATCCGTCGGCGAGTGACATCATCTCCCGCGCGATCTCGCTGGCGCTCCGGTCGGATTGGCCCGGCTCGCGCTGCTGCACGAGGTAGGCGTTCTCCGCGAAGCGCGCCGCGTCGAGGAAGAGTGGCTTGCGGTGCCGCTCGCAGAGCCGGCGCACTTCGCGCAGGTTCTGCAGCGACACGGGCTGCCCGCCGTTCTGGTTCGACGTCACGGTGACCATCACGAGCGGGATGCGCTCGCCCTGCTCGCGCAGCAGGTCTCCGAGGCGGTCGACATCCACGTTCCCTTTGAACGGGAAGTCGCCGCCGGGCTCGAGGCCCTCGGCGACGACGACGTCGACCGGCGTCGCGCCGCGCGCGAGCACGTGCGCCTTCGTGGTGTCGAAGTGCAGGTTGTTGGGGACGAGGTCCCCCGCATCGACGAGCGCCTGCATCAGGACGTGCTCCGCGGCGCGCCCCTGATGGGTCGGCAGGACGAGCGGGAACCCCAGTACATCCTGAACGGACGCCTGCAGGTCCTGGAAACTCGTACTGCCCGCGTAGGACTCGTCTCCCCGCATCAGTGCCGCCCACTGCTCCTGGCTCATCGCCGAGGTGCCCGAATCGGTCAAGAGGTCGATGTACACGTCCTGCGCCAGGAGTTTGAAGGGGTTGTAGCCGGCGCGGCGGATGGCGTCCTCACGCGCGGGCCGGGGCAACAGTTCGATCCATTCGACCATCTTCGTCTTGTACGGCTCTGCGAGCGGCCAGCCTTGTTCCTCCAAGAGAAGCCCTCCTTCGGACGCAGCGTAGTGTTCGCTACGCGCTGCCGTACTTCCTCGATACTTCCATTACGGAAGCGTTGAGGGCGAAGGAAGGTGCCGGGGCGGTCGGCTGGCTACAATCCGAGGCGAGCCTGGGTGAAGGAGAGGGCTGTCTCGACAGCCGCGCGCTGCATGCGGACACGGACAGCCAGCGGCTGTCGGCCCGGGGTCTCCACGGTGATGACGTGATCGGCCACGAAGTAGAGGTAGAAGGCGAGCGGCCACTTGTCCCGTGACTTCGCAGCCTCCTCGAGGGACAGGTCCTTCGGCCATTCCATGCGAACGAGTCCCTCGTCGATCTCCATGTCGCCTTCCTCGCCGTTCGAGATGGGTCCCTCGAGCGCCATGCGCGCGAGCAGAGCCGGCGCCACCGTCGGTCCCTTGGGGAGCCGCTCGTAGACGTAGAAACCGAAGTAATCGCAGTCCTCGTGCATGTCGACGGCCATCGCGAAGCGAGTGCCCTCCAGAACGTCCTTGACCATCCGCACAGCGGGGGGCGGGTTCTCCTCTCGGAAGCATCGGTTCAGGTCGCGCCCCTCGGCGTCGTGGCGCTCGCCGCGCTCGAAGCCGTAGGGATTGAGGCAGGGGAAGGCGTCGATGCGGAAGATGCGCAGCCACTTGGCGGCGTCGTGCTCGAGCCAGTGCAGGAAACCTGCGGTACCACCCGGCTCCTCGCCGTGGATGCCGGTGGATAGGAGGAAGCGCGGCGCGTTGCGCGGCCCGGCGAGCTCAAGGTGGTACAGGGGGTATCCGTCAGCCTCGGCACGCTGGGTGAAGGATCCACCGAGGTCCTCGGTGGCGGTCTGCAGCCGGTCGACGAGTTCGGCGTAGCTCGGGCGCTCCAACGGCGAGGCTCCTTTCCCGGGACGCAGGTGAGGTCGGCGCAGGAGAAGTGACAGGCAGGAAGGAAGCCCGAAGCGGCTATCGCATGTCGATGGTGTTCCGCCGATCGAGTGACGATTCCTGCAGTGGCGACACGGACTGCCACATGTGGTGTTCTCTCGGATGTGCAGACAGCGATGGCGGGGGCGCGATGGGCGAGGCTGAACTGATCCGGCGGGCGAAGGCGGGAGACCGGAACGCGGCTGGCGCCTTGTGCGAGTTGCACTGGCGGGCGGTCTATGCCCTCGTGTACGCGCGCCTCGGTGACCGGACGGAGGCGGAGGACGTGACGCAGGATGCCTTCTCACGCCTGTGGGGCGCATTCGGGAGGTTTGAGGGCGATCGGCTCGGACCCTACCTGCGCACGATCGCCCTGAACCTCGCCCGCAACCGCTTGCGCGACGCGGGGCGCCATCCCCACGAGCCATTGCCGGAGGTGCTGCACGCGGATCCGGGGCCCTCGGTCGAGCAAGAGGTGGTCACGGAGGAGACCCGGCGCGAACTGCTGGACGCACTCCGGCAACTGGCGCCGGAGCACCGTGAGGTGCTGACGCTGCGGCTGCTGGACGGGCGCTCCGTCGCGGAGGTGGCGGAGATGCTTACGCGCACGCCGGAGGCGGTCCGGGCGCTGCAGTACCGGGCACTGCAGCACCTGCGCGCCGTGGTGCAGGGACCAGCACGCGTCGGGGAGGTATAGCATGCGACCTGAGGAGAGGCTCTCGGAGGCGATCGATCGGCTGCTCGAGGGGGGCGTGCCGTACTGCCTCGAGGGGGAGGAGGCGGAACTGCTGGCGCTCGGGCGGAGCCTGCGCGCGGCCCGCGACTCCTTCTGGCCGCGCGACCAGGCCGCGTTCGCGCTGCGACTGATGGCGAGCTTCCGGGCTGCGCCGCGTCGCCACCCGCTCGCATCGCTCGCCTCGGCGGCGGCCGCCATCCTCGCCGCGGTTGCCGTGGGGCAGGCGGCAGAGGCGCCACCGGTGGCCGCCGTGATGTTGGCCCCGGCCCTGCACGCCTCCGCCGCGCCGACAGCGCACGCAGAGAGCACGTCGCAGTCGCCCTTGTCCTTCTCCGCGGCGTCTCCTACACCGGCGCCCACCTCCTCCGCCATGGCAGCCCCGAAATCGCTTGCGGTCCAGTCGCAGGCGGCGGTGCGTACGGAAGTTACGCAGCGTCCGCTGCCACTCGCCTCAACCGCTGTGGGCATGGGCGTCGTGGCGGTCCGGCTACCGCTCGGCGGCACAGGGTTCGGCGCTGAGGTCCACGTGACGTCCCTGACGCGGCGCACCTATCACGTCGCTGCGATCAGCGTACGCAGCCGGGAGGGGCACGCAGTCGCGCTCCTGCAGACGAGCAGGTTGCCTGGAGGATGGTACCGACTGCGCCTCGGCGGTGCGCTCACGGCCCTATTCCTTCCGACGCCGGGCGCCGCAACGCTCCAGAGCGGATGGAAGGAGATCTCGGCCCCGGTCCCCGGCGGGCCCTTCGCGATACGCTTCGGTCCCACGCGTACGCAGGCCGCGTTCCCGGACGACGGCAGCGCGCTCGGGGTACGCCTGGTGGGGCAGGGTGGCGCGGAGGATGCGGCGTGGGCGATCGCGCAGACGCTCTTCGAACGACCGGCCATCGTGCTTACCTTCGATCCGACGCCCGCGGGCACCAGCGCCCTGACGTTCGAGCGTCCGGGCGGCGGCAGGATCCTCGTTCCAATCCCGTAGTGCAGTCTGAGGATTCCCAGGAGGTGGGGTTCCATGCAGTGGCCGAGATGGTCTGAACTGGTGCTCGCGCTCGTCGCGCTGGCGGCGGTCGGGCTGGCCGGGTTCGGGCTCGGTGGTGCGCAGAAGGGCGGCGCCAAGGGTGGAAGCCTGCAAGTGACCGCGACCGGCACCGCCCAGGTGACGCCGAACCTCGCCCAGATCAACCTGGGAGGTCAGGTCCAGGCGCCGACGGCGCAGGGGGCGATGGGCAAGCTGAACGCGATCACGAACGCGGTCGTCGTTGCCCTGGAGAAGGACGGCGTCGCGGCGAAGGACATCCAGACGAGCAACATGTACCTCAACCAGAACTACGATCAGCAGGGGCACCCGAATGGCTACCAGGCGAACGAGCAGTTCACCGTCACGGTCCGCAAACTCGCGTCAACGGGGCAGCTGATCTCGGCGGGGCTGGCGGCCGGGGCGAACCAGTTCAACAACGTGACCTTCACTGAGGCCGACCCGAACGCGGGCCGGGAACTCGCGGTGCAGAAGGCGATCAAGGCGGCCAAGCAGCAGGCGGTGTCCGAGGCGCTGCAGCTCGGCGTTGCCCTCGGCCGCGTCACTTCCGTGCGCGTCCAGGGGGCGCAGACGCCTGGACCGATCTTCGAGGCGGCGAGGAGCACTCCAGCGGCGGCGGCGCCGAACGTGCAGCCGGGAAGCCAGAGCGTACAGGTGCAGGTTCTCGTCACGTACAGCTACCAGTAATCCCCGCTCACGCGGCGGGCTGGACGGGAGTCCAGCCCGCCGCGCGCATGCTAGACTGGATCGTCGTCGACGACGTCTACCCAATGGGGCCGGAGCATGCGCGCCAGGTGGGCCCTCTTCGGCATCGGCACACTGGCCATGGCGATCGCCGCCGGCTGCGGCCCGCAGGTGCATCCCACCGGGTCGAACCCCTCCGGGACCGCGGCATTGAAGCCCACTGCGGTCCTGCAGCCGGCGAAGTCCTACGTCACTTCGGAGACCCTGCGCGCCGTGCTCACGGGCAGCGGGACCGACACCTCACACGTCGCGACGAGCTCCGGCCCCTACGGGGGCACCGGGACGCTCACCGTCACGTCGCCGTCCGGGAAGGCGCTCCTGCGCCTTCCGCACGTCGGCTGGGCCGGCATCCTGAAGTTCGGACGCCGCCATCTGCCCGTGGTCGTCACGCGGAGCGACGCGGGCAACTGCGGCAGCGGCGGATGCGAGTTCGTGAGCTACAGCTGGGCGGTAAGGCGGAGCGCTTGGGAGTGGCACGCGCTCCGTCGGGCGATCCAAGCGCGCAACGCCTGGGACGCGAAGGAGAAGCGCTTCCGGCCCGCCCCGCCGCCCCGGACCGTGCGCACAAACGCCATGTTCGGGTTCGCCACGCTGACCGCCAAGGGCCTCACGCTCGCGAACCGAACCTACGACCTGAACCAGAACGCGATGTACCTGCGCTACGCCTACGCACCCGCGGTGGGCCCCGCCGGCGCGTGGGTGGCCCAGGGCGCACCGACGTACGGTCCCAAGACGCTCGTCGGGCCGTACCCCTCGGGGCCAATGGAGGTCGCGGAGGAACTCTTGGATGCCGTCGCGATGAATCTGCCGCGGCAGGTGGAGGCGCTCTCCGTCACGCCCCGGGCGGGACTCGGGTTCGTGCGCGCGTGGCGACCTCTTCTCGGCCCCGTGGGACCGCTCGTCTACGACCAACAGTCCTTCGACGCCGCGCAGGCGGCGAAGGGAGCAGCCACGGAGCTCGTGGCCTGGCAGGTGGGCGGCAGCGGGGGCGGAATGACGCTGCACGTGATGCGCGCTGCGCTCCGCTTCCAGCACGTAGGAGGCCAGTGGCTGGCCTCGTCGCTCAGCATCGCGCCGATCGCCCTCAAGGTGAACACAGCCGCGCAGGTGCTCTCGCGGCTGGCCCGCAACCCCTCCGCCGCAGCCTACCTCGCAAGTCATCCAGCGGTGACGCTCGTCCAGCCCGCGATGCAGAACCCAACCATTTGGGTCGTCGATCTCTCGAGCGGCGGGTCGGCGACGGTGGATGCGCGCAACGGGGCCGTGAATGCGGCAGGAATGCGGGGATAGACGTAGAAAGAGGTCCCGTTATCGAGCCATAAGGTTGACACGGGCAGCGCCATGGTGGACAACCTGAGGGAGTGGAGCGCTTTGGGTTTGCCTCTGCGCCGGTCGATGTTCGGCTACAGCCGACGAGCGACGAACGCGCTGTTGGCAGCGATGGAGGAAGAGCAGGCAGCAAACCGCGCCGAGTGGGCCGACCGCTCGGCTGGGCTGTCGCAGGAACTTGCGGACGTGCGGTCACTCGTGCACCAGAGGGAACGGGAAGTCCAAGGGGAGCAGGAGCGCCAGCGCGTGCTGATGGCGCTACTCGAGGAGATCTCCGCGCGTGGTGCGCAGGCGCTCTTGGCCGCGCAGGCGAGGATGGCGCAGAGCGAGGCGGAGATCCTCGAGGAGATCGCGCGGCGCGAGCTCGTGCTCGGACACCGCCGCAGCGTACTGCGCAGCCTGCGCGAGGACACCAGCCGCGCCGTACGGCGCGCGCTCGACACGATCGAACGGGAGCCCCCAGGGGCCGATGAGGCGGCCGCGACCCATGAAGCTGCACCGCCGGACGCGGGCTCCCGGGCTGTCGTCAACGTCCAGCAGGATACCGGGTCCTAGCCGTGCCGTCTCGGCGCTCGCGGCCCAAGTCCAGGGTGGAACGGCTGCCGATGGGCCTGTTCGGCTACCGGCGCGAGGATGTCCTTCGCCTCGCGGGTCAGATCGAGCAGGATGAGCTCGCTGCGCATGACCAGTTCGCGGAGCGCGTCACCGAGCAGGAGTCCGAGGTCGCCACCCTACGGGGTCGGCTCGCGGCGCTCGACGACGTGCTCCTTCGTCTGCGCGCGGACCGCGAGCATCTCGAGAGGCTGCTGGCGCTGGCACGAGACAACTCCGCGACGCTCGAGGCCGGCACGCAGCGCGAGGTGGATCGGCTGAACGCTGAGCAGGGGGAGGAACTCGCGCGTCTGCGCGAATTCCTCCCACGACTCGAGCAGGAGATCGCCGGCGTGGAGGGAGAGGTGACGGACCTCGCCCATCGCCTCGACCTCGTCGTGCGCGGAGATGTGTCTGAGACCTCGGACGCGGGTTCGTCGGGCGACTTCGCGGACGTGGCGGCTGCCCTACTCGAGCGTACCCCCAAGCATTTCCCCGTACGGCGCCTGCCGGGTGGCCGCACGGTTCTCGCGCTGCCAGAGGGCAGCGCGAGGCTTCAGGTCCGCGGCGGCGCAGTCGTCGCGTCCGTTGTCGGTCTCGTGGTGAGTCCGCCGCCCCACCGGGTGCTTGGGTTCGCGGTGGAGGGCGGCGACGCGACGGGGGTCGTGCCTGCGGCCGACGTCGCCGCGCTGCGCCAGGGGATCGTGCTCGTGCGCGACAAGTACCGCCTCGTGGCGGAGTCCGCTGTGCCCGACGAGGCGACCCGAGCGATCTTCCCAGTGACTCGCCCGTCCGCCACGGGTAGTCCTTTGGTCGAAGAGGTACCGCCTGCGAGGGACGACGCGGCGGACGCCGCGGACTTCGAAGCCGCAGGGCAGCGAAACGTGACCCAGAGGCCACCCGAGGAAACGGTCGCACCACAGCCTTCCGTCCCGGAGAAGCTGCCCGGCGCTTCGCCCGAAGTCGAGGCCGATGCGCCGGAGCCGCAGGACGCGGAGCCGGCCGCGCGCGAGATGGCGGCGGCGGTTGAAGACGCCGCCACTGCGCTTGAGGATGTGGAACCGACCGCCGCAGAGGCGGAGACGCCCGGATCGGAGGATGAGGCGCCCGCGACACGGCAGGACGCGCGCGCTGAGGTAGCGGATGTAGCGCTCGCGGCGCCTGCGCAAGGCGACCCGCTGCGCACGCCGACCAGCGCAGCGCGCAGCGAGGGGCCGCCGTCCGACGGAGACCGCGTGAAGTCGTCGGGTGAACCACCGGCGGCGCCGCCCGCATGGCCGGAGCCAGCGCACGCCCTTGCGACATCAGAGGTGCCGCAACCCGACGCCCCGCCCGACGTGGAGATTGAGTGGCCTGAGGGAGTGCCGATGCCGGTCTGGCAACTGCCGGACGAGCGGCCCGCGGCGGCGTACGAGCCGCCGCACCGTGCGGCCGCGTCCCGCCCGCAGCCGACGCAAGTGCCGCCGCCCGAGCCGCCGCGGAGCCGCCCTCCCGAACCGCCCCGGCCGCGGGCGCCGGAACCCGCGCATCGTCCGGTCGCGGCTGGTTCGCCGACGCTCACGCCCGGTCTCAACATCCTCGCGTTCCTTCAGGGGAAGGTCGTCGGGCGCGACATCGTGGACGGCGCAGGCAATGTGCTGGCCGCGCGGGGGGCGTCCATCACGGCGGACCTCGTGGAACTCGTGGACGCCGCCGGCATGCTGCCGGAGATGATCGTCTACATGACCCTGCCCGAGGGCGGCGGTTGATCGGCTCGCGCCGATCGGCGCGCCTATCGAGCCCGTTCGCCCGCCGCACGGCGGCCATCCTCGCCATCTCGCTCGTCTCGGGGCTGGCGGCGTACGGGTTCAACCTGCTCGTCGACGCCTTCTACGGGCCGCAGGCGCTGGCGCGCGTGCTCTCCGCGCTCGGTGCGGCCGCGACGCTCGGATTGCCGGCCGCCGTCGTCAGCCTGCCGGTCGTGACATGGTCCGGGCAGGCGCACAACTGGAGGCGGCGCCTGCCCGCCGTGCAGGCGGGGTTCGTGGTCTTGGGTTTGATCAGCGGGGGCGGCATCCTACTGCTCGGGCGTACCTTCCCATCCGACTGGCTCCTGCCCGTCGGCCTGCTGGTCGCGCTGTCGACGTACCTGCCAGCCGTCAGCCAGGGAGCACTCGTCGGCCGGACTGCGTTCGTGGCAGCGGCGCTCGTCACGATGCTGCCGAACGTCCTGCGCTTTGCCGGCATTCTGGTCGTCGGTCCGCACCAGGGCGTCTCCACGATCTTCTGGGTGCAAGTGGCGAGCTACGGCGCGGCCGGAGTGATCGGCCTCGTCTGGCCGTACCTCACCTCGCATCCAGAAGCCGTGCGTGCGGTGAAGGCCACGCCGTGGGCTTCGGGGTGGGTGGCCCTCTCGGTGATGGCATGGCTTTCGGTGGACATCTTCGTCGCGACGCTGCACCTCGGTGCGCAGCGGGCCGCCGGCTACGCGGTGATCGGGCTGCTTGGCAAGGCGCCCTTTTACCTTGCGCAGCCCGTGGTGCTGATGGTGATCGGAGAGGAGGGGTGGGGTAGCACCCGCCGCGGTCCGGGCAGCCTTGCGATCGCGGCGATCACCGCCGTGAGCGTGCTGATCTCGCTGGCATTGGGACACCTCGCCATGCACCTGATGGGCGTGGATCTGCCGGGCTGGCTCCTCGCGGCGTACGCCGTCGGGGCTTGCGCCCTGAGCTTGGGTTACCTGTGGGGAGGGTCGGCTGCGCAGCGCTCGCTCCACCACTGGTGGCCACAGCTCGCGGCCTGCGCGGTCTGGGTGGCGTGGGCGCTTCTACTGGGCGGCGGAACCACGTCGCTCGTGATCGGGTACCTCGCGGCGCAGCTCCTTGGGGCGGCAGGCGTCGTCTCGATCGGCTGGAGGCATTCCGCGGCGCAGTCCGGTAGGGAACCCGGCGGCGTGCTGGCGAACTGATCCAGAAAGGCGGTGGCATTGGTGCACTGGCAGTTGCTCGGGCCCGCCGCGATCGCTTCCGCCAGCCTGTTCGGCCGGCCACGCGCGCGCGCAGCGGGCGTGGACGAGGTCTGGGAGGCGCTGCGGGCCAACGTGGCGCCGCCCTACGACCTGACCGAGACGCTCGCGCTCGCCCTCGACGGCCTTGGCGAACTCGTCCCGGCGGAGGGGTACTACGCGTACGCGGCGCCGCGTGGCATCGCCGAACCGCAGCTGCGGCTGACGCGGTCCGAGACGGGCACTCCGCAGATCGGGATCAACTACGCCGGACTGGTGGCCGGTGCCCCGATCCGACAGGCGCCGCTCGAGGTGCCCGCCCCGCCGGAGGGCATCACCTGCGAGGAGAACGGCCCTCCGGCCGAACCCTACCTCACCATCACCCTCGGTCCACGCCTCGTGCTGCGGGCGGCGCTTCGTCGCCGCCAGCATGTCGGAGAGATCGAGCGCAAGGCCGTGCTCGCCTTCGCGTCGCGCCTGCAGCCGGTACTGGCGCTGATGATCGCCCTGGAGGACGCGAAGGACGCCGGTGGGGTCGCAGCCGTCGAGGACGCGACGCGCCAATGGCGGACAGGTCTGACGCTGCAGGCGGACAAGCTCCTGGGCCTCGTCTCTCGGCTTGGCGGCGAGGCGCTGGGCGCCGACGCGGGGTACTGCGTCGTCTGGCAGGGAGACGAACTGGCGAGCGTCTGGCTGACGGGGATGGGGGACGACCTGCGGCGGGCGCTCGACCCGAAGCAGTTGCCTGCCGTGCCGGCTGGACTGTGGCTGGCGCCACGGTTGCCCCCAGGGATCGAGGAACTGGGCTTTCAGGGGTTCGCGCTCGTCTCGGTGCGAGACGGAAGCCGCGGCGGGGCGGTGGGCTACGGGCTCCGGGAGGCGCCGCGCGCCGAGGCGTCGGCGACACAGGTGCTCGCGACCCTTTCGGACAGCCTGCGCCGCAGCCTTGACAGCCGGCTGCTGGTGCTGGGGATCGGGCGCAGCTACCTGCACTCGCTCTTGGCCGTCGCCGACCTCCTGGACGCAACAGCGAACGCGACGGGCGACCATTCCCGGCAGGTGTCGGACCTCGCCCAGCAGATCGGGCGGCAGATGGGGCTCGTAGGCGCAGACATCGAGGCCGCGCGACTGGGCGGCCTCCTGCACGACATCGGGATGGTGGCGGTGGACCTCGGGCTCCCCACGACCCATGGACCGCTGAGCGAGGCGAAGCGGTCGATCATCCAACAGCACCCTGTCGTCGGCGCGGCGCTCCTCGAAGGACTGCCGCCGGAGATCCTGCCTGCGAGCGTTCCTACCGCGGTGCGCCAGCACCACGAGCGCTGGGACGGACACGGCTACCCCGACCGCTTGGCGGGGCCGGAGATCGACCGGGTGGCCCGCATCCTGGCTTGCGCCGAGGTGTTCGTCGCGAGGACCAGCCCGCGCAGTTACCGCGCGGGACTCAGCCAGGGGCGGGCCCTGCACGAGATGCTGAGCCTTGCCGACCGGCAGATCGATCCCGAGGTCGTCTCCGCCCTCGTGGCCGTGTTCGCCGCCCGCGGAGTCGCACCGCAGGCGCCCGAGGCCTAGCCCGAGTCCTAGAAGGAGTGGACCCATGCGCGCACCTCGCCTGCGCGGTCGCACGTTCGTCGTCTACTATGGCTACGGCCCACTTCCGGAGATCGCCGATTACGACATCGCGATCCTGGAGCCGGCCGGTTGGCGCTCGCCGGACCTCGCGGCGCTCACGCGCCGGGGGGTGCGCCGCATTGCGTACGTCTCCGCGCTCGAGGCGACCCCGGAGACACTCCGCCGCATCGGCGTCGGTCAGCAGGACCTCCTGCGCAGCGGGGATGAACCGTGGCTGCGCGAGCAGTTCGGTACCTACGTCGTCGACCCGCGCTGCCGCCCGTGGCGCCAGCACCTGCAGCAGCAGTGCCAGCGGCTGATCGCGGAGGGATGGGACGGGATCTTCCTCGACAGCCTCGGCGACGTCGAGGATCAGGCGGTGCAGGATCGCGCCGCGTGGCTGGTGCCTGCCGCGGCGGACCTCGTGCGGAGCGTGCGCAGCACGATCGGGCAGAGCCTTCTGCTGCAGAACAACGGGATCTTCTTCCTCCTGCCGCTCGTGGCCAAGCTCCTGGACGGGATCTGCTGGGAGGGCGACTTCGAGCCCGAGACGACCGGTGGACCCTGGCTGCGCATGGTGCTCGAGCAGATCTCCGGCGTTGCGCGCGACGAGGGGGTTACTCCGCTTCTGCTGAGCGAAATCCCGGTAGGGGAGGGCGAAGCCTCGCGCATGGCCATGCTGCGGGATCTGAGTCAGCGCTACGGCATGCTCGCCTACTCGGCGCCGCTCGACTACGCGCGTGGCATCCGCAGCGTCGACGGCAGTGTCGTTCTGGGCAGGTAAGGCAGGAAAAATGTACATTCCTGACGTATTCCGTCGCGATGGACACGCGGCGGGAGGGAACGGCGTGGTCGTCTTCCTCATCCCAGAGTACAACGAGGAGCGGACCATCCTCGACATCCTAGGCAGGGCCGAGCCCTTCGCCGACCTCTTGGTCGTGGTGGACGACGGCTCGCACGACGACTCGCAGGCGCTCGTGCGCGGTTGGTGCGAATCGCACAGCAAGGTCGCACTGTTGAGCCACGCAAGGAACCGCGGCATGTCCGGTGCCTTGCGCACGGGCTTCCGCTACGTGCTCGACCTCGGAGCGCAAGGACTGATTGAACCGGACAGCATCGTCGTGACGCTCGACGCGGACGGACAGCACCTGCCGGAGGAGGCGGGCCCCGCCGTCGCTGAACTCGACGCGCGCGGCGTCGACGTCCTGCTGGGACGTCGCGACCTCTCGGGCTACCCGCCCAGCAAGCAGATCGGCAACTGGCTCCTCTCGCTCTGGGCGAGCCTGCTGAGCGGATACCGTTTCCGCGACGTGGAGTGCGGATTCCGATTGATGCGCGTCGCGGTGATCGCCGACATCATGCCATTCTTCACCGGCCGGAATTACGGGTGCGCCCAGGAACTCGGCATCCTGCCCGTTCGGCGCGGCTGGAAGGTGGACAACACCCTTCCGACCCGCGTCGCCTTCTACCGCAAGGGGGCGCGCATCCGCGATGGCCTGACCAACATGCGCATGGGCCTCGTCGCGTACCTGCGCGTCACCTTCGGCCGGATGCGGCAGGAGTCGCCAGCGGACGCCTTCGAAGTCACCTGCGATCCCGGCGTCCTGGACAAGTACGCGCTCGCGCTGCAGTGAGCCGGGCCCTCCTCACCGACGGCCTGCAGCGCAAGACGCTCGTTGCCACGCGGTCCCTTGGTCGAGCCGGCTGGCAGGTCGCCGTCGCGGACGACCGGCGCCTGAGTCTCGCCCGCTGGTCGCGGCACTGCAGCGAGGCACTGCGAAGCCCCACACCCGACGATACGGCGTACGGGGAATGGCTTTGCGCGGCTGCGCGCGGCTTCGACGTGGTGCTGCCGATGGACGACCTCTCGATGGCGGCTGCGGTCGCGCAGGGTGCGCGCCTGCCCGGTAGTCACCTCCTGCCGACGGCGGAGCAGTTCTCACTGGCGCGCGACAAGCTTCGCACCGCCGAACTCGCGGCGCGCAGCGGGGTTCCCCATCCGCGCAGCCTTGGCGTCGAGACGCAGGCCGACGTCGCGCGTGCGCGCGACGCGCTGGGCGGCGACACCGTCCTTCGGCCGCGCAAGGGTTCGGGCGGACGGGGCGTGCGCTTCCTGCCGGCGGGCGCACCGGCGCCGCGGGGGAACTTCGGGGGCCACCTCGTGCAGGAGTGCGTTCCCCTTGGGCGCAAGTTCGACGTGGGCCTGCTGTTCGGCGCAGAGGGCGACCTGCGCGCGCAGTTCTGCCAGGAGGAGCTGCGTTGGTTCCCAAGACGCCAGGACGCCAGCACGCTGCAGCGCAGCGTGGAGCGACCGGACCTCGTGGAACTCTCGGCCGAGCTCTTGCGGGAGGTGGGTTGGCGGGGTCTCGCGGAGGTGGAGTGGCAGATCGGCGCCGGGGGAACCCCGATGCTCCTCGAGGTGAACCCCCGCCCGTGGGCCTCGCTCGGCCTGGCTGTGGCGGCGGGAGTTGACTTCCCGCGCCTTTGGGCGGGCCTTGCGCTCGGCCAGGACGTGCGCGGTCCCGAGCACTATCGCACCGACCTTCTCTGCCGCTGGTCGCTGCCGGCAGACGCGCTGCACTTCCTCCGCCACCCGCTGCGCGGGCTCGGGCAGGACGGCGGCCTGCGTCGGTCGGGCGAGCGGCTCGTCGACGACGTCATCGACCCAGGCGACCTCGGGCCGACGTTCGGCTTCGCGCTCGCGGTGCTCGGCCACGCGTTCGACCTTCGGACGTGGCGGCAGGTGATGAGGTGGTAGACACGCACGCGCTGACGATCGACGTGGAGCACTGGTACGACGCGACGCTCGCCGCGCGGCCCCCGAGGGTCGACCCGAGCCACGCGGAGCGCGAGCTCGATTCCATCCTCGCGCTCCTCGAGCGCCACGGCGCGCATGCGACCTTCTTCGTCCTCGGCAGCCTCGCCGAGGATCTTCCGCAGTGCGTTCGCCGGATCGCCGCGGCGGGACACGAGGTGGCCTGCCACGGTTTGACGCACGAGCTTTTGTGGCAGCTCGGGCCCGCGCGCCTGCGGGCCGAGGCGGGCAGGGCCAGGGCGCTGCTGCAGGACCTCAGTGGGCAGGAGGTCGCGGGGTTCCGCGCCCCGACCTGGTCGCTCGACCGCCGTACGCCCTGGGCCCCCGCGACCCTTCTCGCGCTCGGCTTCTCCTACGACGCGAGCGTGTTCCCGCTGCGCACCCCGCTCTACGGCGCGCCGGGCGCGCCCACCTCCCCGTACCTGCTCGCCGGAGGAGGAGGGAGCATCCTCGAACTGCCGCCTGCGGTGCTGGAGATGGGACCGCTGCGGCTGCCCGTCGCCGGGGGGATCTACTGGCGCGTCCTCCCCGCGGGCATCGTCTCGCTGGCCCTGCGCGGGCAGTCCCCGCGCGTCCTCTACGCCCATCCCTGGGAGGCTGCGCCAGCCGGTTGGTCGCTACCTCGGTCCACGGGCTTGTCCGCGCGCTTCGCGATGCGCTTCGGGAGAGGTCACCTTGCCAAGGTCCTGGACCGATTGCTTGCAACCGTTCGCCTCGTGTCGATCGCCGAAGCCTACGAAAATCTTGTCCGCGACGAACTTCGCACCTGGTCACTCGACGCGGCGGCGATCACTGATGGATCCTGAGCACGAGGAGGTCCGGGCCGCGGAAGAAGACACTTGCACTCTGGGGATGGGCGGAGAGGAACGCCATCGCCCATGCGTAGGCGTGCGCGTCGGCGACGCGGCCGTCGGGGCCCAGGTTCTCTGCCGCCGCGAGCGAGTCCGGGACGGACTTCGCGAGGTCGGCGCGCGCAGGGCGAAGGCCGTCCGTCGTGATCCGCGGCACGTAGAGGAAGGTGTCCGGCGAGAGGATCTGAAGCGGCCAGTTCCGTGGCAGCATGCGCGGGTTTTTCGCGTCGGCCAGCGGGACCGTTCGGAGGAAGGAGCGAAGCTCCACGTGCCAGCCCTTGCCGAGCAGTTCGCTGTACTGCTCGGTGGGGGAGATCGCGGTCCACTGATAGGCTTCGTACGCGGCCTCGATGCGCCCTGTTACGACGCCGGAACCGGGCACCTCGTAGCGCGTCGTGGCCTGGACGGGCATCAGGCCGGACGCCAGGGCGCCAGCGCCCAGCAGGATCGCGAGCCCCTGCGCGGCGCGGCTCTCCTGCGGCTGGTTCGCGGCGAATGAGAAGAGCCACCCGACGAGGACCGGAACTGCGAGGAACCCGACGTACCCGCCGACGCCCAGGGTCACGCTGAGGGGAGGGGGGATCGGGAGGAGCGCCTCCGCGGCGAACGCGACCATGCAGATGCCGAAGCCGAGGAAGAGGGGCCCGTCGTCGTAGCGCCAGGCGCGCAGCGCCGTGAGCAGCATGAGGAGTCCGCTGCCGGCGAGCACGACGAGGCCGCCGGTGCCGGTGAGCCAACCCGGCACGGCGCTCGATGAGACGGCCGGCGAGGAGAGAAGCGTTGCGGCGGGCGCGTGGCCCGTGAGCAGCGCGGCGGCGAAGGGCGCGAACCCCACGGTCGCGCCGAGGAGCGCGAGTAGGGCAGCGCGTACGCCCGCTCGCCGGCGACCGATCCACGGCAAGCCGAGGCCGACGGCGAGCAGGGCGGCGTACGGCCACGCGAGGGGCTCGAAGAGCACGGCGACGAATCCCGCGGTGCAGGCAAGCCACGCGTCCTGGGGGATGCCCCGCCGCAGGGAGCGCACGAGGAAGGCGCCTTGCGCCAGGAGGAAGACGAGCGCGGCGTGCGCGCTCAGGGGGTACCACGCGTCGAGTGAACCGCCTCCGAGCGCAGGCAGCGCCGTGAGCGCCACGAGCGTCAGCGCGACTGCTGCCGCCCAAGTGGATTCGGCGATCTCCGCTGCGAGCGCCGCTGCGGCGAGGGGCTGGAGCAGGGCGAGCAGTGGACCGAGGAAGCGCAGGACGTTCAGGGGATCGAAGAAGAAACTGGTGGACAGGAGGGCGGCGAGGATCGGGACGCCGAGCGGGTAGGCACCCGTGGTGTAGATGCCCATGTTGAGTGCGATCTGCTTCGCCGCGAGCAGTTGTTCGTAGCCGTCCGGCGTCGCGGGCACGACCTGCCCGAGCGCAGCGGGGAACTCGCGCCAGACCACGATGACCAGGACGACGAGCACCACGAGGTTCTCTGGTCGGCGAAGGCGCAATCCGGCTAGGCGCAGGGCCCTCGCCCAGCGCGCGAGCGCGTCGCGCGTGAGCGACAGGAAGGAGTGCTCGGTGTCCGGGTCCATCGCGTCGAGCGCCGAAGCCGTCCGCTCGTCGCGGGCCGCTTGGAGCTGCGGCTGCGAGAGGCGCCGGCGATGGAGGTAGCGGGCGGCCACGATCATCAGTGTGAGGGCGAGCCCGATCGTTGCGAGCTCGATGCTCGAGAGCAGCGCAAGGAGTAGGCCGAGCGCGAGCCAGATGGCCGCGCCAGCCGTCAGGAGCCGCCAGAGCGCCGTGAGAGGCGGACCCTGCGGCAGGCGGGGCAGGAGGATGTACGGCAGGAGCGCGAGCGCGGTGGCGAGTCCGATGGTGACCTGCAGCGCGGCACCGGCGGCACCGCTCATGGCGAGAGCGCGCCCAGGGACTGCAGTCCCTGGGGTTTGCTCAACTCGTACACCGTCACGTTCGGGCCGCGGAAGTAGACGGGGAGCGGACCATGCGTCCTCTCCCACGCGGCGATCCACGCGCCCAGGGCGCGCTGCGCCGCACTGCGCCGCGGCGCCACAACGCGGCGGTACTGCCGCGCGACGACCAGTCGCCGGTCGACGAAAAGGAAGATGTGATCCTCGGAGATGGCGTAGGACGCGACGCCCCCCGCGTGGTAGACGGGCCACCGGCCGACCGTGCCGACGTGCTGGAGAAAGGCGGAGGCGGTCATGAAGAAACCCTGGCCGTATGCGTAGTCGAAGCCGCTGTCGTCCGAGACCGCGAGCCAGGTGCCATGCGGCAGGCTCGTGCCGATCTTGACGTACGCCACGACGAAGTCGTCGGGAAGCCACCGGGACTGCGCATCCGCGCTGAGGGGCGTCGGCCGGAACTGCACCCAGGCCGCAGCGGCGATCGCGACGGCGCCGCCAAGCGCCAGCCAGCGCCCGACGCCGAAGTGCGCGAGCTCCAGGAGTTCCTGCACCGCGGAGAGACCGAGGCCGAGCGCGAGCGCTTCCGCCAGCGCGAGGAATTCTCCGGCGCGCGACGCAAGCACGAGGGAGTCGATGCCCAGGCGCGGCGCCTGCTGGATCGCGAGCGCCGAAAGCAGCACCAGAAGCCCTGCGATGGCCACCCCGAGATCGACGCGGTCGCTGCGGCGTACGAGTAGGCGCAGCCCGCGCACCAGCACGAGCGCGGCGGCGCCGGCGAGCGCGACGCGCGCCGTCAGGCTGATCGCCGGAGCGGCGGCGTGGCTTGCCGCCGCGGCGAAGGCCGCACCCGAACTGTTGAGCGGGATCCCGAGCGCCAGGGCCACGGCGATCGGCAGGAGGGCGATCAGGGCGGCGAGCGCGACCCAGCGCACGTACCAGGAGAGTGTCGCGAGGCGGACGCCGTTCGTCAGCCAGGCGCCGAGCGTCGCCGCGACGGCGGCTGCGGCGGCGTTGAGGAGGACGACGGGATGCGTCAGCGCGCACGCGAGCAGCAGGGCGAGCGCGGTGCCGCGGTGCCAGGTGCCCTTGCGTACCCAGGAGACGTAGACGAACCACAGGGTCGGCAGCACCAGCGCGTTGCCGAACTCCTGCGAATCGGTGCCGACCTGCCGGACGGCCGAGTACGGCAGGAAGTGCGGCAGCGCGCCGTAGACCAGGACGGCGACGATCGCCGGCGCGATGCGGCCACTGACGCGGTAGGTGGTGTAGCCGACCGACGCGACCATCATGATGCCGACGAGCGGGCCGAAGAACCGGATGGTCGCGATCGGGTTCGCCGCGGTGAGCCGGGCGAGGTCCGCGATCACGATGTGGAATCCCTCGGGGTAGATGCCGTTCGGGAAGAGCACCTGCGACTCGATCGCCTGTACCCAGTAGATGACGACGTCCGAGTCGGAGAAAGGGATGGCGGCGTGCGCGAGCGGGGAGGCGAGCCGCATCCACGCCGCGATGGCGAGCACGGCCAGAAGGGCAAGGGTGCCGACCACCCAGTAGAGGCTCCACCTGCGCGACGAGCGCCCTGCGGGGCGCGGCCGCGGCCGCAGGCCGGCGAGCACGCGGGACGGCAGGCTGCCCAACTGGTCGAGCTCCGAGAGGAGGAGCGCCGCGAGGCGCGCACCGCGCCGAAGCTCGTACTCCCCGGGTGTCGCGCGCGGGCGCAGCAGGCGGACCGCGAACACCAGGAGCGCGAGCGTCAGCCAGCTGTAGATGTGCGCGGCGACGAGCGCGTACCCTGCGAGCATCAGGACGACCAGCATGCGCGCGCCGTAGCCGGCGACCGCGTCGAACGGCGCCACGCCGTCCTCGACGGCGAACGCGTAGCGCGGCCATAGGTAGAAGAGGACGATTCCGCCCACGAGGAGGCGCGCCAGCGTGGGGATCTCGATGGAGAGCGGGAACGGCATGCGGGCCCTCCTCTAGACCATGCGGTAGAGCATGAAGTCGATGCGCGGCAGGAGACGAAGAATCTCTACCGTCGTCAGGACGACGAGGCAGGCGACGCCTGCGATCAGGCCGACGACCGCGAACTGGTAGGCGTTGAAGACGCGGGTCGCGATGATTCCGACCGTGACGTCGACCGCGACCGCCAGCAAGAGGGAGCGCAGGGCGGGCTGCGGGTGCGCGAGGCCGAACATCACGAGGATGTTGAACAGCGACAGGGCAAGGAAGACGTAGGCGAAACTTGACCAGGAGAAGACGAAGGGCTCGACGCCGGTCACCGGAACCGCAGCGCGCAGCAGCGGTATCTGGTGCGCGAGGGACACCCCGAAGCGGATCAGGATCAGCCCGACGACCGCGACGAGCAGGAATCCGCCGACCGCCCGCAGGTACACGGAGCGCATCGCCCGCGCGAGGTCCTCGACGCGGTGCTCGAGGGCACGGTGCTGCGCGACCATCAGCCAGCGGATCAGGTAACCAACGAACGCCTCGGTCGCCGCCAGGGGAAGGATCAGCGAGGCGAGCGACCAGTCCATCCCGAGTTCGTACTGGCCGCGGAACCAGATGCTGTACGGCAGGAAGGTGGTAGCGGTCGTCCAGGCGACGAGGCGGTCCGCGAAGATGAAGATGAAGTAGAGGATGCCGTAGAAGAAGTAGGTGCTGGTCGCGTAGGCAAGCTGCGAGGTGCGCGTCTTCACGATGCGCCCGGCGTGCTGCCACTGGCGGCTCTGGCGCCGGAAGATCACGAGCCAGGCCAGTACCGCGCCCACGGTGGCGGCGGCCATGGCGATGACCTGCGCCAGGATGACGCTATGGGCCTCGCGCCAGATGACGTACGCGATGAGGACCGCGCCGAGCGTGAGGAGCGTCAGCATGTACTCGCGCCGCAGCACGTAGAGGCTCGCGTACGCCAGCCAGAGCACCGAGAGCATGACCATGTAGACGACCATGAACGTGACCAGCGAAAAGGGGAAGATCGGGAAGACGCTGTCGCCGATGAGGATCGCGACGGCGACGAGGATGGCCATAGTTGCGCCCCAGCGCATGACCTGGAAAAGCATGCGCTCGACGAGGGCGGCCTCCTGCAGGCCGACCAGCAGGTAGTAGGTCGTGGCCATCGCTTGGGAGAAGCCGCCCGTGACGACGAAGCTGAGGAAGGTCGCGATGCCGAGCACCGTGGCCTGCGCCACGGAGAAGTACTGGAACGACGAGATGCTGATGTGGAGGATGACCATCGACCCGATGGACACCGCCATGGGCATCGCGAACGTGAACCCGTGGAGGAAGTCCGCCGCGACGAGGCGGAACATCTTGAACCAGGAGACCTCCGCGCGCGGCGGCAGGGGGACGTTGCGCACCGAGACGTTGTACTCCTCGTAGAGCTCCTCCGCGAGGTCGAACACGCTCGGGCTGCCGAACACCTCGTCGACGCGCTGGTCGCTCCAGCCGAGCGACTCGATCGTCGCTGCGACGTCAAGGCTGTCCTGCAGGTCGCCGTTCGCCTCGACCACGGAGCGCAGCAACTTGGCCCGTGCATCGCGGCTGCGCGCGGACGCCGACCCCTGACCGACGGCGCTGCCCAATCGCTCACACCCCAGTCGTTGGCGCGTAGACATTGCCAAATTGATGATAGCAGTGGCAAACTATTCCGTACATGGTGAAAGAAGATCCCGTCCCTGTCGTCAATTAGAGGACGGAGGCTTCCAGTCCTTCCTTTTCGCGGTATGCATTGGCCAATACACGAAGCGATGCGCCGTAAATCGCTGGACTGCAACTCCCAGTCTTCGGGAGGTGATCCGAGGTGGCCCGCAAACTTCGCGTGCTGTTGGCGACCGAGGGCACCTATCCGTATCACCTGGGCGGCGTGAGCACGTGGTGCGATGCGCTGGTGCACCGACTCGACGACATCGACTTCACGGTCTTCGCCGTGGCGATGAACCCGTTCGTGCGTAGCCGATTCACCTTCCCGCCAAGCGTCCGCGGGATCGTCACAGTGCCTCTCTGGGGGACGCAGGATCCTTCCGAGCACAAGGAGCAGATGCCTTTCTCGGAGATCTTCCTGCAGAAGCAGCGCACGACGGAGGAGCAGATCGAGCGCGGGTTCCTGCCCGAGCTGATGCAGATCCTGACGCAGATGCGCTGCGACGGCGCCCGGCCCGAGGCGGTCGGGAACGCGCTCGCCGGTTTGCACCGCCATTTCCAGACCTTCGACTACCGGCAGACGTTCAAGTCGCCGCTCGTCTGGCAGGCCTTCCGGGACTTCCTGCAGACGGCCGCCGACGAGGGCCTTTGGCCGGAGCCGAGCGTCTTTGAGGCCGTCCAGGCACTCGGCTGGGTCTACCACTTCTTCACGGTGCTGAACACGCCGATCCCAGAGGTGGACGTTGTGCACTCGTCGGCGGCCGCGTTCTGCGGCATGGCAGGGGTCGTGGCCAAGGTGGAGTACGGCACCCCACTTCTGCTCACCGAGCACGGCGTCTACCTGCGCGAGCAGTACCTCTCGGTGGGTCGCAGCAACATGAGCCGATTCTCCAAACGGTTCCTCATCGCGATAGTGCGGACGATCGTGCGCACGAACCTCTACTACGCGGACGTCGTGGCTCCGGTGTGCAGCTTCAACGCGCGCTGGGAGCGACTGCTCGGCGTAAGGGGCGAACGCATCTCCGTCGTCTACAACGGGGTCTCGTCCGATGTCTTCGCCCCCAGAACGCAGCGGAGCGAGGGTCCCCTTCGACTGCTCGCCGTGGCGCGCAGCGACCCCAACAAGGACATCGAGACGCTGCTGCGCGCGATGGCGATCATCCATCGCCATCTCCCCGACGTGCGCCTCGACATCCGGGGATCTGTCTCGGTGCCCGACTACCATACCCGCATGCTGGCACTTTGCACGGAGCTCGGGATCGACGATGTCGTCGTGTTCGGCGGCCACACCGAAGACCCAGCGGCGCTCTACCGTGAGGCAGATGTGCTCGTCCAGTCGAGTGTGTCCGAGGGGTTCCCCTACGCGGTGATCGAGGGTATGATGAGCGGCCTGCCGGTCGTCGCGACGGACGTGGGCGGGACGTCGGAGGCGGTCGCGGACACGGGCATCACGGTGCCCGCCCAGGATCCGGCTCGCCTCGCGGCGGCCCTGATCATCGTGCTGCAGGACGAGGACCTGCGCGCGCGGCTCGGTGAGGCGGCGCGGGAGCGGGCCCTGAACCTCTTCACCATCCGTCGCTCTGCCAGCGAGTACATGGACCTCTACACGGCGCTGGCGGGCGGCGAGGTGCCGCAGGTCGCGCTGCCGGCCGGCGCGCGCCGAGGCGTCTCTTTGAAGCCGGCGAGCACCGCCCAACTGGTGCATCTTCAGAAGGCCCTCGCGCTTCGGCGGCTCGGCATGCCGGTCGCCGCGCTCGACCAGCTCTCTCGCGCGCTCGCGGCAGCCCCGAACGCCGGCGCGGCATCCGCGATCCTTGCGCAGGTCGCGGAGATCGAGCGAGAACTCGGCCATGGGGCCGACGCCCTCGAGCACCTCGCGAGCGCGTGGCTGATCTCGCAGGTCCAAAGCGCCTGACGCAAGAAGCATCGTCCAACGGGCGCCCGCAGCGGGGCGCCCCCACGGCAGGCGATGGGGGGGGCAGGCGTTGGTCGCGATCGCGCTCGGACTGGTCCTCGGCTGGGTCGGCGCTGGGCTGCTCACCCGCCTGTCGGAGTACCTGGCCTCCGGACGAGCGTTGCTCGGCCCCCCGCACTGCCCGGGCTGCGGCGCGGCGCTCCGGGGGCCGAACCTACCGCTCGTTGCGCGGAGTTGCCCCGCCTGCGGTGCGCGCGCAAAGCCTCCGATCTGGCTTGAGGCCGCGGCGATCGGAGGCACTGCGGTCGTCGTCTGGCGGCTGTGGGGCACTCCCGAGATCTTCGTCGGTGTCTTGGTGCTCTGGCTCGCGATCGCCTCTACCGCCATCGACATGCGCCTGCGCATCATCCCGAACCGCCTTCTGGCCGGTGCGGCGCTGCTCGGGCTCCTCGCGATGATCCCGCTCGGCGCGGGAGCCTTCGCGCAGGGCGCGCTCGGTACTGTCGTTCTCTTCGCCGTCGCAGCCCTTCTGGCGGTGGTCGGACGGGGCGGCTTCGGTTTCGGCGACGTGAAGTACCTCGCCGTCGTCGGGCTGCTGCTCGGGCTCGATGCAGGGATCGTCAGCCTGCTCGCCGCGGTGCTGCTCGGTGGGCTCTACGCCGCCATGCTGCTGGCGACGCGGCGGGCCGGCCGCAAGGACACGTTCGCCTTCGCGCCGTTCATCGCCATCGGTTCAGTCGCGGTGCTGATGCTCTGGCACCTGCCACCCGGGCACTGAACTCAGGCCAGACGACCCTCGCTGCGCAGGCGCGCAAGGTGCTCCACCGTCCGGGCGAGCCCTTCGTCCAGCGGCACGTCTGGACGCCAGTGCAGCTCGTCTGCGGCGCGGCGCGGATCGAGCACGCTGCGCCGCACTTCTCCTGGCCGCTCCGGCTCGCGCAGGGACGGCGCATGCACCCCCATCAGGTCGCAAAGGCGCACGTAGAGCTCGTTGACGGACGTCTCGAGGCCGCTCCCGATGTGCAGCGTCGCGCCGTCCGCTGCGTTTAGGGCCGCGACGTTCGCCGCGGCCACGTCGCCGACGTAGACGTAGTCGCGGGTCTGCTCGCCGTCCCCGAAGATGCGGCTGGGGCGCCCGAGCAGCAGGTTGCGGATGAAGATGGCGACGACGCCGCCCTCGCCGGTGGGGTCCTGGCGCGGTCCGTAGACGTTGGCGTAGCGGAGCGACGTGCAGGCGAGCCCCCGCTGGGACGAGTAGAGGTCGAGGTATAGTTCAACCGCGCGCTTCGCCACGCCGTAGGGCGAGAGCGGGGCGACCTTGTCCTCCTCCTTCACCGGAAGCTCCTGCGGTTCGCCGTAGATGGCGCCGCCGCTCGAGGCGAACACGACCTTGCGGGCGCCGACCGCCGCGGCGCACTCGATCACCTGCAGGCTCCCGAGGATGTTCACCCGGGCGTCGAAGACGGGATCCTTGGTCGACGTGCGCACGTCGACCTGGGCCGCGAGGTGGACGACCGCCTCGGGGCGCTCCTGCTCCAGAATCTCCCGCAGCGCCTGGCCATCGGTGATGTCCGCCTCGTGGAAGCGCGCAAGCGGACTGACCTGCGGCGCTTGGCCGCGGGAGAGGTTGTCCACGACCGCGACCTGGTGGCCCTGCGCGAGAAGGAGATCGACCGTGTGCGACCCGATGAACCCGGCGCCACCCGTGACGAGGACCCGCATGCCCGCCCCTCCGTTGCTGCGATGCCGTTGCCGCGCCGGCCCCTTGTGCTAGATGCCGTGATGGTACATGTAGAGGATGTTCTTGACGTAGTTCTGGGTCTCCGGGTAGGGGGGGACCCCGCCGTAGCGCTCCACCGCACCGGGACCCGCGTTGTACCCTGCGAGCGCCCAGGAGACGTTCCCGTTGAACAGCTTCAGCAGGTACGCGAGGTAGGCGATGCCGCCCTTCACGTTCTGCTGCGGGTTCATCGGGTCGGTGACGCCGAGGTCGGCCGCGGTCTGCGGCATCAGCTGCATCAGTCCTTCGGCGCCGGCGGAGCTTACGGCTTTCGAGTTGCCGCCGCTCTCCTGGCGGATCACCGCCATCACCAGGAGCGGGTCGATGCCGTAGACCGCGGAGATCGACTGGACGATCGAGAAGATCTGGGCGGATGTCAGCTTCCCGCTGGCCAGCTCGGCCTCGAGCTGCTGGATGGCGTCCCACAGCTGCTGCCCCTGGCTGTGCAGGCTCGCCTCGACGCCGGCGAGCGAGCTCTGCTCCTGCTGCAGTTGCGCCAGTACCGAGGCGCGCTGCGTCGCGACCTGGGCGAGATGGGTCTTCTGCTGCACGAGCGTGGCCTGCTGCCGCGTCAAGGTGGCGTGGCTCTGCTTCAGGTGGCCGAGGTCCGTGCTGATCAGGGCCGCCTCGTGCTGCAGCGTGTGCACGACGCCGGTTTGGTAGCTCGCGATGCGCGCCATCGTGCCGACTTCCGTGACGAAGTCGGAGAACGTGTGCACGGAGAGGAGGACGCTGAGGTAGCCGAGGGGTCCCTCCTGCTCGGCGAACAGCAGGACGCCGCGCAGTCCCCGCAGGCTGACGTCCATCGACGCGCGGGTGCGACGGAGGTGCGCGGAGGTGCGGCCCATCGTCGCCTCGGTGTTCTTGATCTCGACCTGCGTCGTCCCGATCTGGCGCCCGGTCGTGGCGAGCTGGGCGTCGACGGCCTGCAGCTGCGCGTTGGTGTTCGCCGCCTGCTGCTGGAGGCTCGTCGCGCGCGCCTCGTCGGCCACGAGCGTCACGTGCACGGTGTGTAGCTCGCTCTCGAGCGCGCTCAGCGATGGAGCCGCTGCCGCCGGCACGGCTGAGATGGTCAGTACGGAGATGGAAAGACCGGCGGTGATCGACCACCGCCACCAGCAACCTCTCATGTAGCATCGGGTTCGCAGCGCACGTCCCGATTCCTGCCGCAGCGCGCGAAGTTTGGCGTCCCTACGCAAATGAGATCGGATCGTGTCGAGCGCCTACGCGAGCAGAGGGCACACGTGGCGGAGCTTCATGAGCGTCGCGCGGTTGCGGCCGGAAACCTCCGCCTGACGCTCCAGCGGCCGCACCGTGCCGGGGGGATCGACGATCCAGGCGGGCAGCGGGTCTTCGGGATCCTCGTGCGCGGCGCGGAAGCCCTCCGGCAGCGGCGCGTCCAGCGGGACCGGCGTGCCCCGCATCTCAGCCCAGAGGATGGTCCAAGCGCGCGGTACGACGCGCAGCAGTTCGTACCCGCCTCCGCCGACGGCAAGCCACCTGCCGGCGCAGTGCGCGTGTGCGGCCGCGTGCAGCATGGCCGCTGCCTGCCAGTAGAACCGGGTCGAGACGCGCAGGTCCGTGAGGGGGTCGCTCGCGTGGGCGTCCACGCCAAACTCCGTCACGAGGATGTCGGGACCGAAGCGGGAGAGGGCCGGCTCGAGAACGCCTTCGAGCATCTCTAGGAACGACCTGTCGTCGGTGAAGGGCTCCAGCGGCAGGTTGACGGTCGTGCCGTGCCCGCCGCCGACGCCAACCTCCTCGACCCAACCTGTGCCCGGGAAGAGGTACCGCCCGCTCTCGTGCAGCGAGATGGTCAACACGTCGGGGTCGCGGTAGAACGCCTCCTGCACGCCGTCGCCGTGGTGGGCGTCGATGTCGACGTAGGCCACGCGCAGGCCGGCGGCGCGCAGCCGGCGGATGGCGATCGCCACGTCGTTGTAGATGCAGAAGCCGGCCGCCTGGCTGCGCATCGCGTGATGAAGACCTCCGCCGATGTTGAAGGCGTGCAGCGCTTGCCCCGAGGCGATCCGGTCCGCGCCCTCCAGCGTACCTCCGACGGCGAGCGCCGCGGCCTCGTGCATACCGGGGAACACGGGATCGTCCTCCGTGCCGAGACCGTAGTTGGCGGCGATGGGTGAGGCTCGACCGGTGCGGCCGAGTTCGCGCACCACGTCGACGTAGGACGCGCTGTGCACGAGCAGGATCTCGTCGAGGCCAGCGTGGCGAGGCGGCAGCATTTCCGCGGGATCGAGCAGCCCAAGCTCCCGCACGAGTTCCACCGTCCAGGCCAGCCGCATCGGGTTGAACGGGTGGTCCGGCGTGAATCGATAGGCCTGGTAGGCGTCGCTATAGACGAAGAGGGCATGTCCAGCCATCTGTGCACAACCTTCGAGGGGCGTAATCCCGTATTGCCCTGATCATAGCGCGCGAGGGAAGGGGGCGGTAGCCGCATCGGCGCGATGTGGCGCAAGAGCGCTGCGGATCGGCCCGTTGCGACGGTTCCTTTGGCCCGAAACGGCCCTGGCGCGGCACTGAGCGCACATGCACAATGTGGACAGATGGGAAGCGAGGGGGCAGGCGGATGCGCGTCATCCTGCGCGACGGCCGCGTGGCGGATCTTCGGGAGGCCACGGGAGCTCCGGACGAGCGAGAGATGCTCAAGGAGTTCTTCCGGAACGCTTCGCCGACGTCCATCTACTACAGGTTCTTCCACGCCCTGCGGGAGGTGGACGACCGCAAGATCGACGATATGCTGCGGAGCGAGCAGCCTGACACGTACGCGCTGCTTTGCGTCTCCGGGGACGAGATCCTGGGCATCAGCCACTACATCCGCACCGACGAAGCCACGGCCGAGGTCGACTTCTTCGTGGACGAGCGGTTCCACGGCTTCGGCATCGGCACGCTCCTGCTCGATCAGATGGCGGACGTCGCGTGGCGACACGGGCTCCGGACGTTCGAGGCGTACGCCCTGCAGGAGAACCAGAAGATGATCAACCTCTTGCAGCACAGCGGCTACAGCGTGAAGCAGCATTTCCTGCCTGGCGACTACAGCACGCTCGTTATGGCGCTGCCGCTCGGCGAGACGGAGAGAAGCCGCGCACTGCGGGACGCGCGCGAACAGCTCGCGACCGCCGCTTCCCTGCAGCCCTTTCTCCACCCCAAGACGATCGCTGTCGTCGGAGCCTCGCGCGACCCGGCGCGGCTCGGGCACCTCGTGTTCCGCCACGTGCTCGCGAGCGGATTCTACGGCACTGTCTACCCGGTGAATCCCAGTGCGCATTCGATTGCGGGGGTGCGGGCGTACCCGAGCCTCGCGCAGTTGCCCGAAGCCGTCGATCTCGCGCTCCTGGTGGTGCCGGCGGAGAAGGTCGAGAGCGTGGTGGACGAGTGCATCGCCGCGAAGGTCGGAGGCGTCGCCATCCTCTCTGCCGGGCTCGCGGGAGGGGAGCAGCAGCGCGAGCGGGACATCGCCGGTCGCCTGCGGGCGGCTGGCATCCGCCTTCTCGGCCCGAACTGCTTCGGCCTCCTCACCACCGAGGAGGCGAGCCCCCTGAACGCGAGCTTCGCGCCGGCGCTGCCGCGCCGCGGCCGCCTCGCCATCGCCAGCCAGTCCGGCGCGCTGGGCGTCGCGATCCTCGACTACGCGAGCCGCATCGGTGTCGGCGTCTCGAGCTTCGTCAGCATGGGCGACAAGACGGACGTGTCCGGCAACGACCTGCTGCAGTACTGGGAGGACGATCCCGACACGGACCTCGTGGCGCTCTACCTCGAGTCGTTCGGCAACCCCGCGAAGTTCTCGCGCATCGCCCGCCGCATCTCCCCGCACAAACCGATCCTCGTGGTGAAGAGCGCGCGCACGCGGGGCGGGGCCGCCGTTTCCGGGGTGCGCGGCGGCGAGGACCCGCGCGATCGAACGTACGAGGGCCTCTTCCGCCAGACTGGCGTGATCCGGGCCGACACCATCGAGGAGCTGTTCGACGTCGCCGCCGTGCTCGCCGCGAGCCCCCGCCCCGCCGGACGGCGCGTCGCCGTCGTCACGAACTCGGCCGGCGGCGCAGTGATCACGGTCGACGAGTTGCCGCGCCACGGGCTCGAGATCGTGCGCTCGCCGATCGATCTCGGATTCGAGGCGTTGCCGAGCGGCTACCGCCGCACGCTGCCGGATGTCCTGCGCGACGAGTCGGTGGATGCGGTGATCGTGCTGTTCGTCCCGGTGGGCATCTCACACGGCGAGGAGGTCGCCCAAGGCATCGCAGAAGCGGTGCGGGAAGTGGTGGATGAGGGCATCCGCAAGCCGATCGTCGCGAACTTCCTCCTGTCGCCGCAGGACGGGCCGGCACTCGGCTGGATCGAGGCGGGGGAGCAGCGCATCCCCGTCTACCCCTTCCCCGAGCGCGCGGTGCGCGCGCTCGGGCAGACCGTCCGCTACGCGGAGCACCACCGCCAACCGACCGGCCGGATCCCCGATCTGCCGGGTTCCGACCCCGCGCGGGCGCGCGAGATCGTGCGCGGCCTCGTGGGCCAGACCGAGGAAGCCGCGCCGGACGTCGCGGCGGAAGTCCTCGCGGCGATGGGCATCGCGCAGGCTGTGCAGCCGGCAGCGGCCCGGCTCCGTGCGGAGATCGCGCAGGACGCTCTGTTCGGACCGGTGCTGCAGGTGGAGCCGTTGACACCGAACCCTGCGGAGACGCAGGAACGCATCATCCCCCTGACCGACCGCGACGCGGCGGCACTCGCGCAGATCTGCCTCGCGCCGTTCGGACCTGCGGCGGCGGGCGGGCGCGATGCTTTGGCCGACAGCCTGCTGCGCCTCTCGCGCCTCGTCGAGGAGGTGCCGGAGATCGCCGGCCTTCGCGTGGAGGTCGGCGTTGGGGCAGAGGGCGCCGCGATCGGCCCCGCGGTCCTGCGCCTGGGCGCACTGGCCTGAAGCGCGATGCGGAGGGGGCGCACACTGGTCAGACCATCGTGAGGCCGCCCGAGACGCTCAGCACCTGCCCGGTGATGTGGCTCGCGAGGTCCGATGCCAGGAAGACGGCTGCCTGCGCGACCTCCGCGGGCTCGGCCGCGCGGCGAAGCGGGATGCGGCGAAGCAAGCGCTCGATGCGCCCAACCTCGCCGTCGGCCGCCAGGTTCTCCGCGAGCACCCGCGTCCGCGTCGGGCCAGGCGACACGCAGTTCGCGCGCACGCCCTTGCGGGCCGTCTCCTGCGCGATCGATTTCGTGAACGCGATCACCCCGCCCTTCGCCGCGGCGTAGACCGCTTCGCCCTGCATGCCGACGCGGCCCGCGTCGGAGACGATGTTGACGATGGCACCGCCCTCCAGCTGCAGCGCGGGAAGCGCAGCGCCGCAGGCCAGGATGACCGCCCGCAGGTTCACTGCGAGCACGCGGTCCCAGTACGTCCGACTCTCGCTCAGGAAGGGAGTCGTGAGTGTCCAACCGGCGTTGTTCACGAGGATGTCGAGGCCGCCCAGCCGCTCAAGAGCCTCCCCAAGGACGCCTTGGTTCACGTCGGGGTCGGCGAGGTCTCCGTGCAGCGCGAAGGCGAGTGGGCTGCCGAGCCGACGCACCGCCTCCCTGGCGCTCGCCTTGTGCTGCGCGAGCACGGCCACCCGGGCACCGCTGGCGAGCAGCAGCTCCGCGATGGCGAAGCCGATGCCGCGCCCGGCGCCCGTCACGACGGCGCGCTTGCCGCTGAGGCCGTCCACGGTCAGCTGATGCGGGCGCGGCGCGGCCACGCCGCGATGTGCAGCGCCTGGCGCTCCCGCTCGTAGATCTCGACGAGGCGCTGGGCAGCCTCGCGCCCGCTCAGGAACTCGAGCTTGCGCGCCCCCAAGGGATCTGCGCTGCGGATGACGGCGACGTCTGCGGCGGACGGCAAGGCCGTTTCGGGCAGGTCGGCGGGCAGATCGATCTCGCAGCCGCTCCCCTGCGCGACCGCCTCGCGGGTGACGCCGGGATGCAGCGATACGGCGCGGAGCGTGCCGTCCGCGCCGCCGAAGTCGAAGACGCCGAGGTTGGTGACGAGCCGGGTCGGCGCGCCCCGCCGGCCCAGCAGGCGGTCGCGCTCGGCGCCGTTGCCGGCGCCGGAGCGGAAGTCGACCTGCTCGACGACGGTGCGCGGCGAGTGGCTCGTGACGTAGTAGAGGATCTCGGAGAGGTGGCTTGTGTCCTCCGGGATGCCTCGCGCACCGACGAGAGCCACCTTCGGCTGCTCCCATGGACCGACGCAACTGATGTTGACGTTGCCGTGGCGATCGATCTGGGCTGGGCTTATCCAGATGCGGAAGCGGTCGAGGAAGATGGCGTCGAAGATGTCCTCCATGGTCAAGGGGATGCCGCGCTGGTCGTCGGTCAGGAACTGGCCGAGCGTCAGGGTGGGCAACGGCGTGACCTCCATCCCCGACTCCGGTGTCGAGAGTACGGCGAGGTCCGGCGCGTGCGTCTTCTTCGCGAGGTGGGCGGACAGTGCTCCGAGCGCCGTCACCGAGCTGACGAGCACTTCTCCCTTGAGACTCCTGGCCATACAGGCGATCATCAGTTCGTCGATCGTGCAGTCCATCCCGTGACCTCCCCTTCCCTGCGCAGCCTGCGTGCTCGGACCTCTTAGACGTCGAGGCGGCCGACGAGCGTCTCCATGCCGCCCAGCGCGTCGAGGTAGTCGTCCGGCCGGTCGGTGACGAAGCGTTCGCGGTAGCGATCCCACTCCGCCGGGTCGCGCGCCGCCAAGAGGTACTCCTGGACGTGGCCAAGGTCGGCGCGGTAGTAGGGGGCGCAGCCGCTGAAATGGGCGCCCCAGGGCATCTCCACGACGCCTTCGACGTGCACGCGGTGGACTTGAACCTCTCGACCGTAGCGCTGGATCTCCTCCGAGGAGACGATGCGCTCGGCGGAGAGGATGGTGTGCCTCGCCGCTTTGGCGCAGAGCACGTCGACGTGCCCGTCGCCGAGGATGACGGCGTTGCCCTGATGGTCCGCGAGGTTCGCGTGGATCAGCGCGAAGTCCGGCCGCAGGGCCGGCACCGCCACGATCTCCTCCCCCTCGAAGGGGTCTCGCATGGTGCGGAAGGAGTGGTTGACGGCCATGAGGTCGGTGGCGAGGCCCGCGTGCGTCGGCAGGAAGGGAACGCCCTTGACGGTGGCGTCGAGGCCGGCCATCACGGTGTACTCCGTCCACTCCTCGAACTCCACCGAGCCGGACTCGCGGGCGCGGCGGAAATGCGGCGCGAGCCCCATGACCTCGAAGCCGACGAAGGCGTAGATCACCTTCGCCACCTTGCCGCAGCCGAGGAGGAGATCGACGTCCGGACCGCCGACGTCGACGACCAGGGTGTAGTCGCCCTGGCCGCGCGCGGCCAGGGCGCGGACCATTCCCATCGGCTTGCGGGAGAGTGAAGAGCCGCCGATCGCGATCGTCGCCCCGCGCGGAATGGACTCTACGACCTCGGCGATCCCCGTCTGCTTATCCATCGCTGCACCCATCCTCTCTGAGAGGTTTCGGAGCCGCCGCGCGCGACGTCGAGCCCGCGGGTCGGCTCAGCGCACCTCCTCGAACGGGCCGGACGTGAGCGTCATGCCCCCGTCTACGCGGATCACCTGACCTGTGACGAACCCGGAGAGCTCGCTCGCGAGCAACAGCACGGCACCCGCGACATCCTCGGGCTGTCCAATCCGCCCGAGGGGCGTCGCCTTGGCCACGGCGTGTTGGAGCGTACGGTAGCGCTCGCCGAAGTAGAATGCGGCGGAGTCGGTCGCGATCACGCCGGGCGATAGGCAGTTCACCGTGATCCCCTTCGGCCCGAGCTCTGCGGCGAGGTAGCGCGTCCAAACCTCCACTGCCGCCTTCGCGGAGCCCAGAAGACCGTAGTTCGGCAGGGTGAACTCCGTTCCGTGGCCGGAGATCGCGATGATGCGGCTCTGCGGTCGGCCCTCCATCAGCAAAGCCGCCTGCTGGGCAGAGAAGACGAAGCCGCGCACGATCAGGTCGTAGGTGCGCTCGAGGTGATGCTCCTTCACCTCGAGCGCGGGCTTGAAGGCGGTGGCCGCAGCGTTCGCGACGAGGATGTCGAGCCCCCCGAACGCCTCGCCAACCGAGTGGAACAGCCTCTCGATGTCCTCGGGGCGCTCGAGGTCGGCCTGCACCAGGACGGCGCGTCGCCCGCTCTGCTCGACCTCAGACGCGGTTTGCTCCGCGAGCGCGCGGTTCTTGTGGTAGTGCACCGCGACATCGGCGCCGGCCATCGCGAGGGCGACGGCCGAGGCTCGTCCGATGCCGCGGGAGCTGCCGGTGACGAGCGCAATGCGCCCGGCGAGCGAAGGGCCTGTCATCCGACGATTCCCTTGCCCAGCCACTCGCCCCCGTCGATCACGAGTACCTCGCCGTTCACGAAGTCGGCGTACGGGGAGAGGAGGTAGCAGGCGGCGTTCGACACCTCTTCCACGGTGCCGAAGCGGCCCTCGGGAATGCGGCGGAGGATCTTCTCCTGCGCCTCCTGCGTGGCCCAGAGCGCCTGGCGCGCCCCCTCCGTGTCGGTCGGGCCCGGAGACAGGGCGTTCACGCGGATTCCGTGGTGGGCCCACTCGACGGCGAGGGTGCGCGTCATCGCGACGACGCCCGCCTTCGCGACCGCGGAGTGGACCGTCTTCGGGCCGCCTGTCCAGGCGTAGCTCGCGACGATGCTCAGAATGCTGCCGCCGCGTCCACTCTTGATCATCTCGAGTCCGGCGGCGCGCGTGCAGTAGTAGGTGCCGTGCAGAACGCTCGCGACGACCGCGTTGAAGCCGTTCACGGAGAGCCTGTCCGCGTCCACGATGAAGTTGCCGGCGGCCGAGTTGACCAAGAGGTCGACCTGGCCCATGCGCTCGATGGCCTCCAAGAAGAGGCGCTCCACCTCGGTCGGCTGGCGAATGTCCGTCTGCACCCAGGTCGCTTCGACACCGCCGGCGCGCAGTCGCTCGGCGGCTGCGCTGAGATGCTCCTCGTTCCTGCTGGCGAGTACGATGCGGGCGCCCAGGCGCCCGAGCTCCTGGGCAATGCCGAGTCCAAGGCCGGTGCCGCCGCCCGTGATCACGGCGACCTTGCCGGAGAACGTGGCTTCTGGCAGCAAGATGCAAGCCTCCCGTCCGCTTTTTGAGGTCAGCGTCCCTCGAACGACGGTGTGCGCTTCTCAAGGAAGGCCGCGAGCGCCTCCCTGTGGTCGGCGGTGCGGCCGAGCCGGTCCTGCAGGCGCACCTCGAGGTCGAGGACGGACTCGAAATCGGCATCCGCCGCGCGGTAGAGCACATCCTTGATCGCGCGAACCGCGAGGGGGGGCGCTGCGGCGAGGCGCCGGGCCCTCTCGATCGCGGCCTCCAGCAGCGACTCGGCGTCGGGGTGGACGCTCGCGACGAGACCGGCCGCGAGCGCGGGCTCCGCCCGCAGCGCTTCGCCCGTTAGGGCGAGTTCGAGAGCCTTCGAGAGGCCGAGGTGGCGTACGAGCATGTGCGCGGCCCCGGAGTCCGGCACGAGTCCGACGTTGACGAAGGCCGCGAGGAAGCTGCCGCCTGCTGCGGCGAGTCGCATGTCGGCCGCCAGTGCGAGCGTGAGCCCGCCGCCGGCCGCGACGCCGTTCACGGCGGCGATCACCGGCTTCGGCAGGGCGCGCATCGCGCGGACGATCGGACCCCACTCCTCGTCGATCAGCCTGCCGAGCTGGGGGGCACCCTCGCGGTAGGCCTCCTGGAGTTCCTGAACATCCTGACCGACCGAGAACGCGCGGCCCTCTCCCGTGAGCACGACGGCGCCGACCGACGGATCCTCCGCCTGCCGCAGCGCCGCCCCGAGCCCCTCGCGCATCCCCTTCGTAAACGCGTTCAGCGCCGACGGGCGCTGGAACTGGATGATGGCCACAGGCCCCAGGGTCCGGTACCCGATCAACTCATCTGCGATGACACACCCACCTCCTTGATGCTTGTGCCTGAGCGCTACGGTGTACTTTACCTTGCCTACCGCGCATTCCCTTCCTGGCAACGCGCGGCGCTAGAGCCCTGTAAGGAAAGGGTAGTGGAGTAACTGGGGCGATTGGCGTGAACGCTGTCGAGCGCAGCGAGCACGCCGATACACCCGGGGGCGCGAACGTTCGAGAGCACGTGACGCGCACGCGAAGTCGTGGCAGTCTGGTGGGGGAGCGGGCTGGCTACGGCGCTGCCCATCGTGAGGACACATCGCAGCGGACTGCGGGACTTCGCGGTCCGCCGACGGATAGGAGGCAGGGACTTGGCCCTTCGCGTGGAGATCTTCTCGGATTACGTCTGACCGTTCTGCTACATCGGCGATGGACTCGTCGAACGACTGAACCAGGAGCTCGTGGACCCGCTGGACGTAACGTGGCTCCCGTTCGAACTGCATGCGGACACGCCGAACGAGGGCATTCCGCTCTCCGAGTACTTCGGTTCCTCGCCAGAGCGCGTCGCCTCGATGCAGGACGGCCTTCGGCGGCGCGCGGAGGATCTGGGTCTCGCGTTCCGTACACCGGAGATCCTCTCGAACACGCGCAGGGCCC
Organism: Bacillota bacterium; assembly: GCA_021793215.1. Lineage (GTDB taxonomy): Bacteria > Bacillota > Sulfobacillia > JAJZYS01 > JAJYTV01 > JAJYTV01. The sequence continues at coordinate 81,083 of JAJYTE010000008.1, forward strand.
ACATTCTCTCGGAGTACGCGCGCGACGAGGGCAAGCTGGACGGGCTGCACCGGGTGCTCTTCCAGATGAACTTCGTCGAGGGTCGAAACCTGGGCGATGATGACGTGCTGCGAGAGGCGGCGCGTACGGCGGGACTCGACCCGGATGCGGCGATGGCCGCCCTCGGTGAGCCCCGATACCTCGAGCGCGTCGAGTCGTCCTTCCAGCGCGCGAGGGAGATCGGCATCACCGGAGTCCCCGCGTTCATCGTGGAGGGCAAGTACAAGATCGTCGGCGCACATCCCCTGGAAGCGCTGCGGGATGCGTTCCAGCGCATCGCGCAGGCCGAGGTCTGACGGCAGCGCAGCGTGCGACAGAGCACCCGGTCGGCAGGGTTCGGGAGCGGCTCTGCGAAGTGCTGTCAGAGGAGGACTCGTTCCAATAGCGGTAGGAGGTGCGCCCCTTGGCAAGCAAAGGACAGCCGCAGTCCGGCACGCGGATGCTGCTGATGCTCGCGCGGACAGGCTTCGTGGTTTCGCTTCTGCTGGGACTCGGCGGACTCTTCGGCCTCTACGCCTACGGCGGCGCGATCCTTTGGATCCACATCGTGTTCGGTTTGCTCTTCCTGGTGCCCGCCTGGGTGCTGTCCGGCCGCGGTGCTGCCAGGGTCGTCGGCACTGGCGCACTGCTCGGCACCCTTGGCGCAGTGCTCGCGGCGATCGGTGCGCTCTGGGCTCCCGGACTCTCCGCCTGGCCGCACATCGTGCTGATGATCGCGGCGATCGCACTGATCGAGATGGGGAGCGCGCGAAGGGTCTAACCCGCCGCGCGGATGGCCCCTTGATCTGCCATGTCGGCGGTTGCGTCTTTCAAGCGGCGGCGGGGCAGGGGGCACCCGCTGTGACCTCGGTCCGTGGAGGTGCGCCATGAGTGAAGGCGGACGTGACCAGATCCTCGTGACGCGGCAGCTTTCGGGCGCCGTCATGACGAGGCTGCGCGAACATTTCGAGGTCGACGTGTACGAGGGCCGGGGAGCGATGCCCCGCGAGGAACTCGTGCGTCGCGTCGCCGGGAAAGCGGCCGCGATCACACTCCTGACAGACCGCGTCGACCGAGAGGTCCTGGAGGCTGCGGGTCCCGGGCTGCGCATCGTGGCGAACTACGCGGTCGGGTACGACAACGTCGATGTCGCGTGCTGCACCGAGCAGAGAGTGCTCGTGGGCAATACGCCGGATGTGCTCACGGAGACGACGGCGGACATGGCCTTTGCCCTCCTGGCCGCCGCAGCGCGCAGGATCTGCGAGGGCGACCGGTTCGTGCGGTCCGGGGAGACGTGGATCTGGGACCCTGGGATGATGCTTGGCTGGGACCTCCACCACAAGACGCTCGGCATCGTGGGTTTCGGTCGCATCGGGCAGGCCGTTGCGCGCCGCGCGCGCGGCTTCGCCATGCGCGTCCTGTACGCCGCGAACGCTCCCGCCCCATCGGAGGTGGAGCGGGAGACGGGAGCGGAGCGCATGCCGCTCGACGAACTGCTAGAAGAGTCGGACTTCGTGAGCCTGCACGTTCCGCTCACCCCGGCGACCCGCCATATGATCGGCGCACGGGAGCTAGAGCGCATGAAGCGCACCGCCGTGCTCGTGAACACGGCGCGCGGGCCGGTCGTAGACGAGCAGGCGCTGGCGGATGCCCTGCGCGATGGCACCATCTTCGCCGCGGCGCTCGACGTGTTTGAGCGCGAGCCCAAGGTCCTGCCGGCGCTGCGGGAACTGCCCAACGCGGTCCTCGTGCCGCACCTCGGCAGCGCAACGGTGGAGACGCGCCTGGCCATGGGCATGCTGGCTGCGGAGAACGTGCTGGCCGCGCTGGACGGGCGCCGCCCGCCGGCGCTCGTGAACCCGCAGGCGTGGCCGAACGCCAGGGCGCGACGCAACGCCGCGCCGTGAAGCGCGTCGACGGCGTTGCATGATGGTGGGGGGATCCCGAAGCGCGACGGCCACGCTTCAGGGAGCCGTCGTCAGCTGAAGATTTCTGCGCTCCGCACGACCCGGATGCGTGCGTCCTCGATGGCGACCTGGGCCAGAATCCGGTTATGGTGCGCGATGATGGCCTCCACGGTGAGGTCGTCGTCTGGGCCCGTGACATGCGCGTCCGCCGCAAGCGTTACGTCGTAGCCGTGCGAGAGCGCGCTGCGGCAGGTGGTATCGACGCAGTAGTCCGTCGCGCAGCCGACAACGGCGATGTGGCGGACGCCCCGGGCGCGCAGGATGGCGTCGAGCTCCGTGTTGTGGAAAGAGTCGCTGGAATGCTTGTGCAGAATGGCCTCACCGGCAATCGGCACGACGTCGGGATGGATTGGCCAGTCCGGATTCCCGGGCACGAGCGTGTCTCCAGGTTGGAGGCTCTCGTGCTGCATGAAGACGACGGGGAGTCTCTGCTCGCGGACGCGACGCAGGAGCTCCACGATGTTCTCGAGCACCGAACGGTCTACGGGATCCTCGGGGTAGATCGTGCCAACCTGCACGTCGATTACCAGAAGCGCCTGCGGCTTCTCGGACACGACGATTCCCCCCAACAGCGCGGTAATAAGTCACGTGTTCGGGAGAGTGCGGTGAACTCCTTCGCCTCTACGGCATGTGGACTTCGCGCCGCGCCAGGGTCGGTCTCGCTGTAGGTTTCATCACGGCGAGCGAGCGACGTCAGACACTTGGAAGCGGCCGCGCGCACAGCGGTCGGACAACCGTTGGGTTTCTCGCAGTTGCCGCACGGCTCCGACGGGCGAGCAGGGTTGGTGTCAATCCTGCAGATCCCCGGTTTCTCGCAACGTCCGATAATAGATATTATGACGAGTTGGGAGGGAGGGCGGCGGACCACCGGGCCGAGCGTTCTTCCTGTGCAGGATATTCGGGGCATCGCACGAATCTCCCGTTACGTTTGCATTATCTCCGCGTGGTAGAAGGAGGCCCCGCATGGCCCTGATCGCGCCACAGGGGAATCAATCGGCGTTCGTCGAGCGAACGCACACGCCGGCGCAGATGTTCGTTCGGCGCTTTGTGCGCAATCGGCTTGCGATCGTTGGCCTCGTTCTTGTCGTCATCATGGTCCTCGTGTCGGTATTCGCGCCGCAGCTCGCTCCGCTCAATCCCACGATCGGCTACCCCGACGGCACCACGGCGCAGGGCCTTCCGCTGTTCCCGACGTGGAATTGGCACCACTTCTTCCTGGGCACCGACGCGAACGGACGCGACGTGATGAGCCAGCTCATCTGGGGCACGCGGGTGTCGATGGAAGTCGGGGTCATGGCGACCCTGATCGCGATCGTCATCGGTACAGTCGTCGGTCTCGTTTCAGGGTACCTCGGCGGCATGTGGGACAACGTCCTCATGCGCTTCACGGACCTGATGCTCGCGTTCCCGATCTTCGTCTTCATCATCCTGGTGCGATCACTCGTCGCGAACCCCACCGTGTCCACCGTCTACGTCGTGATCGGCATCTTCAGTTGGGCGCCCACGGCGCGGCTCGCGAGGGGTCAGGCGCTGGCTGCGCGCAAACTCGAGTATGTCGAGTCGGCCAAATCGCTCGGCGCGCGGATGCCCCGCATCCTGCTGCGCCATCTCCTCCCGAACATCATCAGCCCGGTGCTCGTGTACAGCACACTGTCGATCGCCTCGAACATCATCCTCGAGTCGGCGCTATCGTTCCTGGGCGTCGGCGTGCCGGATCCAACCGTCTCCTGGGGCAAGATGCTCAACATCAGCCTCAGTTGGTACCAGACCGATCCCTTTCTGCTCATCTGGCCCGGCATCGCGATCGCACTGGCGACCCTTGGTTTCAACCTCGTGGGCGACGGACTGAACGACGCCCTCAATGTCCGGAGCGAGCAGTGACGTTCGGGGGGTGATGGATGGGGCGATACGGGCTGTTCCACGTTGCGCGGAAACCCTTTCGCACCAATCGAAGGAGGGTTGCTGATTGCGTCAGCACAGAATGCAGCGGTGGTCCATCGCCGCGGCCGGATTCGCGGTCGCCGCGCTCGCCCTCGCGGGCTGCGGAGGTGGCACGACGTCCACCGCGCCAGCGAAGACACCGACCGTGCGCTTCGGAGACCAGTTGAACATCACGACCTTGGACCCGGCTTCCTGGTCGGACGTGACCTCCATGCAGCCGATGCAGGAGATCTACGACACGCTCGTCGAGTACGCCAAGGACAACTCGACGATCGTGCCCGGCCTCGCCTACAAGTGGAAGGTGTCCCCGGACGGCAAGACGTACACGTTCTACCTTCGCAAGGGCTTAAAGTTCTCGAACGGTGACCCTGTCACCGCGCAGGACGTCATCTACGACCTCAACCGCGTGACCTCTGCCAGCCCGGTCGGCGCAGGCCCGGCTCCGTACGGGTTCGCCTACTCCGACATCCAGGGCTACACCACGTGGAACGCGAGCAAGCAGCAGGCAACGCTGGGCGGCACAGGTATGACGGGACTCTCGTCGCCCGCGCCCAACGTGGTCCAGATCGCGCTCGACACGCCCCAGGCCTATTTCCTTAACGAGCTCGCGCTCATGTCCGCGGCGATCATCGATCCGGCCGAGGCCGTGAAGTACGGAGCCAACTACCAGCTTCACGCCATCGGCACCGGCCCGTACAAGGTCGGCAACTGGAACAAGGGGCACCAGCTCGTGCTCGTCGCGAGCTCCGTGAACACCTTCCGCCCGAAGCCGCAGATCCAGAAGATCGTGATCGACGAGGCTGTGACCACGACCCTTCAGCTGCTGCGCTTCCAGCAGGGCGAGTACGACTTCATGTGGGGCCCGCTCGACTCGGCTACCTACGCGAAGACCATCTCGACGCCGAGCCTGAAGAAGCTCTACCATTCCGTGCCGGAGAACGGCATCGTCTACCTCGCGTTCAACACGACGAAGCCGCCGTTCAACAACGTTGACATGCGCCTCGCGGTCAACTACGCGCTGAACAAGCAGTTGATCGTCAAGGACATCACCAACGGCCGCGCGCAGATCGCGTCGCAGCCTCTCCCGCCGCTGATTCCGGGCTACAACAGCTCCATCCAGCCCTTCCCGTACGACCCGAACCAGGCAAAGGCGCTGCTCAAGTCGGCGGGCTACAACGGTGCTCCGATCACCTTCATCTACCTCGCAGACAACTCGGACCACATCCGCATGGCGGACATGATCCAGCAGCAGTTGGAGGCGGTCGGCATGAAGGTAACGCTCAAGCCGTTCAACAGCGGGTCCTACTGGTCCTACGAGGACGCTCCCTCCAACCCGTTCAACATCGCGTGGACCGACTGGTTCCAGGACTACCCGGACGGCCAGGACTTCCTGGAGAACCTGCTCGGCAAGGAGGCCTTCAACGCCACCAACGTCGGTGAGTGGACCGACCCGACCTTCCAGAAGCTGATCGACACGGCGGACGCGCTGCCGGCCTCGCAGGACGCGACGCGCTACGCGGACTTCCAGCAGGCGGAGACGATCGCCCACAACAAGGCCGCGTGGGGGTACCTCTACTACTACTGGAACGACGCCCTCGTGCAGCCATGGATCCACCCGTCGGACCTGAACCTCTACCTGCACCCGGTGAAGACGCCGGCGTTCGAGTACATGACCACGTCCCACTGACACTGATCTGCGGGGTGGGCCGGCGACCTCGGTCGCCGGCCCACATCCGGAAAGGGCTGGTACCTCGTGGGCCCGTACATCGCTCGACGGCTCGTCTGGACGGTGGTGACGATCTTCGCCATCGTCACGGTGACGTACTTCGTCGCGTACCTCGTGCCGCAGGATCCCGCGCGCGTGATCGCCGGAGCACACGCCTCCGCGGCGACCATCGAGGGCATCCGGAGAGCACTGGGCCTTAATAAGCCGCTCTGGCAGCGGTACCTGATCTTCCTGGGTCAGTTCGTGCACGGCAACCTGGGGTACGACTTCATCCAGCAGCGCCCCGTGGCGCAGATGGTGCTCCAAGCGGCGCCCTACACGGCGTACCTCGCCGTGGTGGCCGTCTTCTTCGAACTACTGTTCGCCATCCCGGTGGGGATCATCGCGGCGGTGAAGCGCAACACCTTCATCGACGGACTCCTGCGCGTTCTCACGATCATCGGTATCTCACTGCCGACCTACTGGGTCGGTTCGCTCATGCTGCTGATCTTCGGATTCTACCTGAAATTATTCCCGCTCGGCGGTGTCTCTCTGTCCGGCGTCGTACTGCCGGCAGTCTCCGTCGGCATCACAGGCAGCGCGTTCTACGCGCGAATCCTGCGCTCCAGCATGCTCGAAGTCATGCGACTCGACTACATTCGGACGGCGCGCGCGAAGGGTATGCCGGAGCGCCGTGTGCTGTTCGGTCACACCGTGCGAACCGCGCTGATCCCTGTCGTGACCTACCTCGGCCTCGACTTCGGGACCCTTCTCGGCGGCCTGATCATCACGGAGGTCATCTTCGACTGGTCCGGCCTCGGGCTGCTTCTCAACCAAGGGATCAGCACGCTGGACGACTCCTTGATCGTTGGCATCACGCTGTTCTCGGCGACGGCCATCGTGGTGATGAACCTCCTGGTGGATATCGCCTACGCCTTCATCGATCCACGGGTCAGCTACTCCTAGGACACGCAAGCGTGTGAAGGCGCCCGGCGCAACGCCGGGCGCTTTCGTCTACCCCTTCCCCCCCCCCCCCCCCGC
>JAJYTE010000077.1 GCA_021793215.1 Bacillota bacterium
ACGTGCTCGCGGTTTGACGGAACCAAAGGCGCGAGCGGGCTCATCCGCCCGCTCGCAGGATTGAGGAGGTATAGCCCGTCCCGTGGACCTGCTGGAGTCGGCCAGACGGGGATGAGCAAACCCTCGCCTGGCAGGTATCCGCTCGCAGGCTGGGTGATGGCGGCCACGAGGCCGCCGCGCACCCCGTATGGCAGAGGTTCAGGGCGGAGTGCCCTGTAGAGCTGCAGCGCGCTTGGCGGCGACGGTGGGAATGTAGGCATGAACGACGGGGTGTAGGTCCGACATCCGGTCAACAGTACACTTGCGCAGACTGCGATGACGGCCAGTGGCCCCGGCATGCGCATGGCCGCCCTTAGCTGCGATGCAGCACACCCGTGAAGAGGTGCAGCAGTCCATCCATCTTGTGTGCCTCCTTGGGATGGGAGGAGCGGAGTATCGACCACGCCTTGGCGCAGATCCGGCTGGCACTGTCCGGATCCCCCAGTTCATGGACGCGCCTCAGTGCCTCGCCGAGGAGGGCGGTGAGGTCGTGCGCCAGTGCTTCGTCCGTCTGCGGCGACATTCTCGGCACCGCCTTTCGACGTCTCGGTTTCTAGCAACGTTCAGCCAACCGCATGTACGCGCCGTAATGGTAAGCCTAATCTTCAGGATTGCGTGTGACCGGGTGGACGGCGCCGCGGTGACGCGAGTCACTCGCCGACATCTCCTCTACGGCTGTCCCCGCGAGCAGTCGTGCCGCCGCCGGAGCGCGCCTACGATACCTGATCGTAGAACTGTGATTTATGCACATCCCGCCGGTGACGCATGACCGCTACAGGAGCGTCCCGAAAGGCCTACGGTCGTACTGGGCGGCCTGCCTTCGAAGTGATGGGCGTGTTCATGGTGGCTTCGGCCGGATCGGGGCCAATCGGCGAGGTTCTCGTTCCCGTGGACCTGCAGGTGGACTGCCTCAGCAAGGGGGTTGGCGGAGATGTCACTACAGTTCTCCGTTGGTGTCGAGTGGTCCGGCAGCGGTCGCCAGGGCGCAGGTGCGGTCAGTACGGGCGGCCAGAGACTGGAGTACTCCGCTCCCGAGTCGATGGGCGGCATGGGCGCGGGGTCGAGTCCCGAGGAGCTTCTGCTGGCGGCAGTGTCTTCGTGCTACAGCGCGACGCTGTTTCGCATCCTCGAGCGGCGGAATCTGCCTGCGCTGCGCCTCGAGGTGACCGCCTGCGGCTACATCGAGGATTACCCCCAGGCGGCGCACTTCGCCCGCATCGTCGTGCATCCGACGGTGCTGGGAGCGGATGCGGACCGCTTGGCGGAGTACCAGGACGAGGCGGTTCACGCGCGCGATGCCTGCTTCATCGGTCGGGTTTTGCGCGGCAACGTGACCTACGACGTCGGAGAGGTGCAGACCGCTCCTTGATGGATCGCAGCTACCCATCAACGCCTGCGCGAGAACCCCGTCCAGCCGGGCCGGACGAAGAATTCCAATCGCAGTCGCGAAGCCCTTTCGGAGGTGGCAGACATGATCCGTGAAGAGGATAACGGCGACACGCTCGCGCTTCAGGAGGTCGCCCACGAGTTCGCTGAGCGCACCCTGCGGACCGCCGGGGAACAGGCGGATGCGACGGGGGAGACGCCGTGGCCGGCGGTTCGCGCGGCAGGAGAACTCGGGCTTTCGGCACCCAATGTGCCCGAGGAGTTCGACGGTCCAGGCATCCGCGCGACCGCGGTCGCGACGGTCATGGAGGAACTCGGCTGGGGAAACTTCGGGGTCGCCGCGACGATCGGATCGGCCTCGATCGTTGCGGCAGCACTGCTGATCGCCGGCACGGAGGAGCAGCGCCAACGGTATCTGCACCGCCTGTGCAGCACCGAAGAGCCGTGGGTCGGCGCTCTCGCCCTGACCGAACCGGAGTCGGGTTCGGAACTGGAGATCGCGCTCAAGGACCAGCCGCAGAGGCTGGCGACACGAGCCGAGCGAACGCCGGAGGGCTATCGCCTACGTGGCGCCAAACGCTTCATCACGAACGGCGGCATGGCGGATCTCACCGTGCTGCTCGCTGCGACCGGGTCCCAGGAGGAACCCGCGGGGTGGAGTCTCTTCCTGATCGAGAAGGGTACGCGGGGTCTCCGCGCCGGGCGGCAGATCCCCACGATGGGGCTGCGCGGATCCTACACCGGCGAACTCTACCTCGAGGACTGCCTCTTGCCGGAGAACGCGCTGCTCGGGCCCGAAGGTTCGGGACTTCAGATCGTGTTGGACGTACTCCAGGTTGCCCGCACGATGATCGCGTCGGCGGCAGTGGGACTCGCTCGCGCCGCCTACGAGACCGCGCTTGCGTATAGCGAGAGCCGCAAGCAGTTCGGGCGGCCAATCCTCGAGCATGAGTTCGTCGCAGGTCGCCTCGCCAGGATGCGCCTGGACATCGATGCGGCGCGCCTTCTGGTGCAGCGCGCCGCACGGGATCTGGACGCGGGGCGGGACGCCACGCTGAGCGCCGCCGAGGCGAAGCTCTTCGCGAGTGAGACGGCTGTCCGAACCACCCAGGACGCCCTGCACATCCATGGTGGCTATGGGTTCACCCGTGACTTTCCGATGGAGATGTGGGTGCGCGACGCGATCGTCAGTCAGATCTTCTTCGGGACGAGCGAGGTCCAACTGCTCGAGATCGCCCAGCAGATGGCGAAGGGCGTGTAGCGGGAGAGGCGGCGAAGGGCCATGCTGACGCTCCCCGATCACCGGGAGCTGCAGCCCTGCGCGCCATGGACCGGGGTGGGCGCCAACGCTGGTCGCAGCGTGCCGGGCGCAGGTTCCGACGCTGCGTCCGCTCTCGCGAAGTGAAGTGAAGTGAAGGTGTTCTCAGTGGACGACTACCCGGGCGTGCTGCCCGCAGATTGGCAGGAGCGCTACGAAGAGTTTCTGGGACGGCCGCTGGTGCGCGACGCCATCGCATCCGACTGCGCGGATGCTTTCTTCAAGGAGTACCCGAGGGTGATGAACGGACCGCCTCCCTTCATCGACGATCCGCCGCCGGTTGAGCGCAGTCGCGTCGCACTCGTGAGCACGGCCGGGATTCATCTCCCCGGCATGGCGCCCTTTCGGTCGCAGGGGCTTTTGGGAGACACCGGGATGCGCAGGCTCGCGCTGCAGCCGCTCGGCGACTTCTGGATCTCCCACGGCCACTACGACGAAGGGCCGGTCCGCAGCGACCAGAACGTCCTGTGGCCCGCCGAGCGACTGCAGGAGCTCGTGGGGGCCGGGGAGATCGGATCGCTTGCCCAGCACGGGTACTCCATCGACGGGTACTGCACGGATGCGATGGGACTGATCCGTCTTGCCGGCGAGGGGATCTGGCGCGGAATGCGAAGTGAGGGAGTCGAGATCGCACTTCTCGTCCCCGTCTGACCGCTGTGCCATCAGTCGGTCGGACTGATCGCGAGGCTTCTCGAGTCACGGGGAATCGCCACGGTGACGGTCGGCAACCTGCACGCGCGCCTCCAGTACGTGCGACCTCCACGCTCGCTGTGCGTACCGCACCGGGACGGCCAACTCATCGGCACCGCTGGCGACCCCGATTCCCAGCGGGCGGTGCTCCGCGAGGCGTTCTCACTCCTCGGCAAGGTGCGCGGGCCAGAGGGGTGGGCCCTCGAAGATTCCGTGCGGATCGGGTGAGCCGAAGGTCCCAGCTAAGTTCCGCCGCTTCTGCGCGGCACCGCCGCGCGCAGGTTCGAAGGGAGGTGGTGCGGCGTGCCGGAGATCATCCTCGGCCGGGTCGGAGGGCCGGACAAGTCGGCCGGGCGACGCGTGCTGGTGGACAGGCTTTGGCCGCGGGGCGTCTCACGCGAGCGAGCGGACTGGCAGGAGTGGCTGAAGGACGTGGCCCCGTCGACCGAACTGCGGCGTTGGTATGGCCATGAACCTGGGCGCAGGGCGGAGTTCGAGCGGCGATACCGGCAAGAACTCGCGGACGAACAGCATGCGCAAGCGATTGCCCGGCTGGTGCACCTACTCGAAGAGGGGCCGCTGGTGCTGCTCACGCAGACGCGCGACGTCGAAGGAAGTCAATTGCCGACGCTGCGGGACTTCCTGCTCGTGCGCCGCACGGTCGGCTGAGGAAGTTCGCCCTCCTTGCTTGCGGCAAGGCCCCGCACCTTACATCGAGCTTGCGGTCGTGCCCGGCGGGAAGCGGAACGCACTGCTCGCCGTGAGTTCCTGGTAGGAGCCGAAGCGAAGGATTTCCTCCGCGGGCATGAGGTCGAGCGGGCCCTCCTCGTCGCCAGCCGCGTCCGCGGAGTAGACGCGCCGCATCCCGTACAGGGTTGTGCGCTCTGCGGGTGTACGACCGGCTTCCCGGATCATCGCG
>JAJYTE010000038.1 GCA_021793215.1 Bacillota bacterium
GCGCAAGGCGCCCTGGCGGGCAGCGCGCCTGCGAGGCGAAGAGCGGATGGGCCTCCCAGCGCGCGACGAACGCCTCGATGCCGCCTTGGGAGAGTACGCGGCAGAGCGCCTCGTCACTCTCCACCCGCCTTGCGCGTTCCGCCATGGAGGTGATGCCCGGCGACGCGCTCTCGAGCACGAGGGAGCGCACGCGACCGGGCGCGAGGAGCGCCGCGCGCAGGGCGACGCGTCCCCCGAGAGAGTAGCCCAAGAGGTCGGCCCTCGCTTCCCCGAGGCTTTCGAGTAGCGTGAGGACGTCCTGCGCCGCCTCCCAGACTCCGTAGCGCGCGCTCTCGCCCGGGGCGTCCGAGCCTCCGTGCCCAAGGAGTTCGAGGCGGGCGACGCGGTGGCCGCGCAGGCTGCGCGCGAGGGGCGCGAAACTCTCGGCAGAACCGGTGAAGCCGTGCAGCGCCAAGAGCAGCGGACCGCTCCCCGTGATCTCGTAGTGCAGCGTCGCGCCCGCGCGACAGAACTCAGGCACGGTTCGAATCCTCGAGCGCGCGGCGTACGGCCTTCTGCGCCGCAGCGAACGCCTGCTCGTGCAGGGCGAGGTTTCGGTTCCGCTCCGTGCGTACCTCGACGACCTTCAGCCCTGGTGCGCCGAGCGCCTCGCGCAGCGCGTCCCGCAGCTCCTCGCGGTTCGCGGGACGCGTGTACGTCCCGCCGTACATGCGCACGACAGGGGCGAAGTCGAGGCCGTGGGGCGTGCCGAAGAACTCCTCGAAGCGCTCCAGCTTCGCCTGCGGCAGGAAGGAGAAGATGCCGCCGCCGTCGTTGTGCAGCAGCAAGATCGTGAGGTCCACGCCGCAGCGTTTCGCGGCCAGCAGGCCGTTCTGGTCGTGGTAGAACGAGAGGTCTCCGATCGCCAGCGCGGCGCGGCCGCCCTGGTGCGTTGCCGCGGCACCGAGCGCCGCGGAGATGACGCCGTCGATGCCGTTCGCCCCGCGGCTCGAGAGTACGCGCGGACCGGGTCCCGGGGGGGCGAAGCCGTCGAGGTCCCTGATCGGCATGGAGCTTCCGACGAACAGAAGGTCCTCCGGGCCCAGCAGTTCGCGCAGCGTGCGGATCGCGGCGCCATCGAAGGGCTCGCCGAGGCCGACGAGCCAATCCTGCGCCGCGGCCTGCGCGGCAGCGTCCGCCGCCCGCCAGCGCCGGGCGAAGTCGCCCTCGGAGATCGACGCGACATGGCGCAGGAGGTCCTCCACAGCGAGGTGGGCGTCGCCTGGCAGCTCGAGGCCCGGGGCGAGCAGCGGGTCTCTCCAGGACTCCTCCCCGCTCAGGAGAACCTGCGCGCGCGCGCCGGACAGGAGCGTGCCAAGTGACTTCGACGTAGGGAGGGCGCCGAGGCGCAGCACCACATCCGGTTGGAGCGCTTCGCGCAGCGCATCGTCCCGCAGGTAGAGATCGTAGGCGCCAAGTGCGCCCTCGCCCGCGTAGCGCAGACCGGACAGGGGATCGGCAAGGAGCGGCGCGCCCAGCCTGGCCGCGAGCGCGGGTAGATCCGGAACTGGGCGGTGGGGGGGCATCGGGCCCGCGACGATCGCGACGCGCCCTTCGGCGAGCAGCGCCGCGGCCTGCCTGAGCAGTTCGGGCGCGGGTCTGCGCTCGGGCTCGGAAGGCCTCAGGACTGGCGGCGCGGGCTGCGCCTCGGCAGAGGGCACGCCGTCCAGCATCGGTTCGCGCAGCGGCACGTTGATGTGCACGGGTCCCGAAGGCGCCCTTCGGGCCAGCGACGCCGCCCGCGCGCCGACCATCGCGGCGTAGGACGCGCCGCCGGACCCCTCGCCGACGGGCAGGTCGACGAACCACTTCACATCGCCGCCGTACAGCCCGACCTGGTCGATCGTCTGCGCGGCCCCGACGTCGCGCAGCTCGCGCGGACGGTCCGCGGTCAGGACGACGAGCGGGACGTGCGCGAGGCGCGACTCGACGACTGCGGGGTGGAAGTTCGCGGCCGCCGTTCCCGACGTACAGACGAGCGCGACGGGATTCCCGGACTCCTTGGCGAGGCCGAGCGCGAAGAACCCGGCCGAGCGCTCGTCGAGCAGCACGTGCCGGCGGATGCCGCCCTGGGCGGCGAAGGCGAGTGCGAGCGGCGTCGACCTGGAGCCTGGGCAGATCACGACTTCCTGGACGCCCAGCGCCGCGAGCTGACCGCAGAGCGCACCGAGTACCCGTTGGCGGTCCACTAGCGACCGCCTCGCAGCGCGTTCATCATCGGACGCATCTTCACTTCGCTCTCCTTGAACTCCTCGTCGGGGTCGGAGCCGCGCACGATGCCGCAGCCGGCGTAGAGCCGGGCCCCGTGCGGTCTGAGGAGCGCCGAGCGCAGTCCGACATCGAGCTCCCCATCGCCCCGCGCATCGACGAAGCCGACGGCGCCGGCGAAGAGCCCGCGCGCGCCGCCCTCGTGCGCCGCGATCCAGCGCAGCGCCGGCTCGCGGGGCGATCCGCCGACGGCGGGCGTCGGGTGGAGCGCCTGCGCCAGTGGGAGGATGCCCTGGCCGTCGAGCTGCGCGCGCACCGGCGTGTAGAGATGCTGCACGTTCGCGAGGCGGCGCAGCCGGGGCGCGGGGGGTGCGCTGGCCGAAAGCCCCAGTCCTTCGAGTGCGCCGCGCACGGCATCGACGACGCAACGGTGCTCGTGAAGGTTCTTCTGGCTGCCGAGCAGCGAGAGGCCGATCGCCGCGTCCGATGCCGGGTCGGCTCCGCGCGGCGCCGACCCGGCGAGGCAGTCGACGCGCGCGGTGCCGTCCTGGCAAAGGCACAGGAGTTCCGGCGTCGCGCCGAGGAAGACGCTGCGTCCGTCCCCGTAGGCGAAGACGCGGCAGTCCGCCTCGCGGGCCGAGAGCGTGCGCAGCACGGCGGCGATGCTCGGGAACTCTGGGTAGCGGACGAACCTCGTGCGCGCGAGCACGACCTTCTCGAGGTCACCGCGCGCGATCTCTTCCGTCGCGGCGAGCACGCGCGCCTTGAAGGCGCGGCGCGCCCCCGGCGGGTCGAAGACCTGGAGCGGTACCACTCGGCTCGGCACCCCTTCCCGCAGCGCGTCGAGCAGCCGCTGGGCGTCGCTGTACTCCGCCTGCCCGGCCCCCTCCTTGCGGGTGAAGAGCAGCGTTCTCGCGATCGTTCCCTCGCGGTCCACGAGCACCTGCGGAACGAAGAAGTCCGCAGCGCGGCGCGAACCAGGCTGCGCCGCATCGAAGAAGGCGAACCCGCCCAGAAGGAGCGCGTCCGTCGCCTCCGAGCAGTCGAGCGCCCTCCAAGCGGCGTCGATCTCGCCGAAGCGCCCCGACCCCTGTGACGTGAGGCGAAGCACCTCCCCGACGCCCAGCAGCGTGCGGCTGCGGTCGGCGGACTGCCAGAGGAAGAATGGCTCTTTGCGCGCGTGGGCGCGCTCCGCCAAGGCGAAAGGATCGAGCTGCGGCGCGGCCGCGGGCCGCTCGACCAGTCGCACGGCGTGCGCGTTTCGGGAACGGATGGCGTGAGCTACTGAATGGCCGTTCATTTCACCGACATCATAACGTGGCGGGCGCGGTGAGTTCAATCGTTCGTGCAGGTGCCTTCGCGACAAGGAACGAAAGTGCGGAGGACGATCGCGGGAAACTTTCCGGTATCATGCGCGGCTCTCTGTTCGCGGCGGGAGGGACAATCTTTGGTTCTGGGCATCGGAGTAGACGTCGTCTCCGTCGCGCGCGTCGAACGGGCCCTCGGAAGGCATCCTGGGCTGCGCGAACGGATCTTTCAACCGGAGGAACTGGGCACGGCGGACGCCAAGGGCGAGGTGCGGTCGCTCGCGGCCCGCTTCGCCGCGAAGGAGGCCCTGCGCAAGGCGCTCGGCGGCTCGCGCGGCGGAGCGTTGCGGGACGCGGTGGTTCTCGGTGGGCGCGGCGCACCGCCGCGCCTGGACCTTCGCGGAGGTTGGCGCAAGGCGGCAAGCGACGTGGGTGCGACGTCCTTACACCTCTCGATCAGCCACGAACGAGAGTACGCCGTCGCAATGGTGGTGATCGAGCGATGAGGATCGCGAGGGCCCAGGAGATGCGCGAGGCGGAGGGGCGCGCGCAGCAGGCGGGGATCCCCACCCTCGTACTGATGGAGACGGCCGGCGCCGCGATCGCGCGGCAGGCGCTGCAGTTTCGGGCTGAGGGCGGGTGCCTCGTCCTGGTCGGACCGGGGCAGAACGGTGGCGACGGGCTCTGCGCGGCGCGCCACCTGCTGGCCTGCGGCATGCGGCCGACAGTCTGGCTGATCGCGGACCCCGAGGCGCTCCGGGGCGACGCGCGCACCCAGCACGAGATCCTGCGCGCCGCACAGGGCGTGCACTGGCTCCTCGCCTCCGACACCCCCGATGGCACCTTCGATGTCGCGATCGACGCGCTCTTCGGCATCTCGCTGCGCGGGGAGCTGTCGGCAGATGCGCTTCGCGCGGCCCAGTACCTCGCGGCGCACGCGCTGCCCGTCGTCGCCGCAGACCTCCCGTCGGGAGTGCGCGCCGACACGGGCGAGATCGCGGGGACGGCCGTTCGGGCGAGTGTGACCGTGGCGCTCGGCGCGATGAAGCCGGGCCACGTGTTCCTACCCGGGCGCGCGTACGCCGGCGAGGTCGTGGTGGAGCCGCTGGGGCTCCTGCCGCGCTGGCTTCAGGACCTGCCGCTCTCGCTCGTCGACCGCATGCCGCCGGCCACGCGCCCGGGGGCCTCGGCCCCCAAGCAGGCCTACGGCCGGGCGCTTCTGGTCGCGGGCTCGAGCCGCTACCCGGGCGCCGCATGGCTCGCTGCGCGCGCCGCCCTGCGCGGCGGCGCGGGACTCGCCGTCCTCGCCTCGGTCGCGGACGTGCTGATGCATCCCGCGGCCCTTCCTGAAGTAATCCTGGTCGCGCTCGGACAGGACAGCGACGGGCGGATCGATCCGTCCGCCGTGACGCAGGAGCTCGCGCAGGACGCCCAGTCGGTCGCGATCGGGCCGGGGCTCGGGGCGATCGAGGACCTCGCCGGGTGGCGGCGCGCGATCATCGCGCTCGCGCGGCCGCTCGTGCTCGACGCGGACGGACTTCGGCCGTTCGCCGGTGCACCGGAGAAGCTTGCGGGCCGCCAGGCTCCGACCGTGATCACGCCCCACATCGGCGAGGCGCGCCACCTGCTCGGCCGCGAGGTCCCGGACTCCCCCACAGAGCGGCTCCTGGCCGCGGAGGAGTTGGCGCGGCGCTCCGGTGCGGTCGCGCTCCTCAAGGGGCAGCCGACCTTCGTCGCCACGCCGGACGGGCGGGTCGGGCTGATCGACCAGGGAGGGCCGGAGCTCGCCGCGGGTGGGACCGGGGACGTCCTCACCGGCCTGATCGCGGCGCAGCTCGCCCAGGGCGTCCCCGCGCGCGCCGCGGCGGAGCGCGCTGCGCTCGCGCACGCGCGTGCGGGCCAGAAACTTCGGGAGCGCTCGCCGCGCGGCCACCTCGCCAGCGAGGTGGCGGATCTCGCGGCCGCTGCGCTCGGGGAGGAAGCCTGATGCGCGCCGCCTTCGTCGAGGTCGACCTGCGCCGCATCGCCCTGAACCTCGCCCACCTCGCGAGCCTCGTGCCAGGCACGTCCGTGATGGCCGTCGTCAAGGCGAACGCCTACGGCCACGGCGCCGTCGCGGTGGCGCGGACGGCGCTGCAGGCCGGCGCCGAGTGGCTGGGCGTCGCGACGGTCGACGAGGCCGAGGAGCTGCGGCACGCCGGCATCCTCGCGCCAGTACTGATCCTCGGCCACGTGCGGCCGGAGGAGTACGAGCAGTGTGCGCGCCGCGGCGTCAGCGTGACGATCTCCGAGCCCGAGCAGACTGCGCTTGCGGAACGCGGAGCCGCGCGCGCCGGGCGGCAGGTCGGTGTGCACCTCAAGATCGACACCGGCATGGGAAGGATCGGCGGGCGGCCAACAGACGTCCTGCCGCTGGCGCAGACCGTCGCGCGCAGCGAGCACCTGCGCCTGGAGGGAATCTTCTCGCACTACGCCGCAGCGGGGCAGGACGCGGGGTTCACCCGCAAGCAGACCACCCAGTTCACCGCCGCCCTGCAGAAGCTCGAGCGCCAGCAGCTGCTGCCGCCGTGGCGCCACATCCAGAACTCGGCGGGGGTCCTCGAGGGCCCGGTGCCCGGCGTGAACCTGGTGCGCACCGGCATCGCCATGTACGGGCTGAACCCGGACGGCATCAACCCGCCGCCGCCGGGCCTGCAGCCGGCCCTCTCCCTGCACGCCCGCGTCACCTTCGTGAAGCGCGTGCCGCGCGGCGCGCCGATCGGCTACTCCGGGACGTTCGTCGCCGACCGGGAGATGCAGATCGTGACGCTCGGCGTAGGGTACGCCGACGGCTACCGGCGCGGCCTCTCGGGGCGCGCCCACGTACTGATCGGCGGGATGCACTGGCGGGTCGCGGGTCGCATCTCGATGGATCAGACGACTGTCTCGATCGATCCGGACTTCCCGGTGACGGCCGGAGACGAGGCCGTCCTGATCGGACGGCAAGGAGACCGCGAGGTCAGCGCTGAGGAGCTGGCCCGGGTGCTTGGAACGATCAACTACGAGATCGTCAGCGGCCTCGCAGCGCGCCTGCCGCGTATCTACAAACCACGCAGCTAAGGCGACCGGAAAAACGAAGACACGAAGACGCGAAGACACGAAGACACGAAGACAAGGATGAAGCGTATGGGGTGTCTGATCGGGATCAGTTGCAACGTCGACGACGACCGGAACCGGCTGCGCCTGAACAGGGACTACCTGTTCGCGGTGGAGCAAAGTGGCGGCGTGCCGCTGATCCTGGCGGGAAGCGGGGAGACTGCCCGCGCGGTGATCTCGCGGGTCGACGGCGTCGTGCTCTCGGGCGGCGTGGACGTCGATCCACGCCACTTCGGCGAGGAGCCGCATCCGGAGCTCGGCGAGGTGAGCGCGGCGCGCGACGAGTTCGAGCTCGCGCTGGCCGAGGAGGCATTGCGGCGTGGCGTTCCGGTCCTCGGGATCTGCCGCGGCTCGCAGGTGATGGCCATCGTCGGCGGCGGGAGCCTCTACCAGGACCTGCCGAGCCAGCGTCCGGGAGGCATCCAGCACTACCAGAAGGGCGCGAGAAGCCGCACGAGCCACCTCGTCGCCCTGTCGCCCAAGAGTCGTCTCACCGAGATCCTCGGCGGGCAGCGCGAGGTGCGCGTCAACTCCTTCCACCACCAGGCCGTGCGCAGTCTGCCCGAAGGCTGGGACGTAAGCGCGACGTCGAGCGACGGCGTGATCGAGGCGTTCGAGTACCCGGATCACCCGTTCTGGCTCGCTGTGCAGTGGCACCCCGAGATCCTCTTCGCCGAGGACGCCGCGGCGCGCGCCCTCTTCGCAAACTTCGTCCAGTCGGTTGAGGAGGTCTCCCAAGGTGCCCGCTGAGTTGATGGTGGAGGTCTTGCGCGCCGGTCGCGTCGAGAGCGAGCACCATGGCCATGCGGCCGTGGTCGACAAGGATGGCCGCCTGCTCTTCGCGCTCGGGGACCCGGATCGCCGGATCTTCCTACGTTCGAGCGCGAAGCCGTTCCAGACGATGGCGGTAGTGCTGTCGGGCGCGGCCGACCGATTCCACCTGACGAGCGCGGACCTTGCGATCGCGTCGGCGAGCCATACGGCGGAGGACGTGCACCTCGAGCAGGTACTCTCGCTGCTCGGCCGCGTCGGTCAGGGGGTCGAGGACCTTCGCTGCGGCGCGCATCCCCCGACCGACCCGGGGGCCGCCGAGGCAATGCGGCGCCGCGGCGAGCAGCCGAGCGCGCTGCACAACAACTGCTCCGGCAAGCACGCTGGCATGCTCGGGGTCGCGAAGACACTCGGGGCGGACGTACAGGACTACCTCTCGCCCGAGGCGCCCGGCCAGCGGCTGGTACGCCGCATCGTCGCTGCCTTCTGCGACGTGCCGGAGGATGAGATCGGCGTGGGCGTCGATGGCTGCAGCGCACCGGTGTTCGAGGTGCCGGTGCGCGCGCTGGCGCTCGGGTTCGCGCGACTCGCCGACCCCTCGGGCATGCAGGCGGACTACCGGGCGGCCGCCCTCCGCGTGCGCGGCGCGATGCTCGAGCATCCGTACCTCGTGGCGGGTCGCCGGCATGTCGGCGTAGACCTGATGGAGGCCGCCGGCGGACGGCTCGTGGCCAAGACGGGGGCGGAAGCCGTCTACGGGGTCGGGGACCTCGAGCGCGGCCATGGCCTCGCGATCAAGATGCTGGACGGAGGGGGCCGCGCCGTAGCCCCCGCGCTCGTGGAGGCCCTCTGCCAGGCGGGCCTCCTGACGCAGGACGAGGCGCACCGGCTCGGGCAGTGGCACCACCCGCGCCAGACGAACGTCGCAGGTCTCGAGGTCGGCGAGATCCGTGCGAACTTCCGGCTGCGCCCGGCCTGATTCTCGGGAAGGAGCTGTGGGAATGCGCGTCTACATCAGTGCCGACATGGAAGGCACCGCAGGCGTCACGGGTGTGCTGCAGACGATGCCGCAGGAGAAGCAGTACGAGGCGGCACGCCGCCTGATGGTCGCGGAGGTGAACGCCGCGATCGCCGGTGCGTACGACGGGGGCGCTACCTACGTGCGCGTGAACGACTCGCACGACGGCATGCGCAACCTCTTGCTCGACGAGCTCGACCCCCGCGCGGAACTCGTCTCCGGCGCGCCGAAGCCGCTCAGCATGGTCGAAGGGATCGAGCGGGGCTTCGACGTGATGCTCTGCACCGGCTACCACGGCATGGCGGGCAGCGCGGGGACGCTCGCGCACACCTACAATGGGCTCGTGCACACCGCGCGCCTTTGTGGTAGCCCGGTGGGCGAACTCGGCCTGAACGCCGCCTACGCCGGCCTTCTCGGCGTGCCGGTCGGACTCGTCACCGGGGATGACGTGCTGCGCGCGGAGACGGAGGAGATCCTTCCGTGGGCGCGCTTCGCGCAGGTCAAGTGGGCCGCGGGACGCCACGCGGCGCGCAACCTGCCGCATGAGCAGGCACTCCAGGAAATCCGGCAGGGCGCCGAGGCCGCGGTGCGCGGCGCCGGGGGCATGCGCGTCTTCACCCTCTCGGGCCGTCCAGAGGTAGAGGTGACCTTCCTCAACGCGGCGCAGACGGGCCTCGCCGCGATCTGCCCCGGCTCCGAGCGCGTCTCGCCGCTGACCGTCCGCTTCGCGCACGACGACTACCGCGACGTCTTCAAGGCGTTTCGCGCGATGATCACGCTCGCAGGCGCCTAGCCATGGCGGACCTCGAGGCGATCGAGCGTGCCGCCAAGGCATGCACGGACTGCCCGCTGCACGCCGAACGCACGCAGGTGGTGTACGGCCGCGGCAACCCGAACGCGAGGATCCTCTTGATCGGCGAGGGCCCCGGCAAGGACGAGGACCTACAGGGAGTGCCGTTCGTCGGCGCCGCGGGCCAGCTCCTGGACCGGATCCTTGCGTCCGTCGACCTTTCGATCCAAGACGTCTACATCTCGAATACCGTGCTCTGCCGCCCACCCAAGAACCGCGTGCCGGAACCAGCGGAGGTCGCGGCCTGCCAGCGACACCGCGCGGCGCTCCTGGCCGCCCTCGACCCGCCGATCGTCGTGCTGCTCGGCGCGACGGCGGCGAAGGCCGTGCTCGGCCCGAAGACCTCGATCACGCAGGTGCGAGGCAGCCGCGTCGTCAAGGATGGCCGGGCCTACTACCCGACGTTCCACCCGGCCGCTCTGCTGCGCGATCCCGCGAAGAAGCGCCCCGTCTGGCACGACTTCCAGCGCATCGCCAAGGACTGGAGGCTCATCTTGGATGGCGCTCAAGATGACGCAGAAACTGAGCCATGGCCAACGCCTGGCGACGTGGGGAGTCGCTGAGCGCCACGAGGCCCGGGACTTGGGGAAGGTCCACCGGCCGGTAGAGCGAGAGCGCCGTGCCGGCGCGCGCCGGAAGCGTTGCGAGCGCGGCTTCCCGGTCGGCGTCCGAGAGGTCGGAGAGCACGACGAGCGCACAGTTCGGTGAAAGGCTCTCGAGCAAGGGCGCGAGCGGCCGATCGGACGCCCAGAGCACGGCGCGCGCGCTCGAGAGCACATGCTGGGCCCCCGCCCAGGGCTCCGGCTTCGTGAGCGCGGAGGGATGGTCGGAGATGAGTCGCGTGCGCAGGTGTCCTTGGCGCGCGAGGCTCAAGACCGCGCGGCCCACCTTGCCGCCGCCGGCCACGATCACCTCGCTTCGGCCGAGCGCCGCCTGCAGCGACTTCAGGCGTAGCCCGCGCGGGCTGGGGGGCAAGGGGCCGGGTCCAAGCATGCCGAGGAGCGTCTCGAGCGCGCGCAGCGCAACCTGCCGCTGGCCCTGGTCTGCGCGGCCGACGGGCGGATACGGCGCATCGCGCCACACGGCTGGCCCGAGCGCGTAGAGCGGCGGAAGGTCCGAGGGGAGTTCGCCTGGAAGGTAGAGGGCACCGAGGAGCTCGGGCTGCGCCTGCGCGATCTCCCTGAGGTCGTCGCTCGCGATCACGTCCCAACCGGCCGCGCCGCGCCGGGGCACAAGGCGCGCGAGCTGGGCCGGGTAGAGGGCGGCGACGCGGCGGGGGGTAAGACTTTCCACGCTGTTTGATTCCGGGGGGCCGAGGGGAAACCCTGCTGGAGGTGCGAGAGGTGCGGCTGGACGAGCTCGGCGAGTGGGGTCTGATCGATCGCCTCAAGCGGTTCGCCTCTCCCGAGGGCGGGGGACTGCGCGACGACTGCGCGGTCGTCGAGTCGGCAGGCGGCAGGATGCTCGTCACGACCGACGCGCTCGTCGGCGGCGTCCACTTCGACGCGGCCTTCATGTCGTGGCGTGACATCGGCTACCGCTCGCTCGCCGCGTCGGTCTCGGACCTCGCGGCCTCTGGCGCCCAGGGTGCGTGCCGCTACGTGGTGGCGCTTGGTGCGCCGGGCCATCTTCGCGTCGAGGAGATCGAGGAGATCTACGCCGGGATGGCGGAGCTCGGCCGCGAGACGGGAGCAAGTCTCGTCGGCGGCGACACGGTGCAGTCCGCCGTCGCGTTCCTCTCGATCACGGCCTTCGCGCCCGTCGAGCGGCCGCTCCTGCGCGCGGGCGCCGCGCAGGGCGAAGGAGTGTACGCCTCGGGGACGCTCGGCGCCGCCGCCGCGGGACTTGCGCGGCTCCTGCGCGGCGAGCCGCCCGAGACGGCAGAGCGCTTCCTGCGCCCTTTGCCGCGCGTCGCCCTCGGCGCGGCACTGGCGCGTGCGGGAGCGGGGGCCTGCGCCGACGTGTCGGACGGGCTCTACCCGGAACTGCTCGCCATCTCTAGCGCGTCGAACGTGGGCATCATCGTCGACGAGGCGGCCCTGCCGCTCGTTCCGGACGTTCCCACTGACGAGGCACTGCGCTACGCTTACGGTGGCGGCGAGGACTTCGAACTGGTCTTCACCGCCAGCGATGCGGTGGACCTCGCGTCGCTCGCAACGACCGGAGTGCCCATGCGTCGGATCGGCGAGGTTACAGGAGGCGAGCCGGGAGTGCGGGTGCGGCGGGGGGGACGCGTCGAACCGCTCGTCGCACGGGGATACCAGCATTTCGGCGGGGGGGACGCGTGACGAAGGGCCGCATCACGCTGCGCGGCGAGGCGGAGACCCGAGCCCTGGGCCGCGCGATCTCGCGGGCGGCCCAGGGCGGCCTCGCGATCTGCCTGTACGGCGAGATGGGCGCCGGCAAGACGACGCTGTGCCAGGGGTTCATCGAGGACCGCACCGGCATCGCGTTCGCGGCGAGCCCGACGTTCACGCTGCTCGCGGCCTACCCCGGCGAGATCTACCACCTCGACCTCTACCGTCTGGAGTCCACGGACCTTCAGGAGTTCGGCATCGAGGAGGTCCTCGCGCCGGATGCGGTGCTGCTCATCGAGTGGCCGGAGCGCGCTGGCGCCGCGCTGCCGGAGGACCGCCTGGAGATCCGCCTCGCACCCGACGAGGATGGACGCAGCGCGGATCTCAGCGCGCGCGGCCTGCGCGCGCAGGAGGCGCTGGGGCGCCTCAGGTGGCCGCAGTGAGCGGGCCGTGGCTCTGCCTCGACACGGCGACGGAGGTGCTGTCGGTCGCGGTGCTGGGCCCGGACGGAGGCCTTCTTGCGGAGATCTCCCGGCACGCGCCGCGCCGCCACTCGTCGATCCTCGTACCGACGATCGACGAGGCGCTGCGGCTCGCGGGGGTCCGGCGAACGGGCATCGCGGCAGCGGTGGCGAACCGTGGGCCCGGGTCGTACACCGGGCTGCGCATCGGTCTCGCGGCGCTTGAGGCGCTGCGCGACGGCCTCGGCTGCGCGGTCTACGGCGTTCCGGGCCTCCTCGCCGCGGCGAGCGCTCAGGCGCAGGATGGGCTCGTCGCGCCGATGCTCGACGCCCGGCGCCAGGACGCCTTCTGCGCACTCTACGAGGTGCGAGGGGACGCGTTGCCGCGCGAAGTGCTGGAGCCCGCCCTGCGCGAGGTGTCCTCGTTCTGCGAGGAGTTCACCCGCTTCGGCCGGCCGGTCCTCTGCCTCGGGGACGCCGTGCGCACCCACCGGGAGATCCTGAAGACCAGTGAATCCGCTCGCCTTGGCGCCGTGGACCTGCGCGCCGCAGACCTCGGCCGGTTCGCCCAGCGGGCAAGGGAGGAGGCAACGACCGCCGATGCGCTTTCCACCGCTGCGCTTTATCTCCGGCCTGCGACGGTCCCCGTCAGACCAGATGGTCGATGAACCGATCCGCGTCGAGGGGATGCGTCTGCCCGATGTGGACCAGGTGCTGCAGACCGAGCGCAAATCCTACACTACGCCGTGGTCGCGGCGCGCCTTCGTCTCGGAGCTGACCGAGAACGCGTACGCGCACTACCTGGTGGCGAAGACGGGCCAGAGAGTGATTGGCTACATCGGAATGTGGTTCATCGTCGACGAGGGGCACATCACGAACGTCGCCGTGCACCCGGACTTCCGCGGGCGCGGCGTGGGCCGCATGCTGCTGCAGGCGGCGATGGATCTCACGAAGATCTCGGGCGGCGTGCGGGTGACGCTCGAGGTGCGCGTCTCGAACACGGTCGCCCAGCACCTCTACGAGTCGATGGACTTTCGCCGCGTCGGCGTGCGCCGCGGCTACTACACCGACGACGGCGAGGACGCGTACATCATGGTCTGGGGCAAGATGCCGGGGAAGGAAACCGAGTGATCTGCCTGGGGATCGAGTCGAGTTGCGATGAGACCGCCGCCGCCGTCGTCACGGACGACGGGCAGGTGCTGAGTTCGGTCGTCGCGTCGCAGATCGACCTGCACGAGGCGTTCGGCGGCGTTGTGCCGGAAGTTGCGGCGCGCCGCCACCTCGAGCGCCTCTCGCCGACGGTGGAGCTCGCGCTGCGCGAGGCCGGCACGGCGCCAGGGGACCTTGGACTCGTCGCGGTGACGCGCGGTCCGGGCCTCGCAGGGGCGCTGATGGTCGGCCTCTCCTACGCCAAGGCGTACGCTTTCGCCCGTGATCTACCGCTCGTGGGCGTGAACCACGTTGTCGCCCACGCGTACGCCGCGTTCCTCGGAGCACCGCTCCGCTACCCCGTGCTCGCGCTGATCGCCTCGGGCGGGCACACGGTTCTGCTCCGCCTCGACTCCGCGCGCAGCGTCGAGGTGCTCGGGCGGTCGCGTGACGATGCGGCGGGCGAGGCGTTCGACAAGGTGGCGCGCTCTTTGGGGCTCGGCTACCCCGGCGGCCCGCAGATCGAGCGGCTCGCGCGCGAAGGGGATCCGAAGCGGGAGCCGCTCCCAGGGGTACGACCGATCGGGGATACACTTGACTTCAGTTTCTCCGGCCTGAAGACAGCAGCCCAGCAGCGCATGCAGGCAGGCGGCCAGGCGGCAGATATCGCGGCGGCTTTCCAGGAATCGGTGCTCGCCCAACTCCTGAGCCGCACTCGCCTGGCCATCGAGCGGACTGGCGCCAGCCGCCTCGTCTTCGCCGGCGGGGTGTCGGCGAATGGCTTCCTGCGCGAGCGCCTCGCGCAGGACCTACGGGGCGTTGGTGTCGAGCTGCAGGTGCCGCCCTTCGAGTACTCCACCGACAACGCGGCGATGATCGCACGGCTGGGACTCGCGCTCTACGCGGCCGGGGAAACGTCTCCATTGGACCTTGGCGCGGAGCCGGTGATCCACCCCTTCAAGCCGTAGAGCGTTTGGCGCGTCGGGAGAAGCGGGCGCAGGCCTCAAGGTGCGTTCGTCCGTCCGTTCTCGGAGCGGCTGCGGCGAGGCCGCGACGCCGTCCCAGAGCGAGGCGATCAGTAGATCCGCCGTGTTCGACCGCCGGGGAAGCGGCGCCTGCCGTCCGCGTCGACCGCCTGAGAGACCCTCCGAAGGGCCAGGTACGCGTGCGCAACCAGTACCGTGTCGGTCGCGCGGATCTCCCGGCGCTCCACGGCGCTACAGATCGCCTGCTCGACGGCCTCTGCGACCCTTTTCCTCCGCTCGGATCTGGAGTGCTCGGGCGAGTGCTCCTATGCCGCCTCACGCATCGTGGCGTCGAACCCCGTGAACGTCGTGCGTTGTCGCGTGCTTCGAGTTCACGGCGGAGAAGGTGGGGTGCCCGTGGGGAACCGCGGCACCGCTCTGCCTTGAAAGGCATCAGCGTTCGAGGGTTGCAGCGACGTCCGTGGAATCTTGACGTCAGACCGGTGTTTAGTAGCCTGCCCACGTCGGCATGTCGGCAAGGAGGAGCGGATTGGAGGATCTCTCACCGGTCGCCCTGTCCTGGAGCGGCGGCAAGGACAGCGCGATGGCGCTTGGCGCCCTGCGGGAGCGAGGGCAAGATGTGCGCTGCCTGCTCACGACGGTCACGGAAGGTTTCGAGCGTATCAGCATGCACGGCGTTCGCAGGGACCTCCTGCAAAGACAGGCGGATGCGGCGGGACTACCGCTCGTCGAAGTGCGCATTCCCAGGGAGTGCCCGAACGAGGTGTACGAGGCGCGCATGGGCCAGGCGGTACGTTCGCTCGCGGTAGACGGCGTGCACCGCTTCGCGTTCGGCGACCTCTTCCTCGAGGACGTGCGCGAGTACCGGGTCTCGCGGCTTGCGAAGGAAGGATTGCAGGCGATCTTCCCGCTGTGGGGGGAGGACACGACCCAACTGGCGCGGTCCTTCATCGACCGTGGATTCCGCGCGATCCTCGTGACGGTCGATCCGAGGCAACTGGCCGCGGACTTCGTCGGCAGGGAGTACGATCATGCGCTGCTGCGGGATCTGCCGAGTTCGGTGGATCCGTGCGGTGAGCGGGGGGAGTTTCACAGCTTCGTCTGGGAAGGCCCCGTCTTCTCCCGGCCCATCCCCGTGCAGAGGGGAGCGGCGGTGCTGCGCGACGGCTTCTGGTTCCAGGACCTTGTGGCAGCACCGGCGCGCAGTGCGGACCAAGAGGGCTGACGTACCAAGATTCGCCGCGACCTTCGCCCCCTCCGGGGAAACCTACCAGCATGCGAAGACTCCAGCGGATTGAGACGCCATGCGAGCATCCGATGTACGAGTGGACCAAGGTCTTCGGGCTCCTGCGCCCGATGGCCAGCGCATGCGTGATCTTCCTCGGGCGCTACGTCCCATGGCCCGGTCTCAAGAACGGCATGCTGCGCATGCTGGGCTGCAGGATCGGCTCGTTCGCGGCGGTCGGCCTCGGTGCGACGTTCGACATCTTCCGACCCGATCTGATCTCCATCGGCAAGGGCGCGATCATCGGCTACAATGTGACCATATTGACTCATGAGTTTCGCCCGGACGGCGTCTACGTCGGGGCGGTGGAGATCGGGGACGGGGCCCTCGTCGGGGCCAACGCGACGGTGCTCGCAGGGGTGCGGATCGGTGCGGGAGCCCAGGTCGGCGCCGGCGCTCTGGTGACGCGCGACATCCCCGCGGGCGGCAGGGCGTTCGGCGTGCCCGCGAGGCTCACCGAGGAGGCGAGCGGCCGTTGGCGATCCACCCGTACCGCGAGTTTCAGCCGCAGATATCGGAAGGCGTCTTCGTGGCGCCGTCGGCCGACGTGATCGGTCGGGTGCACATTGCGGAGGGAGCGTCCATCTGGTTCTCGGCGGTCCTGCGCGCCGATGCGGAGGACGTCTTCGTCGGCGCGCGCAGCAACGTCCAGGACGGTGCGGTCTGCCACGCGGACCCGGGTTTCCCCGTGCGTATCGGGGAGGACGTCACGGTCGGGCACCGCGCCACCGTCCACGGTGCGACGGTGGGGAACCTCGCGCTCGTCGGGATGGGTGCGACGCTTCTGAACGGATCCAGGCTCGGCGAAGGGTCGATCCTCGCGGCCGGCGCGGTGCTGCCGGAGGGGAAGGAAGTCCCGCCGGGCATGCTCGCGGCGGGAGTACCGGCGCGCATCCTGCGTCCGCTCTCGGCGGGGGACGCGGCGCGCCTGCGCCTCTCTGCCGAGCACTACCAGGCGCTTGCCAAGGAGTATATGCGTCTTCTCGGGGAGCCTCCGGGGCGAGACTAGGGCAAGCCAGGATGCGCCCTCTAGGCGGCGAACGTCCCTGGCGAGAGGAGTGGCAGCTTGCGCGTGCACTTCGTGGGCATCGGTGGCTACGGCATGAGTGCGATCGCCTTCGTCCTGCACGGCCAGGGCGTCCATGTCACGGGATCGGACCTGCGCCCCTCTTCGCGCACGGCGCGTCTCGAGGAGATCGGGGTGGAGATCGTCTACGGCCACGCGTCGGCGAACCAGGAGGGAGCGGACAAGGTCGTCTACTCGACGGACGTTCCGCCCGACAACGTCGAGCTCGCAGCCGCGCGGGCGCGCGGAGTGCCTGTCGTCCATCGCTCGGAGATGCTGGCCGAGATCCTGGCGGACGGGCGCGGGATCTGCGTCACCGGAACACACGGCAAGACGACCACGACGTCGATGATCGCGGCAATCATGATCGAGGGCGGACTCGACCCGAGCGTCGTGGTCGGGGGCGAACTCGAGTGGATGGGCGGCAACGCGCGGATCGGCCATGGGCGGTACATCGTCGCGGAGGCCGACGAGAGCGACGGCTCCTTCCTGCGCTACCGACCGGAGATCGCGGTGCTCACGAACGCTGAACCGGAGCACCTCGACCACTACGGCGGGAGCTTCGAGAATGTGCTGCACGCCTACCGGCAGTTCCTGCAGGGCGCCCATGGCCTCATCTTGACCTGCCATGACGCGCCGCTGATCGGACCGCTCGCCAAGGGCGCCGCGGCGCACCACCTGACCTACGGGCTGGGACGCGGCAGCGACTACCGCGCCCTGCGCCTCACGCAGCGAACTAGCGGAGGCCACCGCTTCACGGTGCACGGGCCGGACGGCCCGATGGGACGCCTGGAACTTCCGGTCCCCGGACGCCACAACGTGCGCAACGCGCTCGCGGCGATCGCGGTCGGGCACCACCTGGGCGTGCCGTTCGCTACGATGGCCCGAACGCTTTCGCGCTTCCGCAACGCGGCCCGCCGCTTCGAGGTCGTCGGGGAGGGCGGCGGTGTCACCGTCGTCAGCGACTACGCCCACCACCCGACCGAGATCGCCGCTGTGCTGGAGGCGGCGCGCGAACTGCACCCAAAGCGGCTGATCGGCGTGTTCCAGCCGCAACGCTTCGCGCGCACGAAACTCCTCTTCACGGAGTTCCCCGGGGCGTTCCGCGCGGCCGACGAGGTCGTGCTGCTCGACATCTACGCCCCGCCCGGCGAACAGCCGATCCCGAACGTCTCGTCGGCGCGGCTCGCCGAGGAGATGCGCCGCGGCGGGCAGTCGGTCACCCACGCGGGAGGGCTGGGCGATGCGCACGCGTGGCTGACGGCGCACCTGCAGCCGGGCGACCTGGTGCTGGTGATGGGCGCGGGTGACGTCTACCGGCTCGCGCTCGACGTGGGGGCGGCCGTCGTCTCGGACGCCGACAAGAAGCGGCCTGCCCGCGCGACGGGAACGCTATAGGCCGAAGCGTAGAGACGAGACAGGGGCGGGGCCGGCGAAGGCTCCGCTCCTCTTTCTGCGCTCGCGTATCCAGCGGGGCACGCCATTTGCCTAGCCTTTTCGTCTCCAGGTGCCCTCGGTTGTTCGACATATGCACCCGTGCTATGCTATCGTAAGCGATTCTAGGGGAGGATCTAGCTAGTGGCAGCCCAGAAGGTAGTGCGTACGGGGCTGACGTTCGACGATGTGCTCTTGGTGCCCGCGCACTCGGCAGTTCTGCCGAGCGACGTGGATACTGCCACGCGCTTCACGCGGCGGTTGAACCTCAACATACCGATCGTCTCGGCCGGCATGGACACCGTCACCGAGTCGCGCATGGCGATCGCGATGGCACGCGAGGGCGGCATCGGGGTCATCCATAAGAACCTGACGATCGAGCAGCAGGCGGTCGAGGTGGACAAGGTCAAGCGGTCTGAGCACGGCGTGATCTGGCACCCGATCTTTCTGACCCGCGACCACACAATTCGTGACGCGCTCGAGATGATGGCGAAGTACCGCATCTCGGGCGTTCCCATTATCGAAGGCGAACGACTCGTCGGCATCATCACGAACCGGGACCTTCGCTTCGAGGAGGACCTCGACCGCCCGCTGCAGCAAGCGATGACCAGCGAAGGCCTCGTCACGGCGCCGGTCGGGACAACCCTCGCCGAGGCGAAGGCGGTCATGGCCAAGTACCGCATCGAGAAGCTTCCCCTCGTGGACGAGGAGTATCACCTGCGCGGTCTCATTACGATCAAGGACATTGAGAAGGCCCAGAAGTTCCCGAACTCGGCGAAGGACGCCAAGGGGCGGCTCCTGGTGGCCGCGGCGATCGGGGTGAGCAAGGAGAACAAAGAGCGCGCGAAGGCGCTCGTCGACGCCGGCGTCGACTGCCTCGTGCTCGACACGGCCCACGGCCACTCGAAGAACGTGCTCGACGCCGTCGAGATGATCAAGGGTCTCTTTCCGAAGGTCCAACTGGTCGCTGGGAACGTCGCGACTGCGGCAGGCACCAAGGCGCTGATCAAGGCGGGTGCCGATGCCGTCAAGGCGGGCGTGGGACCCGGATCGATTTGCGTTGACGGCGAGACGGAGATTCTCATGGGGAACGGCGGCGTCAAGCCCATCTCTCAGGTGATGCCGGGTGACCACGTCGTCACGCATCTCGGCAACGTGCGCGAGGTGCACCGGGTCTACCGGCGGCGCTACGTCGGACCCGTGCTCAACATAGACATCAACGGTTCCCCGCGCACGCTGCGCATCACGCCGAACCACCCGTTCTACGCGATGCACTTCGACGCGCCGCTCGCCCAGCGTCGTCATTTCGGCGGTCGCTACTTCTTCGACAAGCCGAAGCACAACCACGGTGTCGACTGGGTCGAAGCGGGCAGTCTCATGCCCAAGGACGTTCTCGTCATGCCCCATCGCCTGGTGCGCCCGCTGGAAGTGGAGTACGACCTCCGTTTCTACGTGCCGAACGATCAGTCGGAAGACGAGTGGCTCATCGCGCGCAAGCCGTCTGCGAATCCCAATGTGGAAACGTACGCCAAGAGCGCGGAGCGCTACGGGACGACGGCGCGAGTGGTCGGCGACATTGTCCGCCAAGAGCGCCGCTTGCAGGATGCGCTGCAAGTCGCAGTCGCGGAATACCTGGACTCCGTCGACTATATCCCGCCGCGCCCGCTGCACCATGTCCGCCGAAAGGTGCGGTTGGATGGACGGCTGATGCGCCTGCTCGGCTACTACGCGGCCGAAGGGCACTGCGCGGGGGCGCACGAGAGCCGCCAACTTCGCTTCACCTTTCATGAAGACGAGAAGGAATACCACGAGGACGTAGCACGCCTTATCGGGGATGTGTTCGACTATCACGGCACCAGCATGGTGCACAGTCAGAGGGGCAAAGGCGTCACCGTGGTCGTCAGCAGCCACGCACTCGCAACGTTCTTCTCCACCCTTATACCGGGCCACGCGAGCGAGAAGCGCGTTCCCCGGGAGGTGCTGGACCAGACACCGGAACTCCTGCGCGAGTTTCTGATCGGTGCGATACGTGGCGACGGCACACTCCATGAGCGCGGACGCGTTTCCTACAAGACGACGTCGCCGAGCCTCGCAAGCCAGGTCGCCGACGTGCTGATGCGCCTCGGGTACACGCCCAGCGTCCAACGGACGGAAGCGAAACGCTCAAACTGGCACGCGACCTACACCGTGCGCATCTCGGGCGCCCAAGTTGGGAGGTTCCTTGAGGAATTCCCCGAGCTCGCGCACAAGGTCGGAGAACCCCCGCGCGCGCTGCGTCAGCAGGGGATGTGGCACGGCAAGGACGGCACCTATACGACCATCCGCGACATCCGCGTCACGCGTGAGGAACTCTTCGTCTACAATCTGGAAGTGGAAGAGGACGAGAGCTACGTCGCCAACCGCGTCGCCGTGCACAACTGCACCACTCGCGTCGTCGCGGGCATCGGCGTACCGCAAGTCACCGCGATCCTCGACTGCGTCGAGGCGGCTGCGGCGGAGGATGTGCCGGTCATCGCCGACGGCGGCATCCGGGCTTCCGGCGACATCACGAAGGCGCTGGCCGCAGGCGCGCATAGCGTGATGTTGGGGTCGATGCTCGCAGGCACCGACGAGAGCCCGGGCGAGATGGAGATCTTCATGGGCCGCAGCTTCAAAGTCTACCGCGGCATGGGCTCACTCGGCGCGATGCGCGCCGGATCGAGCGATCGCTACTTCCAGGAGGGCCAGCGCAAGCTCGTGCCAGAGGGTATCGAGGGTCGCGTTCCCTACCGCGGACCGCTGTCCGAGACGATCTTCCAGGCGATCGGCGGACTGCGGGCCGGCATGGGCTACCTCGGAGTAGACAGCGTCGAGCAGCTGCGCACGGTCACCGAGTTCATCCAGATCACCAATGCGGGTCTGCGCGAGAGTCACCCCCACGACGTGGACATCACGAAGGAGCCGCCGAACTACCAGCGGTAGGGAGATGCGAACGTTGTCTCTGTACCAGATCGAGGGAGGCAACCGCCTGATCGGCACCGTGCCGGTGAATGGCGCCAAGAACTCCGCGCTGCCGATCATCTGCGCCGCGGCCCTCGCCGCGGAAGGCGAGTGCATTCTCGAGAACATCCCGAGTTACACCGACATCCTCGACCTGATCGAGATCCTGAACGCCCTTGGCGCGAAGGCGGAGTTCATCGGGCCGAGCACGCTGCGCGTCGACGGTACGAAGCTTTCGAACCACGTCGCGCCCTACGAGCGCGCGGCCCGCTTACGCGGCTCAACCTACATCGTCGGCCTGCTGCTCGCCCGTCTCGGCAGGGCGGAGGTGGCCGTGCCCGGCGGCTGCGACATCGGCGCGCGTCCTGTGGACTTCCACCTGCGCGGCTTCGAGGCGCTCGGCGCGCGCGCCTGGGTCGAGCACGGCGCGATGATCGCCGAGACGCCGCAGGGCCTGCAGGGCAACCGCTTCTACGTGGAGCGGCGCTCGCACGGCACGACCTGCAACCTGATGATCGCCGCCTCGCTCGGCCTCGGCACCACGGTTCTCGACAACGCGGCCCAGGAGCCGGAGATCGTCGACCTCGCGAACCTGATCAACGCCATGGGCGGGCGCGTGCGCGGTGCGGGCACCGACACGATCCGCATCGAGGGCGTCGAGAAGCTCCGCGGCATCCGCCACGAGGTGATCCCGGACCGCATCGAGGCGGGCACCTTCCTCTTGGCGGCCGCCGCGACCGGTGGACGCGTCACGGTCGGACCGGTCATCCCCGAGCACATGCGCACGCTGGTCGCGAAGCTGCAGGCGATGGGGGCGAAGGTGGACGCAGACTTCGACTCGATCACCATCGATGCCCCGGAGCGCCTGACCGCGATCGACATCCAGACGCTGCCGCACCCCGGCTTCCCCACCGACCTGCAGCCCCAGATCGTCGCCGCGCTCTGCCTCGCGGACGGGGTGTCCGTCGTCGAGGAGACCATCTTCGACAACCGGTTCGCCTACGCGAACGAACTCATGCGCCTCGGTGCGAAGATCAAGATCGAGCACAACACGGCCCTCGTCCGCGGAACGAACCTCCTCACAGGGGCGCCCGTGTCCGCGAACGACATCCGCGGAGGGGCGGCCCTCGTCATCGCGGGACTGGCGTCCCAAGGGCGCACCGAGGTGGCGGGCGTCCGCCACGTCGAGCGTGGGTACGAACACCTGGTGGAGAAGCTCGGCGCCCTCGGCGCGGAGATCCGCGTCGTGGACGAATGAGTGCATCGCGAAAGGGGCGGTCCTGATGTCGGAAACCGTTGTGGTCGCTGCGGCCCGCACACCGTTCGGGAAGTTCGGAGGCGCGCTGAGAGACGTCCCCGCCGTCGAACTCGGGGCGCAGGCCATCCGCGCGGTCGTGGAGCGCGCCGACGTCTCCGGTGCGGAGATCGACTACGCCTACATGGGCATGGTCGTGCAGGCCGGGGCGGGCCAGATCCCCTCGCGCCAGGCGACGATCCGCGCCGGACTGCCGCCGGAGTTGCCGTCGGACACGATCAACAAGGTTTGCGCTTCGTCCCTGCGCGCGGCGAACCTCGCCGACATGATGATCCGCCTGGGCGACGCGAAGATCGTCCTCGCGGGCGGCATGGAGAACATGTCACGCGCGCCGTACCTTCTGGAGAACGCCCGCTACGGCTACCGCATGGGCAACGGTGAAGTCGTCGACTCCGTGGTGCACGACGGGCTCTGGTGCCCGTTCTCGGATTGCCACATGGGCGTCCACGGCGGCAACGTCGCGAAGGAGCTCGGCGTCACGCGCGAGGACCAGGATGACTGGTCCTACCGCTCGCAGACGCGCGCGAAGGCGGCGATGGAGGCAGGGCGCCTCGACGACGAAGTCGTGGGCGTACATTACGGCAAGTCGGAACTCCTGCGCGACGAGGGCCCCCGGCCCGACTCGACGCGGGAGAAGCTCGCGCAGCTCCGGCCCGCCTTCGACCCGAGCCTCGACGTCACCGCGGGCAACGCGCCGGGCCTGAACGACGGCGGCTCGGCGATCCTGCTCATGTCGAAGGAGGAGGCGCAGCGCCGGGCCCTGCGGCCGCTCGCGACGATCCTCAGCAGCGGCCAGGTGTCCCAGGAGCCGCCCTACCTCGCGACCGTTCCGGCGCTCTCCGCGCAGGTCGCCCTCCAGAAGGCCGGCCTCACGGCGAAGGACCTCTCGCTCGTCGAGATCAACGAGGCGTTCGCGGCCGTCGCCGTCACCTCGACCCGC